>JAJDBK010000034.1 GCA_029261405.1 Nitrospinaceae bacterium
TTTCCCAAAATACCGTACTCCGACTTTTACCGCCAATCCTCTTGGAACCTTTCATACGGATTACCTTCCAATGAATATCGAAGGACAATCATGACAAACAATTACTCACAAGAAAAGATGCGGAACATTGAACGGTTACGAAGGTTCGACAGGACAAACGGGTTATAAACAAGGCGGTCTACATTGCGTTGGGGATCAACCTTGACGGTCAGAAAGAGCTATTGGGACTGTGGATTGCCGAGACTGAAGGCGCAAAGTTCTGGTTGTCGATTTTAACGGAGCTTCAAACCCGTGGCATGAAAGATATTTTCATCGCCTGCGTCGATGGTCTGAGCGGTTTCCCCGAAGCGATCAACACAGCCTTTCCGCAGACGAAAATCGAGCTTTGCATTGTGCATATGGTGCGCAATTCACTGAAGTTTGTATCGTGGAAAGATCGCAAAGCCGTGGCGGCGGACCTGAAAAAAATATATCAGTCGGTAACTGTGGACGAAGCCGAGTGCGAGCTTGAGTCATTCGCCAAACATTGGGATGGCAAGTACCCGACCATCGCCAAATCGTGGCGCAAGCATTGGCCCAACCTTATAACACTCTTCGATTATCCCGACGAGATCAGGCGTGTGATTTACACGACGAACGCCATTGAGTCGTTGAACAGCGTTATCCGTAAGGCGATCAACAATCGAAAAATATTTCCACACGATCAATCGGCGCTGAAAGTTGTTTATCTCGCCATCAATGCGGCGGCAAAAAGATGGACACTGCCAATCAGAAACTGGAAACCTGCGCTGAATAGGTTTATGATTGAGTTTGAAAACAGGATGCCAACAAATATGTAAAAGGGCAGTTACACAGAATTATTTACAGTGTCTTTACAGGGTCAAGACCCTGCTTGCTATAGGAATCAACCCAACAGATATTCTTCTAATTCAGTTCCTTTTGCTTATTGCCTCTCTTACAATACGTCTCATATTGGCCATATGAAAGGGCTTCTCTATAAATCCAGTCATTCCTCTGCCTATGAATTTTTGGGCAACATCCTGCTCGCTGTAGCCGCTGGTCATGATAATGCACAAATCTTTGTCAATCTGGCGAAGTTCCCGGAAACACTCCTCTCCGCCCATGCGAGGCATAGTGAGGTCAAGCAGTACCAGGGCAAACTCACCGGGTCGTTTGCGATATATTTCCAGAGCCTCCACCCCATCGGACGCTGTGACAACGGTTAATCCAATTCCCTCCAACATCCTTTTACCGACAGTCTGCACTGTCACCTCATCATCGACTAGCAATACAACGCCTTCTACAGGTATTTTGTCTTTTACATCCGGGCTTGGTCCTGCTGTATCCACGCTATCGTAAGTTGCAGGAAACAGAATTTTGAACGTTGTTCCTTTGCCAACCTCACTGTAAATATTTATAGCGCCTTTATGACCACGGACAATACCTTGAACAGCCGCCATCCCAAGCCCGCGTCCAGTGAATTTGGTTGTGAAAAAAGGTTCAAACACCTTCTCCATCGCCTCCTTATCCATTCCGAATCCAGTGTCGGCTATTTCCAGATAAACATAAAGGCCTTCCGCCAAGTTATCGACACGCCATGCGTTTTTTAGGTAAGCCTTGCTACACTCCATCGCGCCGGTTGTGATGGATATTACACCGCTCTTATCTTCAATCGCTTCTGAAGCGTTTATTATCAGATTCATTACCACCTGGTGTATCTGGGTGACATCCACTTCAATGGCAGGGAGATCCTTTGACAAGTTGTACTTCAGGATAACGTTCTTTGAAATTGAGACTTCAAGAAGGCGGACCATCTCTTCAATGATCTCGTTTAAACTGATTTTCCTGATAATGAATCTTCCCTTACCAGAATATGCCAGCATCTGCCTTGTAAGGTCAGCGGCCCGTTTGGATGATTCCGAAATCGCCTCAACATATGAACGCGCTGGTGACGCTTGCGACATATCTTCCAACGCAAGTTCCGCATAACCTAGAACGCTCGTAAGGATGTTGTTGAAATCATGGGCTATCCCTCCTGCCAGCACTCCAAGGCTTTCCAGCTTCTGGGCGTGTTGTACTTGCTTCTCCATCTCGATCTGTTTTTCGTGCATCTCTTGTTGCACACTAGTATCGCGGGCATTCACAACGAAACCTGTTACCTCGTCTCCGACACCGATATACGGGCTATATCTAACATCCATATACTTTCGCCCGGTAGCTGGAAACTCAAACCACGCCTGATAATTTACATTTTCCCCATTCAGGCAATTCAGGGCGGAAGGCTTTATAACTTTATCAAAAAACTCATCGCCGAATACCTCGCTGACAGTGTGTCCAATAAACTCACCCTTGGTCTTTCCAAATGCCGCCATGTATGCCGCATTAACAGCAACATATTTGAACTTCTTGTTCAGCATAGCCATCATGTCAGAGGTGCTCGACACTATATGCGCGTACTGATTCAACTCTTCCGCTACCTTTTTTCGCTCGGAGATGTCCGTAACGCCTCCAACCCATTCACGTAGTGAGCCGTCCAGATTCATAATTGGGACCACCCTTAGTTCGAAATCGCGCCACTCATTCAAACTGGCGTTCCAAACACGGCCCCAGGTTTCATGAAGTGACAGTTCCCGGCAAGCCTTCGCCCAGCCTTCCTGTATGCGTTCTCTATCGCCAGGGTGAATTTTTTTCGTCCACCCAAAACCTTTATGCTCACTCCAGGGCTGTCCAGTAAATTTTTCCCACGATGGCTGAGGAGCCAAAAAACCACCCGAGGCGTCCGCGATCCAGATTATCGAAGTCATCGTCTCTATTAAGGAACGATGCCTTTCTTCATTTTCTTTTAACCTCTTTTCCATCTGGTCTTTGTACAAGGCCATATCTATGGTGATATGCAATTCCCTCTCTTCAAAGGGTTTGATCAAAAAACCAAAGGGTTCTGTAATCTTTGCCCTTTCTAATATCTCCTGGTTCGTATTGGCTGTAAGGTATATCACCGGGATATCAAATCGGGAGCGTATCTGATCAGCGGCTTCAATGCCGTCCACATCGCCGAGCAGTACAATATCCATTAGAATTAAATCTGGTTTGAGCTCTTCGGCTTTTTTAATAGCGTCTTCACCGGTATCCACAATAACCGGAATGAAATAGTTCATGGCCTCCAGTCGCGCCTGCAAATCCAGCGCTACCAGGCTTTCATCTTCCACTATCAGGATTGTTTTTTTATCCATTACTTATCACCATGTTTCATAATCATCATGCCAGAAACTCTATTTTATACTCTGTACCTTTATCCCCGCTCATTTTAACTTCTCCACGAATTTGTCTAACTAAATTGGTGACAATTGTTAAACCCAGGGAGCTGGTATTCAAGAAGTCAGAGTCTTCCGGAAACCCTATACCGTTGTCGCTAACAACCAGTTGAATTGATGGCTTCAAGTCTTCTGTCAGCCCTCCATTCCTTGCCACCTTCAGCATTTTAATACTGAGTTCACCTTTCCGATCACCGGGAAAGGCGTGTTTAAGGGAATTGGTAATTAATTCATTTATAATCAAACCGCAAGGGATAGCCTTATCGACGGGAAGAAATATTTCATCAGCCTCTATATTCATATTGATCATCTGAGGGTTTGCCCCTAAAGAGTGAAATATCTGATGGGCAAGGCTTTTTGTATAATCACCAAAGTCGATATTGCCAAGGTCTTTGGTCTGATACAGTTTTTCATGAACCAGAGACATGGACTTTATACGATTTTCGCTACCTCGAAAAATGGCCTGATATTTTTCATCATCAATTTGCCGGGATTGAAGCATCATCAGGCTGGAAATAATCTGTAAGTTATTCTTTACCCGATGATGTATTTCGTGAAGGAGCACCTCTTTTTCTTTCAGGGAATTGGTAATCCCGGAATATAGAGTGGCATTTTCAAGGGAAATAGATATCTGGGAAAGAAGTATCTCCAGGATTTCTTGTTGATCCGGGGTAAAAGCGTTTTCGATAAGATTGTTTTCCAGGTAGAGAACGCCGTTGAAATCTCCATGGTTGATAAGTGGTAGACAAAGAATCGATTTTGTTTGATGTTGGCGGATGAAGCTGTCATTGATAAATTGACCCACTTGGCAGGCATTTGCCAGGTGCAGTTTTTGGCCCGTATGAATGATATAATTAACCACTTTTTGAGGAAGTAAGTCGCCCTTCACCAGTGGGACTGACATAAGAACATCTGTCTGGCCTGTTTCGATGTCGCTAACTCCCTCAACAAACCATTCATTTTTGTTTTTCAGTATTATGGCTCCTCGTTGGGCGCCAGCATTCTCGATCACAATATCCATCATGCGGGTCAGCAGATTGCTGAGTACAATATTTTCAGAAAGAGCGCTCATCGATTTAATGATCGAATGCATATCGAGAGATTTACCCAGGGATTGCAACTGTTTCGGTTCCACCGATTCTTCGGTTAACCATTTTGAGTACCCTTGGCGCAACTGTTTCAATTTAGGTAAAGCGCCCCAGGTATCGTACAGTCGATAGGCGTTATTTATTGCGCTTCCGGTCATCTCATCTAACCCTTCATCCCGGTAGAAAGACGCCGCCAGTTCAGATGCGAGCGCATATTCGTGCATGTATTGATTTCCCTTGGCGCCTTTTATCGCTTGTTCATATAACTTTACAGCCAGCCAGGGATTACTTTGTACCCGGGCTTTTTCCGCAAGAACAAGATCAAGTTTATGTTGAAAATTCATCCCCCCATGCTCCGCCCATCGCCCTAATTTCCCTTCATAGTTTTCCAGTCTTTTTGCATGTTCGGGATCAATTCCAGAGCCGGGCCGGGAGATTTTCAGGATGGCGAGGGCTCCGTAAAAAGGGACTTGTGTAACGGGCAACAGGCTACCAATCGCCAACTCATACTGCTCGGCTTCGCAAGCAAAGAGCGCGCTCTCGTGGAAACGTCCATTAAAGTAAGATAACATCGCTTTGGCGGCAAATAATGCAAAAAGATTCAGGTTATTTTTTGTTTTGAGCATTTCAGGAATCAACTTCTCTTCATCCATGAAATCACCCTTAATCAGTTCACCGCCACCAGTTCCTTGCCCCATCAAACATTGAGCCGCCTGAGCAAATATACTCCCGTAGGTGAGAGAAAAAGAGAACCGGGTGCTGGCGACCCAGTCGAGATAGGGGCGTTGTTTCTCTTGCACGATAGCTAGAGGTTCTCCGCACAAGAGAAGATTCGCTACGTAATTGACGGCGACATAGGTCCCGTATTCGACATCGCCTGTTTCTTTGCCAACCTCAACTACATGTGGGAACTCATTCAAAGAATGGTTCTCATGCTCACACCAGTGCCGGATAAAAGAGTTAAACTGGTGCAGTACTGTGGTCTCGACTTCCCGCGATTGGAATTTTCCCAAGATGTCTATTGCCAAACGGCCAAAATTATAACCGATTTTCATGTCCTTCCCGTTCCAGCAAAGGGAGCAACCGTACCAGACATAACCGAATGGAGCTCTACTGCTGTTACCATGTTTGGCGCTGAGATCTACCATGGTGTAGATAAGGGGCATCATAAGTGGGGATTGTGTAACCAGAGCGCAGGAGATAATTTTCACAAGAATGGACATGGCCGCCAGTTTGTTTGGATCGGTCATCTCAGCCAGATCGCGCAGTTCATCGATGTCGAGGTTTTCGGGAGGATTTTCCAGCAGGGGAATGTTGAGAATTTTCAGGGCGTCCAAGCCGGTTCTCAGAGTTTCTTCCATTTTATTCTGCAATGTCAAGTTGTAGCACATCATGGTATAGACGCTTGATTTGTCTAAAGAACCGCGCGCTTTATGAATGGCAATATTGCATAGTTCTTCAGCTTTTATATAAGAAGCTGTCAAATATGAGGATTTGATTAGTCCGCAGGTAAGATCAAAAGTCAGAGAATAATTCTCTTCCCAACAATTCTCCGGTAACAAAGAAAGACCCGCCTGGAAATACTCTGTCGCCGCCTCGTTGGCCATTGTCGAAATTGCCCTGTCGCCAGCTGATAAATTCAGAGTGGCGATTTCGATTTTTTCACGCTTGTCTTCAAGAAGTTCTATGGCGATATTATAGTGGTCGGTTATTAAAAATATCTTCTTATGGAGACTACTCTTGTCGATATTCTGAAAGAGCATTCGCCCCATTTCCAGATGAGTTTCTTTTTTCTTCTCATCTTCAATCAGGCTGTAGGCCGCCTGTTGCACCCTGTCATGCAGAAAACGGTAGGTCTGGCCGGAGGGGAGTGAAGCGGGCGTTTCAACACTCTGGATCAGGCCAACCTTAATAGCTGGCGCCAGCTTTTCAGTCAATTCCTCCGGTTGCTCTTCACATACCGTGCAAATGGTTGCAGTGTCAAAAACCGACCCGATACAGGAGGCTAATTTCAACACTTGCTGG
Source organism: Nitrospinaceae bacterium (assembly GCA_029261405.1). Lineage (GTDB taxonomy): Bacteria > Nitrospinota_A > UBA7883 > UBA7883 > JAJDBK01 > JAJDBK01. The sequence goes on from JAJDBK010000034.1 coordinate 6,425, forward strand.
GTCGTTTCCGTTAACTTGCACAATCTGCTGACCATCAGATCCAGAACGTTGTTACTTATATTCCTGTCTTTAATGGAGGCGATGTTCCACGTCCACTCACGCCGCCGCAAGTCAAAACAGAGCAGGTTATCGGCCTGCAGAGCCTTTAGGAACTGATTAACAAAAAAAGGATTCCCGGCGGTCTTATCCATTATCAGCCTGGCCAGATGCGTTGTTGATTTTCTGTCAACATTGCATGTATCACCGATGAGCGCCCTGACATGCTCCTCACTGAGAGGTCCCAGTATAATTTCTGTTATCCTGACACTTTCCCGCCGCAGTTCATTGAGCATTCTCATAAGTGGATGCGTGGCGTCGACTTCATTGTCGCGATATGCGCCCAACAGCAGAAGATGGCTTGAGGCTTGATCGGAAATAATAAGATGGAGCAACTTGAGCGAGGCGTTATCGATCCACTGCAGATCATCAAGGAATATAATCAGCGGTTGCTCCTGGCTAAATATGCGAATTAAATTCTTAAAGATGAGATTGAACCGGTTTTGCGACTCAACCGGTCCAAGTTCCACAACCGCTGGTTGGGGGCCTATAATCAGCTCCATTTCAGGAAGAACATTGATGACTAGCTGTCCGTTGTCTCCCAGAGCTTCCTGCAGACGATCTTTCCATAGTCGTAAATTCTCATCACTTTCGGTGAGGATAGACTGGAATAATCCACTGAAGGCCTGAACCAGGGCGGAATAAGGAATGTTTCGATGGAACTGATTGAATTTTCCCTTGATAAAATAGCCTGCCATCGCCTTTACGGGCTGGTCGAAAGAGTTGATTAGGGAAGTCTTGCCAATGCCCGAATACCCGCTTACCAGAAGCAGTTCCTTATCTCCACCAGAGACGCGGTCAAAAATTTCGCTTAACGCCTTGCTCTCTTTCTCCCTGCCGTACAGTTTTTGTGGAATTTCAAATCGTTTGCTTACATCTTTCATGCGAATCTGAAATTCCGTGATATCCCCTTTATCCTGAAATTCGTTCAAACAGCGTTTCAGGTCCACCTCCACCCCTTGGGCCGATTGGTAGCGATCTTCCGGATTCTTGTTAAGCAGAGCGCTGATGATCCGGGTAACCATTGAAGGGAGGGCAGGATTCACTTTATCAGGAGCAACAGGTGTCCTGGCAATATGGGCATGAATTAACTCCAGGGGATCTTCGCTACTAAACGGCCGTTGACCTGCAAAGAGTTCATAAAGCGTTACTCCAAAAGAATAGAGGTCACTTCTGAAATCTATTTGCCGGTTTATACGCCCGGTCTGTTCTGGAGCGATGTAGGATAGCGTTTCCGCCTTTGTCTCGGCGGTCGGTAATATCTGGTTTTCCGCCTCCACTTTTGAAGCCATGGCAAAGTCGATGAATACAACTTCGTTTGTCCCGCGCTCGATCAGGATGTTAAAAGGTGTAATTCTTTTATGTATGATCCCGGCATCATGGATATCTCCGATAATTTTAGCTGTACGGATAGCTGTTTCCAGCATTTCCGCCAGGTTGAACTCCCGGCTTTCACTCCATTGCTTCAGAGTCTCCCCATCAAGATACTCCAGGACAAGCCTTTCACCCTCTTCTCCAGACTCTTCCCGCAGGGCTTTTCTCACGCCGGGGATGTCAAGATTATGGGTAATGGTCCATTCATTGGCCAAACTGGCGCGGCCATAGTCGGTTAGTGGCTTTTTCACCAACTCTTTTCCGCCATCACTCCTAATGAGGATACTGTTTCCTTCATATATGACCTTACTCATCCGTACCTTTCTTAATGGGGAGAAAAGTGAACTATCTGATTATGAGCATATTATTTCTCTATATGCCAGCTTTTAGCCAATTATGAAATCATTCATCAGAGCCTTATTCGAATTATGAAGTCTCAACGACACATTCAAATAGTAAGTGTGGAGTTCCCCCGTTTTCCCGGACACTTTTCTAAGCTGCTTTTGCCACCATAGCTTCAAATCTGGCCGGTGACAAATGCCCGAGCGCTGAGCGCCGCCTCTTTCTGTTGTAGAAGACCTCGATCCACTCGAAGATATCAGACCTCGCCTTGGTCCTCGTCCAGTAATCCTCGTGGTAAACCAGTTCCTTCTTCAGCATCCCGAAAAAACTTTCAGCCACACCATGTATCGGAGGTTTTTCATAAGGTGATATCCGATCTGCCCGATAGCTATTCGGCTTTGAGAGCAATCTTGACTGTGTGGAATACGGGCTGAACCTCTATTTCCAATTCGCTGGGTATTCTGACATTGCCATAGGTATGGGGCTGACATTTGGATATACGATTTGCGAAAATTTTTCCAACCCGTTTCTGAAACCGAACATAATAAGTTTCTGGCGGTCGTGGCATATCAGTCTGGCCGACTGGATACGGGATTATGTATACCTGACGTTGGTGGCCCATGCGCGGAACAGGGCGTTTGCGATAGTCGTCGCCATGATAGCTCTTGGACTATGGCACGAGTTTACGTTCAGGTATATCGTGTGGGGCGCATACCACGGCGCGGGTATTGCCGTTTACCATCGGATAAGAAAAACAACCGGTACCATATTTCATTTCCCGGAACGACCTGTGTTCAGATATCTGTCGTACGCTTTGGCGGTGATGATAAACTTCACTTTCGTATCGCTATCGTTTGCGTTGACCAAGGAGGATACGATCCTTGAGGCGATGATGGTATATAGAGAGATTTTCCTTTTCTGGATATGACGATGGAAAAGTTTACGAGAACCGGATGGCCCGGAATTGTGCTCAAGACGGTATGGTACCTGTTGCTTATATACCTGATTTTCTGCTACTGGCCCGTCTCCCCGCTTCATCAACCGGAATTCAGGTATATGAACCTTTAATACAAGACCTGCTTCATATCAGTCCGCCAGTTCCTTAAGAGCGTCACGATCACGGTCCATTATCTTTTTTGCAGTCTCTTCGCTCTTTAATAATTTCGGATCGAATGGCGTTACCATTACACCGCCGTCCGTCTCAATGATGTAAAGTTCGTCCCCTTCTTTGACGTTCATACGAGCAAGAATATCCTTCGACCAGATGGTACTGAGCGTGTCCCCTGTTTTCATCAGTTTCATAAAAGGCATCTGCATTCTATTTTTTACTTAATATATTCTCGCGCCCACTATTCGCCACTTCCAATAAGCGTACTTGCACGGACAGCATTATTGATGTAAAGTATTTTAACACTTAAACTCTACTACAGTAAAGAATATGAGTATTAAACCTCCTGAATTCGAAGTCCCAGCCAAGAATCCTTTTGAAAATGATGTTCTTAACAGGAAAGAATTAGTTCCTCCTCTTATAGATTTGCTATCAAATATCAAGGAACCTTTCGCCCTAGGCATCACATCACCATTTGGAACCGGTAAGACCACCTTCCTTAAAATGTGGAAACAGGAACTAGAAAATGATGGGTTTGGAACAGCAATCATTAATATTTGGGAAAATGACTTTATAGACGATCCTTTAGCCTGCCTGTTAGGAGCCATGCAGGAGGCGACAACCGCCCTAAAAGAAAAAAACACTCCTATACATGAAAGTCTCAAAAAAATAAATAGACTCGGCGGTGCAATAATCAAACGTGCATTACCTTTAGCGGTCAAGGTGGTAACCATTAATACCTTGGATCTTGAAAAGGAACATGAGGCAATATTAGCAAAGCTAGGAGAAGATCTGTCCTCAGACCTGATCCAGTCATTTCTGGACAACAAAAAAACGATTAAAGATTTCAAAGAAGCTCTTGGTGGTTTCATATCGGAATATAACAAGAAATTCAACGCTACAGACGATAAACCTTTTGTAATAATTATCGATGATCTGGATAGATGCCGACCAGGCTACGCAATAGAGCTACTGGAAAGAATGAAACACTTATTTGACATAAAGCAGGTAGTCTTTATTCTTGCCTATGATAAAGCTCAGCTCAAATCAATAATCAATACCTCATTCGGTCATGAATTCGATGCTGATAACTATATGAGGAAATTCGTTGATCTGGAATTCAATCTTCCCAAACCATCGACAGAGCAATTCGTAAATTACCAGTTTAAAAGATTTAGTCTTGATGCCCCTTTTTCTGAAAGAACTATAGGAGATAATCGCTTCGACGGCGATAATATTAAGGAATTGTTTACATCACTATTCCGCATATTCGAGACACCATTGCGTGCGCAGGAGCATTGTTTTACTCAACTTAGTATTGCTGTAAAAACAACGCCCAAAAATCATATATTGCTCCCATTTCTTCTAGCGTCAATGATTGCATTGAAATCAAAGAATAGCGATTTATATTACAGGTTCGTAGACAAAAAATCCAACTACGAAGATGTTATAAACTACATAAAAGGATTCTCTGGAGGGGAAATATTCATTAATGAGCATTCGGGGACAGTGCTTGAGGCATATCTTGCCATGTGTAACTCAACCGAAGAAGAGAGGATTAATATCAAAGACTACTACAGCGGTATTGTTGATGGAGATAATAATAATACGCCTGAAAGCAGTACTGTGGATAATTCAGATGATGGCAAGCATAGGGCTGCAAAAATTAGAGGTATTATGAGGAGTATTACTAACTATCGTACTATATTTAAGCTTGAATATGTGATCAAAAAAATAGAATTACTGGACCGATTTCATATACCTGAGCCTTCTCCAGGCGACTGATTTTTTGGACGGCGGTTGTACATATATTGGTACATCTTTTCATACCATTCCCCTACCCCCCACCAGAATTATCCACCCGTGGGCGGGTTTTGCGGGAGGCTATTAGTAGCGCGGTGGCGAGCAGTACAATCACGCCTACCTGAATCGCCAGCAATGGGTATAGATACTCTAACCCCCACAGTTTTTCGACATACGAGACTTGGTATACCGCAAGGGAGCCTAGCGCAAAGACCAGCGTGAATTTAATGCCATACCCTGTCGATAACCAGCGTTTCGGCAAAAACTTCGATACCAGCGAGTTCTCGATTGGTTGCATTCCAAGGGCAAAGAAGACATGACCGGCGGCGGCGAACCACAACGGGATATCGTACAGGTAGGCCATAGCCAGCGCAAAAGGGAGACTCATCGACTGGTAGACTATATATGACCAGCGCAGGTCGTAACGGTCGGCGACTTTACCACCCACATATTGACCCGCCATAGCGAAGAGGAATACCGCAGAGACCATCACTCCCACGGCACCTGTCTGCGCATTTTCTGTAGCAAGCGGCGCGATACCGTTAAGCCACTGCAAAACGTCACCAGCCCGAAGTTCGAGGTACGCAGGTAGCGCAGTCATGTTTGCGCGGTAGGTCAGACCCGCCACCGTCATGGCACCGCAGAGGATACCGAAATAGAGGATGTTATCCGATCTTTCCTTACCACTTTTCTTAACCGGCGCGTCGTGATGTTCCGTCTCCTCAAACCCTAGCAGGTACGACATGCCAAAAGCTATCAGTCCCATCGCTCCCGCCACCAGGTAGACCACCCTCCAGTCGCCAAAGAAGAGCGCCAACCCCGCAAAAAGGGGCGCTGATGCGATACCGAGGTTGCCCATAATACCGTTAATCCCATGCGCGGACCCTTGTTGTTTGATCTCATGAGCGATCAGCCCCATACCCGCAGGATGATATAGTCCGCAGAAGAGACCTATCAGTCCCAACGACACCTTTAGTCCAAAAACCGACCCGGAAAGCCCGGCTGAAATGGACGATATCCCCATACCGATAAGGCATAATCGTAAAATCCCCGCTTTCGACCATCGGTCCGCAAAATAACCGGCGGGCAATGCCAACACACCATACAGAAAATACATCATGAACCCGATAGGAAAAACCTCCGCCATTGTCAGGTCGTACTCCCGCATGATCGGCAAGACCAGCGCAGGGAATATCAGGATGAACATATGCGTGAAGAAATGGGATACGCCGGTTAAAGCGATGATGCGGGATTCTCGTGACATCGATTCGGTCATAACGATCAGAGGGGGAATACGTCAGCCGGAAAAGAGAAGGTCAGGCCCGTAACGCCTCTTCTTCTTTGCCGGTGGCAAGGTAACTGGTCAGTTTTTTCTTTTTCAGTTTTTCCACCAGAGTTGTCCGGTTAAGCCCCAGCAGGGCCGCCGCCTTGTTTTTCACGCCGTTACATCGACGCATGGCTTCCAGGATAAGCTTGGTTTCGAACTGATCGACCTCTTCTTTCAGGTTAAGGCCATCTTCCGGCAGAACCACCTTGAAAGCGCCGGGTAGAACTTCTGTGGCGGCGCCGTTTCCGTTGGTACCGTTCGCCGGAATTTCATCGGAAAACTTCTCATGAGACTCCACCGACCTTACTGCGGTCTCCACTACAGGGAGTTCCAGGCCCGATACACCCGTTTCTACAAGGTCGTCCGGGTTGCCAACCAGAAGCATGTCGCTTAACAGTTGTCCATCATCCGTCGGTTTGGAGGATCGCACCTTGGGAGGCAGGTCTTTTACCTGTACGACCCCGTCTCGTTTGAGAATGACAAGCCGTTCCATCATATGTTCGAGTTCACGAACGTTCCCCGGCCATCGATAACTTTTTAACATCGCCAGCGCCTCAGGACTTACCCCGGAGACACGACGGTTCTTTTCTTTGTTGAACTTCTTTATGAAATGACCGATTAGCTGGGTGATGTCGTCCCCTCTCTCCCGAAGACCGGGAACCTCAATCGGGATAACATTCAGCCTGTAGTAGAGATCCTCGCGGAATCGGCGTTCTTCGATGGCTTTTTCGAGGTTCTGGTTGGTGGCGGCGATGACCCGTAAATTGATATTGATTACCTTGGTGCCACCGACCCGTTCAAAACATCGTTCCTGCAGAATCCTGAGCAGTTTTACCTGCAGGTTCGGGCTCATATCGCCGATTTCGTCCAGAAATATGGTTCCTTTGTCGGCCAGCTCGAATTTTCCGATTCGGGTTCTGATAGCGCCTGTAAAAGAGCCTTTTTCGTGCCCGAACAGCTCGCTTTCGAGCAATTCTTCCGGGATAGCGGCGCAGTTGACCGTTACCATCGGATTTTCGTTACGGAACAGGGAGTTTTCGTGGATGGCGTTTGCAACAACTTCCTTGCCGACACCCGACTCGCCGAGAATCAGCACGGTTGAATCGTTGTCCAGCACCTGGGTTATGGTCTCATACACCCCTTGCATCGACAGACTGTCGCCGATAAATTTGGAAAAATCGGGCGTAACACCAGCCAAATCGCCAGTTTTAGTCTCTTCCACAGGACAGACAGTTTTTGTAGCCACTAATATTTCCTTGCACCGACTAATAGCCTTTGGAACAGGTAATTTACCCTAATTAACAGTAACTTTATACCATATAACGCCCCATTTGTTCAAGTGTTTTCTTAACAGTTACCCGCATAACTATAAATTCTCATGAGTTGCCCACATTTCGCCCAATATTCATGCGGCAATAGTTGTAAAATAGACCTATATTTAGCAGAAAGAGACCGAATGGCGCCACGCGAAAATCTTAAAATTATGATCACTCAGACCGAAATCGCCGACAGGGTGAGTGAGCTTGCGCTCGGTATCAAAGAACGCCTCGGCCCGGAACCTCCGCTGGTAATTGGTCTGCTCACAGGATCGTTTATGTTCGTGGCCGATCTTATCCGGGCGTTGCACACCGTTGGAGTGAACCCGGAAGTCGATTTCATGATAGTCGCAAGTTACAGGGATAAACGAGACCATTCAGGCTCCGTGGAAATTATCGAAGAGCCGAAAGTCGATGTCGCTGGCCGGGAGATTGTGCTGGTGGATGATATCGTCGATACGGGCAAGACGCTTGCGCGGACAGTCGATATCGTGTTATCGAAAGGCGCCACGAAGGTGTGGACCTGTGCGTTGTTAGATAAACCATCCCGTCGTGATGTAAAGATCGAGGCCGATTTCACCGGTTTTACCATAGAAAACCGGTTCGTCGTCGGTTACGGGTTGGATGATGGCGGCCTTTACAGATCAGCGCCTTACATTGCTATAATCAACAGTAGCGGATAAACCGGGCAAGGAAAAAACTTCGTGGATAAAGATTTCGAAAAAGAAGCCCTCCACAAAATAAGGGTAACCGAAGAGCGGCTGAAGGAGGAGTACGCCCGGATTACTCTAAAAGCGGAACAGATAATAAACGAAGCGAAGTTAAGAGCCGGAGCGGCTATTAAAAAAGAGGTGGAGGCGCTCGATGCGATCCGGCGAAAAAGAGATAGTCGGGATGATGCCCCCCTTGTTAAAGAAGATGATGCCCCTACCTACACCCCTGACAGCGCCCTGGTCGATTCTCTCGCCACAGAGCTTTTTTCCCTGCTCATAGGAAAAGAGAAGCGATGATTGTGCCGATGAAACGCCTCCGGATCGCCGGATCGAAGAGTGTGGCGGGAGAGGTTATAGATCTGTTGCACGAATCGGGAACTTTTCACCCCGCAAACCCCTCCGAAGATACGGTTTTTGAAGAGAGCGGCCTTGAAACCAGCGGAATGCTCGAAGAGATGGCTCTCCTGCTCAAGACAATTGAATTTTTAATAAAAGACGTAAAATCGGCTCTTTTAGTTCTTCCGGATAACGACTACTGCTCCCTTGAATCAAAGGAATTTCGTGACTACGGAAATTTTGAAATGATACAAACTATCGTCGATGAAATCCTGGAACTTTCGGGAGAAATGGGTGAGTTGCAGGACGAATTAAAGGAAGTGGAAGCGTACAGATCGTTATTCATGGAATTCCTTCCGTTGATCGAGATGGTGGCGACTTCAGTCGATATGGAGCTTGTGGGAGTCTCTTTTACCGAAGAGGATGGGGACCCGGTCGCCGAGGTTGAGGAAACCCTGGAGAAGGTCACAGGCGGCGCTTGTTCCATATTCAGGTCGGCCGAAGATACCGATATAGCCCTTCTGGTTTTTCCCGTTTCATTTCAAAAAGAAGTGGCGAAGGAAGTATTGGGGGAGCGATACAGCTCTGTCCATCTGCCGGAGCGGTACGAAGACAAAACCTTTGCCCGGACCATCCTGCGCCTCAAGGAGAAGAGGGCCGAACTGACCTTGAGGATAAAGGGGCTTGAAGAGAAGCTGAACCAATCCTCCACCCTTTGGCGGGACTGGCTAAGAGTGGCGCTGGGAAAACTTGAACGTTCCCTTCCCCCGTTACGGACAAAAAATTACCTGGCAAGTTCCGAGAGAACGTTCTGGATATCCGGTTTTACTCCGGAAGATACGTCGTACAGCTTGAAAGAAGAGCTTGAAAAGCGGCTTGATGTAATGGTCTCGGTTTCTGAACCCTTCCCACATGAACGGAACAGTACACCGGTACATCTAAAGAACCCTTTCTGGGCGACGCCATTTGAACGACTGATACATCTGTATTCGCTACCCTTGTATGGAACCATCGACCCGACCTTGATAGTGGCCATAACTTTTCCCCTCTTTTTCGGAATGATCTTAGGCGATGTCGGTTATGCGATGGTACTGGCGTTTGCCGGATACGAAATAATCCGCCGTTGGCCCTCAATTCCGCTTGCCCGGGATTTTGGCGGCATTATGTACATGAGCGCCTTAAGCGCGGCTCTTTTCGGCTTGGTATATGGGGAGTTTTTCGGCAAATTATGGACCCGGCTCGGATTTTATGAACCGTTATTCCACAGAAAAGAGGAGACAGCGACAACTCTCTACATGGTCTTGATAGTCGGGGTTTTTCATTTGGCGTTAGGTCTTACGCTGGGAGCTATTAACTGCGCCAAAACCGGAAATAGAAGAGAGATGGCCGAAAAACTGGCGGACCTCCTCTTTTTATTGTCCATATTCGCTATCGGTGTCGTTCACTTCCGTGGAATCGATCCTGGTTTTTGGATTGTTTTGCCGGTTATCGCTGTAATCGTAAAACTTGTAGCGGGCGATATCCTTATAACGATTACCGAACTGCCGAAACTTTTTTCCAACGTACTCTCATACGCCCGGCTTATGGCTCTGGGGCTTGCCGCCATCACCCTTGCCGATCTTGCGGATGACGTATTTCTGGCCACAGATATTTTACTGTTGGGAATCGTGGGGTCTGTAATTACGCATTCGGCAAGTTTTCTTCTCGGAGTGGTAGGTCCGGCCATACAGGCGGGAAGGCTTCATTATGTCGAGTTTTTCTCGCAATTTTATATTCCCCAGGGAATTGTTTATACGCCTTTGAAATAGAGGAGACTTTTAAATGGAAACTGATTTAACAACAATCGGAGCGGGTTTGGCGATTGGCCTGTGCGCTCTGGCCACCGGTTTTGCCCAGGCGAAAATAGGGTCTGCGGCGGTGGCGGCGTTGGTGGAGAAGAAAGAACTGTTGGGATCGATGATCATTCTCGTTGCAATTCCGGAGACCATGGTTATTCTCGGTTTTGTAATCGCCTACATGATGCTCAGCTAACCTGCCCTGGATTATTCATGAGTGTAGAAAAACTTCTCTCAGCCCTGGATAAAGAAGCGGAGCTAAAAGAGAAGAAAGTTTTGGAAAAAGCCGAAAGAGAGGCTGATGAGATAGAACGAAAAGCCTTCGTAGATATCGAGCGGATCAGGACCGAAGCGGTTAAGCTGGAAGAGAATATTGCCGCTGAGAATAAAACGCTGGCGAAGGCCGCGAAAAGAATCGCCTCCAGATCAAAGAGACTTAAAGCGGAACAGGTGGTAATTTCCAGTCTGTTCAGCAGGTGCGAGGAGCTTTACACAGATTTTCAGAAGAGGGGCGATTTCCGACGGTTCATCGAAGGGGAATACAACAAGGCTGTATCGGAGCTTGGCGCCGTCACGGAAGTTATCGCCGATGAAACCACGGCGACAGTTCTGAAAGGGATCCAGGGGTTAAAAGTCAGGATAGACAAAAACATCGGAAACGGTTTTACCGTTATAGATGAAAATGGGGCGGCCGTAAGTTCCCTTTTCGAAAACCGGCTGGAAAAACTGTGGCGTACCGAAGCGCCGTTGTTTGTAAAGCGGATACACGAGGCGGTTTTGCATGAGTGTTGAATATGAGGCGGTAAGGCTAGCCGGGCTTGCCAGTCGTTTCCCTGCTGTAACAACGCTAAACCGTATTATAGAGGGGATTGACGGACGTTCTCTGGCGATGATTTTGTGCGAGTCTGTATTCCATGAGGAGATGGAGAGCCTTTTGGCGAGATCTGGAAACGATATCAGCGCAAACATGATTCTAAGGTCTATCGGTGAAGGACAACTACGCTTGAGACTGATGGTTACCAAATATGTTCGATCCGCATTCCCGGATGATTACAACTATTTTCTTGCAAGATGGGAGTTGGAGGAGATCAAATCCTGCTTAAGGTACTTCTCTTCCGGCGGCGCCTCCGCAGAGAAACGTTTCCGGTTTACCTCGTATATAATGGCTGGCGCCGGAGTAACGTTGTGGCGCCGTCACATGAGTTTCGGAGACTTCATATTATCGCTTGAGAAAGCGAAACATCCGCTTGCCGCTATTTTCGAGAGCGGTTTTACCGGTGTTGAAGGCGCCGACGACGAGCATTATATGGAGCTAAGCTATTTTGGCAAAACGGTCCCGCCGATGATAGAATTGTACCCGGAAACCGCGTTCTATTTCCGGGATGAAGTCGATTTCATAAACATCAAAAACGGACTGCTCCTGAGGGAAGACCCAAACTTTGCCAGAGAAGCGGAGCGGTACCATCTCGACCATGGGGGCGCGATCACATTATCGGATTTCAAAAGAATCGGCGCCGAATCTATCGAGAAGATGGTTGGGCTGATAGAAAACAGGACAGGCGTGTCTCTCACCGGTCTGAAGGTTGATTTTTCTCTCTCCTCGCTCTGCATAAGGTTGCGGCGGGCTTTTCTGCGCCGACTGAAACTTGCGAACATTAAAGCGCCTATGGGGCCGATCTTTTTTCTCTATGCGATAGAGTCTCTCGACGCCATGCTCTCCGATCTGCGCACCGCCATTTATTACGGAGGTTCCGGCGCGCCTGCCGATTCCACCAACGCCCTTTTCACGAGCCACGCATACCAGTTATGAAAGCCACAAAATCTTTCAGGGTAATCTCCCTGTGGGGACAGGAGACCGGATTTATGTTGGGTGGCGCCATGGTCGTACCGGTATCGGGAAAGGAGAGTTTTAACAGGGAGCTTGCGAAAATCATTGAAGAGGATGACATCGGTATAGCCGCTATCCCGGAGGAGGCGGAGGATTGGATAGACGAAACAAATCAGAAAGCCATGAAACTTAAATCAAGACCACTTCTGGCCAGATATCACTACCCGAAGAAATGGGCGCTCTCCCCTACCGCCGACAGGTACGCCGAAGATGTGGCCAGCAGGGCGTTGGGTTTTCATTTCAGGATAAAACTGTGAGCGGCGCAATAGTCATGATCTCCGGGCCGACAATCAAGGCTGGCGGTTTGTCTGACTGCTTCATGGGAGAGGTGGTTCGACTGGGCGCATCTCAACTTGTCGGCGAGGTTATCCGTCTCGAACGGGGGATAGCGACGATTCAGGTGTATGAAAACACCACCGGGCTTAAAGTTGGCGAAGAGGTGAGCCAGACCGGAAAACTCTTCTCCGTGGAGCTTGGCCCCGGTCTTTTGGGCCGTATCTACGATGGCATCCAGCGACCATTGGGTGAGTTGGCGGAGAAGTGGGGAGACCTCATCGAACGGGGCGCCGAGGCTGACGGTCTATCGAAAAAAACCTTGTGGCGTTTTACGCCGGTGGTCAAACCGGGGGACAAGATCGAGTATGGATTTACCCTCGGAACCGTGCAGGAGTCCAAAAACATCCTTCATAAAATTATGACACCTCAAGGGGTAACAGGAGAGGTTTCGCATGTCGAGGAGGGGGAGTTTCCCGTCGATCATACCGTTGTAACTCTTACAGACGGCGCAAAACTCGATATGCGGCAAAGCTGGAACATACGCAATCCGAGACCTCGCGCAAAACGTCTCTCCCTGACCGTTCCCGCCCTCACCGGACAACGGGTTATTGATACCCTTTTTCCCATCGCCGAAGGGGGGGTAGCCATCATTCCGGGTGGATTCGGGTCGGGTAAAACCATGCTGGAGCAGACCATCGCCAAATTCGCGCTCGCCGATGTTGTGGTCTATATCGGGTGTGGTGAGCGGGGAAACGAAATGGCCGATACGTTAGAAGAGCTTGCCAGCCTTAAAGATCCGCGCACCGGACGGCCATTGATGGAACGGACAGCGCTGATCGCAAACACGTCTAACATGCCGGTAGCCGCCCGTGAGGCTTCTATCTACACAGGGGTCACCATCGCGGAATATTACCGGGACATGGGCTATAACGTTGTGGTACTTGCCGACAGCACATCCCGGTGGGCCGAGGCGCTACGCGAAATCTCTTCGCGCCTCGAAGAGATTCCGGGAGAGGAGGGGTACCCCCCCTATCTGGCCAGCCGACTCGGAGCTTTTTACGAACGGGCCGGAAGAGTCAGCATCGCGGGACGAGAAGAGGAGACAGGCTCGATAACAATAATAGGAGCTGTGTCACCCCCCGGCGGAGACTTCTCGGAGCCTGTTACCCAGTCCTCTCTTCGCATGGCCTCCACCTTCTGGGGACTCGACTCTGAACTTGCGTACCAGCGTCACTTCCCGGCTATAAACTGGCACAGCAGTTATTCGCTGACGTACCGGTCACTCCTGAAATGGTACGAAGATAATGTCAGTCAGGACTGGGATGAGACGGTTAAAAAAACGGGACAAATTCTTCAACGGGAGGAGGAGCTTTACGAGATCGTTCAGGTCATCGGCGCTGATGCGCTGGAGGAGAAGGAGCGGACCTCCCTGCTGGCCGCCCAGCTTATCCGTGAAGGTTTCCTGCGTCAGAGCGCCGTCCACCCTACCGACTCCCACTGTTCAATCAAACGGCAAGAGAAGATCCTGACCCTGATTCTCGATTATATCGCCGCAGTGGAAAGAGCGGTGGAGCAAGGAGCGCAGGTGGACGACATTATAGAATCACCGGTAACCGAAAGAATTTTGCGTATCAAAGAGATAAGTGAAGAGCATATCGAAGCTGAAATCAGGGATGTCACCGCCGTTTACACCGCTTCCCTTGCGGAGCTAATCGAGTCATGAACGACCTGCTGACCCGCGAGTTGCGATCCATAGAGTCGGTAAAAGGGCCACTGCTCTTCGTAAAAAGCTCTTCAGCCATAGCTTACGGCGGAATGGTCTCGATCATCATGGACGATGGTCAGGTCAGGGAGGGGCAGATCGTCGAGGCGAGCGAAAATGGGGCGGTTATCCAGGTATTCGGGCCGACGGAACGGATCAACCCGGAGAAGACCACAATCCGTTTCCACGAAGAAGCGATCAAACTTGACCTCTCACCCCTTTGCCTCGGAAGAGTGTTTTCGGGTAGCGGAGAGCCGTTAGATGGTCTTTCTGCGCCAGCGCCGTTATTGAGGAGGGGTGTAATCGGATCGGCGATAAACCCTCTGCGAAGAGCGTTGCCGCGAGATTTCCTGCAAACCGGTATCTCTTCCATCGACGGACTCAACACGCTGGTCCGTGGCCAGAAACTTCCGATTTTTTCCGGCGCCGGACTACCCGCCAACGAAATCGCCAACTTCATAATTTCCAACGCCGGGCTTGGTGGAGAAGATGGAGGTTTCGCGCTGGTCTTCGCCGGTATGGGTATTACGTTTCGTGAGGCCGATTTTTTCCGCAAGGCGTTTGAGTCTACCGGGGCTATAGAACATTCGGTTGTTTATATGAACCTGGCGGACGATCCTGTCATCGAACGGTTGTTGACACCACGGTTCGCCCTGACCATGGCCGAATATCTGGCTTTTGAACTCGAGATGCACACCCTGGTGGTGATGACCGACATGACCCACTACTGTAACGCATTGCGCGAAATATCCTCGGCTATGGAGGAGATTCCGGGACGACGGGGTTATCCCGGTTATATGTATACCGACCTGGCGGAGCTTTACGAACGGGCTGGAAAAATCAAGGGGCGGGAAGGTTCGATAACACTGGTTCCTATCCTCACCATGCCGGATGATGACATAACCCACCCGATCCCCGATCTGACCGGTTATATAACCGAAGGACAGATTGTGCTCGACCGCGATCTATTCCATAAAGGCTGTTTCCCCCCCATCAATCCGATGCCGAGTCTTTCACGGCTTATGAACCACGGTATCGGGGAGGGACGTACAAGAGAGGATCATCGCCAGTTGGCCGACCAGCTCTACATGCTCTACGCAAGAGGAATCGAACAGAGACGGGTCGCATCCATTATAGGCGAAGAGGGGTTATCGGCTATGGACCGTAAATACCTCTCATTCGCCGAAGAGTTTGAGCGGGTATACATCGGGCAAGGTACCCTCGGCAGGTCGATTGAAGAGACCCTCACTACTGGCTGGCGACTGCTCAATCTGGTTCCGCAATCGGAACTTGTCAGGATCAAAAAAGAGATGATAGAAAAATATCGAGTAGGGGAGCATTCCGATGGCGGCGCCGAAAAAGAACAGGATTGAACTTATCAGGCTCCGCAGACGGCGGGAGCTTGTAATACAGGGGATCGGAATCCTTACCAATAAACGGGACGCCTTGATGAAGGAGTTTACCGTAACCATAAAAAGAGTGCATGAACGGAGAAAAATCCTCGATGAGCTGATGAACGCCGCAATCCGCTCTCTTCTGGCCGCCAGATCGTCGGAGACGGATCAGTCACTGGCCTCAGTGGCATTGGCATCACAGCGGGATATCTCCTTCGAGATGCCGTTTAAAAACGTTTGGGGCGTAAAAATACCCGAAATTATCTTTCCAAACGTCAAACGGGAGCCTTTCTCACGCGGATCGGCCCCCGGATACCGGGGAATCGCCGTGGACGAATCAGCGGGAAAGTTCGAAGAAGTCATAAACGCCTTGGCCAAAAGCGCTGTTGAAGAGTTTACCGCCTTCGAGGTGGGAGGCGCCGTAAAACGGACCACTCGACGAGTCAACGCGCTGGAAGGAAAGATAAAACCGGGCCTTGAGAAGCATATCGGATCCATAAGAACCAGACTCGAAGAGATGGAAATGGAGGACCGGTTCCGCTTAAAACGATACAAAAAACTGAGAGCGAACCAGAATAACGAAAGGCGATAACGCTTACCCTCCCCATAATGCTCCCCTTTGGTCAATTTCAGATTGATTCTACAAAATGGGCTGTATATAGTATTCAATACCTTAATCAGTCGTCCCTGAAGAACCCCTGTTTTCCAGGCGGCCTTAATATAAGTTATCGTAACCATGTAGCTCTGAGTTGAAAATCGCCACCTCGTAATGAGAGACGATAAAAGATCCCGGAGGGTCTTTCCCGGATTATAACCGCACATTGCCCTCTGTTTTCCGCTCGATATCACGTTTTACACGACCAAGGTAATTCCTGATTTTCTTTACCCCCTTCATCGCACGCTTACCCTGCCTGGCATGGGAATAACGACTCCGTTTTAACAATGCCGCAGGCGAAAGACGAGAGTGTGCCAAAGTTAGTTGAAACTGGAAGCGGCCTCCGTTCTCTGGTAAGTCTTTAAGTTGAGAATACTTGAAGATAAACCATGAGAAGGAGACCACTGATGTCAAAGATGCTACAGATTACGGGAAACCGCAAGAAGTCAAAGAAGATGGGAGAGCCATCGATCATCAACCGCGAAGATGAAGATATAGAATCAATGGACGTGGACAGCCGTCTTG
>JAJDBK010000035.1 GCA_029261405.1 Nitrospinaceae bacterium
TACGTTGAGATGTGTAAAACTACTCTTCATCGCCAAGATTGAAAGTGAACTTGAGATATTGCAGACCAACCATCAATCGGGTCAGATTCAAGTTTGGATTTCAATGAATAATCTACAGGTTTTGAGAGATATTGATGATTACATGACAATATTATACCCTAATGAAGTTGAGAATATTCAATGTTTATAGGATTATGGCGCTTTTTCAGGAGCGACCAAGTAGTACAATATTTATGTCCAACGTAGCAGGCGACAAGATAAATTTCTCGCTAAGATCAAATCCGCTCATATCAGACAGATCAACCTCTGCAATTACAATATCCGGTTTCTCCTTTTTCGCTATTTTCAGCGCGTCAGCTCCAGTCTTGGCTTGCAAGGGCTTGTAACCGTACTTGGTCACCATCATTGATAACGCCCTTGTAATAGTCGCGTTCTCCACCACTATCGGGATCTTTTCGAGCTTGTGGGTTTTACGGTTGAATTTCATCAACTCCGAAAGCATCGTTTCGTTATCGATAATGCCGTTCTTAACCAGTACCTCCACTTTTCTACGGGCCTTATCTCCAGCATAAACCTGAGTTGGTTGGAGTTGATTAAACCTAGGGAGACGGCCGCCTCTCCAAACTTCAGGTTATTTTTGCTCTTATTGACCATTTCTGTCACCTGACGAATCTTCTTTTCGTCAAGGTAGTTCATCTCAATGGCGATCTCTCCCAGGAGCCGGTTCTTGCTCTGTATGGCGAGGGCTTTCTCGTGAGCCTCGTTGGATATTACGCCCTTGTCTACAAGGTACTGTCCGAATCTTTGAGATTTCATAGCATTACCATAAGAAATGTTAACTACAAATAGTGTGACGAAGTTTCCCTCAGAACCCTACCCAGAATATCCCCATACCATCAGTATAGCCCCTTTAGTTTGGAATGTTGGGCGCCTTCATAGAATTAGGCCAACGGTTTCAGTGTAGCCGCCCAGCGCGCCCCGCATCTTCTGATCTTACTGATCAATTTCGACAACCGGTCGAGATACGGAAAGATCATTGTTCAGGTAATAGGTGAATTATTATGATACGCTCCACAAACATACTTTAAATGTTGAATAACTGGCGGTTTCTTACAAATGATCGTAGATTCCCACGTCCATCTTGTCACGGGTGGAATGGTCAAGGCGGCAAAAAAAAAACTGGACAAAGACTTCCCTGGTGTCCTAGACAAGTCTATAAAAAAAGGGAAAGGTCTCATCAACGCCGATTTCATTAAATTTCTTTCAACGACCTCCCTGGAAAATCTTGCTGACCTTTGGGAAAAGGAACTCCTGAAGAACAGGGTGGACAAAGCCGGTTTTCTACCCATAACCGGAGCAAGGACCGGGGAACTGGATGAGTTTCTCTCCATTAATCCTGAAAAATTCTACGGGTACATCTTCATAGACAATATAGACAATCCGTCGTCGAAAAGCGCCGCCCAATCTGTCAAGAAATGGTCGAAAAACGGACGGTTTAAAGGAATTAAGCTGTATCCCTCATTGAACCGGACAAGCGTGGCCGACAAACGTCTCTATCCGCTATACGAAGCCGCTGGCGAAACCGGTACTCCGGTACTGATCCACTTCGGTATCAGCACCGCCCCCGCCGCCGACTACAGATATACAAATCCTCTCGATCTGCAACTCCCCTCACGACTCTTCCCGGAAACAAAATTCATAATCGCCCATTTCGGGGCCGGGTTCTTCAGGGAGACGCTACTGTTGGGGTTTCACTCCGAAAACATATTTATCGACACATCCGGCACAAACAACTGGCGACTTTTTCTGCCTGAAATCATGCCGTTAAGCCAGGTTTTCAAACGCGCCATCGACGTGTACGGGGCTGAGAGGATCCTCTTCGGTACAGATACATTGCTAAACGGAACAAGCGGTTACAGGGATTTGGTTTTGAAAGAACAGAAAAAAGCGTTATCATCCATAAAGACACCTAAAAACGAGAAGGATCTCATCATGGGAGGAAACGCTCAACGGTTGTTTCGTCTTTAACGGTGATATGCTAGAATAAGTCCAGCAGTTAGAATCGCAAGAGCAGTACATTCAGGAGAAGTATGAACAACGAAACCAACCCGCCACAGGTCAAGCCGAAAAAGAAGGGGCTTAACCAGGCACAGAAGAAATTTTTAATCGGCTCGTTAATTCTTGTCGGCGCCATAACGTACCTGATCTATTCAGCCATAGACACCAGCGCAAACTACTACTACAAGGTGGCCGAAGTAAAGGCCATGGGAAGCCGCGCCATGAATATGGCCCTTCGCCTGGAAGGAAAGGTAGCCCCTGGTACCATCGCTAACGACGCCGCCAACCTGAAACTTCGTTTCGAGGTTGTGGACGACTCAAAAGCCAGCATTCGGGTCTACTACGAAGGAATGGCGCCAGACATGTTGCAGGACGATATAGATGTCGTGGTCGAAGGCTCCCTCGATTCTTCGGGGCAACTGGTAGCCACGAGGGTTCTGACAAGCTGTCCGTCGAGATACGACGCCGCCGAAGAGGCAAAAGAGGCCAAGGAGTCTGAGAAATCGATCTAGACGTATCTGCAAGTAGATCATGCTTACCATCAATATTATCCCGATGGCGCGAACATAATTGTCGGCCATTCGCAGAGGTTTTCCACAATGAATGAAATAGGTGAATATTCTCTTATACTGGCACTATTGGCTTCTGTCTACGCCGTGATTACTCCGGTTATAGGTGACCGGAAGGGTTCAGTGGCAATGGTCAAAAGCGGTGAATACGCTTTAATGGTTGTTTTGGGTCTGTTGAGCATAACGTCATACGCGCTCATGAACGCCCTCTACAGCAACGATTTTTCACTCGAATACGTCTACAGTTATACGAACCGTGAACTCGGCTGGTTCTACCGCGCATCGGCGTTCTGGGCCGGTCAGAAAGGCTCACTTCTCCTCTGGGCGTGGATGCTTGCCCTGTTCGGAAGCGTGGCTGTCTGGCAGAACCGGAAGATGAACCGTGTGTTGATGCCGTATGTAACATCAATCATCGCTTTTACACTGACTCTTTTTACGATGTTGATGGTTTTCGCGTCACCTGTTTTTTCTAGAATGGACGTTCTGCCGGGGGACGGTTACGGATTAAATCCGATGCTGGAAAATCCGGGAATGGTTTTTCACCCACCATCCCTGTACGTCGGTTTCGTGGCGGTAACCATTCCTTTCGCATTCGCCATGTCGGCTCTTATAACAGGTCAGTTGGGGGATGTGTGGATACGGACCACCCGGCGATGGTCGATTTTCGCATGGCTCTTCCTGACCTTCGGAAACCTGCTAGGCGCCAACTGGGCCTATGTGGAACTCGGATGGGGTGGTTACTGGGCATGGGACCCGGTTGAGAACGCCTCCTTCATGCCGTGGCTCACCTGCACCGCGTATCTTCATTCCGTCATGATCCAGGAGAAGAAGGATATGCTCAGGACATGGAACATGGTCCTGATTTCACTGACTTTTCTCTTGACGATATTCGGAACGTTTATTACCCGATCCGGCATGATAAGCTCTGTCCATTCATTTGGCGAATCTACTGTGGGAGCCTACTTTCTAGCTTTCCTGATCTTTTGCACCCTTTTTTCCATAGCTCTCATTGTCTGGAGGCTACCCCTGCTTAAAAGCGAGCACTCCCTCGATTCCATGCTCTCCAGAGAAGCGTCGTTTCTATTCAACAACCTGCTTCTGGTTGGAGCGGCGTTCACAGTATTCTGGGGAACAATGTTTCCGATGATCTCCGAGCTTGTGCAAGGAGAGAAGATAACCGTTGGCCCCCCGTTTTTTAACCAGGTGATGACTCCTATCGCCCTGGCTATTCTTGTTCTTACAGGGATATGCCCCCTTATCGCGTGGCGAAAGGCCAGCGTTAAAAACTTTAAAAAGAACTTCATGACACCCTTTCTCATAACCGTCGCCGGGTCAATTATTGTGGGACTGACAGGTGTCACACAGTTCATGCCGTGGCTCTCGCTGACTATCTGCATATTCGTTCTGGCCACAATCTCAATGGAGATTTTCAAGGGCGTAAAAGCTCGGTCGGCTTCCGGCAAGGAGAACGCCCCCCAGGCTTTCATAAACCTTTTGTGGCGGAACAAGAGGCGGTATGGTGGCTACATAATTCATACCGGCGCTGTTTTTGCGATTATCGGCATGACAGGCTCCTGGTTTAATATGGAGACCGAAGCCACATTGCAACAGGGTGAGAAGATGACCGTCGGGGATTACACTCTCACCTATTACAAATACGACTGGACCAGGCCGAAGGAGACCAAAGAAGAGGTGGTAGCCACCTTGCTTGTGGAGAAGAACGGTGAACCGATAGGTTACGTCACACCGGAGAGAAACACCCACTACACAAAGACCATTAACGGTGAGATGAATCCTCAGCCTACCTCTGAAGTGGCTATCCACACAACATATAAAGAGGATCTCTACGTTATCTTCGCATCCCTCAACGAAGACGGTTCCGGGACATTTAAAGCCCACGTCAACCCGTTGGTCAAATGGCTCTGGCTAGGCGGAGTCATCATGGGATTAGGCGGTATCCTCACAATGTGGCCCGACAAAAAAGAAAGAGAAAGATTCCTCGCCCGGCACCAATAGGCGCGTGTACCCTCCAGGGCATAAACTCCCTGCCATTAACGCTGGGAGCCGATGGTCTGATTACGATTGCTCCGGTAGGTGCGTGGCGCACACCCATTCACGCTGACGCTGGGAACCGAACGGTTATTTACGTTCGCTCCGGTAGCGGTGGCTTCGCCACCTTCCTCCGACTCTGTTACGGGTGGCTGGGCCACACTGCCATGACACACCCATGACTCCGATAGCAAGGACGAGCGGCGCAGTAAGACTCCCACCAGCAGTACGTTGGTATCAACTGTCATCAGTAACGACTTATATTGGTACCGCTTAAATGGCCTCCCACATTCAAATCTATTTAAACGTTATAATGAGAGTGTATTCAAGAATAGAACGGGAGAGGATTTTTGTCATCTGGAGATTCGGGCGCTAACGAGGTATACGCCAAGGCATTGGCGGAGTCTAACCGGGCCTTTAGCGGCAAGGTCAAAGAACTCTCCCTTGTAAGACGGCTATGTGACGCGCTTCTGAAAGCCGACAGCCTGGAGTCTACCCTCCGTTTAAGTGTCGATATAATTTACGAAGAGATGGAGCCTATGAACTGCTCCATCATGCTCTACGATGAAAGACGGTGCGAACTGATCTTGCGATCTGTCAGGGGTAGAAGCAATAAGTCGGCCCACTACTTCAATTATTCGCCTGATAGCAGGGTCATCCCGGTAGACACCACCCTGGCCGGGAAAGCGGTGCTGTCGCGTACTACGTTCTATTCGAACGACACAAAGACCGAACCATCGTTTCTTTTTATACCTGACGGAGTGAAGATACTATCAATCCTGTGTACACCTCTGCTCTCCAAGTCAAAGGTTCTGGGGGTCATAAACTTAAGCTCGGCCAACCCGGACCATTTTACCACCGAGGCCGGAAGGATTCTTTCTATAGTATCCGGATACGTCGCCATGAGCGTCGAAAACGTAAATTTGCTAAAAGACCTTCTGGCCAAGGAGCGTCTCTCCGCCCTGGGCGCC
Source organism: Nitrospinaceae bacterium (assembly GCA_029261405.1). Lineage (GTDB taxonomy): Bacteria > Nitrospinota_A > UBA7883 > UBA7883 > JAJDBK01 > JAJDBK01. Next base: position 5,648 of record JAJDBK010000035.1, read on the forward strand.
ATGGCTTCGACGATGGTTCACGACATGAAAACCCCGATTCATGTTATCGGCGGGTTCGCTCAACTTCTACTGGATGAGGGTGGAGACAGGATAGAGAGGGAGGAGTATTACCGTACCATCCAGACTCAACTGAAACGTTTCACATCCCTGGCGGAGGATACCCTCGAATATGTACGAGGTCATGAATCGAGCCTGACGTTTACTCCCATAACGCTGGAGATCCTCGCATCGGAAGTGAGCAAAGCTTTCGGCCCTTTACTCGATAAAAATGGAATATCTCTCTCCTGCACCGTGGTTAACAACGCCACGATTAAAGTTGACTGGGATAAATTTTGGCGGGTGATCGATAACATAGTGAAAAACTCCATCAACGCCATGAGCGATGGGGGCAAGATGAATATAACTTTTACCGGCGCCGATAGAGAAGCGATCATGGAGTTCTCGGACAACGGACCGGGAATACCGGCGATGATCCGTGAAAAAATATTCGATCCGTTCGTCACCATGGATAGAAGGAACGGAACGGGCCTGGGGCTTGCCATCGTAAAAAAGATCGTCAACCAGCACGGCGGTTCAATAACCGTAACCTCATCACCAGGCTCTGGCTCCACATTTATCATCGGCCTCCCGGCCGATACTATGGGGGTGGGTTAGCCTCGCCAGGCGCTGGATCTAGAACCAGGTCCATATCGGCTATGCGCATGAAGATTCAAGAGCGCGTTTTTCCCACTCTTCGACGTTTACACCCTTAACCAAAAACCACAGACCAAATGATATTTTAAAAAGCCCCCCCCGACTCCCAGCGCCATGCCCCAGAGGATACCCCCACGCACCGCCACCCGAAGGCCGCCCCAGCGGGCCAAGGTGATTCTTTATTCCTCCGAGGGATTACCGTTACCTTCCATCAGTGAGAAAAGTGGTCTTAGCAAACAGAACCGCTCAAAGTGGCGCAAGCGGTTCTCCGAAAACCGGCTTGAAGGATATGAAGGGCCGGGGCAGACCGCGAGAGATCACGCCACAGCAACGTCTGAATGTCATCGCACTTGCAAGTAGCAAACCGACCGACGGTAGTGTGAGAAAGCTGGCTGAGGCGACCGACATTGGCGTGGCTACGGCGCATCAGATTCTCAACGAAGGAGAGATAAAACCCCACAAGGTCGAGTATTGGCGCGGCAGGAGTCCAGACCCTGAGTTCGCGGAGAAACAGACGGCCATTCTCGGTTTGTATCTGAATCCGCCGGAGAACGCGCTGGTGTTGTCCGTTGACGAGAAGTCGCAGATACAGGCTCTTGACCGCACTCAACCGGAGCTTCCCAAGCGCTCATAAACATCACGCCGTCACACAGTGGGCGTCGAAGCGGAGGCGCTTGACATTTCACTTTACGCCGACATACGCATCATGGCTCAATCAGATTGAGATATGGTTCAACATTTTCACTAAAGATGTAATCAAGGGAGGAGTGTGGCGCTCCAGGAAAGAGTTGGTCAAACAGATCATGGGCTACATTAAACATTACAATGAAAACCGGGCGGCGCCTTTCAAGTGGACCTGCACAGGAAAACCTCTGGTGGTGTAGCTACCATGCTATTTACCGAACGTGACACTAGCTGGGCCTTCAGCGGTAAGCCAAGTTTGATGACTTCGTCGATGAGTTTAACAACGAAAGACCACATGAAGCTCTCAATATGAAGTCTCCGGCACAGGTCTACACCCCGTCGAGACAAGCTTATAAAGGGTTACCTGAAGTTGCGTATCCGCCCCACGATAGAAACATTCTTGTCACAACTGTGGCCGTATGGGATATATAGATTTGGAGCGGAAAACTATGCAACCACTCGATAACCCGTTCGGCCCGAGGTCGTTACCTATGTCTTAGGTACGTTCTGACACCCATGTCTCCGGGTCGGACCCTTGATTTGTTGGTAGCGGGGAGAGGATTTGAACCTCTGACCTTCGGGTTATGAGCCCGACGAGCTACCGGACTGCTCCACCCCGCACCGGAAGAGGGATGGTATCAGAGGGTTTGTACAAAGTCAACAGATAGAGTGGTAATATAAACGTGTCACCGTAGTTTACGTTCCCCTGGATACTCATAGATGAGATGTCGGACAAGCTCAGGTTGACTTTGGCGTTGGCGATCCTATCATATATAGGGTTTAACTAAAATTCGCAAAAATATGAGAGGCTAACAGGTTGGAAATAATTTCTGACAGGGCCGCTTCGGTGTTACGGGCCGTGGTGGAGCGTTACATGGCGCTGGCGGAACCGGTTGGAGCCAAAACACTTGCACATGGAAGAAAATTCAGTCTTTCCGCCGCATCCATACGCAACGTCATGCAGGAGCTGGAACTGAAAGGATATCTTACTGCGCCCCATACTTCCGCCGGAAGGATTCCCACCGACAAAGGTTACAGATATTTCGTCAATTCCCTGATGCAACCTGTCATGTTGTCCTTAACGGAGATCGAAAACCTGAAAAACGCCACCCACGGAAGTAGATGGCGTGATTTCGCCAGTCTGTTATCTTCAGTGTCGCGAGCGTTAGCGGAGCTTTCCATGCAGACTGCCTTGGTTGGCTTCGTATCGTCCAACGGACCTCCTGTAAAAAAAATACATTTCGTAAAGATCCAGGAGGAGCTTGTTATGGCGGTTATCGTGGGACCGGGAGGAGAGATTAGAAACAGACTGATTCGACCTTCCGGCGGTTTTACCCAGAGCCACCTCGACAGAATTTCAAACTACTTTAATGATCGGTTCGCAGGAATGACTCTGCCTGGAATTTACAGTATGCTACTCGAAGAGACACTGCTCGAGAAGAACAGGGTAGATTTTCTCGTCAAATGGGCGTTTCAAATGGCCGACGCCATGGAAAAGGAGGAGCGAGCGCAAGCCGATGAAATGGTTTGCGTCGAAGGAGTGAGTAACCTCCTTATAAAGGAGAAGGGCGGTCCGAAGATTTCGGAGGTTAAAACCTTGCTAAAAACCTTGGACGAAAAGAGCAGGCTCACGGGTTTCCTTAACGAACTTTTAGTAAACGATGGTGTGAACCTTGTTATAGGCGGTGAGTCTGGAATAGAAGAGCTTTCACAGTTCTCAATGGTAAGCCACGTTTTTCCGGCTTGTAATAAGCCTTTGGGAGCGGTTTGTATTATTGGTCCGAAGATTATGGACTACGGCAAAATTGTTGCGCTGGTATCGGTCACGGCCCTGGAAATGGGACAGCGGCTGTCGGGTTGCAGATATGGAGAGATGCATTGAAGATAGAGATTGATGAGAACGGAGATCCAGAGGAGAGCGATTCCTGGATGGAAAAAGAGCTGGAAAAAGAGTTGGAGCCAGCGGAGTTTGACTCCGAGCCTCTGGAGGATCTGGAAGTCACACCCCTTTTCCAGAGGGAGTTACCTGTCGAACCGAGAGATGAAACTAAAGAACTAAAAGAGAGAATCGAGAGCCTGCAAATGGAACTCGAAATGCGCGAAGACGAACTAAGAAGAGCCAACGAAAAGTTTCTGCTCGTTACAGCGGAAACAGACAACTATAAAAAAAGGCTTGAGCGGGAAGCCGGAGAGGCGAAAAAATACGCCGCCCTTACTACTGTGGAGGCGCTTTTGCCAACTCTCGATAATTTCCACCAGGCGCTGGAAGCCGCAAACTCTGAAAACACAAGCCTCACTTCCATCCAGGAAGGGGTGAAGATGGTTTTCGAGCAACTCTTTTCAGCCTTGGCTGAACACGGTTTGGAGCGAATATCCCCGGTGGGCCTGCAATTCAATCCGGAGAGTTCCGAAGCTATACAGATAGTGGAGGATCCGACAGCCGGGGACGGAACTGTTGTGGCCGAGTTCTCTCCCGGATACCGCTTTAAAGACAGGGTGATTCGTCACGCAAAGGTAGCTGTGGCGAAATCATCCGACCCCGACAGTCAGGATAACGCATCCTGAAAAGTCCTGACCAGATTTCTTCCTTTTCGACCTTTCTTCACAGACAATGGAAGATCACCCATAAAAACCGGCTGACCGGTAGCAGGAGTTCCCGATAAGCAACATGAAAAAACCAGGTTTTTCTCCAGCGGAAAAAAAAGCGATAGCTGGACTCTCCGCTGTTATCGGTTTCAGGATGCTGGGGCTTTCCGCCCTGATTCCAGTCTTCTCGGTATACGCATTATCCCTTCCGGGGTCGTCCCCCATGCTGGCTGGACTGGCCTTTGGTGTATACGGACTCACCCAGGCGTTATTGCAGATACCTTTCGGTTTCATGTCGGACAAGTATGGCAGAAAACCGGTGGTGGTCGTAGGTTTGGCTATTTTCGGCATCGGAAGCGTAATCGCCGCTATGACCGGGAATATCTATACGCTTATCGCCGCCCGTTTTTTACAGGGCGCTGGAGCCATAGCGTCCGCTTGTTTCGCCTGGATCGCTGACCTGACGGATGCGTCCAGAAGAAATATGGCCATGGCCTTCATGGGGATATCTATCGGGGGCGGAATAACGTTGGGTATGATTTTTGGCCCGGTCCTGGGGTCAGCTTTAGGGGTGCCATTCCTCTTCTGGATGGCGGCTCTTCTGTCGGTTTTGGCGATATATATAACTTTATTTATCTTGAGGGAGCCTGAAAAACCGGAGACCGATGTCGATCCAGACTTTGCCCTTAACCCTCGAATAGCCCTCAAGTATGCGGCCACATGGGATCTTTTCAAGCTCGACCTTGCGGGATTTATCGTTAATACGAGCATGATAGGAACATTTTTCATCGTACCGCTCAGGTTAGCGGAGAGTTTTGCGATGTCAGAGCTGTGGCAAATCTACCTTCCGTTTTCCGTTTTTGGTTGCGCCGCCATGATGTTTTCGTCGATACGCGCAGATCGTGGTTCAGCCAAAGAGGTGATTGCGATGTCACATATCTTCATCGCGTTATCTTTTTTCGGATTGGCGCTGGGTGAGGAGACCTGGGTCGTCATAGTCTCGTTCGGTATTTTCTTCTCCGCCTTCTCCGCCCTGGAGGCGACACTGCCTGCGGCGGTAACAAAACTTGCCGACCCCGAGCATAAGGGGTCGATTGTGGGCGTTTATAACTTTTCCCAGTTCATGGGGACATTTGTCGGGGGTGTTTCGGCCGGATTATTCGCTGGAGTCGGTGGCTCTTACATGTGCGTTCTGGCCATTTCCAACGTAATAGCCGCAGGACTTGTGTATAGCGCTACGGGAATAAACAAAACCCCCGAATGACCCGTCATTCGGGAACTATTACAGGAACTTCATCTTCAGGAACGAACGTCTCTTCGCATTTTGTATTTATACACTTGTTCTCTTCCCCTACTATTCCAACCTGGTTGGTTTTGCAATGGGGGCAAAGTACGACAATGACGCTCGATTTAACCTCTTCTGACATGTGATATGCTCCTTGAATAACGAAATGGGGATTATACCAAAAAACAGAGAGAGAATCGCCTGATATGGAAAAAACTGATCGCGCCGGTTTTGTAAGTTGGGCTGTCAGGCTCGCCTGGCTGACAATCGCCTACAATACCGTTGAGGGAGTGGTATCGATCTATTACGGCGCTACCGATATGTCGATGGCCCTGGCAGGATTCGGAGTCGATAGTTTTATTGAGGTTGGCTCGGCTATTCTGGTGTTATGGCGGTTGAGACATGAGACCATGAGCAGAGAGGGGGTCTCTATCAATGCGGAGCGAAAAGCGACGTTGGGGATTGGTATCCTGTTTATCGTTCTCGCTGTAATCACATCTGTCGGCGGTATTTATCAGATCGTTACAGAGGGGCGACCAGACACCACCCTACCCGGTTTTATCATATCGACCTTAAGCCTTGCTTTCATGTTCTGGTTATATCGGGAGAAAACGGATGTCGCTATCAGGATCGACAGCGCGACGGTTATGAAAGACGCAAGATGTTCGCTTGCATGTCTAAAACTATCGGCAATTCTTTTCGCCGGGTCGATTGTATACCTGCTGGTACCTTCGTTATGGATGGCCGATTCTGTTGCGGCGGTTCTCCTTTCGATCCTGATCGGGAAAGAGGGGGTGGAGACTGTAAAAAACTCTCAGAGTGAAAATTTTTCCGGGGGGTGCGGGTGTGAAAAAAAATCGGTTACGATTTTGTAATGGTCGAAAACAAGCTCTGGCATTTTATCGGTAGCGAAAAGCTCCGCCCGATTAGCGTCGTCACCACCTTCTGGAACACCGTTTGCCGTAGCGGAGAAGACAACCGATACATTGTGTTGACGAGGGTCGCGGTCTGGAGCTGAGTAGGCTCTGAACTGCTGTAGATTATCGAGATCAAGTCCGGTCTCCTCTTTTGCTTCACGCAAGGCCGCTGACTCCAGCGATTCACCGTAATCGACGAATCCACCCGGTAACGCCCAGCCGAACGGTTCGTTTCTCCGCTCGATAAGAACTATACGGTCGCCGATTCTTATAATTATATCTACCGTTACCTTCGGGTTTTCCCACTCCGAGACATTGGCTCCACACGATGGGCAGGTTGTGAACTTCTTTGCGCCCACCATCGTTAAACCGACTTTGGCAAGGCTTTCAAAAAAGCGTCATTTTCAGCGGGAGTTCCGATAGTAACCCGAAAAAAGTCAGAAAGTCTCGGATCGCCTTTGAACCAGCGGACCCGAACAGAATGGTCAAGCAGACTTCTGAAAGTTTTCTCAGGATCGTTATTAATCCTTATCAGATGGAAGTTCGCTTCCGATGGATAGACGGTTACCCCTTCAATTGATGAGAGGGCGTTGAAGACACGTTGTCGCTCTTCTTTGGTTTTTTCAAACTGTGATGCGATCTGGTCCCACCGTTTCAGGACTTCCACCGCGCACGCCTGGGTCGCCGTATTTACGTTATAAGGGAGCCTGACCTTCTCCACTTCGTTGGCGACAGCCGGGTCGGCTTTCATATAGCCGAGTCGCAGGGCGGCGAATCCGATTTTTGAAAATGTTTTTAATACGATAACTTCAGGGGAATCGAATTCATCTGGTGGTGATCCGGAAAAATCGACATAAGCCTCGTCCACCACCACTATACCCGGCGCCGATTCGACAATGGCATGTAGCGTCTCTTTCGGGTACCGTTGCCCGGTGGGGCTATTTGGCGACGCGATAAAGGTGACTTTCGGTTTTTCCCGCGCCATGGTCTCTTTTATCGCCTGTAGATCTACAGACCAGTCATCCTTAAGCGGAGCTTCCACGGTTTCTACGGAGAAATATGTAGCGATCTGTTTATACATCGAAAAGGTTGGAGACAAGGTCAATATCTTTTCGCCCGGATCGCAAAACGCTCCGATTATCGACTGGATGATCTCATCTGAACCGTTCCCGAAAACAATTCCGTTTTCAGGTACGCCCTCTTTATTGGCGATCATTTTTCGCAACATATATGCGGACGGATCGGGGTAACGGTTAAACTCCGTTCCCGCCATTACGATAAAGAGGGATTCGAGTACTTTATCGGGAAGTCTGTAAGGCGATTCATTGGCATCGAGAATCACCCTCGCTTCGAAAGGCTCCACATGGTACGCCTTCAATCTGCCTATGGATGGACGGACGAGGGAATCGATGAACGAACTCATTTTACAACTCTCATCTCAACGGCCCTGGCGTGGGCCGTTAATTTTTCTTCGCGGGCCAAAGCGATAACGTCGTCTGCGAGCATGGTAAGCCCTTTTTTTGTAAAGTTAAGTATGCTCGTTCTTTTCATAAAATCGTACACACCCAATGGGGAAAAAAAACGTGCAGAGCCACCGGTGGGCAGGACATGGTTAGGTCCGGCCATATAGTCACCAAGCGCTTCAGGGGTCCACGGGCCGACGAAGATGGCGCCAGCGTTTTTAACCTGTTTCACTCGCTTGGCGGCGTCGGTCGTAATGATCTCCAGATGTTCTGGGGCTATCCGGTTCGATATCTCAATCGCCTCGTCGATACTTTGAGTTACAAGCGCGTAACAATTCTTTTTAAGACAGGCTCGAATGATTTCTTTCCGGTCAAGTCTTTTAGTCTGCTCTTTTAATTCGATGGAGACTTTTTGCGCCAGTTCTCCCGAATCGGTCACGAGGATAGGGTAAGCGTTTGCATCGTGTTCCGCCTGGGACAACAGGTCACCTGCAATGTGCGCCGGGTCTGCGGAATCGTCGGCCACTACCAGGATTTCGCTCGGTCCCGCCACCATATCGATATCAACTTTTCCGAAGACCTGCCTTTTCGCTTCGGCCACATATACGTTGCCCGGCCCCACTATCTTATCTACCGGTTTGATCGATCCGGTTCCGAAAGCCAGAGCCGCTACCCCCTGTGCGCCCCCTACCCTGTAGATTTCGGTCACCTTTGCAAGTCTGGCCGCCACCAGCGCATGAGGGTTGATATATCCGTCCGGCGCGGGAGTCACCATCACTATCCGCTCAACACCTGCGATGGAGGCGGGTACGGCGTTCATCAGGACGGAACTCGGATACGAAGCCGCTCCACCCGGAACGTATATTCCGACCGACTGAAGCGGTCCGATGATCTGTCCAAGCCTGGCGCCATCTTCGGTGATGGTCCACGATTTCTCTTTCTGGTTGTTATGAAATCTTTTAATCCGGGCAAGAGCCTTTTTGAGGGCGCTGACCACTTTTCTGTCCGACTCGCTCTCCGCCCTGTCAATCTCCTCTTCGGAGACACGCACGTTATCTTCCGTCAATGTGAGTCGGTCGAACTTTTTCGTGCAGGCGAAAAGAGCCTTGTCGCCCCGTTTACGGATATCGCCTATTATCTGAGCTACTACATCCTCAACGCCTGAAGGACCGTACTCCATCCGGGAATCTATCCGTTTGAGAGCCTTGTCGAACTGCAAAGAGCCGCTGGTGAATATTTTCATCTATTTTGTATCCACAACAGCAAGGGTAAGTGGAATATCCACCGACTGACCCGGCGCTAAATCGATATCGTTTATCATCGTAACGCTCGACCCCTGATACGTCCTCTCGAATCCCGATTCCGACTGCGAAACGGTCTCCACAGCAAATCGCCAGAACTCGACCGGAGTCTCACTGGTCAGGCTCGCTTCGAACCTGTGCCAATCATCCCTGATTCCAATTTTTCGCGATCCCTTATGGATACCAGATTCGTTCATCAAAGGTTTTCCCTTAACCGTGTCACCGGTAAAATAACGGTCTTTAGCGTCGCCTGCCAGAAGGGTCATATTAAACTCAATACCGAATTTTACTTTAAGCTGTCGGTCGGAATTATTGGTCACCTTGTAATCAGCGACAATCGTCGATTCGCCCCCGGTAAACCGCAAAGTTTTACTCACGGTAACCGGAAGTTTTTTGGAGGACGATATTACAACGCCATCGCGTTCCAGAGTTACTGATGCGGATTTTTCGTCGGTGACATTATCGGCAAGATTATACGCTCCATCAAGAAAATCGCCCGCCTCTTCGTAATCAGACTTTGAAAACGAGTTTAACGTAATATCGCTTGATAAAAAATGGTCCTGGAAAGAACGTCTGTCCGCTTTGTCGTAGACGAGTTTATCGGCAAGGCCCTCTTCTTTCATCTTTACGATATCGTGGATCGAAGCGGGTGTTTCATCCCCTACCGGCAGGTCGGTGTTGGCGTTTACGATTTTTTCGTGATACGCCTCGTATCGCCTCGTCAAGGTGTTTGAGAGACTAAACTCCGCTCTCCTGTAATCGAGTTGAAGGAGGGAGCCACCATAATCGGGATCGATAACAGCGGAAATAAGCTTGTTCTGGACAACGACCTCCTGCAAACCGTCCGCATCGTAATCGAGTTGTTCCAACCGAATCCAGTCGTTTCCCTTTTCGAGGGCATTGTCGATGATGTTCTCCGCCGCTATCATACGGTTATAAACAGCGTGGCGAAGATAGTTTAAATAGAGCCCTCCGAAAAGACCGTGCCAGTAAGGGCAATTACATTCCCCTTTATAAAGCTCCCGTTGTGCGTTTTTCCGATCTTTAGCTTTAAGCTTAGCGCCGTGTAGTCTGTCAGAAACGTGGATCGCCTTTCGCAACATCCGGTTCGATTCGTCATATTTTGTCTGGAAATTTGACCAGAGACCGCCGCGCATGAAAGGTTTATAAATTTCCTTCTTTCCTAATACCTCAATCTCCGTCATCAGACTATGAAATTTTGCGCCTGCCTTCGCCGGAAGCGTCCACTCCATCATCTCTTCGTAAGAAGCCTGCGGAAGATAAATTCGCCCACGGGATGGGTGGCTCGCGATAAACTCGGAGAAGTGGGTCATCTTAATGGTGTCCGAGTTTTTTTCAAGCTCGGTATAAAAGTTATCGAGCCATTTCTCTTCGTAAACCCATTTATATGTATCGGGCCAGACTCCGAATTTTTCCCCATCGTCACCGTATGTGACACCCTGCTTGCCAACGAGACTTTTCAAATAAGCGATATTATCGCTGGGCCATTTGAAAGGGATGGAGTAGCGCAGGTTTTTGTCTATCGGGAAGACGGCGAGAGTGGCGCCATGTTTCTCCGTAACGTAATAACCGAACATATCCTCAGCTTGCAGACCTGCGTAATAGAAGTGGGTGTCGTCGAGCAGTGTGTATCGGATACCGGCCTGGTTGGCGATCTTAGGCATGGCGGGATCCCAGATTCTCTCCGCTGTCCACATGCCCTTCGGTGTTTGGCCGAATCGCTTCTTGATATATTCGTTCATCATCACAATCTGGCCGATGGCGTCATCCTCCGGGATAGCGCTCAAGATAGGCTCGTAGAACCCGCCAGACATTATTTCGATCTGCCCCGCTTCCGCCATTTGGGCGATAGTGTCGATATATTCGGAGCGATTTTTCTCGATCCACTCAAAAAGGGGGCCGGAGTGGTGCAGGGCAATTCTGACACCTGGATGTCGTTTAAGAATTTCGGTTTGCGGTTTGTAGCAGTTATCGAACGACTCTTCAAAAACGTGATCGAAGTTCCCTACCGGCTGATGGTTGTGCAGTCCGGCAAGGAAGTGTATTTGGCTCATTTTAACTTTCTTCTTCGGTAATACAAATGAAGTATTGTACAGGGTAACCACTCGTTGAAAAGATTTTTTCAACTCCGGACGTTATACGCAACCCGGCCAAACATCCCGGGCTACATGATAAAGGTGGCGTAACATACCGCATCATCAGCGACCATCTCGGATCGCCCCGATTGGTGGTGAACACCACCGATGGCACAATTGCTCAAAGGATTGACTACGATGAGTATGGTATAATTACCATCGATACGAATCCTGGCTGGCAACCGTTCGGATTTGCGGGCGGATTGATTGACAACGACACAGGCTTAACAAGATTCGGAGCCAGAGATTATGATACTGAAATTGGGAAGTGGACCGCAAAAGACCCGGTCAGGTTTGATGGTGACGGGCCAAATATTTACGCATACACAATGAACGATCCCATTAACCTGTACGATTTATCAGGCATGGGAACATGTGGACCCAACAGTCTGGAGTGCACACCATAGGTAATCAGAACTCATCCATAAAGTATTCATTATCTGAGTGTCAGGGTTCACCTAAAACCGGCCACGTAGGGTCACTTCAAGACCGGCCATTTTAAGAGGTTTGTATACCTTCTCGGTTGAGGAGGTATATATGTCAAACAATCTTAACGATGGCTGAAATCAACGCAATCATAGTTTTACTGGCTCATGTCAGATAATGTACTTTTTAATTATCGCCAGGAAATCATCTTTATTTATAGATTTATCAATAAAGTCGTTGGCGCCAAGATGTATGGCCTTGTTCCTTGTATTCTCCTCGATATTCGTGGATACCACTATAAAAGGAACGTCCTTCGTTGTCCTTACTCTCCTTACCTCCGATAGCAGGTCCAACCCATCGATACTTGTCATGACCAGATCGGAGATGATCAGGTGTAAGTTCTCCTCTCTTAAAATCTTGAGCGCCTCTTTGCCGCTCTTCGCTTCCATTGCCGTTACGCCAAGCTCCCGAAGGTACGTGTTAAAGAGCAAACGGATGTTTTTCTCGTCGTCCACAATCAGTATTTTAGGAGTGACCGAAGGAAGGCATATTACAAACGAAGTCCCTTTCCCTTCTTTCGACTCTACTGTCAGGTCTCCACCATGGACCTTCATGATGTCAAAACAGTATGGCAGACCAAACCCCGTTCCATGCTCACCTTTGGTTCCGAGCGTCGTGGTTTTGATTTCGTGTTTGAACAGGTCGGGCACTGTATTTCCTGGAATCCCGACTCCATAATCCTTGATGGCGATACAGTTTGGCCTCCCCTCCGGTCGGTAGATACGAATTTTTCCACCGGTGTTGGAAAATTTGACAGCGTTGGATACCAGGTTTTGAATAACTTCTCCGAAAAGCGATATATCGGCATACGCTCGCGTGCCCAGCTCAATGTCGTTTATCAGCTCGACCTTTTTTTCAGCGGCGTAATAACGGTTGTTATCCATAATTGTGGCGCAGAGGTAATATGCGTCGAAAAAATTTCGTTTTAACAGGACATTCCCCGCCTGAAGCCGTTGCAGGTTCAGGATCTCATCTATCATCTGAAGAAGGTTGCCGCCCGATTTGACCACATTGGAGAATACTTCAACGTATTGCTCCGTCAGTCCGTTCTCATTGTCCTCTGATATAAATCGCAGAATACCGATTATCGAAGCCAGCGGAGACTTCAGGTCATGGGCTACCAAAGAGACGAACTCATCTTTTATCTTTGTGGCTTTCTCGGCGGTCTCCTTTGCCTTACGCAACTGCTCCACCATACTGCCAAGTTTCTGGTTAGCCTCTTCAATCTCCACTTTTTTTCTGTGCAGTTCGCAGAATATCCTGACCTTGCTCCGCACCACATTCGGGTCAAGCGGTTTGAACAGGTAATCAACGGCGCCACTTTCGTATCCTTTGAAAACGTATTCACTCTCTTTACTGATCGCGGTAACGAATATTATCGGAATGGTTTTTGTCGCCTCCATCGATCTCATAAGTTCAGCCACCTCGAAACCATCCATCTCCGGCATTTGCACATCGAGCAGAACCAGGGCGAAATCCTGTTCCAACATCAACCCCAGCGCTTCATTCCCCGATCCTGCCGTTACAATGTTCAGTCCAGGGTTCTCCAGCAGACTTACCAGCGCAAAGAGGTTCTCCTCCCGGTCATCTACAGCAAGAATATTTATCTTCACAAACTCGCAAGCTCCTGCAAGGTTTTGGCTATATCCTCAAGGGGAAGGATATAATCGGGGTTTGCCGTTTCAATCGCCGCATTGGGCATCGAATTTGATTCAGCGGTTGCGGGGTCCTGGACGATGCCTGTCCCGCCAAGATCCTTTATATACTTCAGGCCGTCACTTCCGTCGTTATTACCACCTGTCAGGACCACACCGATCAGAGCCGGTCCGTAGGCCAGAGCGGCTGTTTCAAAGAGAACATCAATGGAAGGGCGCGCATATTTTACCCGTTCTGATGTGGAAAGAGAGAGGGTTTTGTCTTCTTCGACAAGCAGGTGATAGTTCGGCGGAGCTACATATACGGCGCCATCAGTAATGTTCTCTTTCTCTTCCGCCTCCTTCACTACAAGAGGACTATTTGCATCCAGGTGGCGCGTCAGGTAATTTGTGGAGCTTGGAGCGATATGGTTTACCACCATGACAGGAAGCGGGAACGTCGCCGGGAGAGATGAGAGGATTATCCGTAACGCATCCATCCCCCCTGCGGAGGCTCCGATTACCACAGCCGAGTATTTCAAAGCCCGCTTCTTCCGATCTTAATCTTCATTTGCTTCATTTTCGTGCGGCTGTTCACCGGTCGGTTTTCCAGGAGTCTGTCGGACTTGGGGGTTCGTCCGCGAAAAAGCCCGGTTTTGTAGCAGAATCATCCTAAGTCCTACTGACTCCTAGGCCAGAGCAGTTTTTTCCTGAATATTTTCTCTTTCTTGCTGATCTCATCATACATATCAGCGTGTCCTGAGTACTTGAGGCTCTCTTTCGATCCGAGGCATAGGTATGCGCTACCTCCCAGACTTTCGGTGAAAAGCCCGATCACATGGTCCTGTAGCTCACGGGAAAAATATATGAGCACATTCCGGCAGAGAATCAGGTTCATTTCGCCGAAGGGTCCGTCCGTTACAAGATTATGGTTGGAGAAAACGATTTTCTCCTTCAGGGAGCGGTCTATCATAGCCAGACCGTGGGACGCCGAATAGTAATCAGCGAAAGAGCCTTTGCCGCCCGCTTGCTGGTAATTGCTGGTAAAGTTTTTTATCTGATCCGCCACATAAACGCCTTCGCTGGCCTTATCGAGAACTATAGAGTTAAGATCAGTCGCGTAAATCCGGGTTCTCTCATACAGGCCTTCCTCCTTGAGAATTATCGCCATGGAATAGACCTCTTCGCCTGTTGCGCAACCGGCGTGCCATACCTTTATGAAAGGGTAGGTTCTTAATACCGGGATCACCTCGTTGCGAAGCGAAAGGTAGAATGAAGGATCCCTGAACATCTCCGTTACGTTGATCGACAGATCCTTCAGAAGCCTTGCGAATGCGTCCTTGTCGTAGAGTATTAACTTTTGCAGGTCGGAAATTCTCTTCAGGCCGAGCGTCTTTAACCGGTTCAGAAGGCGACGTTTAATATGCGCGTGAGCGTAACCCCGGAAATCGTAACCATACTTCAGATATATAGCCTCAAGGAGAAGCTTGATCTCGATATTTACGTTGTCGTTCAAAGTCACGGTCTTCTCCCGCTACCTGTTAAGCCATACCCTTAACAACGAAATCAATTTGTCCGAATCTATCGGTTTTGCCATATAATCGTTGGCGCCAGCTTCGATACATTTACCACGGTCGCCTCTCATCGCTTTTGCCGTGAGGGCGATGATAGGCATATCCTTGAACTTCCTTTGCGTTCGTATTCGACGCATTGCCTCGTATCCGTCCATCTCAGGCATCATTATATCCATCAGGATAAGGTCGATATCGGGAGTTGCAGCGAGCTTGTCAAGGCAATCCTTCCCGTTTTTGGCGGTTACGATGTTCATGCCTTTCCCCTCCAGGATAGCAGAGACAGCGAATACGTTTCGCATGTCATCATCCACGATCAGGACTCTTTTTTTATCTAAAACCGCCTCCCTGTCGTGTACCATTCTTATCATGCGCTGTTTCTCTTTCGGCAAGGCGATTTCGACGCTGTGCAGAAAGAGGGTGGCCTGATCGAGAAGGCGTTCAGGTGATCGCGCTCCCTTTATGATTATACTTTCCGAGAAAGCCTTGAGGGTCTCTTCCTCCTCCTCGCTCAAATCCTTGCCTGTGTATACGATTACAGGTATCAGAGCGATTTTTTCGTTATTTCTCATCTTTTCAAGAAGCTCAAACCCGGTCATGTCACCTAAAACAAGATCGAGAATAAAACAGTCGAACGGTTCAGTCTCCAGAAGTTCAAGAGCCTCCGCTCCCGTGGCGACAGCCGATACCTCCACCTCGTTGCTCTCGATAAGCTCGGTTACGGCCCTCCTCTGAACCGTGTCGTCCTCCACCAGAAGAACCTTTTTGACTCTTTTGGAAATGACATCCTCTATGACGTTGAAGGTTGAGTCGAGACTCTCGATATTGACAGGTTTGGTGAGGTATCCTATTGCGCCCTTCTTGAGTCCGTCTATCGGTTTGTCGGCCGCTGAAATGAAATGTACAGGAATGTGCCTCGTTGAAGCAGACTCTTTTAAATGGTCCATAACCTGCCAGCCGTCCATGCCAGGCAGTCCTATATCGAGGATAATGGCGCTCGGTTGGTAATAGTCGGCCAAGTGCAGGCCCGTTTCCCCTGAGCCCGCCACAAGGCACTTGAAACCTTTCTGGTGTGAAAGGTCTGAGAGAAGGTTTGTAAAGGTCGGGTCGTCGTCAATTATCAGAAGGGTTTTATCTCCTTTGTTCATATGCCTCCTGTCATCGCTGATATCCTCTATGGTAGTTGGTGGCGATGGTAACTTTGGGGGACTCTTTTCAGGAACTGGCGCCTGCCTTGCTGGCCGGAATGGCTTTTTCACTTTTTCCATCGTCTCAGGGATGTAAAGCGTAAACGTGGCGCCTTCCCCCTCCCTGCTATGTACATGGATCTCCCCACCGAGAAGCCGGGCAAGTTCACGCGATATGGAAAGTCCCAGACCGGTGCCACCATATTTTCTGCTGGTCTTCCCGTCGGCTTGTTTAAAAGCGTGGAACACAGTCTCCTGCTCTTCTCCAGGTATTCCGATTCCTGAATCGATAATGGAGATGGTTACGGTTTTCTCCGCTATAAGGTCACTTTGCATTATGAACTTATCGTTCGGTACTGGTCTTGACACTATCAGTTCGACACTACCCGATTCTGTAAACTTGAAAGCATTAGATAGAAGGTTTTTTACTATCTGATTCAACCTCAGTTTGTCAGTGGCTATGGATTGGGGTATGTCATCTTTTATTTCGATGGTGAAATTGAGGTTCTTCTCCGTAGCCATCTGGCGGAAACCCCGTTCGACGCCAGTGATGAAATCTTTCAGGTTCGTATCATCTATTTCTATTTCGATTTTTCCCGCCTCTACCTTCGAAAGATCGAGAACCTCGTTGATAAGCGATAACAGATCGTTTCCTGAAGAGTTGATGGTTCTGGCCGATTCGATCTCCTTTTCATTGAGCCGTCCGGTTTTGTTCTCAGCGAGGAGTTGGGAGAGAATCAGGATGCTGTTTAGCGGTGTCCGAAGTTCATGGGACATGTTAGCGAGGAATTCAGATTTGTATTTGCTTGCAATGGCAAGCTCCTTTGCCTTGAGGGAAATTTTTTCGCTGGCTTTCTTCAGCTCACTATTTGTCCTCTTTATACTCTCTTTCTCCGCCTGCAACTCCTCTGTTTTCTCTTCAAGCTCTTCATTCATAACGCGCAGTTCTTCCTGCTGGGCCTGCAACTCCTCTTCAGACTCCCTTAGCGCCTTGGTCTGCTCTTCGAGTTCTTCGTTGGTCTGCCGCAACTCTTCTGACTGGGCCTGAAGCTCTTCTGACTGGGCGGTGGTCTTTTCCAGTAGTTCGGTCATTCGGGTACGCGCCCGGGCGGAGTTGACCGCCATTGCGACGCTTTCTGAAACTTGAAAAAGAAAATCTATGACACTATTGGAATCGTCCTGTAGCAGTCCGAGTTCGATGACCCCTTTAACCTCGTTGTTCATCAGAAATGGGTATACAACAATGACACTCGGAACAGTCTCCCCCAGACCGGAGCCTATCCGGATATAATCTTCCGGACACTTCGTCAGGGAAATCGGTGTTTTTTCAAGCACAGCCTGCCCGATCAAACCCTCGCCGGGACGAAATTCGTTCGACAGGTTTTTACGTTCCAGGTAAGCGTAGCTTGCAACCAGGTGTTGCACCCCACTATCTTCGGAGACGTAGAAAGCGCCTACTCTGGCGCCCAGATATGAACAGAGATATGTAATGATCGACCGGGACAGGTCTGTCAGGTTCTGATCGCCGCGCATCGCATTATTAAGTTCTGTCTGGCCGGTCATGATCCTGCTTTTATGTTCATTGTCGGATGTTACTTTGCTTAACGAGCTGGTCATATCTGAAAGAGCGGAGCCGAGCTGATCCTGTTCGGAGCGGCGTCTTATCTGGGTTGTATAGTCACCTTTAGCGACCCTCTCCGCCTGGACTACTACAGCCCGAAGGCTTTTGGCCATCTCGTTCACCGCTTGTCCCAAAGAGTCTTTCTCGCTCCGGATCTCTACATCCTTGCTGAAATCACCTTTGGCGATGGCCTCGCAGACATCGCTTACCGATTTGAACGACTCGACGACCTGACGGAAGTTGTTTCCGAGCAGACCTATTTCATCATCGCTCCCGGAGGCGCCCGATATTTCCAGGTCGCCTTTCGCCACCCGGTTGGAGAGCTTTGAGAGCGCTCTTACCGGCCTGATGATCGAATTGGTCATGCGCCATGAAGCGAAGATACCGAGAACAACCAGTAATATAGCAAAAAACCTTATGTCGATGGAAGTACTCTTCCCTTTAGCCTCCGAAAGATTAACCGCTTCGAAGGTCCTGTCATTTTGCCAGCTTAAAAACTTGTCAATCTCGTTGTGCAGAGAAATCTCCGAGTCACCAAGATGTTTTTCCAGCAGATTGGCTCTGCCGATCCTCCCTTCTTCAATATATGAAAGCGCTTTCATGGCCAGCGACTCGTACCTTTTGTAGAGCGCTGTGATTCTGTCCAGAGCCTTTATGGCTATTAACATTTCATTCGCATCCGCCTGAGTGCCAGGGGGCTCCAGTTCCAGCAATGTAGTCGCCTTCTCAAGAGTTTTGACGATCAATTGTGATAGTTTTCGGAATTCTCCAGATGCGGAAAGAGCCCGCTGGGTGGATACCCCTCTCCCCTGAATTTTCCAGCGGTAAGCCTGGCTCAAAGCGCTCATCTGCTCCACTTGGTACAATTGGATCTTTGCAACGGAGGCGTTTAGCGGAATAACCTCTTTTGAGATGTTCTCAAGCTCCGTACCAAGCTGGCCCAAGGTTGAGAGGGCGTACATAAATGCACCTACCGTCATGATAATCAGGAGGCCGAACCAACCGATCAGTTTTGCCCCGACAGTGACTTTGTACCGGAGAACTCCGTCTTTGTCCGGCATTCGAGCGAACATGACTGCCAGGAAGGTGAAAAGAAATAGTACGGTCACCCCGAAGAGAAAGAACGCCCACTCGTTTCCGGTTTGCTTGACAGGTTGTATCTGGCGATGTGGCAGTGTGATACTGGATTGGAATTCCCGCAAGAATTCAGATACGGCCTTTTGGTCTTCAGCCGTTATATCGCTTATTGCATCTACCGCGGTCAGGCTTTCATTCTGAAGAGAGCCTGTAGTTTCCTTTCCGGCGCTTCCTGTCACCGTAAACGTTATGGTTATAAAAAACAGAAAGAGTGTTCTGCAAAAGCTCATAAGGCGATCCTAATGTCTATCAATCGTGGGCGTTTCTTATTTCGTCTGAATTATCCTCAAGTGAGCTATGGCGATCCGGGAAAATAAAGCGATCTGATATAAAAGGGCGATTTCAAGCCACATCCCAAAGCTCTTCGTCTGCGAGTAACTTTTCTATTTACCGTAAACGGGAAAAATAGAGGGAAAACCGCACTTCTATACGCGAATGACCACGACTCGGCGGTAGTATATCATCAATCCACTTCCGGTCCGAACAGCCCTTTACGGTAATCCGAGATAGCCGTTTCAATCTCTTCTTTTGTGTTCATGACGAACGGGCCATATCGGGCCACCGGTTCGTTGAACGGACGCGCCGCTACAAGAATCGCCCTCGCCTTCGAGCGGTCTGTTCTTATCCTGAGAGTGTTGCCGTCACCCAATACCGCCAGGTGACCGGTATCGACCGATTCACTCTCTTCACCGATCTCGATTACACCTTCAAAGACATAAACGAAGGCGCTAAAACCCTCCTCCACCGGAATAGTAATGTCGCTCTTTTCCGGCAGGAAGATATCAAGATACTTTGGCTCCGCTGAAACTCCCGAGATTGCGCCCCTGGTATCCATATAACTTCCGGCGATTATCCGGACAATCGATCCGTCATCACCCCTGATTTCCGGTATCTCGTCAGGTTCAGCGTTGGCGTAGTGAGGTTCACACATTTTTAACGCCGAAGGCAGGTTCACCCAGAGCTGGAACCCGGCAAGCAACCCATCCTCCTGTTGAGGGAGCTCGGAGTGGAGAACTCCACGACCAGCGGTCATCCATTGCGCTCCGCCCGCTCGCAAAACTCCTTCCGAACCATTACTATCCTTATGCTTCATCAAGCCGTTGAGCATGTAGGTGACAGTCTCGAAACCACGATGTGGGTGAGACGGGAAACCGCCGATATAATCGTTCGGGTTGTCAGAGGAAAAATAGTCCAACAGTAGAAACGGATCGACTTCCGATAACTCGCGTGTCCCGATAACCCTTGTCAGTTTTACCCCCTCCCCGTCGAAAGTCGATTCTCCTTTTACGATCTTACTTACTGTACGGCTATTCCTTGTCTCTATCTTTTCCATGAGATTACCCTTTATTTTTGACGCTTTTGCCAAGCGCTTTCAGTTCTGTAATCAACAACGTTCTTCTCTCTTCGCCTATTTCTTCCACCGCGCTCTCCATCCAGATGGCGTGTTCGGAGAAAGCTTTATTGATAAAAGCTCTTCCCGTCTCCGTAAGATTGACAATCTTTACCCTCCGGTCTTCCGGGCTATCCATCCGGGTTACAAAGCCTTTTAATTCAAGCCGGTCCACAGCGGATGTTATTGATCCGCTCGTGAGGAAAACTTTCTTCCCGATCATGTTGACCGGCATGGGGCCTTTGTGAAGGAGAGATTCGAGCAGGGCAAAATCGGTCAGGCACATATCAAGCCGGGCGATATGCGCTATAGCGTGTTCTTCGAGAGCTTTCGCGGCTTTTTTCAACACAAGCCACATATGTACGCCGGAAGTGTCCACAGGTTACGACTCCATTTACCTTGACATCAAGTTACATGATGCCAAGCGAATTGTCAAGCGTACCCAAGCTCATTATCGGAGTTGCAGGTGGTCTGATGGATTGTGGTATAATTCGCCCTCATTTTAAACAAGAAACTACAGACATAGGGGATTATTAGATATGAAGCGAGCCGTCCGGGCGTTACTGTTTGTTTTTATTATCGCTACCGGTTGCGGCGGCGGCGGTGGCGGCTCCACGGAAGACAGCTCCGGTTCGACAGACAGCTCCGCTGATTCTACGGCGGGTGGCGGTACGGCAGATGTTGCGGATTCATCGACAGGCGGTGGTGAGGCTGTTGTAATAACGCCGTTACCGGCTACCTACACAGGCACAGTCACCCTGGATGTTAACCACAGCTTTCGATCCTGCTCCAACTCTATATCGGAAGATGTAACGATCATTCTGCAGGACGATAACACAGCTTCCATATCGCATCAACGCTACTATTTTAATGTCTCCATTATAAACTCCACATGCACAGTTGAGTTCAGTACTGATACGGGGTATGAGGGGATAGGAGCCTACATGGATGGAGAGATCATTTACACCCAGACAACCCATTGGCAAGATACAGAGTATGTATATTCGGTAACCGGAACATACGACGCCAACTCAATAGAAATGACTGGCAGTCTGGCATACTCCGATACCAACTCCGCCGGGATGCCCATAACCATTAACTTTACCCTGACATACTCACTGCAAAGGCAATAGCTGTAGTTAGTGGGTGTCGGGGACGCTATTTGCCAGTCCAGGAGCGGCAAATAACGTCCCAAGGGGGAAAAACCCGTGACCCTCAGTTTTTTTCCCGCTCTTATCCTAAAGTATTAGCCACCTCTTGCCGATATACGATTAGAGAGAGATTTGCGCTAACATAAAAATACGAGGGCAAAATGGAAGTAGAAGCAAGCAATCCATTAGCGGCGGGGACTAACGCCAAAGCAATGGAAACAAATACGAATGTCGGAACCTCTGTAGCGAAGAAAGAGATGGACAACGAAAAGGCCGCCGCAGGCCAGATGATAGACATGATTCAGAAAGCGGGATCAATACTTGATGTCACAGCGTAATCTATAATACGCTATAAATCAAAGGGTTGACGTGTCAGCCATATCGCTTGTATATATGGCTACCTGAAACAACCGGGTGAGAGGTGAGGTTCCAGTTGTACGGGATATAGTCGGTAACCGCCCTGCTCTCCGATACCGGACGACCGACCAATACGCAGGGTAATCTTCCTCTGAATTGACGGACGGAATACCTGGTTTTTCAGTAAAAGCCCAGCTACAGGGGGAGCGATCAGTCAAATCCAAAGGTTGCTGTAAATTTCACTTCATCGAACTGGTGGAAAAGTTCATTTCATTGCATCCTTTGGGCTTGAGCGACTTGGGCGGGGCCAAACTACCAAAGCCGGTTTTATGGTACGATTAGCGTCCAACTGATTTAGGTGTATTTAATGCGTAGTTTGCTTATTATTCTGATTTTGATCGCATCACCCGCTTTCGCGCAGACAGCTCCGGTCTCTGAACATGAAGAGCTGGCGCAGAATATCGCGCAGGGGGGAGGGGTGAGCCACCTCGATGATTTTCTTGTCTCTGAACATGAAGAGCTGGCGCAGAATATCGCGGGCCAGCTGATGTGTCTTTGCGGGTGCAAGTCCACTCTTGCCACCTGTCCCCATACCGATTGCGGGTTTGCCATACCAGCCAACAAGCTGATCCTTGACATGCTAAACAAAGGCCAAACCAAAGATCAGGTCGTAGCCTTTTTCGTCGAACGTGAGGGTGAGGTAATGCTGGCACAGCCACCAAAAAAAGGGTTCAACCTGGTAGGATACATCTTCCCGTTCGTGGTGATCCTTTTCGCAGGTTATCTGATAGCCAGAATCCTTGGCGCATGGACCAAACGTGGCGAGATGAAACACGCTCCCGCTGGAGCCACAGCGGGAAACCGCACTACCGACGACAGCTATTCTGAACGAATCAAAAATGAACTATCCGATTATGAGGAGTAAACGGAATTGTTATTAGTTGCCGAGATACTACTACTGGGTGCGACCCTATACATCATTGCCCTACCCCTTCTGGGGCAAAAAGTCAGTACCACAGGAGAACTTACAGAAAACGCGCTCTCCGAACTGATGTATAAAAAAGACGCGGCTTTCATTGCGCTAAAAGACCTTAAATTCGATCACGCAACCGGCAAGATTGATGAAGTCGATTATGAAGAGATGAAAACCCGGTTCGAATCGGACGCTATCGCTGTGTTAAAACAGATCGACGATTATCGTGGTGTCCCGAAAACAAAAGAAACTGTAAAACCAGCGGAAGCCATCGCTACGGCGGATAAAAAAGTTCGGTATTGCCACCAGTGCGGGGTCAGCACAGTTGAGACGCACAAGTTCTGCTCCGATTGCGGGGCGAAACTGTAAAAATACGCCTGACTATTTTTTAGCGGGTGTGTAGACCAGAACAACTTTGGTCGATGGCAGGCCGGTCTCTTCTGACGGGTGATCTTTATATGCGTAGACTGACAACGAACCCTCCCCCATGGGCGCGTCGAAACCGGCGGAGAACATCTCCTTTGCGCTGATCGAATGTAAAGCCACATATCCTTTTATTTCAAGCAGTTCCGTATATTTAGCTGATACGTCGTTTAAGGCGCCATCGAAACTAAGATTGATGGTATCCGCCTTGACCCCCCGGATATAACTCAAGGTGTGCGCCGAATCAGGAATGGGTAACGCCGCCGGAATCCTCCCCTCGGCAACAGGGCCGTCCTCGCTACCAGTCAGCTTTATTTCGGTATCTTTTACTCTGACCGTAATCGAATTCCGGGTAACATCAACATCCCCGTTCTCACCGGTAGCCTTTTCTATCTGCTCAACTAATTTCCGCTCAACAGATTTTTCAGCATCAAGAAAATCACACCCACCCAGTGGCGCTGTCAGTGACAGGGCCAGGATTACGATAGCAATGTGTAACAATGGGGCTATAGTTCTTCTTTTTCCAGGAAGTCACGTTTCATAGACAGTTTTCTTCCCTTTACGGTTATAGCGCCTGTTTTTTCAACGGATTTAACTGTGCGGTAGATAGTTTTTTCTGATACGCCGAGCCTCTGGGATATTTCGTAATATGTGGGGCGATGATCGACGACAACATTCTCGCCATCAGGTCGCCCTTCTCTTTCAACCAGAGCGCGAATATAACTGACAACCCTCTCAGTGCCATCCATGGCGCCAAGTCGTTCTATCATCTCATTGGCGGCAAGAAGGCGTTCCACAAGGCTCTTGCACAGGTTTACGCCGATGGTGGGAAATTTTTGCATCAGTTCGATAAATCGCTCGTTGCTGGTTTTGAACAGGCGGGAGTCTTCCAGCGAAACCGCTGTGGCGGAACGAACATGGTTTGTGAACAGGGAAAGTTCACCTAAAATACCACCCTGTTTGATGGTATAGACCGTGATTTCCTTGTTGGCGTCGTTGTCGATGATGATTTGAAACGAACCCTGGACAACAAAAAAGATTCCTACACTGGGGTCTTTTCTGAAAAAGAGATATGAACCCTTGTTCACACGGACCGGAAAAAGCGCCTCTACCAACTCTTTTAACTCCGGGTCGGTGAGGCCGGAAAAAACGTCAATACTCTTCAGCGCTTCGACGTCGTTCATATCTCTAGGTGATTGAAATGTTTCCGGTTATTGACGCTCTAACTCACCTTAAACCGTTAGTTGGAAAGAGCCTCATCAATCATTTTTATGATTTTCTCTTCATCTACGCCCTTGGCTACCGCCAGTTCAGAAACTACCAGTTTGTGAGCGTTATCGAAGACCTGCTGTTCGCCAAAAGAGAGACCTTTGGATCCACGAAGTAAAAACAGGTCCCTGTAAACAGAAGCAACCTCGAATATAGATCCGGATTTTATCTTGTCCTGGTAAGCCTTTTGACGTTTGTTCCAGTTTCGCTCAACGTCCTCATCTATGCCGTCACCAAGAATGCTCATGACTTTGCTGACATCACGTTTCGGAATAACATGTCGCAAACCGACCATATCAGCCGATTTTATCGGAGCCATGATAGTCATTCCGTTGGTGAAACGGATAACGTAACAGGCCTCGTTGAATGTCGATTCACCGTTATCGTCAATACTGTACAGAACACCTATTCCATGAGGAGGATAGACAACGGTCGATCCCACTTCAAACTTTGGCGCAACATTTCTCGTCACAATTTATCCCTCGAAAAAATTCTGGTCCAGATTGTCATTATTGATCCGCCACGGCGTATGCCCTTGTTTTCGGCAGTCTTCAACCTATCCGAAGAAAGAGTCGTTACCATCGCCCAAGCGGCGCAAACAAGTAACCCGGAATGAAATGAATGTCGTAGTCTAGCAAAACAGGGACGTTTAGTCAATGGAGAGCCTTTTCCAATATGAAATGAGTCTGAGAATGGGTTGAGTCTGTTCAGTATGTAAGGATGCTGATACAGATGGATGAGACACAGATTCGGACTTTGGGAGATATCGAGGGTTTTTTGAGCGGAACGGGTCAGGTATGCCTTGTATTTCATGGCGGTAAGGATAAAGCCTATGCGTGGATCGAGCGTACTCTGGTACGTTTTCGCTACATACAGCTCGACAGGAAGGGTAAAGGGATTGTTCGCAGGTACATCATGCAATTAAGCGGATATTCACGACAACAAATAACTCGATTAATCAGTCAATATCGGGAGAGTGGGCATATCCGCCGCCAGCAACGGACAGTTAATGGGTTCGAGCGCAAGTACACGCCCGATGACATACAGCTTTTGGCGATGGTGGATCGCCTTGTTGATGATGTTTCCGGCACAACGACGAAGGCCTATTGCAAACGGGCGTATGAAGTTTTCCACGACCAGCGTTTTATTCGACTGGCTCATATTTCCGTGTCCCACATTTACAACTTGCGCGGCGGAAAAGTCTACCAGCGTGTAAGGCGCAAATTCACGAAGACCAAAGGTGTAAAGGTCAACATTGGTCAACGATGCAAGCCGTGTCCAAATGGAGAGCCGGGGCGTCTGCGGGTGGATTCGGCGCATCAGGGGCCTGTCGCCGAATAGCCCCAGTTCAATAAGGAAGTGCACCGCCTGCTTGTAGGCATCTGGAGTGAATTTATCGACATGAATTATCTTGCAGATATCGCGTGAATAAGCGCGGATAATATCGGTTAAATCGACGTCGCTTAAATCAACTAGATGGAACGCATCAAGCAGAATCCATGTTTCTTTGGAAAATGGTTTTAATCCAGGCGGAAGCTTATAGTTTTGAGGCCAATCATTTTTGTGGCAACCAATTTCAGGGCTTTTCTTTTTCCGTTGGCTTGTCGCAAGTGCCAGGAGAGCGGTATTCTTTTTTTCATCAAGGCCGATACAAACGGTAAATTTTGATTTCGAGGAACCATCCGGGAAAGTCCATTTTTTCCAGTGGCGTATCGCTCCAATCCTCACCCTCGCAACAATTCCTTGAATTCCGCGTGCTCTTTGGCTTGCGCCATAACCTCATCATATTTGTCGCCTGGGACAGAGAGTGTATAGTCTATTTTGTCATACTGACCGGCTTCGTCTTTCCATGTCCGACACCATGCATGGTTCTCTTCGTGCGTGACCTCTTTCATTTGGGTTCCGGAATGGTTCTCGTGTTTCTCTGCAAGGCTCTTTAATATCATATCTGAGCATCCAGTTTTCCGCATAGCTGGACGGGGTAGTCCGGGTTGCTGGATATGAGCATTATCTTGGCGGCCTGGTATTCGACCCGTTTGACGGCTGCGCCGTCATCCGTATTCACCACGTACATCTGGCGAGGCTTGGCTTTTTCCGGCGGGAGCGGTTCTTTTCTGTAGACGACCATATCGCCATGGAGGATTTCCGGTTCCATGGAATCCCCTTCGACCCGCTCGATCAGCGCCTTCTTCAGCTCGTTTTAAAGGGGGCACCCTCACCAACCAGATCATCCGGTTTACCGTAACCCTTCAGAAGCTCGTCAAGCAGTTCTTTACTGATCGCCATAATCGTACCTCCATGATTCTACCCATGTTTACAGATTATGACCAGTTACACAGTTTTTAGACAGACCCTTAATAAATTCGAAAATCACATTTGAATTGCACTGATCTTACTTTTATTCCATTCCCCAGGCCACTGTGAGCGTTTACTTGCGTGCCCGCAGCTTTCTCAATATTCGTATTCAGAATATAAGTCCATGCTGCAACGCCAATTCCGTTGCCTCCAAGCTCACCAAAAACAATAATCTTGCCGTTACTGTGTAGGTATTCAACCGTCTTTCCGTCAAGGGTGAACTTGTCAGCATTATGATCATATTTGAACACCCATTTTGTGCCAAATTTATCTGTCTCCCACTCATCTATAACCACTTTTTTACCATCGAGGGAGGTTGAATACCGATATCCATGCGTCTCAACATCTAAGCATTCAGCGGTCATACTAAAAGGTATTTTTTCCCAAGCCTCAGCGGTGGAACAAAGAATTAACGCGAACGCTACTAGAACTAGTAATACTTTCATGGTTCCCCCCTAAAGTGATACTAGCTTTATTTTACACCGGAATCCTGCCACATAAAAGTATTCTGATCCCAAATATAGATATATGCGCATTTCACTGAAGTCGGCCACCGAATCCGCTTCAACCCGGCCATTCATTTCACTCGAAGTCGGCCACCTGTTTCAGCCCGTTCGGCCACTCCATCTTAAGCGTAGCGACGCTGGTGGTTTAATCTTCCATTAACCTTCCGGATTCGTCAACTTCGATTTCTTTTTCCGCATCGATTCTCCCTTCAAATTTATCTTATAGGCATTGTGAACCACCCGGTCGAGGATGGCGTCAGCAAGAGTCGGATCGCCGATCGATTCGTGCCAATCGCCCACCGGCAACTGGCTGGTGACAATAGCCCATAACGCTCCTCGATGATTTCAAACATAGACCTGCGATGTTCTGTGGACATCGGGTCGAGTCCCAGGTCATCGAGGATAAGCAGGCCAGCTTTTCCAATGGCTTTGGTGAGCTTGCCGTAGCGTCCATCTTTCCTGACCTCGCCTGTAGTTCTATCGATAACGTCAACCGTGAGGCCGCAGTAGTCGACGAACATCTTCTCGCCAGCCACATGAACCTGGCGCATGGAAAGGGAAAGCTTACCTTGAAAGGCACGGTAAAGATCGCAGAACCGGGTGTATTGGTAACCGTCCGGGTGATGGGCCTTGTACTCCTGCCATAGCAAAAGTAAGGTTACACCCTTGCGTTTTAAATCCTTGTGGATATCCGCAAAGTCGGGCATGGGGCGTTGAACGGACGCCAACGGAGGTGGCGGAAACAAAAGACGTTCTATGGCCTCGTCGTCCATACCATCTGGCAACGGCCACCTGATACCAGCCATTCTGGCGCGAACAAGGTGGTCGGCCACAGTACTTTTGGCGATTGAAAGGCTTTTGGCAATCTGACGGTTGGTCAGT
>JAJDBK010000036.1 GCA_029261405.1 Nitrospinaceae bacterium
GAGTATATCGAAATATTCTATAATCGCCAAAGACGCCACTCGCGTCTTGGCTATTTGTCGCCTGCCGTATTTGCTAAAAAATACGATGAAACACAGGCGGTAGCATGAGACGGAAGTGTCCACTATTTACAGGACTGGTCACTTTCCATGTTGTCAAAAGCCTACAACCTTGCGATTCGGGAATGGGAATGGTTAGAAAAGAATCCGGTCTCCATGGTCTCTATGGAAAAGGAGGGTAACGGTCGGGATAGGTGGCTTACGCATAATGAAGCCGAAAGGCTGATTCGGCGTCTGGAGCCTCCGCTCAAGCAGATCGTAATCTTCGCCATTAACACCGGCATGAGACAGGACGAGATTCTTTCCCTGAAATGGCCTGCAGTAGATATCGCCAGAAGGGCGGTTGTCGTGATGAAATCGAAGAACGGAAGGCGAAGGACTATTCCTTTGTCCAACCATGCGATTGAGGCGTTACGCGACCAATCGAATCTTCGCTACCTTCACACCGATCTCGTTTTTACGAATGAGGCGGGAGGCAAGATTGACCGGAGCAAGATGACACGGAAATTTAAAAAGGCAGTTTCAAAGACTGGTCTTGAGGATTTTCGGTTTCATGATCTTCGGCATACTTGTGCAACATGGCTTGCGCAGGCGGGTCACGACATCTATTTTATTTCCCGTTGGCTTGGTCACGAGGACGTTTCAATGACGCAAAGATACGCTCACCACTGCGTTGATTCACTGAGGGTTGGCGTGACTGCGTTTGATTCTGTCCACAATTTGACCACATTTCAGGCCATGTAGGAGAGATGGAAAATGCAAGTCTTTGAAAATATGGTCGGGGCGAGAGGATTTGAACCTCCGACCCCCTGAACCCCATTCAGGTGCGCTACCAGGCTGCGCTACGCCCCGACTCGTAAGGAGACAAATGGTAGCACATTTTATTTGCTTTCGCTTTTTTAGCGGCGATTACTGAAATAATAATACAATACTCGACTGATAAACATTGGAGGTTGCATGACAAAAAAAGCGCGAAAAGTTGTGCTCGCATATTCGGGCGGGCTTGATACGTCGGTGATTGTTCGCTGGCTTATAGAGAATTACGGTTGTGAGGTCATATGTTTCGCCGCCGATCTGGGGCAGGGGGAGGAACTTTATAAGCTATCTGACAGGGCAAAAGAGTCGGGCGGTAAAAAGCTGGTTGTACTCGACTTAAAGGAGACTTTCGTAAAGGATTATGTGTTTCCCATGTTACGGGCCAACGCAGTCTACGAAGGGCATTACCTTCTGGGCACCTCCATCGCACGTCCGCTCATCGCAAAGGCCCAGATTGACCTTGCCAAAAAAGAGAGAGCGGACGCTGTTTCCCACGGTTCCACCGGGAAGGGGAACGATCAGGTCCGGTTTGAACTCGCCTATACAGCGCTTTCGCCGAACATAAAGGTAATCGCTCCGTGGCGTGAGTGGGATATCGCTTCGAGAGAAGACGCTGTGGCGTATGCCAAAAAATGGAACATTTCTGTGCCTGTTACGAAGAAAAAACCTTGGTCAATGGATCGAAACCTTCTCCACCTCTCTTTCGAAGGCGGTGTTCTGGAAGATCCATGGGCGGCGCCACCTGAAGAGATGTTCGTATTGACCAAATCTCCGAAAAAAGCGCCGAACAAGGAGACCGTAATCACGGTTTCGTATAAAAATGGGGATCCGGTGGCGGTTGACGGTGAAAAAATGTCACCGGCGACACTACTGGCTCATCTTAACGATGTTGCGGGGAAAAACGGTATCGGAAGAGTCGACCTGGTGGAGAACAGGTTTGTCGGAATGAAATCACGTGGTGTATATGAAACCCCTGGCGGTACAATTTTACATGTGGCCCACAGGGCGGTAGAGTCGCTCACTCTCGACAGGGAAGCGCTCTTTTTGCGTGATTCGCTGATTCCACAGTACGCCAAGCTCGTCTACAACGGTTTCTGGTTCGCTCCGGAACGGGAAGCTCTGCAGGCCTTGATGGATGAGGTGCAAAAACCGGTCACCGGCGATACGAGACTTTCACTCTATAAAGGTAACGTCACCGTTCTGGGCCGAAAAGCTCCGAACTCCCTGTTCGATCAGAGATTCGCCACCTTTGAAGAGGACGATGTGTACAACCAGGCCGACGCCGAAGGATTCATTAGACTCAACGCGCTCAGGTTGAGAATAAGGGCTCTTACGTCGAAGAAAGGAAAGTAGCCTGTTAGAGGAAGGGCTTTCGCCCACGCCGCCCTGACTTTTGGCGCGGGGCGGCGTGAAATACTGGTCAGAAAGTTATTTTACTTGAGAACCTTCTTCAATTTCTCTTCCAGTACGGCGGCTGTGAACGGCTTGACTACGTAATCATTGACACCAGCCTGAGCCGCCGCAATGATATTGTCTTTCAGCGCTTCAGCGGTAACCATTACAACCGGAACGTTTTTTGAGACTGGATCGGACCTGATAGCTTTAAGCAATTCCAGCCCACTCATCTGAGGCATGTTCCAGTCAAGCAAGATCACATCGTACTTGTTCGCCTGAATCTTGGGCAATGCTGTTGAACCGTCATCGGCTTCGTCTACATTTTTAATGCCAAGCTGGCCCAGGATGTTTTTTTCTATCTTGCGCATGGTGGCAAAGTCATCCACCACCAGGACCTTCATGTTGGTATCCAAGTCGCCCATTTTCCACCGTTTTTATTGAAGGGTTAACAGATATCTAATTTATGGCTGTATATTATCGTCGTGACCAGACCAGTAAGTCAAGCCACTCAATGTTCCAGAACATGGTTTTATACCAAAAACACCCTCTGGACTTGTTCTTTTTTTCTGGATTGCGCATTATTTCTCTTTTATCAGGTTATTAGCGTATAACCATGCGCTATTCCCCTTCTGAGGCGGAGGTTTCTTGCAAAGGCTCCATCTCACCGACTTCCGGCTCGTTAATTATTCCTCCCCGATAAAATTCCGAGCCACGATAAACCGGATCGAGTTCCTGCAACGTCACCTTTATCACCGCCGCCACAGGAACCGCCAGCAACAGCCCGATCAGCCCGAAGAACGCTCCGCCGACAAGCAGGGACGCCATTATCGTGACAGGATGCAGGCCGACGGCTTTTTCCAGGACTCTTGGTGATATGACAAAACCTTCCAGCGCCTGGGCCATGGAGAAAAGTAGCAGGACCAGAACAGGCTCCCCCAATCCAGGAAACTTTACCACCGTCAGAATCAGGGCCGGAGCCAGGCCGACTACGGCGGAAAGATATGGAACGACATTAGCCAATCCCGCTATGGCGCCGATGAGGATTCCCATAGGCGTACCGATAAAAAAAAGCCCTGTGGAGAGGATCACCGCCATGGTCATGGCGACGATCAGTTGACCACGCACGAACGCGCTCAACACTTCGTCGATTTTTTTAACGAACCCGAAAATCTTCGCCCTCATCCTTGGAGGCGCATATTCACCAGCTCCGGCGACGATATGGTCGAAATCCTTTAATAGATAGAATGCGGCGACAGGAATGATGAGCATGTTTACGATGGCCAACGCAATTCCCATAACGCTCGATAGCCCGGACCATATCCACTGAAACAGAGCGTTAGCCACTTTCAGGGGAAGAGTTCCAAGGGCGTTGAATGTTTCAAGGAGTGTTTCTTTGATATCCGCCTCAGCCACCGCCGGTATCGATTCTATAAAAGGAGTCAGCCGGGCTATTATCGATTCGATATAGCCGGGAACGTTTTTCGCCATCGCCACAATTTGCCCCATGACAAGGGGGCCGACTAACGTGACAAGAAGCGCAAGCAGGGAAAAAAAGAGGATGAGTAGAAGGACGATGGCGGTTGTTCTGTCTACCCGTTTTCGTTCCAGGGCGTCGATGACAGGATCGAAAAGATAGGCTATGCCAAAGGCTATTACAAAGGGGTATAGAACGACCCTTGCCGAATACAAAAGCCAAATCGCCAATAGAAACCCGAGCAGAGCCAAGCCGACCCTGACATCGGGTCTCGACATAAGATTATCAATCATTGCGCATCGTCATCGGAATGGACCTCCATGGAATGCTCTTTCCATATTCGGGGTGTCTGTAGTGTAAGCTCTTTTGCCAGCGCATCGACAGCCGCATTGATCGTGTCAAGACTTCCCTTCAGGGCGTCTTCGAATTCTCCGGTCGCCTCCTGCCCGAAAGCGGCGAGCATTTTACCTTTGGTCGAGTAGAGCCTGACTCGTGAGGTAGCTTTGACGCTGTTACCCTCTCCGGAAGGCTCCACCTCAACTTTTGTAGTTCCGAAAGCGAACAGATCTGTCCCGAGTTTGTCGTGCAATTCTACCAGCGCCGAGAGGCTTCCCTCAAATGCCGACACCACCAGTTCGTCCGCTCCGCCTTCCCGAATCTCTTTTCTTTGTACCGTAAGGTATCCTCTACTGGAGAACGCCTGCGCCATAATCCGTTCAGACATGGAGTTGAGCAACAGGAAATTTGTATTTGCAAACAGCTCCTCGCTCTGTTCGTCCATGATTACCAGCACGTTTGGCAGGACTCGCTTCTTTACCCCTATCCCGACGTTTTCTACAGCGCTCCTGATAGAATCGAGAAACAGGGTGACCTGCAACCTCACAGTCAGGGTTCCGTTTTCCCTGTCGATGGTCTCTTCCAAAAATTTATAGCTGAATACAAAATCCATCCCTTTGGATGCGATCTCTTTGTCGATCTCTTCATCCCGTTCCCGGTTCAGGTCCGGATTAATCAAGCCCCCCACCGCAAGTCTGGCGGCGGTGGTAAAGGCGTTCAGTTTGGCGTTCTCACGAGCCACTGCGTAGTTTTCATCCAGTATCTCAGCGGTTCCGGTAGCGGGAACGGCTATAAACTCCCCTTCCGGAACGGTCGCCAATGCGCTCCCCGGAGCAAGAAACAGAGCAAATATCAGAAGAAAAAATCTCATCGGTAGAGTATAAACCACTCCCGCAGATGGCGCCCGCTTCTTGATGCCCATATTGAACCTGGAGTCGGGGAGCGTTATGTCGGGCGCCATGCGCCTTGACAAAGTCCGCATGGAGCTTGCACAATCTTTGGAAATTCTATTGATGGAGGTGATCCTGTAATGCGTGAAATAGACGCTTCGGCTATTACCGAAGCTGTTCGTACTATGTCTATGAGTGCGAACTACGACCTTGGCGACGACGTGGTGAAAGCGTTTGAGCGTGGTCTTGAACAGGAGGAGTCGCCGACAGGTAAAGCGGTCTTCAAGGCTTTGCTCGAAAACTCTAAAATCGCACGAAATGAAAAAGTTCCGATGTGTCAGGACACCGGGTTTGCTGTGGTCTTTGTTGAGATCGGGCAGGATGTCCATGTGACGGGGGGGGCGATCCGGGAGGCGGTCAACGCAGGTGTGCGTAAAGGGTATGAGGAGGGCTACCTTCGTAAATCGATATGTGATCCGTTTACACGAACTAATACAAAAGACAACACACCGGCTGTGGTTTTCACCGAAGTGGTTGATGGCGCCGGATTAAAAATTACCTTCGCTCCGAAGGGTGGAGGGTCTGAAAACATGGCGAGGGTAACGATGCTGACCCCTTCCGGCGGGAAAGAGGCAGTGGCCGATTTCATAGTCAACCGGTGTCAGGAAGCCGGTTCGAATCCATGTCCTCCGGTTATTGTCGGGGCGTGTATCGGCGGAACGCCTGAACTGGCGGCTATGCTGGCCAAAAAAGCTCTCATACGCCCTTTGGGAACGAAAAATCCTGATCCTGAGCTTGCGGAGATGGAGGATCAGCTTCTGGCGAGGATCAACAACCTCGGTATGGGGCCGCAAGGTCTTGGGGGGCGTATCTTCGCATTGGGTGTGCATCTGGTGAAACATCCGTGCCACATAGCCACGCTACCGTTGGCGGTTAACATCTGTTGTCACGCCAGCAGGCACAAGGAGACCGAGTTATGAGCGAAGTGATAAGGCTTACGACCCCTCTCACAGAAGAAGATGTGGCATCTCTCAAAGCGGGTGATCAGGTGAGCCTGACCGGCGTTCTCTACACAGCCAGGGACGCCGCCCACAAGAGGCTCGTAGCCCTGCTCGACGAAGGGAAGGAGCTTCCGTTCGACGCAAAGGGAGCCGTCATCTATTATGTCGGACCGTCACCTGCCAAACCGGGCGCGGTTGTCGGGTCCGCCGGTCCGACCACGAGCTACCGGATGGACGCATATTCGGAGCGCATGATGGAGGTCGGCATGAAAGGCATGATCGGCAAAGGGAAAAGAGCCGGTGACGTGGTGGACGCAATGGTCAAACATAAAGCGGTCTATTTCGCGGCCATAGGCGGGGCGGCGGCCCTGATCGCCCGGTCGATAAAGAAGGTCGATGTCATAGCGTATGAAGACCTCGGCCCGGAGGCTGTCCGCCGTATGGAGGTGGAGGATTTTAAAGTGGTCGTCATTAACGATACAAACGGCGCCGATCT
The DNA here is from genome assembly GCA_029261405.1 of Nitrospinaceae bacterium. GTDB lineage: Bacteria > Nitrospinota_A > UBA7883 > UBA7883 > JAJDBK01 > JAJDBK01. The sequence continues at coordinate 6,466 of JAJDBK010000036.1, forward strand.
TTACGAACAGGGGCAGGAGCGGTACCGCAAGGAGTAAAAGTTATGGAAAGCGGGGCTGGTTTGGTATACGATTAATCTTCGATGGTCTCTTTTTCTGGTGATCGACAGGCGGTCATCAGGCTTTGAAATGGACGGCGCAGTCGGGCGAGAGGGGGTCATACATCCTTGATCTTGAATGCGGAGGCGCCGGGCAATATAGCGAGCGGGGGGTTATGTACTCACACGACGTTGTAATAGTGGGGTCTGGTCTTGCAGGTCTCAGGGCCGCCCAGGAGTTGGCGGGCAATCTTGATGTAGCGATAATAACCAAGGTCTATCCGAGCAGAAGCCATTCCGGCGCCGCTCAGGGTGGTGTAGCCGCCGCCTTGGCGAACATGGACGGAGATTCCATCGAAGCGCATATCTACGATACGGTCAAGGGTTCCGATTTTCTCGGAGACCAGGACGCCATCGAGATCATGTGTAACGATGCGCCGAGGACCATTTATGAAATGGAACATCTCGGTTGTCCTTTCTCACGAACCGATGAAAACAAGATAGCCCAGAGGGCTTTCGGCGGACATTCATTCCTTCGCGCTTGTTTTTCGGCGGACAGGACCGGTCACGCGCTCCTTCATACCTTGTTCGAACAGACCTACAAAATGGGCGGTAAACTTCAGGTCTATTCCGAATGGTATATGACACGTCTTATTGTAGAAGACGGAGTCTGCAAGGGTGTTGTCGCCATGGATATCGCCACCGGCAGGATGGAGGTCTTTTCCGCCAAGGTGGTTCTTTTCGCTTCCGGTGGATATGGTCGCTCCTTTGAGATAACTTCCAACGCCTACGCAAATACTGGTGACGGAGCCATCGCCACTTACCGGGCCGGTCTGCCTTTGCAGGATATGGAGTTCGTTCAGTTCCATCCGACCGGTCTTTATCAGCACGGCATCCTCCTCTCCGAGGCGGCTCGTGGTGAAGGTGGCTATCTGCTAAACGGTAACGGCGAGCGATTCATGGATAAATACGCTCCCGGCAAGATGGAGCTTGCTCCCCGTGATATCGTCTCCCGTTCTGAACAGACCGAGATAAACGAAGGGAGGGGAGCCGGTCCCGACAAGGACTATGTACTGCTAGATCTTCGGCATCTTGGTGAGGCGAAAATACTGGAACGTCTGCCGCAGATCTACCATCTGGCAAAAGATTTCCTCGGAGTCGATGCGGTCACCGACCCTGTACCGACCCAACCTACGGCCCACTACTCGATGGGTGGCATTCCCACGGATAACGACTGTCAGGTTATCCTGGACGAAACAGGCGCCAAGGTGGAAGGTTTCTTCGCCGCCGGAGAGTGTTCCTGCGTATCGGTCCACGGCGCCAACCGACTTGGCACCAACTCTCTGTTGGAGGCTCTGGTCTTCGGCAGAAGAGCGGGTAAAAAGATCCTTGAAGCCGCCTCCACCGCCAAGTCGTCGAGCATCGACGAGAAACGGGAGATCGCGGCTGTCAGGGCCGGTATAGACAAGATCGTAAACACTTCCGCAAAAGAGGAGTTGCACCCGATCCGCAAGGAACTCAAGAATGTCATGACCTATAAAGCTGGTGTCTACCGTTCGGGTAGTGAGCTTGCCGAGGCGCATAAAAAAGTTACCGAGCTACAGGAGCGGTTTAAACATGTTCGTGTAGATGATAAGAGAGAAAATTTCAACACGAACATGCTCGAAGCGATAGAGCTTGGTCATATGCTCGAATATTCGGAACTGATTGTGGCGGGAGCCGAAGCGCGGGAGGAGAGCCGTGGCGCTCACGCCCGCACCGATTTCCCGACACGGGACGACGAGAAATGGCTTAATCACACCATGGCCTTCAGGAAGGGCGATGGCGGATATGAACTGAAATACAGACCGGTGGTCATAACCCGGTTTGAGCCTGAAGAGAGGAAGTACTGATGTCAAACGGCGAAGTGACTTTCATAATCGAACGGTTTGATCCTGAAAAGGATACAGCTCCTTACCCGCAGGAATACAAGGTAATCCTGGAGCCGGGTCAGACACTGCTCAACTGTCTTAACAATATCAAGTGGACACAGGATCAGACGTTGGCTTACCGCTATTCGTGCGGATCGGCCATTTGCGGATCGTGCGCCATGCGGATCAACGGCAAAGCGGTTCTGGCTTGCAAAACCCAGGTCTCCGACTGCGTGAAGGATGGCGTTATAAGGCTCGCTCCCATCGGCAACACTAAAGTTGTTCGCGATCTGGTGGTGGATCTGGAGCCGTTCTGGAACGCTCTTAAAAGGGTGAGACCTTATCTGACTCCCGATAGCCAGGACGCGCCAGAGAAAGAGCGGGAGCAGACAGCTGAAGAATTTTCCAAAATAGATCCCTCCACAACCTGCATCATGTGCGGCGCCTGTTATTCCGACTGCAACGTTCTGGAAGTGGACAATCAGTTTCTCGGCCCTGTGGCCCTTGCCAAGGCGCACCGGTTCATCTTCGACTCCCGCGACGGCGGTGGTCATCAGAGACTGACCGAGATATCGGAGACCAACGGCATATGGGACTGCACTCATTGCGGAGAATGCACAACCCGTTGCCCGACCGAGACGAAACCGCTCTCCAGAATCGAAGAGATAAAAGTGAAAGCGATGGCTGAAGGGCATCACGGTAACGCTGGAGCCCGTCACGTTCTCGGTTTCCGGGAGACTGTCGGGAGACGGGGATTGCTGGACGAAAACTATCTACCGTTAAGAACGGTCGGTTTTTTCAATATTCCGGGTCTGCTCTCGATTATGCCGGTCGGGTTGAGAATGATGTGGCGTGGCAAGAACCCGCCGATGATTCCCCATTATGTCGATAAAGTAGGCGAGGTGAATAACATCTTCGCCCGTTTTGAGGAGTTTCGAAAATGAAATACGCCCTTTACACCGGTTGCGTGGCCAAGGGCGCTGGCCGGGAACTGCTCGCCGCCACATACAAGGCGTGCGAGAAACTTGAGATTGAACTTGACGAAATGACAGATGCGGCCTGCTGTGGCGCCGGTGTGATCGGGGAAGACAACCCGATGGTGGCCGACCTGCTTAACGCCCGTACCTACTCCCTTGCCGAAGAGCGCGGCCTTGACATAATGAACATCTGCACCACCTGCCAGGGTGTGCATGTGAAGACCAGACGTAAAATTGACGCGGACGAGAAATACAAGGCGAGACTGAACACCGAGCTTGAAAAAGAGACCGGTCGGGAATACGCCGGAACCGTAAAGATAAAACATTTCTACGAGATTCTCCTGCACGATTACGGCTTGGACCGCCTGAAAGAGAAGGTGGTAAAACCGCTTACCGGACTTAAGGTAGCTTCCTTCTACGGTTGTTACGCCACACGGCCCCCCGAAGTTAACGAACTCAAAAACCCGGACGACCCGGACGAGCTTGAGTCTATCGTGACGGCTCTGGGCGCCACACCGGTGAAATACGACGAACGACTGAAATGTTGCGGGTTCCCCATCCTGATGATGAACAAACGAAATTCGATGCAACTCTCCGGCAACGCTCTCTCCGGAGCGAAAAAAGCGGGAGCCGACATAATGGTTACCCCGTGTCCTCTCTGCCATCTGAACCTTGACGCATACCAGCCGGAGATCGAATCGCAGATAGATCAGAAACTGGCGTTGCCGATACTGCATATTCCGCAGTTGGTGGCGCTGGCCCTTGGGGTAAGCGAAAAGGAACTGAGGATACAGACCCATATAGTCCGTCCAGAAGGAGCTCTGGCCCCGGCGTAGAATAAGGCTTATACATATCGGGTAAAGTTCCGCCCCGAAGTCGTTTTGGGGCGGAGCCGATCCGGTTTAAATCTCAGAGGTTTCAATGAGAGGTTTTACCGTCTCGCTTGCGCTGGGCCTTCTGTTTGTTCACACACCATCATTCGCCCAGGACTTCGGCGCGTTAGAGCGGGAACTGGGATACCTGCGGGCCGAGACATTTGTTGTCACTGCGTCCCGCACTAAAGAGAGCGTATCCAAATCGGCCGCCTCCATAACCGTAATTACAGCGCGAGAGATTCGGGAGATGGGCGCCAACACCATATCCGACGTTCTGAATACGGTTCCCGGCATTAACATGACAATGTCGAACAACGGCCTTGAGCTTGTGGATGTACGCGGTATCACCACTAACAGTAACGAAAAGATCGCTTTCATGAAGAACGGTGTGCCTACAATGTTCGTTTTCAGCGGTGGTGGCATAAGTTTCTACGAACCGATCGACACCATTGAGCGGATCGAAGTGATAAGGGGGCCCGGTTCCGCTCTCTATGGCGCCAACGCCGTCAGCGCCGTGATAAACGTCATAACAAAAGATCCAGGGTCGGTGGATGGGGCGACAGCCAAGGCGAGCGTCGGCAGTTTTGGCGCCCAAAGGTATAGTCTTATGTATGGAGGGGAGATAGGGGAATTAAAGACCCTGTTTTCCGTATACCATATCGATTCGGACGGATTCAAAGAGACTGTAAACCACGATTCGGTGTCGAATCTTGATCTGCTCCAGGCGCCCCTTGGCGTGACGCCCTCATCAATGGCGCCTGGCCCGACCAACCTTGAAAACAGATACACCGACGTTGTGTTGAACCTGAAATACGGGAAACTGAGTTTCAACGCCCAATACCAGGATTATGACCAGAGGGACTATATAGGGTTCGATTATTCGCTTTCGGACGAAGGGACGCAAAGTCATAAAATTTACCTGCTTGATCTCGGTTTTGAGACCGAACTTTCCGATGGTATTACCCTGCATCCCCGAATATATCTGAATGGGGGATGGGCCGAGGAGACAGCCGATATCTTCCCGGATGGCGCTACCATTACAGCGGAGTCTGGTCCGGCGCTCTACCTGCCGGAAGGGCTTCTTTACGAGGGGGGATTCACCAATGTAAGAACCGGCGCCGATATCCAGATCGACTGGAAGGCCACCGAATCGAATATTGTCATAGCCGGTCTGGTGGCCGAACGACAGGAGCAGAGCGACGTTACGCTTAATATCAATTTTGATTTCGACGCTTATCAGTCCGCTCCCCTGCATGAAGTGGAGCCATGGAACAAAAACGCCACCCGCGATTTCTGGGCGGTCTATCTTGAGGATATATGGGACATCACCAACGATTTGCGTGTCACCCTTGGTATCAGGAACGATTCGTACAGCGATTTTGGCTCCAGCGTAACTCCGAGGGCCGGGTTGACCTGGGAGTTTTTCGAGGGGCTTGATTTCAAGCTGATATATGGCGAGGCTTTTCGGGCGCCTACCTTCTATGAACTTTACACCAACGACCCGTTCAAGTATGTCGCCAATCCCGATCTCGAACCGGAAAAGGCGAGAACCGTGGAAGCTAGTATCGGAATGGTCTTTACCGAAGATTTTTCCGCGCGATTTACTCTATTTCAGAGCAACTACTCAAACCTTATCTCTATTGCGCCTCTGGAGGAATTTAGCGAAAAAACCACGTTCAAAAACATAGGTTCAACGAAGTCGGAGGGTTTTGAACTGGAGGCGCTGGCGTATATTTCCGGGTTGAGTTACATTCGGTTCAACTACACACACCAGAAACCGGTCCTGGAATCGACGGGTGATCCGCTCCCGTTTGTTCCCACCGACATGGCAAACGCCATAGTGAATATCAGGTTATCAAAATATCTGAATTTCAACGCCCAGGCGGTGATGAGAGGGTCGGCTAACCGGGAGACGACCGATATTCGGGGCGATATGGCCGGTTACGGGCTTTTAAACTCCACTCTGACGCTTCAGAACCTGCCGGGAAGATTAAAACCGCTGGAAATTCGACTCTCCGGCTACAACCTTACCGATACGAAATACTCATACCCGTCTCCGGTCCTCGAATACGGGGTGGCGAGCCTGCCGGGGGTCTACGAAGACTATCCGGCCGCAGGCGTCAGTTTTACACTGGAGGCGGAATACACTTTCTGATAATACCGGTATGAAGATAAAACTTGCGCGATGGTTGTCGGGCGGGATTCCTCCGGTTCTTCCGCTACTGATGGCGGGGACTCTTCTGGCCCTGTTCGCCACGGTGGCCTTATCCCTTAACCAGGCCATCTATTATTACAACCCTGAAATAAACGTAAATAACTACGCCTCCCTGAAAGTCGAGTTCGACAAGAATCTCAGGGTGGCCGGTGGTTATGAATTTCAGCCATTTTCCGAGATCGACACATTCGAGAAATTCATCTCCGAGAAGAAGAGCGGTCTGTTGTTGCTAAGTAGCTGGCACTTTACACTGTTGCGAAAAAAACTCGCCATCGAACCACTTCTGGTGGGAAGGGTTGGCGATAAATCGACCTACAGAAAGGTGTTGGTCGGTAACAAGTCGATGACAAACCTAGAAAAACTGAGGGGCGCTACCATCGCCACAGCCGGAAGTAAACGATTCTCCAGAAACATGTTAAAGGCGATGTTAGGAGAGGAGAACTCAGATATCGCCGATTCGGTTATCTTTCTGGTTGCCCCGAAAGATATCGACGCTCTGCTTGCCATGCAGTTCGGTCTGGCCCAGGCGGCCCTCGGATCGGAGATGGCGCTTAACGCCGTGGGGGAGATAAACAACCGGTTTCGTGATTCGATCAACATCCTTCTGAAAAGTGACGAACTGCTGTTGCAGATAGTCGCAGGATTCGGCCAGCAAGGGCTGAATGAAAAGGTAATGATAAGTATAATGGAGAAATTCGGGGGTTCCAAAGAGGGGGGCAACGCCCTGCAAATGATAGGTCTTGACGGTTTCACAAAGATCGGGAAAACGGAAATGGATATCCTGGACCGATGAAAAAAGCAATGGGGCTCCTCCTGATTGTATTCTCCTTATCCTTGTATGGAGGAACGCAATCATCCCACGGAAAAATCCTTATCCTCAACTCCGATAAGTCGGTGGAAAAATACGCCCTGGTGGAGAAGGCATTCCGGGCCGATATCGACGGTGAGATATCTACCCTTGATCTGGGTTTGAAGTTTATCGACTACGGTAAGGTAGCCGAAGAGATCCTGGTGGAGGATCCGGACCTTATCTTCTGCATCGGCTCCAAAGCTTACCTTCTCGCCCACAAATTCGGGGGAAAACGAAATATTGTTTTCGCGCTGGCCCTGAACTGGCGCAGGTTCGAGCTGACAGACAGAACGTATGGAATATCCCATGAGTTAAACCGGCTCTCGGAGCTAACCATGTATCGTTATCTTTTTCCAGGCTTATCGAGCGTTGGTGTGGTTTACGGCCCGAAATTCAGCGAAGAGGCGGTGGAGCGTATGGTCGAAGATGGCAAAGCTGTCGGTGTCAAGGTTGTCCGGTTGCCCATCACAGGTCATGAAGAGTTAGTTACAGCCCTGACAATAGTAGCCGGGCGGACTGACGCTCTTGTCCTGATTCCCGACCCGGTGGCGCTTGCGGACAAAAAATCCGCCATAACCATATTCGAAAAACTTGACAAGGCTCGCATACCGGTTTTTGCATATGACAGGCTCTTCTTCAAATACGGAGCGTTATTGTCCATATCCCCTGACATACCAACGGTCGGCAGACAAGCGGCCCGTCTTGCGAAAAATGTGCTTTCCGGCAAAAAGATCGATATGAAGATCGAATACCCGGCCGGCTCCCGAATTTCGCTCGACGTAAACAAAACCACCGAATATGGCGTTGAACTTAACTCCATGGCCTTGTCATCGGTCAACGAGATCATCAGGTGACTTTTATAAAGGGAATCGTAAGGTTTGCAGGTTTAATCTGGCCTGAAAAATGCCTGACCTGTCCTGAGTCTTCAGTAGTCCGCTTTCCTGGACGTATGTGTCCTGATTGTGTGAAGAGTGTAAAAAAGATCCAGGTGAACACCTGCTCTGTATGTGGTGTGGGTCTTGAGTTCGAGTACGAAATTGAGACGGGTGATAAATACAGGTGTGGCGATTGTCGCCTTAATCCCCCGCCTTTTGAAGAAGCCATGTTCGCTCTTCGATACGACGGGTCTGTGCGGAGCCTTGTTCACAGCCTGAAATACAATTCAGAGCGGAGCGTCGCGCCTGTTCTGGCGCAACTGGGGGAGGATCGACTCGTTCCGTTTATCTCACGCTGGCCGGAGGCGGTGGTGATACCCGTTCCTTTGGCGCGAAGCAAACTTTTCTCCAGAGGGTACAACCCGTCATATCTGCTGGCGCGATCCCTTTGCGAAAAGAGTGGCGCCAAAGTGACGGAGGGGGCGCTCAGGAGAACGAGACCGACAAAACCGCAATTCAACCTCAACAGAAAAGAGAGACTGAAAAATGTCCGTGGCGCGTTTGCGGTTCATAACCCGAGTGCAATAAAAGGAAAGACTGTTATTGTGTTCGACGATATCTACACCACAGGCGCAACGGTTATAGAGTGTTGCAAGGTTATTAACAGGGAAAAACCGGAGAAAGTTTTCGTTGTCACCTTGTGCCGCGCATAGCGAAGCTAATTAGAATATAACCGTCGATGAAGATGATACACTTAACCGGTCTGAAAACTGAAAAGCACGGATTATCGATGAAGGATCCAATACAGCATGGATAGTGCGACTGGAGAATATGTTGTGAGTTCGATTTCGGGGGAAGCCTTGAATGGTCGCTAAGAGGTCGATAAGGGCGACGATCTACGCCATTCTTGGCCTTATATTTCTTGTGGTGTTCATCTCCGGCGGAACAATCATCTTGTCGTTGCAGAAAGCGGACCCGGACGCGGATATTATCGACGCTTTGGGCAGACAGCGAATGTTGTCCCAGGCCATGGGTAAATCAATTCTCGGTTATGACGCCGACCGGAGGAAATTCAAGACCCTCAGGAACAAGGCCATCTCTCTGGATCAGTATGTCACTCATATGCGGGCGGTTTACACCCAATACATCATCGGGGTTATCAAGAAGACCGATATAGACATATCGATGACCCCGAAAGATGATGCGCATCTGGCGCTCCCATACCCCGCCACGTTCACACGTCTGGTAAATAACCGGTTTGCAAAACAGGTGGCCGAGACAGGTGGGGATATCTCAGTCGATATTATCGCCACCAAACCGATCAATCCGGACAAGGGGCTCGTAACGGAAATTGACAGGAGAGCGACCGAATTTCTGTATGAAAATCGGGACGAGGTCTATTTTGAGCCATCCGAGGAGAATGGCCTGTTCTATCTTGTTTTCTATACCGTAGACCGCGCCACTGTCGAGGCGTGTGTGTCGTGCCACAACAGCTTTAATGCGGATGCGAACTACAAGATAGGTGATGTTCTCGGTTTCAGGAAATACAAGGTTCTGTTTAACGATGATATCTCCGCCGGGAAGGCCGAACTTGAGCCTAGCATCGACGAATACGAGGCGGCCAAAGCGATGTTCTCGCAGACACTTTCAGCAATGAAATACGGTGGAAAGTTCCCAACAGATATGCAACTTTCCAAATACGCTGATGTCGATAAAATCGAAGACGAAACGATCCAGAAAAAGATTGATGAAGTTTCAGGCAAGTTCAAGCAGCTCACGGAAACCGCCACATCCCTGACCTCAGCTGGTGAGAGCGCCTATACCGGAAAATTGCGCCGCAGGATTATCGCGCAGTCGAACGAACTGCGGAAACTGAGCAACGATGTCGTCCATCTTTTCACAAACCGGGCCAGAGGGAACCAGAGAAACATCGAAATCGCAGTCCATACCAGCGGTGTTTTTGTCCTGCTGATTATAATTGTGGCGGTTTACCTCTTCAACCGGGAGGTTATTGTGCCGATAAAATCCCTTACCGAGACCATCGGGTTCATCGACTCAAGCTCCGACCTTAACCAGAGGATAGAGATCAGGAGCCATAACAACGAGATAGGCAAGGCGGGACTCGCCTTCAACAAAATGCTCGACAAGTTCCAGTCGATTATCGGAAACATGGCCGAGTCGGCCGAACATTTGGCGGTGGCCACTACCGAACTTTCAGCCACTACCCTCGAAAACGCGGGGCAGGCCAAAACCCAGCAGGGTATGGTCTCGGAAGTGGCGTTTACCGTAGAGCGGATCAACAGCGCCATATCGGACATAGCCAAAAACGCCAACAGGGTAACCAAAACATCTCTGGAGACTAAAAGACAGGCGGCCGAAAGCGGTGAAGTGATTGACCGGAGCGGTAAGGCGATAAGCGAACTATCGGATCAGTCCAAAAAGATCGGAGGCATCCTTGATGTTATCGAAGATATCGCCAAAAAGACCGATCTGCTGGCGATAAACGCCGCTATCGAAGCGGCCAACGCGGGACATCAGGGACACGGTTTCGCTGTTGTGGCCGACGAAGTAAGGAAACTTGCCGAGCGGACAACCCTGGCTACAAACGAGATCAGCGGTATTATCCAGAAGATTCAGGTCTATACCGATGACGTAGTTCAGTCGATGAAACTGTCGAGTGACGCAATGTCAAAGATCATCGTCGATACCACCAAGGTTGATAAGATGGTCGAACAGATAGCGTCTTCGGCGGAGAATCAGGCCAATTTCGTAAATGCGGCGGTTGGCAGTGTCAGGATAATCAAGGAATTAAGCGAAGGTTTTTCCAACGCTTCTGACCAGACACAGACGGTGGCGGAAAGCATAAGCAGTCAGTCCAACTATCTGCAGGACGTGGTCGATCAGTTCAATATCGGCAATAAACATCATGACCATACCGACGCTTTCGATAGCGCGTTTAACATGGATGACGATTGATTATAAGTTTGTTGTATAATCGCCAGCGTCCCGAATCTTGAATAACGCTGTTTTTCCCGATATTACCAAAGGATAAAGAATGGAACTCAAAGTCGTCCTTAACATGGTTTTTCATGCGATAGGTGGACTAGGTATTTTTCTGCTCGGAATGAGATACCTCTCCGATGGCATTCAGTCGGTGGCGTCAGGACCGTTGCGGAGACTGATAAACGCCGTTACGAACAACCGTTTCGTTGCGCTTTTCGTCGGTGTGATCTTTACCTGCATGGTGCAATCAAGCAGTATCACTACGGTAATGGTCGTGGGTCTCGTAAACAGCGGTGTCATGAATCTGGCCCAGGCCATCGGTGTGATAATGGGCGCCAACATCGGGACCACCATCACAGGATGGATACTTGTTATCAAAATCGGCAAGTACGGGCTTCCGATGCTAGGTATCGCGTGCCCTTTTTTCCTCTTCTCAAAGAACGAACGACTCAAGTTTATCGCCATGATAATCATGGGGATCGGCATGGTTTTCTTCGGTCTGGAACTGATGAAAAGCGGGTTCAAACCTATCCGCTCCATACCCGAATTTATCGAATGGTTCTCCTTTTTCCAGGCGGACACATATTTCGGTGTTCTGAAAGCCGCCGCAATCGGATGTTTCCTTACTTTTCTCGTACAATCCTCTTCGGCAACCCTTGCCATTACCATGGGGCTTGCGGCCACAGGGGTGATAGATTTTGAAACCGCCGCCGCCCTGGTATTGGGCGAGAACATTGGAACGACAATTACAGCGTTTTTGGCGTCATTGGGGGCAAAAACAAACGCCAAACGGGCCGCCTATGCCCATATTATCTTCAATGTGCTCGGCGTATTATGGATAACAGCCCTTTTCCCGATCTACCTGTCTTTGGTTAAAGCTTTCCTGGGATTGGATCCGGGAGCGATGGTAATGGATGGGGGAGAGATGTCTTACCCCAATATCATCCTTGGCATCGCCACCGTACACTCAGGTTTTAACATCGCCAATACGATCATCTTTATACCGTTCGTCAGGAAGATGGAGAAACTCCTGATGACCATCGTACCTGAAAAGTCAGTTGGCGAAAAACCACAGCTCACCAAGCTTGACGAGGTTCTTTTCGAAACGCCTGTTGTGGCCATTGAGAGTGTGCGTACAGAGATCATCGGCATGAGTGATATTGTTGACAAGATGATGATACAGCTCAAGGAAGCCACAGGGGGAGACTCTGTCAACAAGAAGCTGGAAAACAAGCTGTTTCACAGGGAGGAGGTTTTGGACAAGGTACAAAATGAGATATCGATATTCATTACCGGCCTGCTCGCCGAAGGTCTGCCCCACGAAATTACAAATGAAGCCAAACGCCAGTTCTACATGGCGGACGAATACGAGTCGATCAGCGATTACATCGTCAAGATACTGAAACTCCATCTCCGTTTGAGGGAGGCGAACCTGACCCTGCCGCCGGAAGACATGAAAGATATATTCGAGTTACACGATGAGGTGGCCGATTATCTGGGCATGGTGGCGGGAGGTTATTCAGAGGGCGGGAAAGAGTTTCTATTCAAGGCAAACCCCCATTCTGACGCCGTCACACACCAGATTCGGAAGATCCGTACACAACACGTCAGCCGTCTGTCGATCGAACGGAAAGATCCTCTCATCTCCATGATCTATTCAGATATGCTCAACGGATACCGGAGGATAAAGGATCATGCGCTCAACGTCGCCGAAACGTTGGCGGGTGAGAAATAGCGGCGAAAACTATCTGTTCCGGTTGACAGCTTCCTGTATGGCCCGTGAGACCTCGCTTATCTCCACAGGTTTGTTCAGAATTGCTGATATGCCGGGGAGTTTCGATCCTGATGCGATAGAAGGATCGTAACCTGTGTAGAGCAGTACAGGAATGTCCGGCCTGATACTGATAATCTCACGCGAAAGGTCAATCCCGCTTAAACCGGGCATCATGTGGTCGGTCAAAACCAGATCGAAACTCTCCGGTTTATTTCTGAATTCCTCCAGGGCTTTTTCGCTGTCGCAGAAAGCCTTGATATCGTAACCGAGGGTCTCAAGGGATTCTGTCATCATTTCGACTATCGGCTCTTCATCGTCCACGAAGAGAATACGTTCGTTTCCCCGAAGCGGTATGAGCGCCTTTTCCTCTGTCGTAACCACTTCGTTTCTTATTATGGGCAGATATATGTGAAACGCGGTTCCTTTATGCAAACCGGTTACGCAACTGATGGCGCCACCATGATCCTTGATGATGCCGTAAACCACGGAAAGCCCCAGTCCGGTTCCTTCCCCCGGTTTTTTTGTAGTGAAAAAGGGATCGAAGATCTGTTGTTTTGCAGAGTCGTCCATCCCTGTTCCACTGTCGAAAACCGAAAGTTTTGCGCAAGGGAATTGAACATCGTCAGCCAAGTCGTCTGTTTCATCTTCAGAAGCGCTGTAACAGGTCGAAAGGGCTACCCGCATGGTTCCCCCGTCTGGCATGGCGTGTATGGCGTTGATGAGGAGATTCATTATCACCTGCCCCATCCTGGACGGGTCGGCGTTCACCACAAGTTCTGTTGTCCCGATCTTCTTTTCGACTACGACATTCCTGGGGATGGTCGATGAGATCATCCCAAGGGTTTCGTCTATGACCGATTCCAGGAGTATCGGTTTTTTATTACTGCGTGACTGACGACTGAAAGTCAGAACCTGGGTGATGAGGTCGTGCCCCCTTTTCGTCGATTTGGCTATTATGTCGAGGTAATGCGCATCTTTACTTCCCGCCGCCGCATTGTCCTGGAGCAGGGCGGCGAATCCCAGGATATTTTGAAGGATGTTATTGAAATCGTGGCTTATACCCCCTGCGAGTCTCCCCAGGCTCACCAGCTTCTGATTCTGTTCGACTCGTTTGGCAATATTGCGTCTCTCCTCCTCTGCCCGTTTCTGTTCTCTCAAGTCGGAGATTACCATCGCAATATAACGAGGAGCGCCGTTATCGTTGCGGATCAGGTAGATATTCTCCAGCGCCGGAATTTTTGCGCCATCGACTGTAAGGAGGGTTGTTTCACCGGTCCACTGGCCTGTCAGCATAACGGTGGGCATAATTTTTTCTCTTAACTTCTCCTGCGCATCCTCTGGATAATAGCTGTAGAATTTCTTCTTGTAGCTCTCCTCTGCGCTCTTTTCCCCAAGAAGTTGGTATAAACAAGGGTTCATGTAGACTACATCCCCCTCAAGGGTACCCATACCCATCCCCTGGCCGGAGCTTTCAGCGAATTGCCGGAATATTTTCAGTTGCTCGGCAGACTCTATCTTCTCGGTAATTTCGTGGGCTTTTTCGACAACGTGAACCACGTTTCCTTCTTCGTCGAAGATCGGGAAAGAGGTAAGCTCTACGTTGGTGATCGATCCGTCCTTCGCGATTCCGGTGTGGCAAACCCTGGACGGGCGTCCGGTCTGGAAAGTTTCGGCCACTGCGCAGTCGTAACACCTCTCCTCCCTTCGGTGTATCAATTTATAACAAACTTCTCCTAAAACCTCATCCTCAGTCATTTTCAGGACCTTCAACAGGAATTGGTTGACCATCCTGATCCTGTACCCCTTGTCCAGGAGTATCAGGCCTTCATCTATGTTATGAAGGACAGTCTGGTAAATTTGCTCCGATTCACTTCCCGATCCGGTTTCTGGATTGCCGGAAGAAGAGGGGTTCATTTCACAAGTTTTTTTAGCTCGGCGAAGTTTATCTTTGTCATGTAAGTCTTCAACGTATCTTCGGAAACATCGTCGCTACCATCCACTGAAACCAACGCTTTCCCCTCAACCATCGCCTGATACGAGTTTTTTCTTCCATCGTAGATAGCCCTCATATCGCCTATCATCACAAGCCGGTTGTCCCCCCCCAGCATGGCGGGGTTGGAGAACATCATGCCCATGCTCTGCAACATCGGTGAGTTTGAGAGGATACTTATTCTTACATCCTTGTTCCCTTTCCTGAACCGTTTGCTGACACTCATTCCAACCATGGCGACACCGCCCGATTTAGATCTCTCCATGGTCCATCCTTCAAGCGGAGCTGGGATAACCTTCATGATGGCGTCCCCGATTTTCTGGTTTAAAAAAACCTTGGCTGTGTCGAGCGCCGTCTGGGCGGCGGACATGTCTCCTGCCTGATACGCCTTCTGCGCGGCTCCAATCTGGTCGCTCACCTCATCGGCGAAAACAGGAGAAACGACAGCAAGAAAACCAACCATAAAGATAGTTAAACACTTTTTCATATTCCGATCCCCTTAAATAATGAGTAGTGACAGGTCCGCTGATTGGGGCGAGTGTGTTAACGCGCCAACCGATATATAGTTTACCCCTGTCTTTGCGTAAGCCCTGATATTAGATAACTTGATACCGCCGGAGGCTTCAGTCTCCGCCCTTCCGCCGATAAGCGCCACCCCCTTTTTTATCTTTGCCGGGAGCATGTTGTCGAGCATGATTCTGTTAACCTTTGCGTCGAGCGCCTCTTCGATCTGGTCGAGACTCTCCACTTCCACCTCCACGAACTTTCTTTCTCCGAGGTTATTGCGGACGTCTCTTACCGCCGATTCGATGGAACCGGCTATCCTGATATGGTTCTCTTTTATAAGGACGGCTGAAGAGAGGTCCCTGCGATGGTTCTCTGCGCCACCACACCTGACCGCGTATTTCTCCAGGTCGCGGTAGAGCGGTGTTGTCTTCCGGGTATCGAGGATGACACATCCGGTCCCCTCTACCGCCGTACAGTATTTGCGCGTCAAGGTGGCTACACCAGATAACCGCTGGATAAAATTCAGGGCTACACGCTCTCCGGTGAGGATAGCCCTGACAGGTCCGCTCAGTTGGGCGACCACCGTTCCGGCCTTGACGAAGTCTCCCTCCTTGACCAGATTTTTTGAGTCTACTTTCGGATCGACTCTCCTGAAAACCGCCGCGAAGAGGTCCAGGCCGCATATAACCATATCCTCCTTGGCTACAAGATTTGCACGGCAAAGTTCGTTATCCGGGATTATCGAATCGGTGGTGATATCCCCTTCGGGCGCATCCTCCTTGAGGGCGTGATTGACGAGTTCTATATCGAGAGGAATGCGTCCTGGGAGTATTTTTCTCTTTTTCGTAGCGGGGACGCTTTCTTTTTTCTCTATCTTGGCCATAATGGTTCCTTGCGGTTTAAACTGTCGCTCAATTATAGAACGGATAGCAGGTGATATGGCGAAAAGCGTAACCCTCTGTATCCCGCCCCAGGGATATTTTGCGGAACGGTGGAAAGATGGAGGGATGCCATCCCTCGGTGTGTTGTACATGGCGGCCGTTCTGGAGAAGGAGGGCATACCTGTAACGGTCCTTCCGGCGCATGTGAAAAAGATGACCATTGAGGATATCGTCGATTATGTAAAAACCGAACAGCCAGATGTTTTTGGCATAACCGTTACCACGGAAAACCGGCTGGAGAGCTTTGAACTGGCAAGGGCGATAAAGAGAAACCGCCCGGAAACGGTGACCGTTTTGGGCGGTCCTCACTGCACGTCGACGGCTGTCGATACCATGTCGCATATACCTGAAGTCGATATGGTTGTGGCCGGTGAAGGGGAGATCACGATTGTCGATCTCGTGAGAGCTATTGAGGCGGGCGGGGGACCCGGAGAACTTGCAAAGGTCGGAGGGCTTATATATCGGGACGACGGAAAAATCGTCTCCAACGAGGTGAGGGGCAAGATCCCCGACTTGAACCAACTCCCGCTCCCGGCGCGGCACCTGGAGGATATCTCTCTCTACAACTTCATGGTGGATGTTCCGGGAAAAGGCAGACTGCCCGCGTCGAATCTGATGACGAGCCGGGGCTGTCCTTTCGATTGTAACTTCTGCGCCACACCGACCAACTGGGGGCGAAAGGTACGCGGAGTTTCACCTGAGCGGGTGATAGAAGAGATCGAACTTTGCATCGACATGTACGGATCGAAAGTGATCTGGTTTTATGATGACACCTTAAACTACAACCCGAAACGGCTTGAGACGATCTGCGACTCGATTATCGAGAGAAGGCTCGACATAAACTGGTTTTGCGAAGTGCGGGTCGACGCGTTGGCTCGTCCCCTCTTCGACAAGATGGTTACGGCCGGTCTTTTTCATTTCGGATTTGGGGTGGAATCCGCTAACGAGAGGATATGTCGTGACATTATTCATAAACAGGCGACCTTGCAACAGGCTAAAGATGTAATCACCTGGTCGGAGGAGGCTGGCATAACCGCCAATCCGTTCTTCATCTTCTCCCACCCTACGGAGACATGGGAGGAGGCGCTGGAAACCCTCGATTTTGCCGAGTCGTTAAAAGGGCGAGCGCAATGCTCCATGGCGATACTCCATGTCTACCCCGCAACCCGACTCTGGAACAGGGCCCTTGAGGAGGGGAAAATACCTGAAGACTTTTCGTGGACCACCGAGGATGATCCGAGAATAGTTGAGCTTCCGGAAGCGCAGGGGCGGATACCACTCTATATGGACAACCTTACTTGGTTCCAGATATCGACGATCATCTTTCGTTTTTCCCAGAGCGCCCTGAAAATATCGTTGTGGACGAAGATAAAAAAGGCGTTAAGCGGGATAACAAGCTGGCGGCGGTTTGTGCAATATTTTATTATGGGCCTCGCCTTTATAAAACTCAAGGCGCAGGCTGTTACAGATGAAAAGAGATAATCCCTCTCATTTAACTCCGTTATAGTTTAAAAACCTGCCGAACTTTTTATCGATATTGGCGATATGAGTCGTGAGCCATTTCACAAGGAAAGCCAGCAGTTCAAGGTTCAGCACGCGGTCCCCCTTCTCAAAGGAATCCCACATCTCTGAGGCGCGGAGCAGAAGGGCGTTATGTTCCTTTTTATGTTCGTCAGTCCCACGGTATTTGTGTTCGACCATCATTCTCTCTTCGGCCTTGAAGTGGTAATCGGCGTAGTCGATCAAATCAAGAAGGATTCCACCGACCTTCTCCCTGGCCGTTCCCTGCTTTATACCGTCATGAAGCTGATTGATAAACCCGACAAGCTCCTTGTGATCGTTGTCGAACTTCTCTACGCCAATACTGTATGTGTCATTCCATTCCATGTACATCGGAGGCGCTCCCTTGAAAAAACCTGATTGTCAGAAGACAGGCCTCTCATTATAACAAAATAATTGACCTGTAATGGGCCATAATAAACCAGGTGAAATCCATAAACGTTATTTTCGGTTGAATCTGTCAGATGGGCGTTACGCTTCCGGTTGTATGTCTCACCCTCCTTCTGCTTTTTATAAAGTCCAACTGTAAAGAGACTGGCCGCTGGCGGGATTCTTTCCTTTCGGCTCTCATAATCATAACGCTCCTGTTATTGCTTGCCACCGAGGTGTTGAGCCTGTTTACAGCTCTTTCTTACTGGCCTCTTTTATCCGCATGGTCGATAATCGGGCTTACGCTTCTCGCTTTTGTTGTTCGGGCTGGTAAAAAAATATCAACGCCGATTCTCCCCGGTCTTACCCGAACAGAGATATCGATGATCGTGGTTATGGCGCTGGTTTTCTCGGCGGTCTTGCTGGCCGCCATCCTCGCGCCTCCCAACAGTTGGGACGCCATGACCTACCATATGGCGCGGGTGGCCCACTGGGAACAGAACGGGAGCGTGGCCCTCTATCCGAGCCACGTTATAAGACAGCTTTTTATGCCACCATTGGCCGAGTATCAGATTCTGCATCTTCAGATCCTTGCGGGTTCCGACCATTATGCGAATCTGGTCCAGTTCTTCGCCATGGTAACCGGCGCTATTGCGGTATCGTCCATTGCGAAACTTCTGGGGGGCGACAGGCGAACGCAGATCCTCGCAAGCCTGATAGCCGTAACAGTACCGACCGGAATCCTGACAGCTTCAGGCGCCAAAAACGATTATGTAGTCGCTACATGGATCGTTATATTCGTCCATGCTGGCATAAAATGGCAAAAAGAGACCACCCTGAAGAACGGTATCTGGGCCGGAGCCGCTCTCGGACTGGCCCTGCTGTCGAAAGGAACCGCCTATGTATATGTTCTTCCTTTTCTCCTCTGGTTCGGCTGGAGTGGATTTAAAAAAGAGAGGTCGGGTGTTCTGAGGACTATCCTGGTTGTGGCGGCGGTGGCCATAGCCATAAACGGACCCTTCTACGCTCGCAACATGGAGGTTTTCGGTCATCCTCTCGGAACAATGTCAGAAGAACTGCCCAGCCTGAAACCGACCAACGATATGCGCACAGCAACAGCTTTTGTTTCAAACCTCGCAAGAAACGTATCACTCCACCTTGCAACCGCGTCGGCGCCCCTTAACACGAACCTGCAAACCTTCATGGAATGGTTGCATGAGGATATTCTCGAAATCGGGATTAGCGACCCCGCCACCACCTGGCTGATTCCCTTTTTTATTGGCAGCCACGACATATTCATCCAGCACGAAGCCGCCACAGGCGCCCCTCTCCACTTCGTTCTGGCCTGTCTGTTGTGTGTTACAGCATTTTTCGCTCAACGAAAAGGTTCAGCCCTGTTGTCGTATATCTTGTGTCTGTTCGTTGCATTTGCCCTTTTATCGTTCATCTTCAAATGGACCCCTTATAACGTCAGGTACCATCTCCCCCTGTTCATACTGCTGGCGCCTTTTATGGCCATGGTAATCGGAAGAACCGGTTCCGCCCTCTTCATTACAAGGATTCTCGCGGCAATACTGTTTTTCCAGACCATGCCGCCTGCCCTGATGAACGTCAACCGCCCTCTGCTTCCGCTCAAGGGGCCGCTCCTTGAACTTGGACGCAAAATGAAACCACCTGATGTTCTGGCCGGTTATAACGCCATGAACCTTTTCAGGGCAAAGAGGCGTGATCTCTATTTCGCGGCGCAACCTGCCAAGCGGGGAGCCTACCTGAAAACTGTTCGATATTTAAACTCCGTTAAGTGCAGGAAGGTCGGGTTGATTACCGATCTTGATAACGACCCTTCCGGGCAGGCCGCCATGGAGTACCAGTTGTGGGCACTGCTTAAGGAGAGCGGTGGGCGGTCCCCGTTTCGCATTGAACATGTTAACGTTGTGAACGAATCGGGAGTGAAATCAGAAGAGCGTCCGTTTGCGCAATTCGATCCATGCGCTGTGATAAAGTTGTACGAACCAGGTTCGGCTTATGGCAGTGGAAAAGTGGTAAAACCGTCCACCGGTCCGCTGGAATTTAACGGGGGCATGTATCTGAAGGCTGTCGGTTACAGGTTTGTTTCGATATATGCTAGAGACTATGAAAGATGAATGAGAAATCGCCGAAGATAGGTGTGTTCGTTGTGGCGTATAACGCTTCGACCACCATAAGTCAGGTCCTGACCAGAATTAAATCTGAAACCTGGGAGAGAATATCGGAGGTTTTTGTATTCGACGACAGTAGCATCGACGACACCGCCGACAAAGCGGTTGAGAGCAGAGGAAAATTTCAGCTCGACAAGGTGAAAATATTCCGTAATCAGGTGAACCTGGGCTACGGCGGCAACCAGAAGAGGGGATACCGGTACGCCATAGAGCATGGATTTGATATTGTGGTACTCCTGCATGGCGACGGGCAGTACGCCCCTGAAGTGATGGACCAACTCATCAATCCGCTGGCCGATGACAGCGCCGATGCGGTATTCGGATCGCGCATGATCGTGAAAGGTCAGGCCACAGAGGGGGGGATGCCGTTCTATAAATACGCCGGCAACAAAATCTTGACCGCTACTCAAAACTTTGTTATGGGTCAAAAAATGTCGGAGTACCACTCCGGCTACAGAGCTTACAACGTGAACGCTCTCGCCGATCTGCCGATCATGAAAAACTCGAACGATTTTCATTTCGATAACGAAATCATCGTTCAGCTCATGGACGCCGGGATGCGGATAAAAGAGACACCTATCCCCACCTATTACGGTGAGGAGATATGTTACGTCAACGGTATCGCATACGCCTTCAACGTCATGAAGACCGTCGCAAGATACAAGTTGCATCGTCTGGGGTTTTTATACTGTCCCCAGTTCGATCTTCACAAAGAGGATAAATACACTTTTAAAGAGAACCGCTACTCCAGCCATAACCAGATTATCGGGGCCATGAAAAAGATCAGCCGGGAGAAGGGTCTGCGCGTTCTTGATATCGGTTGTGGCGCCGGATTGCTGGCCCGAAAGGTAACCGGGCTTGGGCATGAGGTTACCGGCGTTGACAACAGGATAGTTAAAGATTCGGGTGAGAGTTTCCACAGGTTCTATACCGCCGATATCGAAAAAGATTTTGGGGTCACCGAACCTGAGAAGTTTGATGTAGTGGCGCTGGCCGATATTCTGGAGCATACCCGCAACCCGGAGGAAGTAACCCTGCGGGCGAGGAAATTTCTGGAGCCGGAGGGGAAAATCGTGGCCTCCACAGGAAACGTTGCGAACCTCTATATCCGGCTTGCTCTTCTCTTCGGGCGTTTCACCTATACGGAACGGGGTATCCTCGACAGGACCCACAGCCGTCTTTTTACGAAACGCAGTTTTCTCACGATTTTCAGGGAGTGCGGGTTCAAGGTGGAACAGGTCGATCCGACACCGATACCTTTCGAGCTTGTCTTTCGTGGCTGGCCTCGTTTGGCGAATTTATTGTGCGCCATGAACCAGGCGCTGGCTGTGGTCTGGCCCTCCCTCTTCGCTTACCAGGTTATTGTCACCGCATCGCTGGATTCCAAAGCCACTGAGCTTTTGCGGAATGAACAGATATACGATGATTATCGTGAGCATGGCGTCTGAACTGGTCTCAAGCTTTGAATATCCCGGAAGTCAGAATAGTGATCTACCTCATACTTTTTCTTCTGACCATCCCTTATCTCCTGTCGTTGAAAATCAGCAACGCCGAAACCCGCTTCGGCCCCCGTTATGCCGGGGAAGAGAAAAACCCGCTACCCTTTGAGGCGAAACTTCTCACCTTGACCGCAAGCGACGGCATAAAAATCCGTGGCTGGTACGCTCCATCCGGACAGAGTGAAACGATAGTCATAGTCATTCACGGTCACAGTCTCTCGCATAAGGAGAACCTTGAAAAATGGAGAGGTATCTATCCTGAGACTGCGTCGTTTTTCTTCCTCGACCTGCGAAACCACGGGTTATCGGACGACGCTCCCACCACCTACGGTTACACCGAAGCGTACGATGTGACAGCCGCAGTTGCGAGGTTTCGGGCCGAGTACAAAAAAGTGATCGTATGGGGAACGTCGATGGGCGCCGCAAGCGCTGTCAAGGCGGTCAACTACGGCCTGAATGTTGATGGCCTGATTATTGAGGGTTTATACGGTACCTTGGCCGAGGCTATCACATTGCGGGCGAATGGGATGAATATCCCGGAGTTTCCGCTGGTTACCGCAACACTCTTCTATTACGAACTGATATCGGGCGTAAAACTTTCCGAAATGGATATGAGCGAAAACCTGAAAGCGATTGAGGGGATACCGATACTTCTGCTCCATAGCCGTATGGATGAAAAAACACCGATGGAATCATTTTACCGCCTCGAAAAAGCGCTTGAAGGGAAAAATTCGACAATTGCGCTGTTCGACCGGGGCGCCCACGAGTTCATATACGAAGCTAACAGCGTAAAGTATATTGATATGGTAAAAGGCTTTATCGAAGACTCCTAGCGTCTGATCCGTTCAAGTTCTTTTTTGGCGGTTTCGTTGTCAGGTTCTAACTCCAGAACTTTCGCAAAGCTTCGTTGCGCAGTTTCCAACTCGCCAGACCTTAAATGGACAATACCGAGGGCAAGATGGTTCACCCCTATATCGGGCCTGAGACCTGTAGCGATCTTAAAATAGCTCTTCGCTAAAACAAGGTTACCGCTGTTCAGATAAATCCTGCCGAGGGCAAAATGGGCGCCAGTGTGTGAAGGCTCTTTTTCTATGGTAATACGATACTCTTTCTCGGCGAGATCCGGTCTGGACATCTTTTCGTAGACCATTCCCAGACCGTAATAGTTGACCGCGATCCAGGGAACCAACCCGACTGCGATTCTGTACTCCTTCTCCGCATCGGCAAGCTGGCCTTGTTTCAGTCGTATGTTGGCAAGGTTATGATGAGCTCTGGCCAGATCAGGATCGAGTCTTACAGCCTCTGTGAACTGAAGGGCGGCCCTTTCGTAATCACCCGTTCGTTCGTAAGCGATTGCGAGGTTATTACGGGGTCGGGCTTTTTTCGGGCTTTTGGATACCGCATCGGTCCAGAGTTTGACGGGGCTTGCCCATACGCTGTTCCTGTCGTAAGCCGTCAGAGCGAGGATCAGAACCGCTACGCTCATAACGATTACCCCTCTTTCCCCCTTAAACGTATGCAAGATAGCGACCATTGCAATGATAAAACCGACCGATGGCAGGTAGACCCGGTGTTCGTGCATGACATCGGCTATCGGAACGAAACTCGACTCCACGGAGATGGTGATGAAAAACCAGGCGATTCCGAAAGAGACCAGAAGCCAGACACCTTTCTCATCCTTGTATCTGGTGTAGAGATAAATAGCGCAGACGGCAAGGGAGACTAAAAATATGGATGACAGGAAAGGCGCCGATTCAAAACAGGAGTTATGGACAGGGTGGTCATGGTCGAGGTTCTGGCCGACAGGAACCAGTAATAACCCGATATATTCGGTCACTACATGCAGTTGGGTAAGAAAATAGTTCCACGCGGTTATTCCCCTGCTGTAATCGGTGGAGCTGTAAATGGTCAGGACATCGCCTGGAGCTTTTGCAACGCCAGCCGGGTTTAACATCAGCCACGCCGGGATAATCGACATCAATATCAGGAATGGAGAGACCACCTTTACCCTTTCCTTGAGGCCACTTTTTATGAACATCAGGTCGAACAGAAGAATCATGACCGGAAGCGTAAAGGTCATCTCCTTGGTGTGCATGGCTGTAACTGTAGAGACTAACGCCAGCATATAAAATATGCGTCGGGAGCTGTCGCATGAACGGAACCTTGCGTAAGATGCGAAAGAGAGGAGATAAAAGAAGGTGGCGAGGGAAGCGTTCCGTTGCCAGATGTATGTCACAGCCTGAGTCTGCAACGGGTGGCAAACGAATATCAGAGCGCAGAAGAGGGGGAAAGAATCGATTGATCGAGCCATGGCGATGGCGGTGATCGAACGGGCAAGCCAGTAGAGCATCCAGGCGGAGAGAATATGCGTAACAATGTTGAACATATGGTAACCAAACGGATTGTCACCCCCCATATACCTGTTTGCCGCGAAGGTCAGATATGTAACGTATCTGGTGAAGAAGGTTGACCTGATCTCCGGGATTACCCCCTCAGCGGCCTTGAGTGAGAACGGGTCGGCAAAATATGTGAAGTCTTTTACAACCTTGTTTTCCAGAATGAACGGCAGGTCGTCGAAGACGAAGGGCGAATACAGGGTGTTTGAATAGACCAGCAGACCGGCAAAAGCCACCAGCGCAAGTTGCGTGAAGACCCTGGATGATAATTGGTGTAGTCGCTTGAAAGCCATATGCGCGTTATGTAATTAGTTTGTGTCATTCCCTCTTGTTGCGGTACGATTATAGTCATATATCCGAGTGCATTACCCGGAACATGGGGAATCTTCCCGTTTTTGCAGGATAAGAAGTATGCGGTCCAGAGCGCAATCCATAATATTGATGAGTGTGGCCATTGTATCGCTGATCTTTGTTGTGGCCACAGTTTGGGAATTTTTTCTTGAGGAGTTGCTTCCTTTCGATATATTCGGCCATGAGGGTGAAATTGAAGCGCCGGGGAAAAAATGGGAATTCGTTTATACCTCCACGTTTTTCGGTTTTCTGGCGACCCTCATTCCGACCTTCTGGTTTCTTAAATCGGATAAACAACGGACCGAAATCGCAGAGGAACTCGTAAAGAGCGAATACAGGCTCAGAAAGGCCCAGAAAGCCGGTCGGGTAGGAGTCTGGGACTTGGATCCTGTGACAGGGGAATTGATCTGGACGCACGAGATATTCGAGATCCTCGGTTTTGCCCCGGGTGAGATCGCGCCGAACCATGAGATATTTCTGGGAATGGTCAATCCCGAGGAGAGGGAGTTCGTAGCTTTGTCGGGGAAAAGAGCCATTAAAAAAGAGAGCGACTACAACTTCGATTGCGGGATCGTAACCACAACCGGCGCGAAAAAGATATGCCATGTCGCAGGCGAAGTAGTGTTCAACGATAACGACAGGGCGGTCCGGATGCTGGGGACGTTCCAGGATATTACAGAACGCAAGGAGATGGAGTACGCCTTGCGCGACAGTGAAGAGAAATACCGGCTCTTATTCAGCAATATGCTCAACGGTTTCGCCCTGCACGAGATCGTTCTCGACGATCAAGGAACCCCGATTGATTATAAATTCCTGGAAGTCAACGAAGCGTTTGAGAGAATCACTGGATTGAACGCCAACGATATTATCGGTGAAAGGGTGACAACCATCCTGCCGGGAATAGAGAACGACCCCACCGGTTGGATAACCCTGTACGGCGAAGTGGCGTTGACCGGTCGTGAGGCGCGGATTGAGCAGTTCTCCGAGAATCTGGGGCGGTGGTATTCGGTCTACGCCTACAGCCCGGTGAAATACCAGTTTGCGGTTATATTCGAGGACGTTACTAAAAAGAAAGAAGAGGAGGCGGAGCGGACGCGGTTTGAAAGAGAAATGCGGCATACCCAGAAGCTTGAGAGCCTGGGTATCCTGGCTGGTGGAATAGCCCACGATTTCAACAACCTGCTCACAGCCATGATGGGCAACGCCGAACTTGCGCTCTACGACATACCTGCGGATTCGCCGGCCTGTAAAGCCGTCAAGGCGATCCAGACCACCGCCCGGCGAGCCGCCGATCTGAGTCACCAGATGCTGGCCTACTCGGGCAGAGGTAAATTCAAGGTAAGGGTGTTTGATATAAACGAGGCCATCATGGAGATGACCAAACTTGTCGGCTCTTCCATATCGAAAAACGTGACCATTCAATATGAACTGGGCTACAATCTTCCCCGGCTTTCAGCCGATGTTACCCAGATAAGACAGGTGATTCTCAACCTTATCATTAACGCTTCGGAATCGATCAAGAAGTACGGGTCGATCATTGTGCGGACAGGGCTTGTTAGAGTGGAAGAGGGAGCGGAGGGTCAGCCCGGCGGTAACGAATATGCGCTGGTTGGTGATTACGTCTACCTTGAGGTCACCGATACCGGCTCCGGTATGGAAAAGGAGACTCAGGAGAAGATGTTCGATCCTTTCTTCACAACAAAGTTCACCGGACGTGGGTTAGGAATGTCGGCGGTCCTCGGAATTATCAGAGGACACAAAGGTGACATAAAGGTGAAAAGCAGACTTGGACAAGGTACTGTAATTACCCTGATGTTACCCGTTCTTAAAGAACCGGAGATGATAATCACCGAAAAGAGCGCCGATGAATCGACTGAGATTCTCAAGGGTGATTGCACGGTTCTTATAGTCGATGATGAGGAGTATGTGCGGGATGTTGGCCAGAAGTTGCTGGAAAGACTCGGTTTTACCGTTTTGACCGCAGTGAACGGGCTTGAAGCCATTAAACTTTTCAGGGAACGTTCCGACGAGATCGACATCACCATAATCGACCTTACGATGCCTGTTATGAGCGGTGAGGCGTGTTTTAAAAGCCTCAGAAAAATAAGGACTGATATCCCGGTGATTATAATCAGCGGGTACCATGAGCAGGAGGTCTCGTCCCAGTTGAAGAATATGGAGGTGGACTACTTCCTGCAAAAACCGTTCAGAATGGCCAGCCTGAAAACGGCGCTACGGGAAATAGTGGCAAAAAGAAAGATCGATATTTCCATTAAATAAATCCTTCTCCGGGATTGATTAGTAAACCATGCGGTTTTATATTCATGGAGTTTTCG
>JAJDBK010000037.1:0-2500 GCA_029261405.1 Nitrospinaceae bacterium
TTATATTTCGAGATGCCACCTTTGATGTAGCCAGATGCAAAAAAAACCCGGCCCACCGTGATAGTGGACCGGGTTTATATATATATAAAGCTGGCGGCGTCCTACTCTCCCACTCCGTCGCCAGAGCAGTACCATCGGCGCTGAGGGACTTTACTTCCGTGTTCGGGATGGGAACGGGTGTCTCCCCCTCGCTATGACCACCAGCAATTCTTTGCTTGTAATATGTGAGGTTCTCTTAATCACCCTGACCTCGAACGCGCCATCCGGTTTCCGCCAGATATGCGCCCCTTTGGTCGGGCGTTCTTCAATTTTGAGGGGTTTTAAGGATTTAAAAACAAAAATTCATAGAGTAAGATTTAAGATCAAGCCAATCGGCGGATTAGTACCGGCTCGCTTCACGCATTACTGCGCTTCCACTTCCGGCCTATCAAACTCGTAGTCTACGAGGCGCCTAATAGGGATGATTAATCTTGAGGTTGGCTTCCCACTTAGATGCTTTCAGCGGTTATCCATTCCTGACGTAGCTACCCGGCGATGCCACTGGCGTGACAACCGGTTCACCAGAGGTCAGTCCACTCCGGTCCTCTCGTACTAGGAGCAGATCCTCTCAATCATCCGGCGCCCACGGCGGATAGGGACCGAACTGTCTCACGACGTTCTAAACCCAGCTCGCGTACCGCTTTAATGGGCGAACAGACCAACCCTTGGGACCAGCTACAGCCCCAGGATGCGATGAGCCGACATCGAGGTGCCAAACTCCGCCGTCGATATGGACTCTTGGGCGGAATCAGCCTGTTATCCCCGGCGTACCTTTTATCCGTTGAGCGATGGCCCTTCCATTCAGAACCACCGGATCACTAAGGCCTACTTTCGTACCTGCTCGACTTGTAAGTCTCGCAGTCAAGCTCCCTTTTGCCTTTGCACTCGACGGCTGGTTTCCAATCAGCCTGAGGGAACCTTAGCGCGCCTCCGTTACTTTTTAGGAGGCGACCGCCCCAGTCAAACTACCCGCCAGACGGTGTGCCATTCCCTGATTCAAGGGATATGGTTAGAAAATCAGCGCAATAAGGGTGGTATTTCAAGATTGGCTCCACCGAGACTAGCGCCCCAGCTTCAAAGCCTCCCACCTATCCTACACATAGTGAACCAACTTTCAGCGTCAAGTTGTAGTAAAGGTGCACGGGGTCTTTCCGTCCTGCCGCGGGTATCCGGCATTTTCACCGGAAATTCAATTTCACTGAGTCCCTGGTTGAGACAGTGGAGCCGTCGTTACGCCATTCGTGCAGGTCAGAACTTACCTGACAAGGAATTTCGCTACCTTAGGACCGTTATAGTTACGGCCGCCGTTTACCGGGGCTTCGATTCAGAGCTTCGCCCATAAATGAGCTAACCCCTCCTGTTAACCTTCCGGCACCGGGCAGGCGTCAGTCCCTATACTTCGTCTTACGACTTCGCAGAGACCTGTGTTTTTAGTAAACAGTCGCGGCTCCCGCTTTGTTGCAACCCCCGTCAGCTCAAACCGCGAAGGTCTTCACCTAATAGGGGCACTCCTTTTCCCGAAGTTACGGAGTCAATTTGCCTAGTTCCTTAACCAGAGTTGTCTCAAGCGCCTTAGTATTCTCTACTTGCCCACCCGTGTCGGTTTCGGGTACGGTCATCCTTAGCCCTCCTTAGAGGTTTTTCTTGGCGGTAGAGGATCAATCAGTTACTCGTCACCCGTAGGATCAGAGCCTCATCACGTCTCGGAGTTAAAAGCTTCCCGGATTTACCTGGGAGGCCCTCCTACCTGCTTGAACCGGGACAACCATCGCCCGGCTGACCTACCTTCCCGCGTCACCCCGTCGTAATAACGGACTAAAGACGGTACAGGAATATTAACCTGTTTCCCATCGACTACGCCTTTCGGCCTCGCCTTAGGGGCCGACTAACCCTGAGAGGATTACCCTTCCTCAGGAACCCTTGGGCTTTCGGCGAACGGGTTTCTCACCCGTTTTATCGTTACTCATGCCGACATCCTCGCTTCCATGCGGTCCAACCGTCCTTACGGTCGATCTTCAACCCACATGGAACGCTCCTCTACCGCTCACAATACCCGAAGGTATCGCAAACCCATAGCTTCGGTGACAAACTTAAGCCCCGTTGAATTTTCGGCGCGAAACCACTTAACCAGTGAGCTATTACGCTTTCTTTAAAGGATGGCTGCTTCTAAGCCAACCTCCTGGCTGTCTGTGTGCTCTCACAACCTTTTCCACTTAGTCTGTACTTGGGGACCTTAGCTGATGATCTGGGTTGTTTCCCTTTCGACAATGGATCTTATCACCCACTGTCTGACTCCCGCGATACCACAAACGGTCTTCGAAGATTGGTAGGGTTTGGTAGCCTGGTGAGGCCCCTAGCCCTTCCAGCGCCCTACAGCCGTTTGCTATTGACGCGAGGCTATACCTAAATATATTTCGAGGAGAACCAGCTATTGCCGAGTTTGATTGGCCTTTCACCCCTA
>JAJDBK010000037.1:5000-68671 GCA_029261405.1 Nitrospinaceae bacterium
TACAATCCGAAAACCTTCATCCTCCACGCGGCGTTGCTGCGTCAGGGTTTCCCCCATTGCGCAATATTCCCCACTGCTGCCTCCCGTAGGAGTCTGGACCGTGTCTCAGTTCCAGTGTGACTGATCATCCTCTCAGACCAGCTAACCATCGTAGCCTTGGTAGGCCATTACCCCACCAACTAGCTAATGGTACGCGAGCTCATCCTCTGGTGATAGCTTATAAATAGAGGCCACCTTTATCCGGGACGACTTAAGACACCCGGACCTATGCGGTATTAGCACACCTTTCGGTGTGTTATCCCCCGCCA
Organism: Nitrospinaceae bacterium; assembly: GCA_029261405.1. Classification (GTDB taxonomy): domain Bacteria; phylum Nitrospinota_A; class UBA7883; order UBA7883; family JAJDBK01; genus JAJDBK01. The sequence goes on from JAJDBK010000037.1 coordinate 5,309, forward strand.
AAGGGCAGATTACTCACGTGTTACTCACCCTTGCGCCGCTTTACTAACCTCCCGAAGGAAGCTTTCTCGCTCGACTTGCATGTGTTAGGCACGCCGCCAGCGTTCGTTCTGAGCCAGGATCAAACTCTCCAGTTGAATTATATGCAAACTGTATCATTACAATACAGATAAGCTACAACCGAAAGTCAATCCGTTTAGATTGAATCTGGCTTGTAAAGGTCAAATCCTAATTAAAAGATATGACGTATAAAAGACCCGCGTCGTTCTATCTTCGACGCGCTCCCGCGATTTCAATGAACAGGTTTCCGCCACAAACGTGTTGTAGCGAAGGGGTGAGTCTACAGACACCAGGACACCAAGTCAACACAAACTTTCAACTAAGGGCAAATTACACAAAACCACCATGAAACAACCGTAAAACCACCAATTGCCACCACAATCAAAACAACAAAAGGCCAGAAAAGAAACGCTCAAAAGCCATCTATACCTAGCTCCGCTTAACATAGGAGTGTTAATATGGGTTTGTCAAACTAACCATCAGTAAACGGTCGATATCGGAGCCTATAAGGAAAAAGCGCCTACGGAACACCCTCATGAATAAACCGTTCATCGATTTCTACAAGACCCTTGAGGTATCCAGGCAGGCGAGCCAGGAGCTGATAAGGGTCTCATACAGGAAGCTCGCCTTCCGCTACCATCCCGATAACTTCAAAGAGGGGAATGAGGCCCGATTCCTCATCATAAAAGAAGCCCATGACACCCTGACAAACGAGACAAAAAAAATCGACTATGATCGTCTCCTGAAAAGAAGGGAGACACCGCATGAGAAACCGGCGGGACACGTCCGCGCCAATCACGATCTCTCCTTCGTCGCAGCGTATGTGAACAAGAAAAAACCGTGGGAGAGCAGACCAGGACCCGCCCCCACCATGCAAACCCACAGGAACCAGACCAGATGCCCAGCATGTGGTGGCTACGGTCTTCTCCTCGACCGGTTCGGAGGACAAAAACCGTGCGTCACATGCTACGGATCAGGCCGGAAATAGGTTTATAACACCATCGTGGCATTCCAATTTCCAGTTCCAAACACCCGAACTCTCAATTTGAGAGTTACTGAGAATTAACTGAGAGTTCAGTCTCAACAGGGAAAGATAATTATGCAAATCCCGATCAAACCGCCTGATATTAATGAAATTATAACAAATATTTCTTCTTCAAGGCTCTTCTTGCCTGAAATGAGAAATAGCGCTGTTAAAAACACACAGACAAGGTACAGGCGCTGGGACGAACTCAGACATCGAAAGCCTCCAGAAGGATACACGCTCGAACAGTGGTTGGCCGCTATAAAGCTCTCCAGATTTCCAATGGAAAAAGAACTTCCATTCACCGAAAGCCCAACCTTCTCAACCCCTGATTGCGTACTACAAAAACTGCATTGGATAGATCAGGGCGCTAGTGGCTCAATGTTGGGCGAAAACAGCCTTGTCTCCTCCCAAACCAAAGGAAGCCAACTAATCCACTCTCTCATGGATGAGGCGATTGACTCAAGCCGACTGGAGGGCGCCGCTACCACCCGCAGGGTGGCAAAAGAAATGATCAGGAAAAAAAAAGCTGGGCTCCGTATACGCGATAGAAATACATATGCGTTATCACGGTGTTTCGTACAACACCGCCCGGGCGGACCTGCTCGCGTTATCGGATGAACTGGGACTCCTCGACATGCGCAAGTCGGGCAGAAAGTTTACTTATATCTCCCCGGTGGATCTCAAAGAGCGTCTGGCTGGAGGAGTGGGCTGAGTTTTTTCGCTTTCTGGAAGCCTGTATATTTGATGAAGAACTTGATTATCTCCATGAAGAGCATTCCGTAGACGGCGCCGTAGATACCGTACCACCCTACCACCAGGTTTGCGGCTATGAGGCTGAAGATCATGGCTGTGGCGTTGGCCACGAAGAGCGGATTTGTATATTCGAGCGCTTTTAAGCCGGTCTCAAGTGGCAGTTTCATGGCTCTGAGAAAATAGACCCCGGCGAAACCGCGCAACGCCCATACGAACGGTTCATACTCCGGTCCGTATATCGTTGTGAGCAGGTATCCGGGAAATATAACCACCACCAGAGCGAACAAGAAGGTGACTCCACATGTCACCATGCCCAGTCTGGTGAGAAATCTACCAAGAGATTCCAGACCGCCACTCATCACCGCTTTTGAAGCCTTGACTAGCGCAATGTTGTTAAGGGCGAAGAACATGATGTGAGTCACCCCCATTATGGTCTGGCAGGCTTTAAGGGCGCCAGCGGCCGAGGCGCCTAACAGGATTCCGGCGAAAATTGTAAACATGCTTTCCGAGACCCATCTCATCGATTCGCTGGCCACCAACCACTTGCCGAGTTGGAAGTTCCTCCGGACTGTGGAGGTAAAGTTTGCTCTCCCCCCCCAGGTCATTTTATCCATAAAAAACCCGCCACAAATAGCCCCGGTCAGGGAAGAGAGGGTAATGACCCAGAGTACATTGGCGGCGCTTGCGATTCCCGTGTAGACAAGGAGCGCAAACAGTCCCAGTTTTCCACCATAGCTTATCAGGTCGCTCAAAAAAGCGGGGCCGACCCGCAGTCGGGTGAAAAAATATCGCCTGACGAAATCCTGTAGTTGGAACGCGAATGTGGCGCATGCAAGAGGGGCCGCCATACTTCCCGCCCGCCATTGGGGATAAAGGATATCACTTGCCAGGGCGCCAATAAATATGAGCAGGAACGAGCAGGTTGCGACGACCAGTTCCTGTATTGCCATATCGCCATAATAGTCCGATTCCTTCAAAGGCTCGATTTTCGGGCCGACACTCATCATCGGGTTTATGACAAGAGCGTTCTGCACACCGTTGACGAAGATAGCCATGAGCCACGCCAGCGTAAACACGCCGAACTCAGCAAGTCCGAGGTAGCGGGCCAGAACCACCCCGGTGAGGAAATTCATGCCGCTTACGAACGCCTGATCGGCCACCACGAGGTTTACATGGAAATAACGCTTCCACAAGGCTGTTAATTTTTTGGCAAAGGTCATCAGTTGCCTATGCTAGATGACATATTTCCTGACTCTGGGAATGAACTCCTCCTTGTTGACCGGTTTCGGGATAAAATCGTCGGCGCCGAGCCGTACCGCCTTCTCACTCGTCTCCATTCTGTTGTCAGAAGTCACAAGGATTACAGGAACGTTTGAAGTGGCCGGGTTTCTCTTTATACGAGTCAGCGCTTCGAACCCATCCATAACCGGCATCTTTACATCGCAAACCACAATGTCCGGCGATTCCTTATCTATAAGTTCAAGGGCGATTTTTCCATTTTCCGCCTCCAGAGTATTCACGTTAATGCTGTGCAGAAGCTCCCTGAAAAGGTAACGCATGATAGCGTCGTCATCCACCACCAATGCGACCGGCTTTCTTGTAGGCAATCTTGCAAAAAAGATACTCCCCTCGCCAGAAGTCGATTCTACCGAGAGAGAGCCTCCGTGCGCTTCCATTATATCGTTGCAGAGCGGAAGCCCCAGGCCGGTCCCTTTCTCCCCGTCGGTTCCAAGCGTTGTGGTTTTTACATCGTGTCGGAAAAGATCGGGCGCCAGGTCTTCGTCAACGCCTTCACCGGTATCCTTGACCGCAATGGTGGAGAGTTCTGACGAGGGAGCGAACATGGTGATAGTGTCCCCCGGTTTGCAGAATTTGACGGCGTTGGCCAGAAGGTTTTGCAGAACCTCCACCAGCAGATCCATGTCAGCGTACAACCTTGTGTTTTCCGGCATTTCATTTTTAATAGAGACACCTTTCTCTTTGGCGGCAAAGGAGATTGTGGCTCCAGCTATGGCGCAGATTGTGTTCCCATCCACAAACTTTTTGTTCAGTTGTATCTGCCCCATGCGAAACCTGCTCACATGCAGAACCTCGTCTATCATCTTGACGGTACGTTCGGCTGTTCCATGAGCGTTTTTTATAAACTCCATATATTGGGAGAGGGCGGGGTTATCCTCCTCTCTCATAAGCAGTTTGAGCAGGACTATTATCGAAGCGAAGGGTGATTTCATGTCGTGGGCGATCAGAGAGACGTATTTGTCTTTCTCAACTGTGGCGCTTTCAGCCTGTTCTTTTGATACACGAAGTTTCTCTTCTGATATGTGCCGCTCAAGCGCCCTTCCTACCTGAGCGCTGATGTGGGACATGCTCTCCATCAACCGCTCGTCCCGCTCCATCGCATCGGCGGAGAAAAACTCCATCACAGCCCGAACTTCCTCGCCGATCAAAACCGGGAACGCCACACCGGCGCCTAATCCAGAGGCCTCGGCGGAGAGAGCCCTGGGAAAGTTTTTATCCCGTGATATATCCATAATCCATGACGGTTTCCCGTTTTTCAGAACCCTCCCCGGAAGGCCACTTCCGATGGAGAACCTTGTTTTCATGGTCATTTTCTTGAATTCACTAAATTTCTTGTTTTTCTTAAGATGCCATACACCGCTTGAATAGAGGAACGAGCGGGTCTCCTCGTCTACCATATAGACATGCCCAACAGGCCAGTTGTTCATTTCACATACCCGCTCAAGGCAAAACCGGAAAGCTTCATCCACATGGGTGGCCTGGTTGGCCGCCACAGCCACTTCCTGCAAGAGCTTCACATAAGAGTGTTCCTGCTGGAATTTTCCGTCTTTATCTTTTCTTTCGGAAATATCACGGATCGCCCCCGTAAAAAGCAGGTTTGTTTCGTTTAATCTCGTCTCTTCGATCCGCAACTCCAGTGGAAAAGTATCGCCATTTTTCTTCAGGCCCAAAAGCTCCACCCTTTTCCCCAGCACGGTCGGTTTTCCGCTCTGCAGATATCTGTTCATACCGGTCGAATGCGCATCCCTGAAGTTTTCCGGCATCAGGATGTGGATATGCTCTCCTAATAGCTCCCCTTTCCCATATTGGAAAGTCTCTTCCAACTCGTGGTTCGCATATCTGATAATCGAATCGGAACCGATAACAATAACCCCTTCACCGACGGTCTTGACGATGGCGCTGGTTCTCCGCTCACTTAACCGAGTCTCCTCCTCAGCCAGTTTCCTCTTGAAATCGGCTTTGATAACCAGAAAGATTCCGAAACCGAAGATGACACACAAGGCGAAGTAAAGTTGTACCAGGCCATACTTTAATTCACGCGACTGTCCGGATAAAATCTCCCCACTGACAAATGAAACTATATGAAATGTGCAACGTTCAGCGCCGCTCACTGCAACTTTCTCTTTTGGGCAAAAGGTTGAAAAGGAGAACAACCCGTTATCAGTCATTTTCTGACCTGTGCCGTGTTTTTTGATGAAACGCCACTCTTCCGGGTATATTGCGGAAAACCTGACACCCCGTTTATCCGGGTACATGAATCCCCACTCGTATTCCGGTTCGGGTCCGATCAGCCAATAACCCTCTCTGTTAAGAAGAAACGAGACACCTATGGCGCTTGTGGCGACCTCCTTGAGGTTGTCGAGGATTTTTTCACCCGCATAATTGAGAATTACTATTCCACGTCGTTTGCCGTCAGAACTGAAAACGGGGGTCGCAAACCGGATCATCGGTTTTTTCGGCGCTTCGATTTCCTTATTCTTCACGTTCAGGTCGAACGGAGAGACATAGATCTCACCTTCGGCAAGTTTCATCGTTTCAGTGAAATAATAACGATGGCTTTTGTCCTGAAGCGCCTCTGTAGGTATAATCCTGGACTTGTTGTCGCTGTAATCGACCCTTATAACCTCCATCCCGTTTTCGTTAATAAGTCGTATCTGAGCGTACAACCTTTTCAGGTTGGAGAGGTTCAGGTAATCCCTGGCCAGATCCGACTGTTCGTATTCATCAATGTTGTTCAGACGCGCTACAAGTTCGTGATGTTTTGACAGAAAGAACAGGTCGGAAAATATGTGTTTGAAATCGGATGCGATGGTCTTCAGTTGCAGGGTGACCATATTGCCCTCTTTGGTTTTGATAATTTCCAGGTTGGCGCTGGTAACGGAATAGTACAATATGGCAATGGAGCCGACCAGAAGAAGAGCCACTACCGGGAAAATGATGAGAAACCGCTTGAGCATGCAACGAGCCTGTGTCTGATTTATCCACGAGTATCTGGACTCAATATAACCCAGAACCGGATCGAGGTACAGTTCGGGGATGGATAACTCAGGAAAAGCCGCCTGGGGCGTTACACTTCATCCATGTTTGCAGGATCGTTTATCCTTGTTAGCAACCACCAGCCGGTTCCGATGAATAACGCAAGAGAGGCCACCGCCAGCCTGTGTTTGATGGTTCCTCCCAGTGGTTCGAAGAGCGCCACGGTAACGCCCCAGACCAGCGGTCCCGATATTGAGGCGGCTTTCCCGGCCATGTTGAACAAGCCGAAAAATTCACCGATTTTCTCCCTCGGCGCCAGTTGTACCAACAAGGCCCGGCCCGCCACCCATACACCACCCAACGCCATACCAGCCATGGGGCCGATGAGCCACGGCAGAAAATCTCCAGTTGCGCAGACCGTCGCCGTGAGCGTTAACAGCCACGCCGCGCATACCAGTTTCAGAGCTTTTAGCGGACCCAGGGTTGCCGATATCCATCCCCAGCCAAGCGCTCCCACAGCCGCCCCAACAGTGGCGAGCATAAGGAATATGGTCAGGTGGGCGCCTTCCATTTTGAAAACCGAATGAGCGTAGATCGACATGAACGCTATGACGGTATTTACTCCATCCAGAATAAAAAAGATGGCGATTATAAAGATGAACAGGCTCCTGTTTTTTCTCGACTCACGAAAAGTCTTCCGTAACCGATCAAATGCGCCGATCCGCTCTTCACTCCTGTTTACCGGGGGGTCTTTTACCATAATGAAACATGGGATGGAGAAGAGCAGGAAAAGAAGAGCCGTCGGCCCGAAAGCCATGATCTCACCATATTTCGCCACAACAGGTATCAACAGCCCCAGACCGACAATGGCGCCTATGTAACCCAACGACACTCCGAGCCCTGCGACACGACTTACGCTCCTCCCCGTAGCCACAGACGGCAACAGCCCGTCGTAATAGACCAGAGAAGCCTGATAACTGAAATTGGCCACTGCAAAAAGGAGAAGCCCCACCATAAGATCGGATACAAACGATATTCCGGCGGTCATGACACAGCAGAGGGCGGTAAATAAAAACAGGGGGGGGACACGTCGCCCAGTGTTGTCGGATATGGCCCCCAGAACAGGCAGGGCCACTGCTACAGCCAGCATCGAAACCGAAAGGGCCACTGAGTAATAGATATCGGGCGCGTGGTGAATATCGGTCACCCATAGCGGGAAATACCGCGAAACGACGTTCATGGAGAAAATCGTGTTGGCAAAATCGTATAACGCCCAGCTTACAACCACTCCAGCGGGTGTGATAGTCTTCGGCTCGCCCATTTTTTCTTTGCTTGTTTAGTAAGGTAGTTCGGGCTATTATATTCAAATCCCGATTGTGGCGCGTCATAAAGGCGCAAGTTAAAATATGCCGTATCTGAAATTCATATGACCGAAAATGAGGACAGCGCAAAGCGCGACAAGACTGACGAGATAGACCTCGAAGCTCTCCTGTCTGAAAAGGAGAAACTTGAGTCGCTAATAAAGCGTCGGTTTACCAAAACCATCACGGTCATGTTTACCGACCTTACTGGTTCTACCAGGCTAAGCGCGGAAATAGGCGACCTGCCGATGCGGTCTCTCCTGAAACGTCACAACGATATCGTTATCCCCGCCATCGAGACCAACTCCGGTGTCATGGTCAAAACCATGGGGGATGGCACCATGTCTTATTTCGAGGATCCGAGCGACGCTGTAGTGTCGGCCATCACCATCCAGCGTGAGATAAAATCGTTTAATAGGTCGCTCCAGCATCCACCCCTTCTTATAAGGTGCGGCCTGAACACAGGCGTTGGCATCGTCGAGAAAAAAGATGTGTACGGAGATGTGGTGAACGTCGCCCAGAGGTTTGAGGCTCTGGCCAATCCGTGCGAAATACTACTCTCTGAAGATACGTTCAACGTAGTCAAGGAGAACGCCTCGTTCGTTATCAAGTTCGTTAAAGAGACTGCCATAAAAGGAAAAGCGGGCCCGCAAACAGTCTACAAAGTAGAGTGGGAGCCGGAAGACTCCAGTGACATCTATTTGACTACCAACGAAGCGGGCGACTTTGCCGGTGAAGGGATGGTCACTTCCGATATCGTCATTCCAGACGACGTGGAGATGGACGATCTTGGAACCGGGACACAACTGGTAGAAACTCCTCCGGCGCCTGAGTACCGGGTAAAAATCGAAAGAAAAGAGGGGATGCCGGTATATCACGAGCTGTTGCCGGAGACCATGGTCATAGGACGCTCACCCCAGGTCGAAATAAACGTACCGGAAAGGTTTGTCTCCCGCCGTCACGCCAGGATCGTCTTTGAAGGGGGAGAGTATTATATTGAAGACCTGAACAGCCATATAGGAACACTTTTTAACGGCGAGAAAGTATCGAAAAGGAAAATGGCGGCTGGAGAGATTTTCACCATCGGTTCGGTCAAAATCACATTTCAGAAAATCCAGACAAAAATTCCCAACGAAGTCATGGGCGAAGGTTCCGAAACAGACGGAAAAGATGATAACGCCTTTCCAGACAGTGACGCCACCCTGGCCATGGCCTCAAAGAATATCCTCTGTCTGTTTTTGATCGAAAGAGGCAAACCTACATCGAGCTACGACCTTCGAGAGGAACCGATCCTTATCGGGCGGCACGAAGAGTGCGATATCGTCCTGAAAAGCCCACTGGTCTCCCGCCGACACTCGAAAGTCTGGGCGAAGAACGGTGTGGCTTATCTGGAAGACCTTTCGAGCAACAATGGAACTTTCCTGAACGGCTCCAGGGTGGAGAAGGGGGAGGGGAAACCGGGTGACGAGATAAAAATCGGCCCTTTCCTGCTGACGGTGCAATCACCACTGGCCCCGAAAACCGATAATGAGAAATGGGATAACGATAGCGACGGACTGGTAAAGAAGGTCTTCTCATTTCTTAAAAAGCCCAGATAATTATGCCCGGGACGCCATCCGGCGTTGAAATAATCCTGACCGACACACGCCACTCCGGAAATATCGGAGCTGTCGCAAGATTACTGAAAAATCTTGGTCTGACAGAAAACCTCACCCTCGTTAACCCTACGAGCAGAATTCATTTGGAAGCTGTCAGAATGGCCGCTGGGGCCGAAGACGTAATCGAGAAAGCGAAAGTGGGGCAAGATCTCGAATGGGGCATTGCCGACTGCACGGAGACTTTTGCCGTGACACGTCGGCCCCGTAGAGTGAGAAAGGACGTCTTCACGCCAGAGGAGGCGGCCATCAGGATAGCCGGTTTGGAAGGAAAAATCGGTTTCGTTTTCGGCTCGGAAAAGTTCGGGCTTTCCAATGAGCAGGTAGCGCTTTGCGGTTCCATTATAGCGATTCCGGTATCACCCGAATGGCCATCCTATAATCTGTCGCAATCCGTGGCCATCGTCATGTACCAGATTGTGCGCACCACCCTTGCCAGAGTAAAACAGGGAAAGAAATCAAGAAGGGAGCCTGCCGATATAAGAGAAAAACGGATTCTGTACGATCTGATGATAAACACCATTGGCGACGCCGGTTTTTTCGTCCGGGGTGAACAGAAAGCGACTTCCTCTGAGATAGAGAATATATTCGAGCGCGCGCAACTCGACAAAAAGGATGTCAGAATTCTACTGGGAGTTTTCAAGCGCTTAAACAGCGCAGTTCACGACCAAGGGTCCTAGGTGTCTGTAGGACCGCACCAGACCTCACTTCTATCGGAGTCCCGGAGATAGGATTTTTCCTGATCCGTAACAAACCAGATGGCATGGGGCGTAGCCCCCGCTACCAGCGCGAATTGAATAAGGCTTTCAGACGGCGCGGTAGCGTAACTGGCTTGCGCCACGCACTAGTCGGAGACTTTGAATACTGAGACCATCTCCTGTAGTTCTGTGGCGACTCTGGCTAACTCGGTTGATGAGTTGTTAACCTGTTGAGCGCCCACATTGGTATCGTTGGCCGCTTTGCTGACTCCGTGAATGTTCATCGATACGTCATCAACCCCTTGGGAAGCCTCCCCGGCGTTACGCGATACGTCGTTGGCCGCCTTCGAGATGTCGGAGATAGACTCCGCTATGTTGGTAACACCCCGGGCCGCCTCACTCACATTGCTCGATATCTGGGAAGTAACACCTGACTGACGTTCCACAGCGCCTGTAATAACGGAGACCGAGTCGTTGATGGTGGTGATAATTTCCGACACTTCGGTTATAACCTTTATCGCCTCGCTGGTGTTCCCCTGAATTCCCTCGATCTTGGAGGCGATATCCTCCGCCGCCTGGGCGCTCTGGTTGGCCAGTTCCTTGATCTCGTTGGCGACAACGGCAAAACCTTTACCGGCTTCACCAGCGGACGCCGCCTCAATGGTGGCGTTTAGCGCAAGGAGGTTGGTCTGCTCGGCGATCCGTTTAATAACATCCGTCACCTTGCCGATCTCCTTGGCCGCGTCACCTAATGTATTCATGCGTCCGGTTGCCACTTCCGACATCTCCGTAGCTTTTTCCGATACATCAGCCGCTTCCCCGGCGCTCCGGGAAACTTCGTCTATAGCCACAGTCATCTCATTGACTGCGCCTGTCACTGAATCCATATTGGCGGACATCTCCTCGGCCCCGGATGAGACCGTGGCGACGTTAACGCTCATCTCCTCCATGGCCGAGGCCACACTGTTTATATTGGCCGACATCTCTTCGGTCGCTCCGGCTACCGACTCGGCTTGGGAGGTCATTTCGTTGGCGCCGCTTGCAAGCTGGTTTGCCACCTCGGTCAGTTCGTCGGCGGAGGACGCCATGGTCTGGGAGCTGTTGTTGATGTTCATTATCATCTGGCGCAGATTATCGACCATGTCGTTAACCCTGGAACCGAGGGTTCCAATCTCGTCTGCGCCGGAAACGTTGATTACCTGGGTAAAATCACCGGCGGCGATCTTCGAGACAGCTGTGGCGGTTTCACCCACCGCTTTTGTTATATTCCTGATAATTAATATCGAGAAACCTGAACAGATCAGCAATACTATTATGCTGATTATCCAGCTTTTAGTCAGACTCCAACTGGCATTCTCTTTTCGCGTATTGGTGAACTTGATAAGTTCCTTTTGAAGGTGTCCATTGATTACCTTGTCGTTGACCTGATTTATCTTTTGAGTCTGCAGTTTGAACCACAATGTTGCGTCCACACCGAATCCGCCTTCGTTGGCTTTGGAGATGGCAAGTTCCCTTAACCGGTTGGTTTCGGTGAAAATATCGCCCTTGGTCCCCTCTATAAGGGCGCCCTTGTCGTCTTCAGGCATCACGGCGAGGTAGATCTGTCTGGCGTTCGCCTGAGCCTTTATCAGTTCTATCAGTTTGCGACTCATTCCCGGAGCGAATTTGTCCGCCGCAAACGTGCCACTTAACACCGCCCTCTCAATTCCCATCGGCTCTTTATAGAGGTTGAGCAGGTAATACCCTATAAAATGCATCCCGACTTCGCCATCGGTAATCAGGGTCGGCATGGTTCCAATGGTCTCCAGCAGTTTTCTTATGGTTCCTGTGTAATAACCGATAGCCTTGGGTACCGTAATGGTGAGGGAACTGACCTCTGTTCTTGTTGCTTTGAGTTCTTTTAATGCGGCGTTGCTGGTGTCGTTAAAACCTTGCAAGGCTTCGAAAGAGTGATCAGCCAGATAATCGTTAAACGCTTTCAGTTTTTCATCAGTCGATTTTCTCTGGGCCGGGAGTTCCGTTACGAACTTTTCACCTTTCGACCCGATAAAACCGGCTGTAGCGCCCCGCTCTTTTTGCAGTTCATGAACCAGATCGCTTATTTTTACGGAAAAGTCGGCCAGTTCAAGGTTGTCGTTCATTTCGTTAACGGTGGCGCTCTCGTTACTTATATCGTGCCATGCAAAATAGATCAGGCAGGCCAAAGCAAGAACAAGGATGCCGCCAAGTTTATATTTCAACTGAACATCGTCAAGAGACATCAGACACCCCTTCAAATCCTTAGCGGCGGACCTGAGTCAACCACAATAACATTTATTTTTCAACCACTTGCAACCACGACAAACGATCACGACCGACAATATATTTCACGAAAAATTTCTGCATCTTGCCGTTACACTGAAAAGTGTAGTGGTTTTCCTGTAGACCTTCAAGGGTCATCTTATACCCCGGCATATAATGTGTAAAGTGGAATAGTCTATTAACAGTTTAACGAAATCGATCCTTTTGCTGACATGGGAACTGATGTTTTGACATAAGATAACGTGGTATCATTCTGCGATGGCTCTATTTTATGGGCAGAAAATCAGAACATTTTTTTCAGATAGGATGGTCAGTAGAAAATGAATGGTTCCACTCTCAGGTCGCTTTTCCTTGTGTCGATTATAGTTCTTCTAATCCCTGGGGCGGGCAATGCCAAGTCGGGCGATAACTTTTCCAGCGAAGTCGCCGCCTTCTATGCTGTGGACAAAAAAAATGAGATGGCAGACGAGATGAAACGAATGCATTTCGTAAGAAGCGGACGACATCTTCAAGCGCTTTTACAGGAGCTGAGAGCCGTTTTCGCAGAAAGAAAGGGAACGGAAGCAAATGATGCGGCCATGAAAGTTGAAGAGATGGTAAACGACGCCAGTATGCTCGCCAGCCAGGCGCAGTACCGCGAAGGTATAGCAATACTGGTAAACGCCCACAATATTGTCACCAACTCCCTGACAGGTCTGCGAAGCGGTAGTAGCGCGACTACAACGAAGTAGCGCGACTACAACGGGTAGCGCAAGTAACAGTTCCGGGGCCGTAAGCTCAAACGCTGTTTATTATCTCTTTTGCGGTCTCTTTAGGTAATTCAAGGGCCTTGACCATTTTTCTGGCGAATTCGTTCTCCCCTTTCTTTATTTTTTTATCAGCTTTGAGTACGGAAACAGCCAGAGCGAATATAATTTTTCTGTCACCCAGACTCAACGCTCCTATGGAGAACTCTTCAATTTTCTTCGGGTTTTCGATCTCGTTTTTCAGGAACCTCGCTTCCTCTTCAGGGAGGGAGGAGATTTTGTCGAGGATCATATTTTTCTCTTCCCGACTCAAAGCGCCATCGGAGTAAGCGGCGGCGATCATGGCGCGGACTGCGCGGACAGGCGTGGTATCAACGGCTTTCTCTTCAGGCACCTCTATAAACCAGCCAGAGACCTTCTTTTCATCCATCAGCACGAGGGCGCTCTTTCTGCTTTCGTCATTCTTTTCAAGGGTAAGTGGTGGAGGGGCGCTTATTCTTGCGTGAACCGGTTTTCCCGCACAGAAGTCTGTTGACGTATGTCGGTTGCCCGTCGAGTCCGCCCAGGCGGAAGAAGCTCCCTGTAGTTGCGCTTGTGAGTCATCCCCATCCTGTTTTGGGAGCTCGGGGGGAGAAGCCCCGAACCCACCTTGCGATCCGACAGATCTTGACGCCAGACTCTTTCTGATGAGCCTGTCGATACCGCTCGATTGCAACCCGCGCCTGTTCGATCCGAAACCGAATGATCTTCTGGTTCCACCGAGATTTGATCTGACAATGTTTTCAAGTAAAAGTCCAAGAATCCGTCCTGAATTAATCATTTCCCTCCCTCTAACACAGATTATTCACGAAGTTTCCAATCGTCGCCATCAGGGTCGAGACCATCGGTTTTTCCCTGATCGTTTGATGTGGAGACAACAGCGCTATTCTATGGTACCATCCACCGGATAACTATACGATTTATGAACGTTTATTAATGTCTCATAATAAAACATTCGATTATCGAACCGGGCCTGGAGGGTGGCAGTGATCCGTTTTTGCTCAACAGCTTTCTTTGCAATGGCTCTTATCGTGTCGATGGCTGTTATGGTCATTCCCGCCCAGGCTGACGATTCCTCGAAGCTACTTCAAAAAATCAAACAGCTCGAAGACCGGATAGAGGATCTTGAGGCGAATGCGGAAGTAAATACCGAGACGGTGGAAGACTTGGAAAGCTCCATCGAAAGTCTGGTCCGTGTCTCCGGATATATCGACGCTGAATATATCGTTACCGATAAGGAGACTGAATCGGATGGGTTCAGGATTCATCATTTTTCGGTATTCCTGAGTAAAAGCCTCAATCCCAAGTGGAGAATCTTCACCGAAATCGAGTATGAAGACGCCCCTTTTTACGAAGCGTGGGCTGACGGAACACTTCAGGATGGTGAAGGAAAGATCCTGGTGGAGCAGGTTTACACCGACTTCAAGGTCAGCCCGAAACTTTCGCTCAGGGCCGGAAGGTACCTGACACCAGCGGGTATATGGCTTATCAATCACTACCCTCCATTCGTACCGACCCAGCTAAGGCCCCTGCATATAAGAAAGATATTTCCGCAATATCTTGACGGTGCAACAGTTTCCGGCGATATCAATTTCGGGGACCAACTCATTTCGTATGCGCTCTACGCTGGTAACGGTGAGGGGAACGCCGGAAATAAAGATTTAAATGACGAGAAAGCGGTAGGGGGGAGGCTGGCCCTTCTCTTTCCGACGATATCGGACATGGCGTTTGGCCTGTCAGCGATGAAAGATACTTTTAACGACAATACAGAAAAAACAGCTCTCGGCGCCGACCTGAAACTCCGGCTTGGCGCTTTCAAGTTTCAGGCCGAATACGCCCAGGCGAACTTTGAACCGGATGCGGGGGATAGTTTTCTTTCGGAAGGTTATTACCTCCAGGCGCAATACGACATTTCCCGGTTGACCCTGTTCGGCAGGTACGATTTTTTCGATCCCAGCGACGCTGTGAATAGTGACAAGGTTACGGTGGCAAGCGGTGGGATAAACTGGCGCTGGTCCCCTGTTATAGTATCGAAAATTGAGGTCAACTCCTTTGACCTTCAGGAGGGTGTCGCCGATGGCGATTATGTCGAATGGATAATAAGCTCCGCTATATTCTTCTAGCCGGACGACACCGAATGATGACCGCACAACACGACACAAAATCCATAATAAGGATCAGTTCGCTCCCGGCTTTCTGTAGTGCGGCGCTTGGCCTGATCTCACTTCTATTGTGCCCGGTAGCCCAGGCCGAACCTGTGGCGATTGTCGTTAATCCAGGCAATCCAATCATCACAATGACCATTGAAGAAGTGAAGAGATACTATTCCGATATCCTTGTGACATGGCCATCCGGCGAGAGTGTGAAGCTATTCGACCTGCCGATGAACTCTCCGGCCAGAAAAGTCTTTTCCCTGAAAGTCCTCGGTAAAAGACCGGAAGATGTCACCATGGAATGGGCCAACAAGAGAATTACAAACACAGCCAAGAACCCGCCGAGAACTTTAAAATCCCCCGTGCTTATGTCATCAAAAGTCGGGTCGAAGTCGGGCGCTCTCGGATACATGCCTTTGGGAAAAGTCAAAAAGGAAAAGGTCAAGGTTGTATTGACCATCGAATAACGAGCGACCTTTTTTTTGACGCCTTTTCTGGAGAATATATTAAGCTGTTATGCGACTGAACTTTCTTAGATACCTGAAAATACGCGCCCGACTGATGCTCGGTCTCGGTTTTTTCGTCCTTCTCCTTATCGCTATCGGAATCATGTGGCACAAGGCCACAGTCAAGATAGTGTCGGGGCTTAACAACATCAGCGCCATCCATTATCCCCTGACCGAATCTTGCATGCAGATGCAACTTGCCGTAGTCCAGGTACAGCAACGCTTTTCCAACGCCGCACTGACAGGCGATCCTGACGAACTGGAGAGCGCCTTCACATGGAGCGACTATTTCCATACAAACGCTTCAAAAGCTCTCAAGGTGACCGACGACCCGGAGATGAAAAAGCAGATAAGAGAGCTTGTCGAGGATTTCAGCAAATACTTCAACATGGCTGAAATCATGGTGAAAGTCTATTTCAAGGACGGCGCCGAAGCCGGAAACAGCATTCTCATCGATACCGACGCTTTTGTGATGATTCTCCAGGAGAAGATCAACGTCATAGTCGATAAAACCAGAGTCAGGATGGCTTCGACCCTGCAAGAGACTGAGGAGATAACTGTTGCCACCGACTCCACCAACGGCATGATCTCCATCATGATGGTCGCCATCTCCATCGCGCTCGCATATTTCCTCTCAAGCTCCATAACCAACCCGTTAAAAGAGGTCATAATTCGATTTCGCGGTATCGCAAGCGAAGAAGTGGCGGATCTCTCCAAAAGAGTCACTATAGAGACCCACGATGAAATCGCCGAAGTAGGAGAGCTTTTCAACGAGTTCGTATCGAAGATTGAGCTTATCGTCATCGATCTTTTCCGGATGGCTCAACGCCTCGCTTCGGCTACAGCCCAGCTCTCTGTCAGTACGGAACGGGGGGTGACCCAGGCGAAAAGCCAGCTCGGCAAGGTCTCCGAAGTTAGTTCAGCCATCGAAGAGGTGAACAAGGCTATCTCCGGTATAGCCGCCGGCGCGGTGGAGGTTTCCAGCACCTCCACAAAAACCCACAAACACGCCGTGGAGGGTGGAAAGGTTATCAGGGATAGCGCCAAGGCTATTCAGAAACTTTCCGAATACTCCTCCAAGATCGGAGCTATCCTGCTCGTCATCGAAGATATCGCAAAAAAGACCGACCTTCTGGCCATAAACGCCGCCATCGAGGCCGCCAACGCAGGGGACCAGGGGAAAGGATTCGCCGTTGTGGCCGACGAAGTGCGCAAACTTGCGGAAAGAACAACCAGCGCCACCAGCGAGATCAGTGTGATGATAAAGGATATTCAGACATTCACCTTCGCCGCCGTCGATTCGATGAAAGGCTCCAACGAGGTGATGAACGAAATTATAAGCGAGGCCACAAGCGTCAACAAGATGGTAAAGGAGATCACCGCCTCTTCGGAGATGCAATCGACCATTACTACAGACATGCTCGACGCCACCAGGGTGCTTTTGAGTTTAAGCGACGGTTTCTCCTCCCATACCGAACATACGGAGAACGTTGCAGGCAAGATCGACGAACAGGTCACAAAGTTGCGTAAACTTGTTGGCAGGTTTAATATCCATCCGGAACGAGCCAGAAAGCTCCGTTAATAAAGGATAACCATGTATCGTAATAAAGGTCCGGTTCTTCTCCTGTTGCTATTTCTTCTCTATTCACCAGCGCAAGGTTACACCCCTCCAACAGCTGTCGATGATTATTCCCACGGATATAATCAGATCAAGGGACTTATCGATTCGTCGAAAAATATAACGAACTACCAGCGGATTTCAGGAATGATAAGCGACCTGCTTCGCATCCAGCGCGAGGAGTTTAACTCCCGGAAAACGCCAGGTGAAAACATAGCCGCCATACAGGTGGAGGACCAGATCAACACCGCCGGGCTTTACGCAAGCCAGAGTGATTTTGAAAACTGCTTTGTCAGTCTTGAAACTGCCCTGGACATGGTTATCGAAGCTCTCGGCAAACTCAAGTAGGGACTGTTTAAAAGCAGTCTCTCTGTTGGTTTTCAAGATCCGATATTCTCTCCCGCAACCTCTCGGCCTCCTTTTTATCCCTGTAGCCGTCCGCTTGCATCAGCTTGAACTCCAGCGTTTTTTTTCTTCTGTCGTAACTTTCAACCAGCCTGTCACAACTGGTAAGGTCGATGGTCTTGTAGTCGGACGGGATCTTGTTTCGGTACTCCCGAAGGTAACCATCCACGGTCACCTCCACATCATTCAAGTATTCGATATCAAGCTCGGCCATTTTGTTCACATAAACCGCAATAGTCAAAACCAGCGCCAGGGTTATGGCGGTGTCGAGTTTGTTGTTGGTGAAATAGGCTATGGCGTCTTCCAGCCGGTTTATCGAGTCGATATAAAGTCGCGCTAACCGGTTTACAAGCAGGGCTGTGATCAGGATGATTGTGATATCAAGAAGAGAGTCGCGCTGGTTATAGAGGATGATTATGAGGGCGACAGTAATAACGGTGTCCCGTCTGTTATTACTTAAATATTCAGCAAACCTTCTTTTCTTCTCGATAAGGGTGGTTTTGTAATCACGAACCGCTTTCCTGATTAATTCACCCATGGAACCTGCCAACGGTTATCTCCCGGTAAATCTTCTCACAGCTTTATCAAACAACGATTTCGCCAAAAACTCCCGCCCCTCTCCCGGAAGGCGAAAGATATAATCGTCCTTGATGCGGGTAACATGGGCGAGCTTTCTGAATTTCGCTATCCCCTCACCTGCGTTCACGCCCCAGTATACCGCTTTATAACCGATTTTTTCCGCAAGTTTAAGGGCGGTTTCACCACATATACCGAAAGGGGGACAAAGATGGGAAACTTCTCCGCCAAGACGCGATTCGAGCAGTTTTTTTGATTCGGCTATCTCACGTCCAACATTTTCGATTCGCTCCTCCTCTGTTTCTGTTGTAAAACCTGCCGTTATCGATTCATGAATTTTTCCGAGCCGATGGCGCCAGTCAGCTGTTTCAAAGAAGCGGGATCCGCCGTTTTTCCCCACAAAGTCTACACAAGCCTCACGTATTTTAACCGGTTCCAGAACTCTCCTGGTGTCAGAGAGCCTTGAGTCCATATCGTATATCGGGGTGCCGAGCCGATGGCGCCGACTTACGGGTGAGGTCTCTTTTTCGTTCAGGGTGGGCCAGTCGATGGAGGCCCAGTTATCGCGGATGGCCGGAGTGAAAAACGTTTCGGGCTTTGATGAAGTGAACATGATGAAATGTGTTCTTGAATGGGACTCGATATCGATAACATCTTTCATCGCCATAAGTTGCAACCAGGAGCAAAGCTCCCCCCCGTCACTCTCCGGCGCCTCCCCCGGCATAACAAATGCAACCCCTTTCATCCCGTATTTTTTCAGCAGAGGGTACGCTACGTTATAGAGGGATATTCTTCCGTCGTCGAAGGTGAGCAGGACTTTCCGCCCGTTTTTTTCCCTGTTATGAGACTCGTAATATTCGTCTGCCGTGAGAGTTTCGTACCCGTTTTTTTGAAGGTAGAGCAGTTGCGCTTCAAACTTGTAAGTAGAAACATCGTGGAAGGAGAAGACCGGTACTCTTGACGGAGAAGCCTCCGGAAAGGGTTCAAAAACAAATCCGGGGTAACCGCCGGTCAGGTAGTTACGAACTTCCGCTTTTATCCTGACAAAATGATCGCCCGGTTCATAAAAGTTCAACTTTCGGTCCCTTTAAGATCGTCAAGCTTCTCCGCCGAAGGGAATCCGAAAATACCGTAGATCACCCCGCTGAAGAGGGAATAGATCAGCATAATCCCGAACCCGCATAACGACAAAGCAAGGGCCTCGCTCTCGGCAACCCCGGCGTACTGGAAAAAGAGGACATATCCCCCTTCCCGCACACCTACACCCGCCACCGAGACAGGTACCATCGTAATGGCGGTGATGATCGGCACAAAGATAAAAAACGCAACGAGCGTGACATCCATACCCAGCGCCAGTGATATCAGGTAGCTGAAGATAATCTTGCTCACTTGCAGAAAGATACCCGCTACAAGCAACATGAACATCGTGTCCTTGTGTTTGACATACATGACAAAAGCGTCGTAGGTCTCTTTAAGTTTTGTGTGGAGACTTTCCAACCCGAATTTTAACAACGTCCCTTTTATGACTCCGAGGATCGGGCGGGCGAGGAGCAGACCCGCGACACCCAGAACGAAGCCAATGAGCAGAAAAGTTGTGATAATGCCCGCTATCTCCTTATCGGGCAGAGTGTCAGAAAACAGGAACGCCGTCACCGCCGCCATGGAGAAAAGTATTATTATTCCGCTGGCCCGTAGCGCTACCATCGAAGACATCGCCTCGGCGCCGTTCTTTATATATTTTGATAGCCCAACCATCTTCACAACGTCCGACCCGACACTCGACGGCAAGGCTATGCCAAGAAAATCGGAGGCGAAAATTATGCGCATGGTATCCCCAAGGGGAACGTTGTGTCCTTTGGTAAGGAGCATGTTGCGCCACACGACGCCAACAACGACCTGATCCACCACCACCAGAGCAAAAGCAAGCAACGCCCACTCCGGTTTTATCGAGGCAAGCGGCTCTATGAACTGCGAAAAATCGACCCTGTAGAATAGATAACCCAGTATGGCGAGGGATAAGGGCCACCTGATCCATTTTAACACCTTCCCTTTCCAGGTTGAGGATTCACCCACGCTACTCTCCGGCCACCTTCGCAACGGTTATCCTGTCTACCCACAAAGGCGCGCTCCCTTTGAAAATAACCTTGAAATCCACCGCATCCGGTTTTTCAATGGCGAAAGGAACGGTAACATCGGTATAGACGCTTCCGGTCTCTTCACCTGTGACTGTCCGTGTGGCCAGATTGCGTCCAAGGTTTTCTGAATAAATTTCCACGTCGGCCACTGCGTTCGGTGTGGCCATGCTCGCTTCGGTTTTCATCCTGAAATAAGCTGTATACGAACCGGCAGGAAGAATACGCCCCGGCCCATATACCATCAGAGTGGAGGGGTCCCTGTCAGGTGTGGAGAAGACCGCTTTGCCACCTTCTACGGAACCGTGCGAACGTATGGTCCCTGTGTAGTTAAGATCCTCCGCCTCAACGGTAAACAGAGGATCGACCTGATCGGCGAAACGGACGTATACCGAATCGATAAAAATATCGGATCGCCCGGTAGATTTCGCCCGGAACTCAACTTGCCACGGGATACCGACCGAAAGATCGTAACCGAGCGTAAACTCCTCGTACCGGCCGGGAACGGGAAAATCGGCGCTGGTAATGACGCGGAGAGCGCGAACGTTCGAGCCACCCTCCCCCGCCACATCAATAACAAGCAGATCACCCTCCACAGGCTTCGCGCCTGTCCTTATGCGGAACGTCGCCTTGTATCGCCCCGCCGGGAAGGTTTTATATGGCCCGGCGTTAAGGAAATCTTCGACACCTGAGGCGCCTGCGAGAGCCAGTCCGTTGTACGCTTCCCCGTCTTCCACGAGTCCCCCCTTTATCCGGGGCAGGTATTCGGACTGGAACAGAAAACCCCCCGGCATGGTCAACGTAGACGGTTCGCCGTCACCCGGCTCTTTCCTGACCGCGAAGAGCCATATCGGCTCCTCTTTATCCACAAGCTCAAGGTAAGGTGAACGCAACAGCCTTCTTAACGCCAGTTGCGGCGAATAAGCGGAGACCTTTGGGGGGTACGCCTCTTCGTGGAAGAGCAGGTATCCAACGTTCAAGCCCCTTAACATCGTGGCCTGCTCTTTTGAAATGTCCCCTGAATTGAGGGTGAAAAGGGGCCAGAAGATTTCGTCTATATAAGTTTGAGAAACTATCGGAGAATAGCCGTTTATCATCGCTGTTTTGCTCAAAAGAGCGTAATACTGGTATATCGACGACCAGGCCGACTCCCCCGGCCAAAGCGGTATATTTATGCTTTTTTTCTCACCCGCCACTTTTGCAAGGCGGGTATAGACACGATTCTCCTTGTCGAGAAGCGTAATACCGATAGCCTGTTTCGGGTGGTAGTCGATCATCACAGCCAGCATGGAAACGAGCAGAATGATGGTGACTCCCACTTTACCCGTTTTCCTTCGTAACGCCCACGCCGTCACATAACCGCCGAGCGCAGAAAGGGATACGGCTGTCACGATCATGATCTTGGTCGGGTTGCGGGAGAAATTAAAATAGGGGAAATGTTCGTAAAAGAGGGAATAGAGAGGAATATAACTGTTTAACGTAGTCCCGAAAGCCAGTATATATGTCACGATGAAAATCACCGTAAAAAGTGTGATATCCGCCTTGTTCGGTTCTTCCGCCCGTTTAACGAAAAAGACCAGCGCCAAAGCAACCAGAGGGATCAGTGTTGCGATACCAAAATAGACCGTATGCCCCGGATCGGGGATTACGACAGCCGACAGGTCAGGCGAGAAGAGGGAGACCTCCCCCATTGTTCTTCCTGCGGCGAAAGAGCTTTTGGAGACCACCGCTTTTTTGTATGACAACATCACCCATACGGAGGTAAGCGCCCCGATAGCGAACGGAATCCCCACCACAACAAGTTCCTTTAACCTTGCAAACCCGGTTTTCCCTTCGCGTACCATCGAAAAAATTTCCGGGCCAAGCCGCCACGGGATATAAACCATCAGGAACATGAACAGGTAATAGACGAAATAGGGGTATTGGTAGGTGAACCCGATAATGGTAAGCCCCCCAAACACCCCGCTCATCAGGCTTCTTGTCTTGACGGCGCGGTCGAAAAAGTAGAGCGCCAGAGGAAAATAGAAAACCGCATGTCCCGACGGGTGTCCACCGTATAGCTCCACTAACCGCAATGGAAGAAAGTTGAGCAAAATTCCACCCATTAGCCCGGCGGTACGGCTACCCGTAAGTTGAGCCACCCAGAGATATCCCGCAAGTCCCGCAAGCCCGAAAGAAAGCCATGTAAGTATGTTGTAAGCCACCGTCTCTGATATGAACGAAAACGGCAGATAAAAGATCGTCACCGGCAGGAAATAGGTGGTAAACATAGGCGGCTGGCTCTCCGTTGCGAACTCATACGGATTTGAGAACCAGTCGATGGCGCCAGTCGCCGCTTTTTTCAGTAGCCCGATATGGTAATACGCCTGAAGATGGTCGCCGTGGAACATCCTGACGGTCTGGTAGACCGGGTCAGGCTTGTAAGTATAGGGAATACCGTCAGTTACATTAATTATCAGGGGCCAGGAATAGACAACCCCCAGGAGTGTGAAGAAGAGGAAAACGGTAAAAGCTTTCGACCGTTTCGCGTCAGGCTTTTGAGACACCCTTAATTAAGGTCCGGGGAGCGGTACACCCAATATAACGTAGAGAGCCGGGAGTAGTGGTATATCCATCCGTCGTTTTCCCAAAAGTAGCCTTCATCCACTACCCCTGGTTCCGCCAGAAACCCCCAGTCGGGATGACAATCGGCCCAGACAATGGTCATTTTGTAATCGCTTGTGGCAAACGATGGCTGGCCCTGTTCAACTTCGAGTTCTGCGGCCCCGTTGCACATGTCACCATAGCTATACTCGAAACCATACTCGGTAAAAGTCACATTGAAATCGACCGCCCACTCCACGCCAAGGTCCTGAATGCGAACCACGTCCCACTCACCTAAAAGCCATTCAGGCGCCGGACCCAGAGTATGGGAGGAGGAGGTCGTATTGACTGAGCCTGATGAGCTACTACCTGATGACGTGTTTACCGTAGTGGAGCTTGAGGTTGTCCCTGACTCGCTCCCGGTGACCGAGCTACCTCCGCCCGACCCACAGGCCGGAAGCGAAAGAAACGCCAAGGTCATAAGGAGGATGGCCGGTCTGTTTATCAAAGACCCTCTACTGCAGGCAAGTGTCGGAACTTGAGGCAAGACTCAATCCCTCCAAAGAATCGATATCAGGTCCGGCGGTCTGGTAACATTCGTCCGTCGGAGACGCCAAGCTTAATATCTTGAAATATTTTGCGTATCCATATTCTGTAACACCCAGGTCGAAATCGCAATAGTCACCGCAAAAGGCGACTCCCAGTGATTGCCACGGGCCAATTTCCGATCTGCCCGCGAAAAGCTCCAGCAATTCCTGGGACCAATATTCGTACACCCGGATATCGTATCCGGTTCGATCCGCGATGGCTCTATCCATCTCTATACCCAGGGTGGCGCCGTTATCCATGGAGACAAAACCGTAACCCGGCTCGTCCTGACTGATAAAACCGTCCGCGTTTGTGGGGCCGAGCGCTTCGGTCGGGTCGGTCCTGAGCAGGTCATCGCATACCCTGACACGGGTCCATTCCGTAATGTATCCGCCGTAACCACGGCGCCCTACCTGGCAAATGTTGGAGGTGGTGAAACTGAAAGGTCCGAACCAGTCGGAGGAATAACCGTCAATATTTATCCTTGCTTGCCAGAAGTATGTCGTGTCTGGCATTAAACCGCCGGAGACACCATCTTCTCCAAGCTGACCGTTGGCAAACAGCAGATCCTGGGAGATGGTCCAGGAGGTGAAAGATTCGACGCTATTCATGGCCACATTCTCTGCGCCAAGAAGCGGAGCGGTGAGAGCGGGATCGGTAAAGAACTCGAAATCGTATGTGACTAATGCGCCCCCTGCAGTATATATGTTGTATACGGCCAGGGTTGGGTTTGCCATCAGGTTTGAATCCATGTACCCCAGAGTACGCGGACTCGTGTAAGGGAACCCGCCGGAAGGAATAACCCTGAGTGTGTATGTATCGGATTCCATCACCCTGACTTCAGATTCCGCAGTGGAGTCTACAGGGTCGGGATAGGTGTATGTGGCTCTCCATCGCCACCAGTATTCTCTGTTTTTTTCCAGCGTTACATCAGATGGGGTCCAGCGTCCATAACCGTCTTCGCCTTGCGCCACCTCTTCTGACTGGGCCACCTCGACAGTCGCGCCATCCTCTTCCGTAGCCAGGTAGAAGACGTATACTCCCGTTCTCTCGTCCGACTGGCTGTTATTGACCCACAGCTCCGGCGCTCCGCCCGTCTGGTATATGGCGCCGTCGTCAGGAAAAAACAGGGAATAATCTCTGGTTGTATCGCCACCCGAATCGGTTCCACCGTCTGTTCCGTCACCGGTGGTATCGCCCGATCCGGTATCACCAGACCCGTCGGCGACAGAATCGGAGCCAGTGGCGCTTGCGCTACTTCCCGACCCACCGCCACCACCGCATCCGGCAGTCTGGGAGACCACAAACACCAATAATAGCAATGAAATCAGTTTATTGCGCAAACCCGGCTCCATGTTCGCGTTTGAATTACCACAATTAAACCTTGATTGTAGCATAATTCATGATAATACCAACAACCCACTCTGAATAAAGGCCCATAGATGAATTTTCGCATCCGATAACAAGCGTATTTGATAGTCGTTATGGAACGGCGTTTGATTGACATTGAGGGGAAATGAATTTATAGTTCCGTTTTCTTATAAGTTCACACAATACAGATATATGCGTACTCTACTTGTCACCGGAGGGGCCGGGTTCATCGGCGGCGCTTTTGTTATGGGGACCGTTGCCAACGGTGATTGCACGGTTATTAACCTCGACGCCATGACCTACGCCGGCAACCCGGAAATTTTAAACCGGCTGGCGGGTGATCCGAACCATATCTTCGTCCGGGGAGATATTCGGGACAGGCCACTCATAGATTCTATCCTCAAAAAATACGAACCGGACGGAATTATCCATTTCGCCGCCGAATCCCACGTCGATCGCTCCATAGATGGTCCTGCTGATTTTGTTATGACCAACATGGTGGGAACGTTCACCCTGCTCGAAGCGGCCCGGGAGTATGTAGCCCGATCGAAGAAGGGTCTGCGATTCCTTCAGGTCTCCACCGATGAGGTTTACGGCTCTCTCGGCGATGAAGGTTCTTTCGTCGAAACAACCCCCTATCAGCCAAACTCCCCCTACTCCGCCTCAAAAGCCGGGGCGGACCATCTTGTCCGGGCGTATCACCACACTTACGGCCTCGACACGATAATAACCAACTGCTCCAACAACTACGGTCCGTTCCAGTTCCCGGAGAAACTGATACCGCTGGTTATACGAAAGGCGCTCAGTGGGGAGCCGATACCGGTCTACGGTGATGGCGCCAATATCCGCGACTGGCTCTATGTGGAGGATCACTGCAGGGCGGTGCGAATGGCTTTTGCAAACGGAACTTCCGGAGAAGTCTACAACATCGGCGGCAGGAGCGAAAAAACCAACCTTGAAGTGGTGAAAACCTTATGCGCCACCCTAGACGAAATGGTTCCCGATTCGAGCCATACTCCCAGGGAAAAACTGATTACATTTGTAAAAGACCGACCAGGCCACGATCAGCGATACGCCATCGACCCAGCGAAAATAGAACGGGAACTCTCTTTCACACCAGCGGAAACTTTTGAGACCGGAATAAAAAAAACCGTGCGCTGGTACCTTGATAATGGCGATTGGCTCGAAAAGATCGCCTCCGGCGGTTACGACGGGGAACGCCTCGGGCTGGCTTCAAAAGGTGGAAAATGATAAATAAAGGAATCGTACTGGCCGGAGGATCCGGCACCCGACTATACCCGCTCACCCACGCTGTCAGTAAACAGCTTATGCCGGTCTACGATAAACCGCTGGTCTATTACCCGTTGGCGATCCTGATGCTCGCCGGGATAAAAGAGATACTTATCATCACCACCCCGGAGGATAAACATCTGTTTAAAAAGCTGTTACAGGACGGATCGCAGTGGGGCGTAAAGATAGGGTTTGCCATTCAACCGAAACCGGAAGGGTTGGCTCAGGCTTTTCTCATTGGCGAGGATTTTATTGGAGGAGAGGGGTGTTCTCTTATCCTCGGTGACAATATCTTCTACGGTCATGGTCTTGCTGAGGTTTTGCAGGAGGTCAGGCGCACAAACCGTGGCGCCACTATCTTCGGCTACAGGGTCAACGACCCGCACCGTTACGGAGTGATAGAATTCGACACAACAGGCCAACCTGTCGGTATTGAAGAGAAACCGGAGCGCCCCAAATCGAACTACGCCGCCACCGGTCTCTATTTCTACGACAACCGGGTCGTCGAAATCGCGAAGAATTTAAAACCTTCACCTCGCGGGGAGCTTGAAATCACCGACCTTAACCGTGAATACCTCGATATGGGAGAACTCTCGGCTGTAAAGCTGGGCCGTGGAAACGCCTGGCTCGACACTGGCACCCATGAATCGCTTTTGCAGGCGGCGGTCTTTATCGATACCATCGAGAAACGTCAGGGTTTAAAAGTTCTCTGCCCTGAGGAGATCGCTTTCCGGCACGGTTACATCACAGCCGAAGAGCTAAAAACCTTGGCAAAAGGCCTTGGCAAAAGCGGGTATGGCGAATATCTGCTGAATCTCCCGAACGAGATCTGACAAATCTTCCGCCCCGGTTAAAAACCCTTTTTGAACCGATGAGAAAGCTCTTTACATCCAGGGCGCAGATTTTTATTCTGGTGATGGTGGCTTTTTTGTGGCGGGTCTATCTTAACGAAGGGATCGCGCATAGAGCCGACGCGCTGACCATCGGCAAGATGGCCTTTAATATAGCCAACGGTATCGATTTTCCCCTTATCTACTACGGCCAGAACTACATGGGCGCCATCGAGGCGTGGATCACGGCGCCTCTCTTTTTTATCTTCGGACCATCGTGGGAGGGGCTTGGTTTCGCGCCTGTTCTTGTCTCGTCGTTGGGTGTCATTCCTTTCTACCTGCTCGGCAGATCGCTTATCGGCGAGAGAACTGGCCTGATCTGCGGACTTTTATGGGCTTTTACAAGTTTCGCGCCTCTCTTCTATTCGATATCACCACGGGGCGGGTACCCTGAAATTGTTTGCGGCGGGACTTTTTTATTATGGTTTTGTGTGGAGAGGATGAAAGGGCGCGATTTTTCCGTAAGCGCCCATGCCTCCATCGGTTTTCTGATGGGGTTACTGTTGTGGACAAGCGCCTTGTCGGCTCCATACCTGGCGGTTACAGCTCTGTTTCTGATATTTACCAGAAACCGTGGCAAGATCATCGCGCTCTTTGTCGGCGCTATTCCCGGATTTCTGTTGGCCCTGCCGCAACTTCTGGCCACCCGTGGTGAGGCGACCCTTTCGTTTGGCGACAACTCAATAAATGATCGGTTATCCGGTCTTTATTACGCATTCAGCGAGTCTTTTATTCCGTTTGATGGTCACCCTTGGTTATGGGCCACTCCGGTTGTCATGGTAATCAGCCTTCTGGCTGTGTCGATCTACTCGCTCAGAAACCTGAAAGGGGAGCGGGGCGGGTTTCTTCCTCTATTACTGTTTGCCCTGCTCTTCCTTACCGCTTTCATGCTCAACAACGTCAGTGTCAAGGGTCAATCCCGGCATCTGATCCCGTTGTTTTCGGCTCTCATCCCGGCGACGGCGCTTATTATCGATCAGTTATGGAGATGGCGCATTATCCCGGCGCTACTCCTGCTCCTTCTCATTGTTTCATCAAACCTGTTCACCGGTTTCAGATCGTTTAGCGATATGAAAGAGGAGGGGGCCGCTGTGAAAGAGGGTCTATCTGAGCTATACAGCGCCATAAACCGCCTCAATATTCATTCCCTTGTTCTTAACAACTACGACAAAAGAAACCGGCTCTCGTGGCACGCATTGACGGAGGGGGGGCGGATAGACACCATGGGATACGATGGCGCAAGGGAGCTATCGACTACAAAGTCTGCCGAACGGGACCGGGACACGGCTCTCGGGATATCGCTCGGTTACGGGAATGCGTTCGCCATGCAATATCGCGCATGTTGCGGAGACAACTACAAGCTCGACAAGGTACCCGGTCTGGTTCTCCTCCACCATGCAAGACCGGAACGTGGATCGGCGGAATCGATTCCACCAGCCAACTGGAACCTGACACCCGACCTTACAGCGCTCGGCGACCGGAATTTCTTTACCACCAAAGTAGGATCCGGTTCTTTTACCGTGGAGCTGAATGATAAAAAACCTCTCTCAAGGGTACGCGTCATCTACGGCAGGAAACCCTCCACCGCTTCGATAAGTGTATCGATGGATGGAGAGGTGTGGAGAGTGGTCGCCATAAAAAACTGGCCGTCGATTTTTGTTCCGACATACGAAAAAGTCTTTATCAGGACAGATTTCGAGAGGGAGCGGGAGTTTGAAGAGTGGAACTTTTCGCCGGTCGAAGCAAGGTATGTGCGGTTCGACCTGACTACCGACCCGGGCAAGGTTTACGATATCCACGAGCTTTTTCTCTATCGGAAAGCCGCCCGCCCGCCCTCGGCAACTGAACTTGACCCGGCGCTGGTTCACAAAACCGCCTCCACAGAAAATGTAAAACTTCTGGCGGTAAACCGATGGCATTCAGCCCACCTTATTGATCTTGAGCGGACCTACGATCTTGTGACCGGGCCTTTCAGGGGTTACGCCAAAGAGACCGCAAAATCGAGGTGGCCGATCTCCCCCGGTTTTTCGGCGCTCGTTGAGAATAGTGATATGGATGAACTACGGAACCGGCTCACAGAAAAAGGTATAAAGTTTAAAACCGCGCCGTTGGGGCGATACACCTTTCTTTCGATCCTGAGTGAAGGCGCCGATGTCTGGTGGACAGGTTTTACCCTTATCGATTATATCGACACCTCCGCAGGATGAAAAATGTAACGGCGATAGTTTTAGCGGCTCTTCTCCTGCTGGTTTCAGCGCCAAAAAACTCCTGCGCCGACGAAGAGAAGGTTGCGAAAATCGACCGACTGACTCTCCTCGGGTCTTTGGCTTTCGGTGTCACATTCTGGTGGTGGCCGGAGAAAGGAAATCTTCAACCGGCTCATTTCAAAGAAGATGGATGGTTCGAGCGGAAAGACGACTGGGGCGGCGCGGACAAAACAGGGCACGCATTCAGCGCTTACCTGCTTTCACGATCAATGGCTTTGGCATATCGGGAGGCCGGCATGGATAGCGGCAAGGCGGCTCTTCGCGCAAGCCTCGCGGGCGCCGGGATCGTCTCCCTGCTGGAGGTTGCCGATGGATTCACGAAATACGGTTTCAGCAGGGAGGATATCGCCGCCAATATCAGCGGGGCGGGCCTTGCGTACCTGCTGGAGACGAATCCGACCCTCGACAGGCTACTCGATTTACGGTGGGAATATCTGCCGAGCGAAGAGTTCGGATATGGCGAGGTCGGCATGAATTTTGTCTCCGACTACTCCGGCATGAAGTTTCATCTCGTATGCAAACTCGACGGTGTACCGCTCCTTGAAAAGACCCCGTTATCGTTTCTGGAGTTGCACGCTATCTATTACACCCGTGGTTACGGTTTCAGCGGCGCCGCCCCACCCGGTCGAAGAAACCTGGCGTTCGGTCTATCGGTCAATCTTTCAAAGCTTTTCAGGAAGTGGGAGGAGAAACATATACGAGAGAAAAAGTCACCTTTCGCCCCGCTCCCATCGACCATATTCCGCTATTACCAGGCTCCAGCGATCACCTGGGAGACAGCTAACTCAATCAATGACCAGTAACCAGCTCTTCGAGCGCGTCTGGCCATTTGTCCATCTTTATCCCAAAAATCTTCTCAATCTTCGCGCACGATAAAACCGAATAGGCCGGTCTCTTCGCGGGAGTCGGAAAATCGGAGGATGCAATAGGGGTAAGAATCGGTCGGTCACCCTCAGGCATATAATTTACAATCGCCTCCGCAAATTCGTACCAGGTGGCGGCGCCGTCACATACCAGATTGTAGACCCCCGAAACTTCACGGAACCGGTCGGTGTCGATCCGCCCGTTAACCGACAACGCTTTAACAATATCCACAGCGCCTCTGGCCGGAACAGAACACCAGGTGGGGCATCCAGTCTGGTCGTCCACCACTTTGATCTCGCGCCGCTCTTTTGCAAGTTTTTGCATCGTCAGGAAAAAGTTGTTACGAGTCTTGCCGTATATCCAACTTGTGCGCAAAATTATATGGGCCGCTCCCGACTTTTGCAATCCGATCTCTCCAGCAAGTTTAGATGCGCCGTAATGGTTTATCGGGTTGGTTTGATCCTCTTCGGTGTAGGGCGTTTGTTTCGAGCCGTCGAAGACATAATCGGTAGAGAAATGAATAATCCCGGCGCCGATCTTTTTCGCCTCTTTAGCCAGGATGGAAGGAGCGGCGCCGTTTATGGCGGTTGCAAGCTCCTTCTCTTCCTCCGCAAGGTCTACCGCTGTATAGGCGCCTGCGTTGATGATTAGTTCCGGCTCGTTCTCACGCACAAATGCGGTGATAGAATCGGGGTTTGAAAGATCGAGTGATTTTTTGTCCGGCGAGATAACTTCATATTGAGGCGAAAGCAGGTTAAAAAGTTCGCCGCCGATCTGACCTTGGCTACCTGTAAGAAGTATCCGCATTAAAAGTCTTTTAACAAAAGCCCCACGGAATCCTTCTCCGATACGAGCGGATTTTCCACCGGCCATTTAATGCCGATATCGGGATCGTTCCAGAGAAGAGCCTTCTCCGACTCCGGGCGGTACGGTTTACTGCACTTGTAGGAGACGAGCGCAGTTGGGCTGGTTACGCAAAAACCGTGGGCGCACCCTTCCGGGATAAAGAACTGGTGTTTGTTGTCGGCGGAGAGTTTTGCGCTGATCCATTGCCCGAAAGTGGGTGAACCTCTCCGCAAATCGACCGCCACATCAAAAATTTCCCCGACCAGAGCCTGAACAAGTTTCGCCTGCGCGTTTGGGATCTGTAGATGAAGGCCGCGCAAAACCCCTTTTTCAGAATATGAGAGATTGTCCTGCGCGAAGGTGGCGTTGATGCCGACTGAACTATATTTTTCGTGACGCCAGGTCTCCATAAAAAATCCTCGCGGATCTTCATAGACATCCGGCTCTATGAGAAGAACACCTTCGATTCCGGTTTTATTGATCTTCACGTTTTGCTGATTTTTTTATTTACCAGCCAGTGATGTTACCTCAGAAACTACCCGCAAAACATCGTTTTCGCTCATTTTCGGGTATATTGGCAACGATACGCAATTTTTGTAAAGTTTCAGACATTCAGGGAAATCGTTTGGTGACAGCGAATATCTATTCTTCCAGTAAGGATGAAGATGTAGAGGTATGAAATGTACGCTTGCGCCGATGCCCCTGTTGGCCAGTTCGTTGATAAACCTTCCCCTCTCCATCAGAGACTCGTTCACCCTGATGACATAAAGGTGCCACGAGTGGTCGCCGTAAAATTGGTCAGTACGGAAACCCTCCAGGGTGTCGTATGGCCGACGAATTACATCCGCAACATTTTCAAAGGCTTTATCGTAAGTTCGGGCGATTCGCTCCCGTTTTTCCCGAAAAATCCCGGCTTTTTTTAGCTGGTGGATACCTATGGCGGCGGCGATATCCGTGAGATTGTATTTAAAACCGGGGGCCACCACCTCGTAATACCAGGGGGCGCTCTCTCCTTTCCGGTTCCAAGCGTCCCGGTCAACGCCGTGTAACCGCATTAGCCGCATCCGTTTCCCCGCCACGGGATCATCTGTGGTTATCATGCCCCCTTCGCCGGTGGTGATGTTTTTGTTGGCGTAAAAGCTGAACACCGTAGCGTCCCCGATGGCGCCTATATCTCTCCCTTTATACTTTGCGGGATAAGCGTGGGCGGCGTCTTCGATAACTTTCAGGCCATATTTTTTAGCTGTAGCCATGATCGGCCCCATGTCGCACGAAAGTCCTCCAAAATGGACCGGCATGATCGCTTTTATCCGATTCTCAGGGCCGCTCGCCCCAATCGTCTCTTCAATTCGCTCTGGACTGATATTGAATGTTTTTTCATCGATATCGACAAAAACCGGATCGGCGCCAAGATAGCGGATCACCTCCGCTGTGGCGGTAAAGGTGTTCGGGGTGGTCAGAACCTTGTCCCCACGCCCCACGCCAAACGCTTCGAGCGCAAGATGCAATCCTGCGGTAGCCGAGTTTACCGAAATAGCGTGCGAGGCTCCCGTGGCGGTAATGAAATCGTCTTCAAACCGCTTGCACTTCGGGCCGGTGGTGATCCACCCGCTTCGTAAAACGTCGATAACCTCGGCTATCTCCTCCTCCCCAATATCGGGTGAGGAGAATGGAATAAAACTCCCGTTCATCTCTCCTCCGAAACTTTCGGGGCTGACTTTAACATATCCAATGACGAAATATCGCTGTTCATAAGGTCTCTATCGGTCGAAAACCGGAAAAAACAACATATCGGGGCATGAACTCTTTTATATAACCTTGGGTTGATGTAAAATTTTCTGTTTAAACAAAAAGCCCTGGCGCTCAAGGTAATCCTTGTTTGTCCCTTATTATAAAGAATGTCTGAAAAAATAATCGTAACCGGAGCCGCCGGTTTCATCGGTTTTCACCTGATAAACAGGTTGCTTGACGAAGGCCGTGAAGTCATTGGCGTAGACAACCTGCATCCATACTACGACTCATCCCTCACACTGGCGAGGCTTGCAAAATTAAGAGAAAAAGAGCGATTCTCCTTCTTCAAGGTTGCAATGGAGGACAAGGAAGGGATCGAGGAGGTTTTTGCCGCCCATACCCCGGATCAGGTCGTTCATCTGGCCGCCCAGGTGGGGGTTCGATATTCGATCGAAGACCCTATGGCCTACGTCAATTCAAACATGGTCGGATTTTCCAACATACTGGAGCTGTGCAGAAGGGGTGGCGTAAAACATCTGGTATACGCCTCCTCAAGCTCCGTATACGGCGCCAACGGAATCTATCCCTTCTCCGAAGACCACCGTGTCGATCACCCGGTATCGATCTACGCCGCCACTAAAAAATCGAACGAACTGATGGCCCACTCCTACGCAAGCCTCTTTAACCTGCCGGTTACAGGTCTTCGTTTTTTCACGGTTTACGGTCCATGGGGAAGGCCGGACATGGCCATTTTCAAATTCACAAAATCGATCCTTAATGGCGACCCGATAAAGGTGTACAATGAAGGCCGGATGCGCCGCGACTTCACATATGTCGATGATATTATCGAAGGGGTGAGAAAGGTTATGAGCGCTCCACCTGTCGGCAAAGCGGACTGGAACAATGAACACCCGGAGGCGGGGGCGAGTTATGCGCCTTATCGTGTCTACAACATAGGCAACAACCGCTCCGTTCCACTGATGAAAATGATCGAAACATTGGAACAGGCGTTGGGGAAAGAGGCTGTAAAAATTATGGAACCGATGCAACCCGGTGACATGAAAGAGACTTCCGCCAATATCGATTCGATAAACAGTGATTTCGGATTCGAGCCAAAAACCGTTATCGAAGCAGGGATTCCCCGGTTTGTTGAATGGTACAGGGAGTATTATCGCGTTTAGCCATGAAAATAGCGTTCAAAAATCCGAACACTTATATAGTGCTGGCGGTGGACGCTCTGTTGCTCTATTTCTCCTACCTGCTGGCTTACTGGCTCCGTTTTGAA
The DNA here is from genome assembly GCA_029261405.1 of Nitrospinaceae bacterium. Classification (GTDB taxonomy): domain Bacteria; phylum Nitrospinota_A; class UBA7883; order UBA7883; family JAJDBK01; genus JAJDBK01. Next base: position 39,327 of record JAJDBK010000037.1, read on the forward strand.
TCGTTCGAGGGGCCGTTTCTCGCCTTCTTCTGGCAAAGCGTCGGCCCGGTTGTTTTTGTTAAACTGACAGTTTTCTCCTTTTGCGGACTCCAGTCCGGCATGTGGCGTTATACCGGCGTTGTAGATTTCATCAACATCATCAAAGCTACCGTAATCAGCTTTGTCATAATCGTCGCCGGGCTGATCTACATCCATTACCCCGATTTTGCGGGCAGGTTTTCAAGGTCGGTCTTCGTTATCGATGGCGTTATGACCGTGGGTCTGATCTCGCTTTTCAGGTTGTCGATCCGGATCTCCTACTCCAAAGAGGGTATTGCCACAACCTTCAGCGATTTTTTCTCCTTGGCGGGACACACAAAAAGTAACCCGGATGAGAGCGAAGGCATCAAGGTGGCGATTTTCGGCGCTGATGACCGGGGGGAACTGCTCATCCGCTCCCTGACAGGGGTTGGCAGGAATACTCACCTGCATTACGACCTGGTCGGCCTGATCGACGATAATCCATCAAACGATGGCGCCAGTATGCACGGACATCGTGTTCTCGGACCGATGGCGAGTTTCGGAGAGCTTGTTGAACGGTTCGGCATAAAGGAGTTGCTTGTGGCAAGCCGTGTCACCGGAGAGAAAATCGAAGAGATAAACGAACAGTGCAAAAAGAACAACGTCGCCTGCCGTGTCATCCCCGGTTATTTCGACGATAAAAACCAGGAGATAGACGCGGGTATCCTGCGGGAGATAGAGATTGAGGATCTTCTCTTCCGCGACCCGGTTGAGATAGACCATTCTGTTATCGAAAAGAACCTTAAAGGCCGCCGTGTAATGATTACCGGGGCGGGAGGCTCCATCGGCTCGGAGCTTGCCCACATGATCGAGAGGTTCGACCCTTCATCAATGATCCTTGTGGACAAATCGGAAAACGACCTTTTTCGGCTACAGATGAGCCTCAACAAGCTCAAGAGAGGTTGTGAACTGTTCGTCTGCGCCGATATCTGCCACGAACAGAAGATGGAGTCGGTCTTCGTTAAATACCGCCCCGAAGTTGTTTTCCACACAGCGGCCTATAAACATGTGCCGATGATGCAGTCGAACATGGACGAGGCGATAAGAAACAACATCAGCGGCATGAAAGTCATCTCCGACATGTCGGACAAGTATGGTGTCGAAAAGTTTATCCTGATCTCCACCGATAAGGCGGTAGATCCGATCAACGTCATGGGGGCCACAAAAAGGGTATGCGAACTCTACCTGCTCTCGAAAGCCGAAACGAGCAAAACCCGATTCATGGCGGTCCGTTTCGGCAACGTTCTGGGGAGTAACGGCTCTGTTGCCCCGATATTCTTAAACCAGATAAAAAACAGAGGGCCGGTAACCGTTACCCACCCCGATATCGAACGTTATTTCATGACAATTCATGAAGCCGTCGGTCTCATACTGCAAACCGCCACCCTTGGCCAACAGGGGTCTCTCTACCATCTGGACATGGGGAAACCTGTGCGAATTTCTGACCTCGCTGAAAAGATGATCCGTATCGCCGGGTTTGAACCTAACGTCGATATCGATATCGTCTATACCGGCCTGCGCGACGGTGAGAAGGTGAAGGAGAAACTTATCGGATCGAGCGAAAAGACCAGACCGACCAGTCATGCGAAGATACTGAACGTTCTTTTTGAAGGAAGACCATGGGATGACATCGAAGATCTGGTGAAAAAGGTGATCGATGAGGCTCCGTCCAGACCGGAAGAGACCGGCGCCGCACTGATACAGGAACTGAACCGTGGCGTTCGTGGCGCTACCATCAAGAGATGAAAAGAGCGTTCGATATCACACTGGCCCTTGCCATAATCCCCTTCGCCGTTATCCTGATGATCCTGATAGCCATAGCGGTAAAAACCACTTCAAAAGGCCCGGTAATCTACTTCTCCAACAGGGTGGGTAAAGGGAAGACGATATTCAGCATGGCGAAGGTACGAACCATGCTGATCGACACTCCTCCTGTGGCCACCCACCTGCTGGAAAATCCCGATACCTGGCTGACACCTGTCGGCGGATATCTTCGCAAGCGTAGTCTCGACGAGATCCCCCAGTTATGGAACGTTTTACTGGGTGACATGAGCTTCGTCGGCCCGCGTCCGGCTCTCTTCAATCAGGACGATCTGGTTGCCATGCGGGACGAACTCGGGATATACGAGCTGACTCCGGGAGTGACAGGATGGGCGCAGATCAACGGTCGGGACGAGATTCCCCTCACCGAGAAGGTCAGGTTTGAGGCGTATTACAGAGAGAACAGGTCGTTTCTATTCGACATGCGGATCTTATGGCTCACGATTAAACGGGTGCTTATGGCACAAGACGTAAAACACTAGGAGTCTGTCGGACCTGGAATCTACTCCCACCTTGTCTCTCCCATCAGTACGCCCAGATCGCGGTTATCGGCGCTGAGTCCCGATTTTGCCGGATTGAAGAGTGTGGAATTCTCGATGGTTAGGACTTGTCCATTCTCTTTGCCTGCGTCGATGATGATTTCCTTGAACGAAGGCCCCTCAAGGGTCGCTGTCGCGCTCTTATCCCCATACCTGATTGTAACCGTTTGTGAACCTACCGATCCGGGAGCCGGGAAAGAGAGGGGGATAATCAGCCGATTCCCCTCCCGCTGTAGATAAAACGCCGCCCTGCGACCTGTCCACCTCACATGGGAGCCATCCGCACGACTCTCCCAGTTATAGAGTCCAGGTTGCATCTTTTCGCTGATTGGCCTCGATTGCACAAGGTGAACCTGCCACGAAAAGAGGAGCGCCAGCACAAGTCCTATGACCACATTCCATCTGGCGGTGTGCCGCAAAATCTTTTCGCACGGGAAACCGAGGGCTATCACAAGCCCTGAGGCTATCCAGAACCAGATTCCCAACACCCGAACATGGGCGATATTGTTGGTCAGCCCCAGAATCAGCCAGATGAAGACCGAAAGGCCGAATATCGTCGCCAGACAGTCCGTTTTCGAGTCCCCCAGTATTTTTGCGGAACGGAGCGCGCCACAAAGAATAGTGAGCGCAAAAACCGTAAAGATGGCAAGCCCCACAAATCCTTTCTCCGCCAGAGTCTGAAAATAGTAAGAGTGGGCGGTGCCAGAGGATATGTCGATAAGGAATGAAGGTTCGCCCGTGTAAAACTCTGAAAACAGACGATGGAATCGGCCCGGCCCCACTCCGAGCGCCGGGGATACCGAAAACATGCTTATAGCCGTGTCCCATAGGGGAAATCTTAAATCGGAAGTCAGTCGGTCAAGGGAAAGTTTATCGCCGAGTCTTGACACGAAGGCAATAAAAAGAGCGATTATCAATAACGACACACCAGTACCGACCAATGATCCGACAGGTTTTTTATCGTCCTGCACCGACCAGCGCCATACCAGATAACATACCGCTATTATTGCGATTATGGATATCAATACTGATCGTTGGCCCGACAAAAAGAGGCACAGCAGGACCGGCCCCGTCAGGATCAGACCGATTATCCTTTCAACAACTCCTCTGCCACGACCAGTGACAAGCCAGATCGACGCCGGGAGAAAAATGAGTAGGTATTGCGCCAGGTATTGCCTGTTGTAGGAAAACGCTGTCGGCGCCCCTTCGCTATCCCCTACAAGAGAGAGGCTGGCGTAACTCCAGTTCTCCGGGTATTTCATCAAAATATCGTAATGGTACAGAATCCCGATTGTTGAAATTGTAGTGATCGATAGCAGGGTGGCGAACAAAATCCGTTCCGGCCATTGCCTTCCGGCGGTGGGAACGACCTGTACCGCGAGCCAGAAGAGAGCCACACCGCTGGCTACATCGGTAACCTCACGGAAATAGTTGATTACGGACCATTCGTGTCCGCTGAGCCACAACTCGAAAATCCTCTGTGGCGTAAAGACCCAAAACTCGTAATAAAGTTCCTTTAAGTCCAGTGGCAGGCTTAACAGCGAGGATATCAAAATGAGAAGTAACAATCCCTTGTGCGGAAAAATCTTTCTCTTCAGGAGCGAAAAAATATAAATGAACCCTGTGACTATCAGAAAGTAGACATGAAACTCTGTTAACCAGAACCAGGGTCGAACTCCCGCGCCTAAGAAGAAGGGTGTCGCGAGGATAATGTATGAAAATCCGTTAACGGGATGGTAGAGGGTAATGGTGACAAAAAAGAGGATCGAGAAAGTTACGGCCAGGGTTTCGGGCAGGTTGAAAAGCCACGCAAGAATCCCCTCCGCCACGAAAAAAAGGAATATGTTCAGCGGATCGATAACTTTTACCAGATTTTGTGTCCCCACTCTAGAATAACTCCAATTCTTCTCTTTTCCACTGCTCAAAGGGCAACCTGCAGTAAGCGTAAAGGCTATCCACTTTACAGGCGCCCTCTCCCACCTTACAATGCGGTTATGCCGGAAAGTAAGGAAACCTGTCGATCAGCGTCTATGACAACACCTGTGGTGTCGGTAATCATCGTCAATTATAACGGCGGCCCCTTACTCACCGAATGTGTCCGGTCGGCTCTGCTCTCCACTTATCCGGTGGAGGTGATCGTATCGGACAACGGCTCCACAGATGGTAGCACAGAAAAAATCGATAATATCGCCTTCCCGGAAAAGCGTCTTACCGTTATTGAAAACGGGGCGAACCTCGGTTTTGCCAAAGCGAACAATATCGCTGTCAAATCGGCTTGCGGTGAGCTGTTTTTGTTTCTGAACCCGGACTGCGTAATAAGGCCGGATACGGTTGAGAAGATGGTAGCCGTATTAGGCGACCATGAAAAAGTCGGAATGGCCGGGTGTCTGATAAGAAACCGGGACGGGTCGGAACAGGCCGGGTGCAGACGAAACACCCCTACGCCGATGCGAACTGTTGCGAGCCTGACCGGGTTGAACAGACTGTTTCCCGAATCGAAAAAGTTCGAGAGTTTTGTCCTGACAGGGACCCCGTTACCCGAAGGGCCGACTCAGGTGGAGGCGATATCGGGGGCGTTTATGCTGGTTCCAAAAAGAGCGTTTGACGATGTGGGGCCGCTTGATGAGACCTATTTCATGCACTGCGAGGACCTGGACTGGTGCTTTCGTTTCCGCCAGGCCGGTTGGCATGTTCTGTTCGTTCCGGGTGTGGAGGTGATTCATGAGAAAGGGACACCGAGCAAGGGTCGTCCATATTTTGTGGAGTGGCACAAACATAGGGGAATGGTCATCTATTTCCAGAAGTTTTTCCGGGACGAATATCCATATCTATACCCGCTGATCGTGTTGGCGGTCTGGCTGAAGTTTGGAGTTGTGGTGGCGAAAATTTTTATTCGCCGAATGTTGGGCTGAATCCCCTTGGCGTGTATGCAAAATCGCGGGTGGCTTCTGAATGATCGAAACAGAGGTCAGTCGCCATTTTCTCCGCCATGCCAACTGAGACGTGACCGTATCCGGGAAGTAGTGACAGCATTCTGACGGCTAACCGTAACAGTGGAACAGGAATCGAAATTATCCGTTCAGCCAGGCCCATAGCTGTGAAGACCCGTGAGACCATCTCGCGGTATGTGACACTCTCCCCACCACTTAAGTCGTACGCCTTATTGAATGTCTTTTCATTTGAAACGGTGGCAAGGCAGGCGATTGCGAGATCTTCGGCGTGAACCGGCTGGCGTAATCCGGTCGCGCTACCGGCTACAGGGAAAAACCGGAATTTTTCAATGACCCTTGCGATGGCGGTGACGTTCTGGTCAACTCCCATGCCGTAGATCATCGTAGGGCGGAGCAGGGTCCATGAGATTGACCTCTCTTCGCATTGCTCCATGAAAGATTTTTCAGCGCGGGCGAGGGATTTGGCTACGGCAAGCTCTTTCGGGTCGGTCGATTCGATTTTGGTGAACCGGCTGGTGGAGCCGAACGCCACTATCCGGTCAATGCCTGTATCGGCGAGGTCAGCTATTATCGACGGCAAGGTCCAGAGAGGGGCGATATGGATATATACCTGCAACCTTTCAAGCTCCGGCAAACCTTCGAGCAGGTCAGCTTCCACCGATCTCACCCCTTCAATCTCGATTTTTTCTACATTCCGGGTCAGCGCAACCACCCTATACCCGGTTTTTACGAGCCGTGGCAGAAGCAATTTGCCTATCTGACTCGAGCCGCCACTTACCAGCACATGGAGTTCGCTCATGGATTTTTTGAATAGGGGCGAAAGATACCTCTCTCCATGCTACGCCATATCTCACCCACCGAGGCTTTTCGTCCCTTCTGTACCGTTGATCTCGTTTCCAGAATTTTCCTTAAACCTTTGATAGCGTCGATTTTTGCGGTGAAAATTATTTTGGGTCGTCCTTTCAGGGTGAAATATAGAATAGCGGCAAGATTTAACAGAAGAAACTGTGGTAAATATATGATAAATAAGGGCCACGGCATATTTTTCACAAAAGTATACACAGAATTTCTCTGGCCGTGGTAGATGTAGAAATCGCTGTGCAGACCTGTGGTTACGCTCCCTTCGTGGAAGGCCACTGCGTTGTGAACGTATAGACATTTATGCCCCCGCAACCTTAGCCGGAATCCGATATCCACATCTTCCACATAGCAGAAATATCGTTGGTCCATGCCACCCACCGCCAGGTAATCGTCCCTTTTATACATGGCGGCGGCGCCACACGGCGAAAAGACCTCCCTGTTAACCGGGTCGATCACCGATAGCGGCTTTCTGTACCCGATACGCCACACCCGGCCTGAGACATGGTAAGCGTCACCGGCGCCATCGACGACATCCGGTTCGTCAGTCGCCATTGTCCGGCTTGCAAAAAAAGCGTGGTCTCGATTCTCATCAGCCGCCTTCAGAAGGTTTTCCAGCCAGTCAGGTTCGCTGTAAGCGTCCGGGTTGAGCAGGACAACGTAGTCACAATCGTCTACATGCCTGACTGCAATATTGTTCGCCTCGGCGAATCCGAGGTTCTTATCCTGCCGTAAAACCTCGACTCCCGGATGACGCTCTTCGATACCGTCAGCGGAGTTGTCAGAGCTTGCGTTATCGACAAGAACTATCCTTTTTGCAGGCGTGGTTTGGCTCTTTATGGCGGTCAGACACTTTTCGAGCGTGGCGCCAGCGTTCCAGTTGACTATAATGACCGCTACAGAAATATTCATCACGCTACCTGATAAAGCAAGGTTACATGGAATTTATAGACCTAAAAAAGCAATACCGCAAGATCGCGGGTCGATTGGAACAGCGAATCCTCTCCATTATGGCCAGTGGAAACTATATTCTCGGCCCGGAAGTCGCCGAGTTGGAAGACGCTCTGGCCGAATTTACAGGTGTGTCGAATGTCGTGGGAGTCTCATCCGGGACCGACGCCCTGATGGCCTCTCTCATGGCGATAGGGGTGGGCCGGGGTGATGAGGTGGTTACGACTCCTTTCTCCTTTATAGCCGCCGCCGAAGCCGTAGCCCTTGTCGGCGCGACCCCTGTTTTTGTCGATATCGATCCTGACACATACAATATCGACCCCGAAAAGATCGAAAGCGCCATAACAGAAAGAACAAAAGCGATAATCCCGGTCTCCATTTTCGGACTCTGCCCCGATATGGACGCAATTAACGCAATAGGCGCAAAACGGGGTATCGATGTCATAGAGGATGGAGCGCAATCGTTCGGCGCCACATACAAGGGAAGAAACTCCTGTTCCATTTCGACCTCAGCTATAACCTCTTTCTACCCGGCAAAACCGCTCGGATGTCTGGGCGATGGAGGCGCGTTCTTCACCGATGACGATGAGTTGGCCTTAAAAGTGCGGAAACTGACCACCCACGGTGAGATGGGCAGATACAACCACGCCATGATCGGTTTTAATGGGCGGCTCGACACCTTGCAGGCTGGAGCGCTTATTGAGAAGCTGGCCATATTCCCGGAAGAGGTTTTGGAGAGGCAAAGGATCGGAGCGCGGTACACTCAAAGGCTGGGTGACGTTGTTAAAACCCCGGTTGTGCCTGACGGCCAAACCCATATCTACGCCCAGTACACTATCGGAATTGAAAACAGGGATGATTTTTCCGCCAGACTTCGCAAGATGGATATACCGACCGCAATTCACTACCCTGTACCGATACATCTGCAACCGGCATTCGACTACCTCGGTTATAAGCCCGGAAACTTCCCCAACTCCGAAAACGCCTGTAATAAGGTCTTGAGCCTGCCCATGTCCCCTTATCTGGCAGAGAAGGATCAGGATACCGTCATCAGGGCGGTAAGGGAATTCGCCCGACCGTGAGCCATGAGATGAAAAAACTCCTGGACAAAATAGAGGAGAAAAAGGGGGTGGCCGGTATTATCGGCCTCGGTTATGTGGGGCTTCCCATCGCTTTGCGGTTTTGCGACGCCGGTTTTAAAACCATCGGGTTTGACATCGATATCAAAAAGGTAGTCCTGCTTGACAGTGGAAAAAGCTACCTTGAGCATATTCCGGGGGGGAGGATCAAGGAGAGGATCGATGAAGGTCTGTTTACACCCACATCCGATTTTTCCCTCCTCTCAAAGTGCGACATAATAATCATCGCCGTGCCGACCCCTTTGACGGAGAGCAATGACCCCGATTTGAGTTTTGTTATAAATACGACTAAAACCATCGCCCAATACCTGAAAAAAGGTCAGGCGATCTCCCTCGAATCAACGACCTATCCCGGCACCACAAGAGAGGAGTTGCTGACCCGCTTTGATAGCTCATCAATGAAAGCGGGAGTCGATTATTTTCTGATCTACTCCCCGGAACGGGAGGATCCCGGCAACAAACATTTTGAGATCCGCTCCATCCCGAAAGTTGTGGGGGGTATTACGGAAAACTGTCTCGAAGTGGGAAAAGCGATCTACGGCGCCATAGTTAAAGAGGTGGTTCCGGTTAGCTCCACAGAAACAGCCGAGATGAGCAAACTGCTCGAAAACATCTTCCGGGGGGTTAATATCGCTCTGGTAAACGAACTCAAGATGCTCACCGACAAGATGGGGATAAACATCTGGGAAGTGGTAAAGGCAAGCTCTACAAAACCGTTCGGCTTCATGCCCTTTTATCCTGGCCCCGGCCTGGGTGGGCACTGTATCCCTATCGACCCTTATTACCTGAGCTGGAAAGCGAAACAGTACGATTTTTCCACAAGGTTCATCGAACTTGCCGGAGAGGTGAACACCCACGTTCCCCACTGGATTGTGGAAAAAACCGCCTCGCTTTTAAACGGAAAGAAAAAATCGCTCAACGGATCAAACATCCTGATAATCGGCGCCGCATACAAAAAAGGGGTGAACGACACCCGCGAATCGCCCGCCGTTTCACTGATAAACCTCTTCACATCAGCCGATGCAAAAGTTCGATACCATGATCCGCACGTTCCGGTTCTCTCTGGTTTGAGAAAACTTGAACGAACGATAAAATCTACCCCCCTGACCGTCAAAAACATTGAGAAGAGCGATGTTGTTATCATAGTCACCGATCATGACGAGATCGACTACAACCTTCTGGTAAAACACTCCGACCTTCTCATAGACACGAGAAACGCCACCAGCCGGGTCAAAGGGAAAAAGAGAAACGTGCATTTCGCCTGATGAAACGCGATTATCTCGGCATGGCCAAAAGGGCGTTACAAAAGCCGCCCGGGGAAGTGGCAAAAAGGATTCTCAAGGCGATAAACACCAGAACGGAACGTTATTTCGCCCCCATCAGAGCCAACCGGTTCGACGAGAAGACTTTTCTGAAAGCCGTTGGCGAACCTGATATGGACACCGCATGGAGTAATACAGCGGCTCGCTCCTATCCAGCCTTTACAGATAATCTTGATAAAGACGTTTACGAAAGTCTTTGTCCCGGCCAATCCGATCGGGTCTTGAAGTCGGCGTATGAAGCCATGTCGTACACCATCGATATTCTCGGTTCCGGTCCTGTTGATCTTGGTGATGATATCGACTGGATGAAAGATCACAAAACCGGCCACAGGTGGCCCCCTGCGTATATATACGATATCGACTACATGAACCCGGATCGTGACAGCGACGTAAAGATGGCCTGGGATCTCTCGCGCCAGCAGTGGCTGATTCCCTTGGGGCAGGCGTATTTGCTTACCCGCGACGAACAGTACGCGGTTAAAGCAAAAAATATAATCACCGACTGGATCGAAAAAAACCGGTACGCAATGACGGTCAACTGGGCCATCGCCATGGAGGCGGCCATGCGTATATTTACCTATACATGGCTCTTTCACGTTTTTGCCAACTCCAGATCATGGAAAGACACTGAATTCCGGTCGATGTTTTTGCGCTCGATATATCTGCACGGCGACTTCATTCAACGCCACCTCGAACGGGCTTATATCAACGGCAACCACTACTTGAGCAATGGCGCAGGACTGGTTTTCGCCGGCTTATTTTTCGACAGGGATTCATGGGCCACCAAAGGTTTTACCATACTCAAAGAGGAACTCGACATCCAGGTCTTCGACGACGGCGCCGACTACGAAGCGTCGGTCCCGTATCACCGGCTCGTGACGGAGCTTTTTTTATTCCCGGCAATCTACATGCAAAGGGCGGGTAAAAACGTTCCGGAAAACTATAGGGATAAACTATTGAAGATGGCGAAGTTTATTGTAGCGTATACGAGGCCGGACGGGTTATCGCCGAAACAGGGGGACGCGGACGACGCGCGGGTTTTACCGTTCGGCGGACAGACAATCAACGACCATCGATACCTGCCGGGGTTGATCGGAGCCGCTTTCGGTTACGCCGACCTCCATGCAGGTCCGAAAGATGAACTGTTATTTACTTTCGGTCCCGAAACGGCCAGACAAACGCCAGATAACGACACGAACAATGAGAGCGCCGAATTCAGGGAGAGCGGATGTTACATCATGGGTGGCGGCAATAGTCACGTCTTCATCGACTGCGGGCCTGTGGGGCTGGCGGGGTACGGTGGGCACGGGCATAACGACTGTCTCTCATTTGAAGCGTACCTGAACGGCGCTCCTGTAGTGACCGATTCCGGCTCTTACGTCTACACCGCTTCATACGAATGGCACAACCGGTTCCGTTCCACCCGTTTCCACAACACACCGTTTATTGATGGTGAAGAGATAAACCGGTTTGTCGATCCCGCGATGTTGTGGAGTCTTGAAAACGACGCCATCCCGGAAGTTATACGGTGGAAAAAAGGCGCCACGGTCGATCTTTTTCGTGGCGCTCATACAGGTTATATGCGGCTCGCCTCCCCGGTAAAACCGGTCCGGACCATTGCTCTGGACAAGGTTGGTAACCGACTGGCCGTGGCCGACTCTTTTACGGGTGAAGGTGAGCATGACGTAATAGTCCCGTTCACCCTCGATCCCTCCGTGACCGTAACAGAAGAGGAAAAAGGAGAACTGAAACTGACGAGTGGTGGTGTCGAGCTTCTGTTTGTTTACGGTGGAGCCGATGAATGGTCGCTCAAGCTTGCGGAGGGTTATGTCTCCGAATCGTATGGATTAAAGGAGAAAACAGTGAGGATCGAGCTGACACACAAGGGCCCTCTCGCGCCTCTGATAACCGCCATTGCTCCTTATGGATCAGCCGATGACCTGTTAATCTGGGCGGGTGACATAACAAAGTGATGACGCTGCTTTCAGTCAGACCATTGACCGGCGTATTTATCGAAGAGGTCGAAAACCGTATCGGCCCGGTGGCAAACAGGGTCACGGTTGGTGAGTTAAAAAATCTTTCGCCATACAAACTATTATTAAAACTTCGTTCAATAAAAGGCTCCGCCCTCTATATCGCTTTTGAAGACCCGAACAGCGTAGCTTTACTTCCATTGTTAAAAGCGCTTGCCACCCTGACGAAGGTTGCCAAAATATATATAATCTCTCCCGACCTTGTTGCCGAACGTTTTTTCAGGACGAACGTCATCGGCGCCCTGTACGACTTCACATTCGCCTGTTTCGCAATCAGGTTGTCGGCGTTTCTTTGTCGAAGAGAGATGACCAACCTGAAAACAGAACAACGAATCGTCCCCGTATCGGTCACTAAAGGAAAAATCGCATATATCAATACCGATTTCTGGTTCGGCCCGAAGACCGGCGGTTCCATCGGGCATATCGCAGGTGTGGTGAACGGGTTTTTCGGTAAGGGATATAGCGTCGATTACCTCTCCGCATCCGATCCTGTTATGATAAACCCTTCTGTCAACTATATTAAAATCGACCGCCCCACCGCTTTCGGAACGCCCACCGAACTTAATCAGTACCGGTTTCACCACTTGTTCGTCGCCCACGCTAAAACCTCCCTCAAAGGGAAATATTCGTTCATCTACCAACGCCTCTCCCTCGGCAATTACACCGGGGTGGCTCTCTCACGGGCGCGTAAAATACCGTTTATCTTCGAATACAACGGATCGGAAGCCTGGGTCGCAAACAACTGGGGTATTCGTCCCCTCGATTATTACGATCTGGCAATCGCCGCCGAAGAGGTCTGTCTGCGTCACGCTCACTTAATCGTTACCGTCTCCCAAACGTTGACCGACGAACTGGTGGAGAGAGGGGTCGAGCGTGAAAGGATAGTCTCCTACCCGAACTGTGTCGATCCGGACCTGTTTAATCCGGCCCGGTATACCGGTGAAGATAAAACCGCACTGCGAAAAAAACATGGCATATCCGATGATGACGTTGTGGTGACATTTATCGGGACTTTCGGTTTATGGCACGGCGCGGAGACATTGGCAAAAGCCATTGCGTCTTTGGTTGAGGGGAAAAAAAACCTGATACGGAAAGCGCGTTTTCTTTTTGTAGGGGATGGTCAGCGAATGCCGGAGGTTAAAAAAATCCTCGAAGGGGCGCCAGTCGATTGCGTTACTTTTACCGGGCTTACCCCCCAGCATACCGCTCCCGGCTATCTTGCCATATCCGATATTTGCGTCTCCCCCCATGTGCCGAACCCGGACGGGAGCCGGTTCTTCGGTTCCCCCACAAAGCTGTACGAATATATGATTATGGGAAAAGCTGTCGTGGCAAGCGATTTGGAGCAGATCGGCGACACCCTGAAAGAGGGTGTGCGAGTGATAGACAATCCTGATATAGACTCCGCCACAGCGATCCTGAGCAAACCGGGGGACGAAAAAGAACTGGCCGACGCAATCTTGTTCCTGCTTGAGTCTGAAGAAAGAAGAGATCGAATCGGAGCCAACGCCCGCAGACTCGCCCTGGAAAACTATACATGGGACAAACATGTCGGCGCGATCCTGTCGGCATTCGAGAATTCCCCGTGATCGTAGGCCACTTCACCAACACCTTCATGATTCACACTATCAGCAAGAAGGTTGCGGGCGACAAAACTCCCCCTTTTTCCCTCTTGTTAGCTGGCGCCCTTGCCCCCGACATCATGGACAAAGGCTTGATAATCGCCGGTATCGACGCATATCCGGGTCGAGGTGTTTTCCATTCCGCGCTGGCTCTTGCGATTATCTTTTACGTCGCCTATCGACTCGTTACACCAAAACTCAAAAAAGCTGTCCTGATTCTCGCCGGTGGCGCCGCCTTGCATCTAATACAGGATATGGCGGAGGTCGAAACTTTCCTGTGGCCCCTGTGCGGGCCGTGGAACTTCTACCCCTACCTTTCGTTGACGGAGAGATTTCATCGTCTCTACATAGAGATGATTCCGTTCCCGGTATGGCTAGGAGAGTCGATCAGCGCCATTTTTCTCCTTGGTTGGCTCCTTTGGAAAGTAGCGCTCAAGTCGGGTGTGATAAAATGAAGGGATGTGTAAACAAATTAAGATTATAATGATACGGACCTCCCTTGCGGTTCTCCTCTCGTTAGCCTTGATATCGTGCGCCAGCCCATCCCCGGCAGGATCAACGAAGGCTAACGGTAACCACCGCTACCACAACGTGAGCGAACTGCGGCCCGCGAGTTCAGAGCTTACCCTTGGCATTGGGGACAAGATCAGTGTCTCCGTTTACCAGCTATCGGAGCTTTCGCTCGACTCGACCCAAATCAGACCGGACGGCCTGATATCGATCCCTATGGTCGGTGAGGTGAAAATAGATGGACTTACCATCCCGGAAGCGCAAGATCTGCTGAAAGAGAAACTGACGAAATATATTGTGGACCCCCATGTCATCGTCACCGCTGAGAGCATAAACAGTCAGAAGATATACGTCATCGGAGAGGTCTCGAATCCGGGAACCCTAAAATATTACGAAAATGTAAACGTGCTTCAGATCATCTCCTCCGCTGGAGGGGTCACGGAAGATACCAACACAGCTGAACTTGTTCTGGTTCGGGACGGGAAAGCCTTCAAGCTAAACTACGACCAGATCCTGAAAGGGGACAACCGGGATAACGTCGTCATGGCAAGCGGTGACATCCTCTACCTGCCACCGACCCTGCTGACATCAGTCTCACGGACGTTTGTCAAAATCGCCAGGATTCTCGGTCCTGTGGTAAGCGTAGAGAGTGGTATCGTTCTGGCGCCGCAGGTGGTGGACGCGGTTCAGGGAAATTCAGAAGACAAAGCCACCGTCTCCATCTCCGGCAACTAACCTCACCCGGATATTGCGATGTCTGGAGCTTGGCGTCATAGCGTTTGCCGGTCATGTCACGGCGGTTGCGGCGCCCTCGTCCATATTGAGAATGGAAGGGTAACAAGAGTAAAGGGGGACCCGAAATCACCGGTCAGCCGTGGTTTTCTCTGTATAAAAGGGGTCAAGTCGCCTTACGTCGCCAACCATAAAGACCGGCTTACCGTCCCTTTAAAAAGAATCGGCGAACGAGGCGCGGGTAAATGGCAAGAGGTCTCGTGGGATATAGCCCTCAATGAAATAGCGGAGCGACTCGCCAAGATAAAATCTGAAACCGGACCCGAAACCATAGCCATCGGACAAGGGACAGGGCGACACCACTACCTGCATGTCGTAAGGTTCGCAAACGCTTTCGGAACACCAAACTGGTACGAACCGGGGTTGGCGCAATGCTTTATCCCAAGGATTACCGTCAGCAACCTCACTTATGGAGGATTTGTCCACGCCGATTATTACTCCGATACGAACCCGCGCCTGATCCTTTTCTGGGGACACAACCCGCTGGTATCAAGCGCCGACGGTGAACTGGCCCCCGCTGTCAAACGAGCGATGACAGCCGATGGTGTGGTCAACATCGCCATCGATCCCATAAGATCTGAGACCGCGAAAAAATGTGATCTCTGGATTGCTGTCAGGCCGGGCACAGACGCCGCCCTCGCTATGGCTATGGCCCACGTCATCATTGAGGAAAAACTGTACGACAAGGAATTCGTAGAAAACCGGACCACAGGGTTCGCCGAACTTGCCGAACGGGTAAAACCTTGCACCCCCGCCTGGGCCTCAAAGATTACTGACGTACCAGCGGAAAAAATCGAAAAGATAGCCAGACTCTACGCCACTTTCACACCGGGTGTAATCGAATGGGGAGTCGGGATCGAGCAGAACTCAAACTCCCTGCAAACCGTGAGGGCCATCGCGATCCTGCGCGGTCTTACAGGAAACATTGACCGACCTGGAAGCGATATCCTCGGAATGAACAGGCTTCGCGCATACCCGGTTTTAAAAGACAAGCTCCCGAAGTCAGCCGCCAAAAAACGGATCGGCGGAGAGGATTTTAAGCTACTAAGCGGTTGGAGAGCCTATTTCCCATCAGCCCATATTCCGGGGCTTTTTAAGGCTATGCGGGAGAGTGATCCGTACCGGGTGAGGGGGCTGATGCTCTTCGGTAACAACCCGCTAACCACCGTCGCCAACAGCAAAGGGGTCTATCAGGCGTTAAAAAAACTCGATCTGCTGGTTACGACTGACCTCTTTATGACACCCTCGGCTTACCTCTCCGATTATGTCCTGCCAGCCTCATTCTGGACAGAGATAGATCATCTGATGGGATTTCCGTTAGTGGCGGAGAATTTTGCTTTCGCCCACCCGAAGTTAACCCAGACCGGTCAGTGTCGGCAAGACGAATGGATCATCGACGAGTTGTCGAAAAAACTTGACCTGCCCGGCTCCGATATGAGCTACAAGGATATCTTTGACCATCAACTTACCGATACTGGTTTTACTTTCAATAAGTTGATTAAAAATGGCCTCTACCACACACCACCTGTTATCCACGAAAAATTCATGGCAAAAGGGTTTCGCACCCCCTCCAGAAAGGTGGAGCTCTACTGCAAGGCGTTAAAACGGATGGCTTACGATCCCCTCCCTCATTTCACCGAACCGACCGAAAGCCGTGTGAGCCAACCTGAGACCGCTCGCGACTTCCCCTACACTCTGATTACCGGGGCGAGGGTCAAACCGTTTTTCCATAGCGACAACCGCCAGGTGGAAGCCTTGCGCAAACTAAGACCAGATCCGATAGCTACGATCCCCACAGCCATTGCAAAAGAGCGGGGAATCGTGAGCGATGATTGGGTGATAATAGGCTCGCCTCGTGGTGAGATACGGATGAAAGCCTGTGTGACCGACGATATCGCGCCAGACGTAATCAACGTCGATCACGGATGGTGGTTCCCGGAAAGAGGTGGCGACCCCCTGTTCGGTGTGTTTGAATCGAACGCAAACATGCTCACCGACGACTCCCCCCCATACGACCCCGCTTTCGGATCGTACAAACTCAAAGGGCTTCTCTGCAACGTTCGCAAGGCTGGATAATTTTTCCCTTTCCCATTGTTCGATATGGCGCATTTTGCCGTATAACGATTTTGGTTCAGATCAACTTGCATGTAAATGGCTGAATTCACAATACTTACAAACTACACATAAAAATGGCGCCCTACTTGCTCACTCCTAGGGGAAAGAACTGTGCGTGATATCTACGAAAGGAAAGCAAGATGATACCGAATGTCAATCTCTTCGCCGCAGGATTATCCCTGTCGCAACAGCTATTCGGCGGAGGTGATGATTCTAAAAGCAAGACGGAAGGATCGGGTGATTTCACCAGTCTCCTCGACCTTGCCATGGGGAATGGATTCGACCATAGCGGTGATCTTTCCACAGCTTACATGTCTGACAAAGCTCAGGCTATGGCGGACGGAAAAATCGCACAGAAGGATCAAGATGGCGATGGCGCCCTCTCCGAAGAAGAATTCGGTATCAGTACCGACAAGTTTGCGCAATTCGATACGAATGGCGACGGTCTGCTCAGTAGCGACGAACTGATCGAAAGCCAGATATATAACCACGGGGCAATTGCCGATGTTGTAAAGTCGGCCGCCGGTGGAACCGATCCGAATATCCTGGCCAAGGACACCGATGGTGATGGCGTTCTGTCAGAAGAAGAGATGGGTGTTGATTCATCCATTTTCAGCTCCATCGACACTGACGGCGACGGCTCCCTGACCAGCGACGAACTGATAGCCGCTTATGAAGCGAGAAACACAGCGCTCAATGATTTCATCACGGCTAACGACGCTGACGGAAATGGTGGGGTCAACGATGATGAGATTGATGTCTCATCTGATCAGTTCACCCAAATGGACAGAAACGGTGACGGCGTTC
Source organism: Nitrospinaceae bacterium (assembly GCA_029261405.1). Lineage (GTDB taxonomy): Bacteria > Nitrospinota_A > UBA7883 > UBA7883 > JAJDBK01 > JAJDBK01. The sequence continues at coordinate 56,847 of JAJDBK010000037.1, forward strand.
TCGACATTAACGAACTTGCCGGAGCGTCCTACCTGTCAGGTGGATACGCCACAACAGCCGCAGAGATCACACAAACAGAAGTGACAATAGCGGCCTAAGCCCCGGGGCGTACAGCAGGCCAGAAACTATTGTACGCCCCGCACTGGCTGTAATCGGTCAAACTATCCTATTCAGGAGCTGTGCGCCCCCAGCTAATATGAAGCTGAGACCTCTGGTGACGCTTTCGATTCCACGCCTGCGTAGACTGATGTGACTACAAAATAGTATGTGGCGCCACTTTGCAGGTCGGTGGGAGTGTAGAAGAGCTGGGTCAGCCCGCCTACTCTGTTAGCTGTGGTCGGGTCTACGGCTCCTGTGGTGTTCCAGTAGATGTTGTATGTATCGACTGCCGCTACTCCAATCCAGCTTAATGTCATGGCGCCGCTCTGAGTCACGAGAGTGATGGAGGCGACGGCCCCTTCCCCGCTATTTTTCGGTGTGGCGGAGACTGCCAACGTTGTTTCGCCTTCGCCTCCGCTGTTTTCGGCGGCGATGATGTAGTAGTAGGTTTCGTCGTTTGACAACCCGGAATGGCTGACCATTGTTGTGGCGAGGTTCGCTATCCTGTTGTCGTCCTTGCTCACCTGCCCGGTATTGTTCCAGTAGACGTTATAGCTACTCGCGTTGTTCGATCCTTTCCACTCCAGGGTAACGAGCCTGTCTTCCGCTGTAACGCTGACCGTAGAGGGTGGCGCGGGGGGAACGATAGTCGGTGTGGCGGAGACTTCTTCTGAGATGGGACTCTCCTCGCCTCCGACATTGGCGGTTATGACGTAGTAGTAGGTGGTTTCGTTGGTCAACCCGTTATGGATATAGGTTGTGTCAGCGATATTGACGATGCCGTTATCGGCTGAGGTGACTGAACCTGTGGTGTTCCAGTAGACGTTGTATGAGGTGGCGCCATCGACTGCGGTCCAAGTGAGGATTATCTGTCTATCGGCGATATCGATGGTGACGCTACCGGGCGCAGTAAGGGTCGGCGTGTCAGTTGAGGTCGAGCCACCGCCGGAACTGTCGCTCTCTGTCTGACTGGCGCCCGAACATGCGGTAAGAGCGAATATGGCGAAGAGGATAGCGTAGTGGGCAAAGCGGTTCATGGGGACTCGACCATGTTAATTAGTGTCAATGAATGTCGAATATATTAGAACTATTTAGCATAGATTACAAGATAAAAAGTCGGAGTTGAATCCACCCGCATAACCTGTTTGATCGAAGTATCTGTTTTAAATACAAACAGTTCTCGGACGAGAATCGGGTGAGACGTATTGGCTCGCTACCTTGCCGTTCCGGGACTAGCCAGCCAGTTTTTGCATCAAATCCGCTAACGGGCATAGTCCGGATAAGGTGATGTATGCGCCCATGAGTGGTATGAACGATGCGATACAAAAGATCCAGATCGCCAGAAAACGTCCGAAGGTAGCTACCCGCCCCTCAGCTTTAGTCGAAGAGAAAAGCACAAAATACCCCAGAACTAACCAGAATGTCGCCGGAGCCAGGCTGATAAAAAAACACATGACGATTACCTCAGTATGGAAATAAGAAACCGCTGTTGACTGCCTCGTCGGAACCTTGCGCCTCTATTATACCGGGTATTCACCGATGTTACCCGAAAGTAATTATAGGTATCGCTGTTGGATTAATCACCGTCAGGAGTTCGGCGAGCTTGGATATTGTCGGTTCAGAGCGGCCCTGTTCGTAACGGGCGTATGCGTTGACCGATTTTGCGTTCAGGCGGGTCGCTACTTCTTTCAGGGTCATGCGAGACATCTCACGTTGCCGTCTCAAGAGGAAAGCGATCAACCCTTTTACGTCGTCCGATCCGATATGGAATTTACCCCCTTTACCCGGTTTGATGGTAACGGTAACGGGATACCCTTCGACCTCGGCCATCAGTTCAATGGCGTTTTTTGCCATCGCGTACCCATCCTTTTTGCTTTTGCCCTGGGTGTGAAGCCGTAGGTCAGGAACCTCAACAGCCCACCAGCGGCTTCCCGCAGGATCTTTGCTAACCTCACCTTCGATCCACATGATTCCCCGATTCTGTCTTGATTATCGTTTTATTCTTCCTTGTTCTTTTTCTCTGGAAAATATCCATATTTAACTTTCTTCTCGAATACATCACCCACCTTGTCCCGATACCTTGGGTGTTCGTATTTCCAATCAAAACAAGAAACTTCAGGTATGGCGATCTTCGGGATTTTTCATAATCATTTTTTCACCCATCCAATTTCCTGAAAGAGCTCATCGGCTATCGCCCATGTGTTCACCACGTCTGTATACACGTCCCATTCTTCACGCAAACGGTCTACGTCTTCTGATCTAACAAAAGGAGCGTCAATATTCCTGAATTGATCATAGTTAAAAGTTGGCATAAATCCATGCTGGCTATGTCCATATAAAATACGACCCAACGCTCCTGCTACTTCGCATACTGTTTTCTGCGTCTCATTCAAATGATTAAGTGTGACTGGCGTATAACCATCTTTTATTAACTCCTGTCGGCTTTTCTCTGTGGAGGAGTGAGCAAGAAACTTATTAACATGCGATGTTATCGCCTTGCTGGCGTTGTTGATCCTTTCAATTAACCTATCCAACAACACACCTGAAACAGTATCTTCAAGGGAACGTGAAGGTCTATCCACACCGCATATGTGGTCTATAGATTTAAACCTTGCCTCAATTACTACGCTACTGGGTTCAGGAGGCCTGTAGCAGAGTTTACCTTTCCTGATCTGTTTTTGATAATGAGCCTCTGCCTTTGCACGAATTTCATTTTCAGCTAACAATATGTTTTCTCGTGTGACGATGGTCTCTTGATCTTTGATATCTTCAAGAATACTGACTAGGGACACGACATCATTTTTATTCTTTTTTTTATCATCAAAGGGATAATTATCAACGAGCTGTCGAATAGCCAGCATCTGGGCTCCGAAGAAGCTCCTATCAATGAAATTGTGGATCATTACATTGCCACGATGCGTTTCATCGTTACGAGAACTGTTTATGGTTTTCCAGATTGCTGAATCGAAAAGCATACGGAATATCTGTTTATTGATAGAGTGCTTGTCTTTTCCATCAAATGCTTCTCGCCATTCATTCCATTTTTCCGAAAGTTCATTCCCGGTGTCACTCATGCCTTAACTCCCTAATCAAACAAGGTATCAAGAAACCGTTATTATAAAAACAGAGCTTGGGTCGCCACCTGAACTGATTCTCAATCACATGAACAGAGGAACGCAATTCCCTAAAAGGGTAGTTGCTAAATGTCCTCCAGACAATTCGTAGACAGATTCAAACTTCTTAAAATTCCCGTACGTCCTTTGGATTAAAAGTACCATCGCCATTCAGCGTTGGATGAGGCGGGGTATATGCCGAACTCTGTATCGTCGGCGCCTTGCGGGATTGACACACTGAAGGAAAGTTCCGATTCGTCGGAGAGTGAATATACGCCGTAGAGCGAATAGAGGCGGGAGTCGTCATCAGCGTTGACGAGCGCTAAAATCTGGCCGATAAGTAGCGGGGTCACTTCGTATCCTGCGCCTATGGCGATGTAACGTTCGCCGTAATATAGCCCCTGACTGGAGCCGTGGTGGTAATACTCCATCTTGATATCGAGGGTTGACTCAAACCGTTTTCCCAACTGGATCGACAGGTCGATATCGCCTTCACGGACATTCCCCTCCGCCCGTAGGCCAATTGCGTAGATGGGCAACTCACCCTGGATGGCGGCGGCGGAAAAATCATCACCTGCGACCGAACCTCCGAGTAGCGCAAACTCGTAGTCGCCAAGAACGGTGGTCACTCGTGAAATATATGAGTTGCGGTTCGGGTCGTATACCTCTTCAGTGTACCCGGCCACACCTGCGATGGTCAGTTGCGTCAGGTCGCCTAACCGGGTCTCGATCCGCAATGCGTCCACCCCCGGTTTGTAGACCCTGAAGAAAGTGTTGGCGGAGAATGGCGCAAAAAAATCGTTCGGCGTGAAATAGTAGCAGGTGGCGAGGTTGATCACTTGTCTCCCCGCGATGATGTCCACACGGTCGTGGGTGTAACGGGCGTTCACCCGGTCGAGCGCCAGAAACATAGTCGTAGACGGATCGTCCTTCAGGTCGGTTCGCAGATCGGGTGATCGCTCCACTGTCACCCCCGCTCCGGGATAGACAAGCGTCGATACCGCAGAAACCGCAACGGCGTTAAGCTCGATGGCAAAAGAGTCCCCAAGCGTCGCGTCCCCCAACAGTCGGGCGGAGCTTATGGAACCGTGGTCCCCGTTATCGTCACGCCAGATAGTCTCCGATACGAAACCACGCAGGTCAAATGCCGATGAACTACCGGCAATGAGCAGGTGGAAGAAAACCGTCGCAATAACAGTTTTCCGCATAACAAAACTACGCTTCTTTTACCGTGTCCGACTCGATGACACCGTCCCGCATGGTGATGATCCTCCGGCCCCGCTTGATCACCCTGGGGTCATGGCTCGAAAAGAGGAAGGTGACATTTTTTTCTTTGTTGAGTCGCTCCATCAGGTCGAGAAGCGCGTCGGCGTTGGCCGAATCGACGTTGGCGGTCGGTTCATCGGCCAGAACTATGGCTGGATTGTGGGCCACCGCACGGGCTATGGCTACTCTCTGCTGTTGTCCGCCGGAAAGCTCATCGGGACGGCGGTCCGCAAGCCCTTCCAGCCCGACTTCCGTCAGTATCGCCATCACCCTCTCTTTCCGCTCAGATTCTTTCACCCCTTGCAACGAGAGGACCAGTTCGGCGTTTTCGAAAGCTGTCAGTGTGGCGATAAGGTTGTACGCCTGAAAAACAAAACCTACATGGTCGCGTCTTAACATCGAAAGCTCGGCGCGGGATAAGCCGGACAGGTTTTGCCCCCCGAAAAATATTTCCCCCGAAGTCGGTGTGTCCAGAGCGCCGATCATGTTGAGGGTAGTAGTTTTTCCCGACCCGGAGGGGCCGCTCAAGATCGAATATTCACCCTTTTCGATTTCAAGATCGATCTTGTCAACAGCGGTCACGGAAATCTGGCCTTGCTGGTAGACTTTGCTGACAGATTCCAGGCGTATGATCTTGTCGCTCATTGTAAATCCTGTTAGTTGACCTATTGTAGCAGTTTAACAAGCTCAGTCAGGTTTGGAACCGTTATTTCAGGTTCGATGGGCGAAGTCTCCTCTCCCCCCCTCCTATCCACCCAGGCTGTAGCAAATCCCAAAGCTCTCGCCGGGGCTATGTCGTGGAAAAGAGATTGGGAGACGTACAGAATTTTACTATTCGGCCCACCTATGATGTTACTGGCCTTGCGGAAAAGGCGGATCGACGGTTTATACGCCCCCTCTGATTGCGCAGTAATTACGTGATCGAACTGGACCTTAAGCTGTTCGGCGGTCCGTTCAAACAGATCGTCGTCAACGTTGGATATTACCGCAATCCGATATTTTGTTTTCAGGGTTTTAAGCGCAAAAACCGTATCGGGGAAAGGGAGCCACGACGGCATTGAACGCATGACAACCTCCCCCTCTTCATGGCTCATGGAAAACTGGTACTCGAAAGCGAACCCGCGAACCACCTGACGCAATACGTCCGGGTACGGTATGAACGGACCTGACATGGCCTTCGATTCGAGCAGGGTAAAGATTGCGAGGATTTCATCGGGTGGCGCGCTGTTGCCTTTCGACTCAAGGAGCGGATGCAAGGCGTTTACGATCCCTGTCTCCCGGTCAATCAAGGTTCCGTAACAGTCGAAGGTTATAACTTCAATCGATGTGGCGTTAAAATTCATGTTCACTATAAATATTTACGGGGGAAAAAAAACCCTCCGCCCCCCTCTGGCTCAAAACAGATTTTTACCCGTCCGGCTTCAGATGTCGGTATCGACGGAATGTCCATCGTAAATCCGTCGGAGCAGTTCGGCCATATCCTTGCCGCTATTATCGTCTTCCGGTGTGGCTTTCATCCGCTCGGCAAGTTTGTCCTTATATTCGTTCACATCCTCTTTTCGTTTGATTCTGGTCATCACCTCCTCGTAGCGGGCCTTTCGCTGTGAGGCTTCATAGTTGGCCCTGTCGTTAAGAGTGTTGACGGAAAGCTTCGAATAATCGACCATGTCAACCTCCTTCGGCGCAATAAAACGCCCTGCTTACCTATATATAATATAGGTCTATTCAGGTAAGGAAGGTCGTGCGCCACCTATGATCGCTTGTTCATACAGCTTGAAATAACAATCGACATCGGAAAACCCTGTCTCTATCAACCAGGCGAGCTGATCCTCGACAGGAGAGAGGTTCGCAAGTTTATTGACCCGTTGCCCGCGCCATTTTCTGACCGCCTCGACAGTGATCGACTCATGCTCGTCCGGTTCGGCGCTTTTTTTTATGGAGTCGGCGTAAAACTCCTCGAAAAGCTCCCTTGTCCATTCTGTGGACGACGATACATTCTCAAGGTTCAGGAAAATTCCACCCGGCGAAAGAAGGTTAAAAACCTCCTGATAAATTTCATTCTTCCGGCTATCGGGCTGATGATGGATGGCAAAGCCGGAAACGATAACGTCGAAAGGCGCAAACTTTTTTACAACGCCTACCCACGCCGGATCGGAGATGTCCGACTCGATTATTTCATGTTTATAATCGGTCTCTTTCAAAGAGGCCGAGACAGCATTGAGCATCGGCTCGGAGAAATCGAGAAAAACCCCCAACGCTGTAGCGTTATCCTTATAGAGCGACCTGCCGACCACTCCGTCGCCACATCCGATATCAAGAAAAGTTCCGATTTTTGGTTTCGCTTTGTTTGCAAGTCTGCGGATTATATCGAGATGGACCTCCGCAAGGGGCATGGCGCCACGAATCCTCTTCAGAAACACGTTGGCCAAATCCGTCGATTTCCACCGCTGGTCAGGTCTATACATCCGGTTTTCGTCCTCCAAAGAGGGCAAGCTCGAAAATCTTGAAATAACAGTCGGTGTCACTATATCCAATCTCTCTTAACCATTCGACCTGCCGTTCCACCGGCGCCAGAATGTTTATCTCCTTATCGCGCCGGTTCAACCATGTGGTTTTTAATTCCTCGCGACTTTTAGTTTCACCCGATTCGCGGTTGAATTTCAGCAAGGAATCGATAAAAAGATCCTCAAACGCCTCTTCGATCCATCGTGTGGGGGAGGCGACATGTTCAAGGTTCAGGAACAGCCCTCCGGGTGCGAGAAGATTGTAAACCTCCTCAAAGACCGCTCTTTTCCTTTCATCGCTCTGGTGATGGATAGAAAAACCGGAGACAACCAGATCGAAAGGCGCCCATTGCAAAACTTCGTCGATCCAGCCAGGATCGCCATAATCAATTTTTACAACCTTGTTATCGTAACTGGAGTTTTCGAGAGCTTCCAAGGCCGCTTTCAACATCGGCTCCGAAAAATCTGCGAAGATACCTGTCGCCGAATGATAGTGAGAGAAAACAGCTCTACCAAGGACCCCATCGCCGCAACCTAAATCGAGAAACGTCCCGATTTCAGGACGACCTTTCATAACGATCCGCAAAATGGTATTTATCTGCTCCTCCGCCAGCGGAATGGCGCCTCTGGTCCCTTTCAGATAATTTTCGGTCTGCTCCGATGTTTTCCAGATCTCGTCTATTTCGCCCATTTTATTTACCGGTAAGGTTTACATGGTTAAAAAATAACTGTGCGATGCCGCCTGCGAGCAATGGGAGAAAAAGTCCGCTAACGAACTTTATAGCGGTCAGTTTCCAGCCAAGCAGACCAACCTCAAGGGGCATTCGGGTAAAAGCGAGCAGAGACCAACTCGTCAGATATGCCACAGCCGGACCTATGGCCGCACCGGCGTGCACCATTCCTGCGGCGATCGGCATGCAGATAAAGGGACCACCTGGCGTAAAACTCCCCGCTACAGCCCCGATAAGAATACCTGTCCACCCCGATTCTTTTCCGACAAACTGCGCTACTTTTTCGCGTGGTATCAGTTCGTTCATCATTCCTGCGACAATAAACGCGCAGAGCAGGAGCGGGAGAATCTGGATAAGCAACCTGTAGGCGTATTTTAGTCCGTTGAGGTGCTGGCCCTCCCCCTTGCTATACCCTACATATAACAACACGACGGCCAGGGTAGCCATGACAAGGGTCGGCGCCAGAAGATTAGGTTTCAAGATTTTCTCGTTCCATATAGTGCGATTCAAAGCTTCTCCGATCCAATAGAACCGGTGTTGTCACTGTTATTATTAACCGTTGAATATTAACATACGGTATTATTCATGTCTGGTCGTACGCGCGGAGGATAAGAATATAACGCTCGGTACATCAACACCTTACCTCTAATTACTGTTTACCGGAATTTCGCGGAATGATACAATTCCCATTTGTGGTCTTATTCCCATCAGCCGTTGGAGTTACAAATATGTCATTTATGGATTGGAAAGATAGTTATAGCGTCAACGTTAAAGAGATTGACGATCAACATAGGATACTTTTCAAAATGATTTCCGAATTCTACGAAAATATAGAATCTTATGACCAAAAGCTCCTCTCAAAACTGTTGAAATCGCTCGTGGAGTATACAGAGTTTCATTTTTCTACCGAAGAGAGATATTTCCGTTTGTTTAAGTTCGAGGAGGCTGGTGATCACGTCCGGGAACACCAGATATTCGTGGCAAAGGTCAAGGATTTCTCCAACCGCCTCAATGACGAAAGAATGGTCATGTCGTTGGAAATAACCAATTTCCTGAAAATGTGGCTCACTGAACATATCGACGGAACGGACAGGAAATACACTAAATGCTTCAACGATAACGGAATTTTGTAACCTTTTCCGATACCCGATACAACCCGGACTTTATCATTCCCAAATAAAAACGGGACACCGAATTGCTCCGATGTCCCGCACTTTGTCTACCTGTTCCAGGAGTCTGTCGGACTCCTAGCTAGCGTCGATAAACGACCACTGCATTCCGGCCGCATTTGGATCGTCCGGAACGTTGATTTCGTAGTTAAACTCACCGTTCAAGTATTCGTGAATCTTTTCGGCGGCAATCTTGGCCTGCCCCATGGCGAGAATGACCGTCGATCCACCCGTCACTGCGTCGCCACCAGCGAATACGCCCGGTTTTGATGTTATATAGGTATCCTTATCGACCATCATGATGCCCCACTTGTTGGTGCGCAGGTCATCGGTGCTATCGGCGATAATCGGGTTAACATCACAACCTAGCGACATTACCACCGTATCGATCTCGTCAATGAAGGTTTCGCCTGTCGGTACAGGTTTGCGTCTGCCCGATTCGTCCGGCTCGGAAAGCTCCATCTTCATACATTTGATCGCTTTTAAATGACCTTTATCATCTCCAATAAATTCAATCGGATTGGAGAGCCACTTGAAATCGATAAACTCCTGCTCGGCGTGTTCCAATTCTTCGGTTCTTGCGGGAGCTTCTTCTCTTGACCGTCTGTAGTAACAGGTCACGTCTGCGCCTAACCGTTTACCGGTGCGAAGAGAGTCCATAGCGGTATTACCAGCTCCGATCACTCCAAACTTCTTCGCAGGATTGATCGGTGTGGGGTAATCTGGGAACTTGTCGGCATGCATAAGGTATATGCGGGTCAGGTACTCGTTTGCGGAGTAAACACCGTTCAGGTTCTCGCCCGGGATGCCGAGCATTTTCGGAAGTCCCGCGCCTGTGGCTATAAAGACAGCGCCAAAACCTTCCTGATCCAAAAGATCGTCCAACGTGAGTATGTTACCGATAATCATGTTGTAGACGATCTTGACACCCATATCCTCAAGCAGTTTCAGATCGTCGTCGATGATATGGAGGGGAAGACGAAACCGGGGAATACCATAGACCAAAACACCGCCACCACGATGGAACGCTTCGAAGATCGTGACGTCGTGTCCCCGTTTGCGCAGTTCGTAAGCGGCAGTCATTCCTGCGGGACCGGAACCGATGACCGCAACTTTTTTACCAGTGTCAGGCTCAATTTCGGGCATTCGTGGAAGGCTATGTTCATATTCGTAATCGGCAACGAAACGCTCCAATGCGCCGATCGAAACCGGATCGTTCTTCTTGCCGACGATACATACCGCTTCACACTGTTTATCCTGGGGGCAAACACGACCACAAGCCGCTGGAAGGAAGTTTGTCTCCCTGATTTTTCTGGCGGCGGCGGCTACATCACCATCCTCGATACACTGGAGGAAAGCGGGTATGTCGATTCCGACAGGACAACCGGCAATACAATCCGGTTTTTTACAGTGGATACAACGTATCGCTTCGTCCTGGGCCTGTTCCATGCTAAATCCGATAGGAACTTCCTCAAAATTCGTGATCCGCAACTCCGCATCGTTGAGAGGAACATGATTGCGGGGTTTTTTCATCCGTTCTTTTGGTTTGATTACTTTTTTCTCCGCCACGTCTACGCCTCCTGTCCCTTCATCGCGTCAAGCGCGAGTTTTTCTTTTTCAACGTACATTTTCTGTCTGGTCATCAATTCTGTGTAATCGACTTCGTGACCGTTAAAGTCGGGGCCGTGGAAACAGGCGAACTTTGTCTTTCCGCCAACTGAGACCCTGCATGCGCCACACATACCGGTACCATCGACCATGATGGCGTTAAGCGAGACCCAGCTTTGGATCTCCTTGCCTTCGGTCAGGTCCGATACAGCTTTCATCATCGGCACCGGTCCAATGGCGATTGTGAAAGAGACTTTCTCCTTCTCCATGATCTGCTCTAAAGCTGTGGTCACAAAACCTTCCACACCGATTGATCCGTCGTTTGTGGTCAGTATCACTTCGTCACAAACTTCTTCGAGTTCCTCGACCATAATGAGCAGGTCTTTCGTCCTGGCGCCCACTATCCCTATAACCCGGTTGCCGAGCGCTTTAAGGTCTCTTGCCGTCGGGATTACGGCGCCTGTGCCGTATCCACCGCCGATTACTACACACGCGCCATCAAATTTTGTGACGTGCGAACGTTTGCCGAGCGGGCCGACGATATCCTCGAAACAGTCCCCGACGTTTTTCGCTGTCGCTTCGGTCGAAGTGCGTCCAGCGGACATGATAATGACGGTAATGGTCCCTTTTTCCCGGTCCCATCCCGCTATCGAAAGTGGCATCCTTTCCGAAATTTTTGTCGGACGCATGATTATGAACTGACCAGCCTGAATCTTTTTGGCCAGTAATGGAGCGTGAATTACGAAATGAAACGTATTGGATACCAACTCACGCTTTTCCAATACCTCAAAAGATTGATCGTACTTGTTATCACTCATTCCTGTTTTCCCTTCCGTTACGCGACTGAAAAGAATAACGCCGCGACGGCGCCTAATAACTGGGTTCGAGCGTTGCCCGGAACCGACTATAAATCAAAAGGGCATAATATCGCAAAGGCGTCTATTGAACAACGTTTGATTATTATACCTGCTCCAAATCGGCCAGACAGGCGCCAAGAGTAAGTGATAATACAATCCTCCTGAAAGAATATCAGCGCCAGCGGCATAGATTGCACTGGCGAACTCCGACCGATACGGCTATAATCGCCGACTACGCAATCTGTCAGCGGAGAGGTGACCGAGCGGCTGAAGGTGCTCGCCTGGAAAGCGTGTGTAGGTAACCCCTACCGAGGGTTCGAATCCCTCCCTCTCCGCCAATTAGTCGTCCCTGAAGAACCCCTGTTTTCCATGCGGCCTTAATATGAGTTATCGTAACCATGTAGCTCTGAGTTGAAAATCGCCACCTCGTAATGAGAGACGATAAAAGATCCCGGAGGATCTTTCTCAAATTATAACC
>JAJDBK010000038.1 GCA_029261405.1 Nitrospinaceae bacterium
ATAATTTGAGAAAGATCCTCCGGGATCTTTTATCGTCTCTCATTACGAGGTGGCGATTTTCAACTCAGAGCTACATGGTTACGATAACTCATATTAAGGCCGCATGGAAAACAGGGGTTCTTCAGGGACGACTAAATAGACATCTTTTATTTTGGAAAACCGAGATCCGCCTCCTCAGGAAAGTAACCTGCGACAATACAGATTAATACCGCGACCAACCCCAATAGGGAGATCAGCCACACCCCCTATTCTGCAAATGCACTACAAATTAATAAATCAGTCAGATTAACCCGACTACAGTTGTTAACCTTTCAAAGATGAAGAGCGGGCGTTCCTCCGAATCATTCACGATTGTTCAGGCGGGAATTCCAATTATCCACCCTCATTATTCTCATGACACCCCTTTGACTTCAATTAGTTGACGTGTCAACTAATTGCGCGTAATCTACCTGCATGATGAAACAGCTTAACCGACAGGTGGTCGTTGGTTGCGCGGTCGTATTCGTACTGTTTATTCTCCCTATGGTTATCACCGGTTGTGTGTCAAAACCTGCGGGGTGGAGAAAAGCGACAGCCCTCGAACCGCCAACTATCACCCAGGGTCAACCCGGCGAAACGAGAGACTTTGCGTGGTGGTTCAAGCTGGAAGATGAAGAGCTGACCCGGCTGATCGATAAGGCTCTTACAAAATCGCCCACCATAAAAATCGCCGCCAACAGGGTCCGCATGGCCTCGGCCCGGGCGGGAATGGTCACAGCCACGCAAAAACCGTCCCTCTCCGGTAACGCTGGGTTGAGGAGGACAAGACTAAGCGACAACAGCCTCATTCCGACATACCTGTTCGAGAATCCTCATAACACCTTCGACACAAACCTTGCAGGGAGTCTCGATCTCGACCTGAACGGCAGGGCTTCTTTTATAATAAAAGCTCTGGAGGAGCGGACCGGTTCGGCCTGGGCCAGATACGATCATTCCGCGACTCTTCTCTCCGTGGCGGTGGCCAAAGCCTACGCCCACCTCAAAACCTTGCGTGTACAAAAAGAGCGCCTTTCAGAACTTCTTGAAGGCGCAGAGAGGATCGAGGCGGTGAATCGCATCCGGCTCAAAGCGGGGCTGGAGGATCGGCGAAGGAGCGATATGGCTGAATCGTCCGTAGCGTCCATGCGAGCGCGGTTGTCAGAGGTTCGCGCCAAAACGGCTCTGGCGAAGAACAGCCTTGCGGCGCTAATAGGTGAACCTCCAGGTTCAGATTTCGAGCGGGTAAACGGCAAGTGGACATTTGAAAAGAAGTTACTGGAAGACGCCGTCAATATTCCTCTCAATGTCATCGCAAAGAGACCGGAAGTCGCCTCGGCCAGGATGAACGCCGAGGCGGCTTTTTATATGGTTAAATCGGACGAACGGGCCTTCTACCCGAACGTCAACCTGACCGCCCTGATCGGTTTCTCAAGCCTTAATATCGGAAGATTATTCAAATCCGAATCACTGGCCTACTCCGCCGGACCTGCGTTACACCTGCCTATCCTGCAGGGGGGCAGGTTAAAAGCCAACCTCGGATACAGTCAGGCCGTGGCTGATACAAGGATCGAAGAGTACAACCTTGCAGTATTGGAAGCTACCCGTGATGTACTCGACAAACTTGCGTTGTTAAGATCGGCCCGGGAAAGGTTACAGGATACGGAAAAGTCAGTGGCGGCGTTTATGAAATCGACTCTCTCCACGGAGCTGAGGTTCAAGGCCGGACTCGACAACGAGCGTAAAACTCTTACGATGCGACAGGCGCTACTGAACAAACGGATTGAATTGGCCTTAAGGGAATATGAGACGTTTATCACTTATATCGGTCTCGTGGCGTCGACCGGAGGCGGAGTATTAAAGGGGGAATACAGACGTGGACCCAGATAGACCACCAGTCATGGTGGAGGAGGGAAAAAGACTCAGGAGAATCAAGGTGGTCGCACTTCTCCTTCTCATCGTCGGACTGATTTACGGTTACCGCTGGTTTAAAGAGAGTCAATACCGGATTGTAACAGACGACGCATATGTTACCGGAGACATGGCGCCGGTATCACCGCTACGCGTGGGCACGGTCGTGGCGGTTCACGCTTCCGAAACCGATTATGTAAAAAAAGGGGAGGTCCTGGTGACCCTGGGAGCCGCCGACGCTGACCTTGAGCTTGAGGAGTCGAAAGCGAAACTGGAAGAGTCTGTCAGGAAGGTCAAGGCGGTGAGGGCGAAGGTTGAAAGTCTTAAGGCCAAGGTCGAGTTGATGAACGCCGGGCTTGCCAAGGCTGTGGCCGAACAGGGCAGACGCGCTAACCTGGTGAAAGAGAGGGCGGTATCGCAGGAGGATTACGAGTCGGCCAACGAGAGGGTTGTCAAAGCGCGGCTACTTCATCGCATGGCGAGCCACGAGCTTGGGGAATCGCTGGCGTTGGCGGGCGTTGGACAGGTTGAGTATCATCCGACCGTTTCAGCCGCCATCCAACGGGTAAAGATCGCCTACCTTAATCTTCGCCGATCAGAGGTGATAGCTCCGGTGTCCGGGTTTATAGGCAAAAAAAAGGTGGCGCCGGGACAACGGGTAACGCCCGGAGAGCGACTAATGGCGATAATAGCTCTCGATTCTGTCTGGGTGGAGGCGAACTTCAAAGAGAACAAGTTAAAAAACTTGAGGATAGGCCAGCCGGTTCAGTTGACATCCGATCTTTACGGTAGCAATCAGATATTCAGGGGGCAGGTTACAGGTATCGGCGCAGGGACCGGTTCAGTATTCTCTCTCCTGCCCGCCCAGAACGCCAGCGGCAACTGGATCAAGATTGTACAGCGGGCTCCGGTCAGGATAAGTTTTGACCGTGACGAACTCGTCGCCCACCCTTTACGCCTCGGAATGTCGATGCGGGCAGTGATCGATACCAGAGACAGAAGCGCGATGGAGGAGGTCCCGGAGGCTCCCTCACTATCTACAGATGTCTACGACTATCAGATTGACGGCGCTGAAGAGCTTGTCGAAGCGGTGATAGAAGCCGTAGACGAATGAAACGGGCCGATCAATACCCGCCGATGAGCGGGGCGCCGCTGGCGTTGGCGACGTTGGCGCTGGCGTTGGCGACCTTCATGAACGTTCTGGACACCACCATAGCCAACGTCTCGATACCGGCTATCGCAGGGTCGCTCTCCGTCAGCCCGCATCAGGGTACATGGGTGATCACATCTTTTGCCGTCGCCACAGCTATCGTGGTTCCGTTGACCGGATGGCTGGCCAAAAGGATTGGAGAGGTGCGACTCTTCGTCTCCTGCACGATACTCTTTACAGCGGCGTCAACCCTCTGTGGATTCGCCACGAGCATTGAGGCTCTGATCGCCTCGCGGATTCTGCAAGGCGCTGTGGCGGGGCCGATGATTCCGTTGTCCCAGTCGTTGTTGTTACGAACATACCCACCCGAAAAAAAAGGTACAGCTCTGGCCCTTTGGGCCATGACCACCGTAATCGCGCCGATA
This sequence comes from Nitrospinaceae bacterium, assembly GCA_029261405.1. Taxonomy (GTDB): domain Bacteria; phylum Nitrospinota_A; class UBA7883; order UBA7883; family JAJDBK01; genus JAJDBK01. The sequence continues at coordinate 3,502 of JAJDBK010000038.1, forward strand.
GTGGGGCCGATCATGGGAGGTTACCTTACAGACAACTTCGGCTGGCCGTGGATTTTCTATATCAACATACCAGTAGGCGTCGTCTCCGCTTATATCACCTGGAGCCTGCTGAAGGATCGTGGTTCGGCGGTCATAAAAACACCAGTAGACGTGACCGGCCTGTTTCTTCTTTTCGTCGCGGTCGCTTCCCTGCAACTGACGCTCGACCGGGGGCGGGAGTTTGACTGGTTCGATTCTCCTTTCATAGTCACCCTGGCCATTGTATCGGCGGTCGCGGTTATCTTCTTTTTTATCTGGGAGTGGTACGAAGAGAACCCGGTAGTCGATCTGTCACTGTTGCGCATCAGAAACTACACCATAGGAACTTTCGCGTTGGCCATCGGCTATGCAACGTTTTTCGCGGGTGTGGTTGTCTTTCCAATCTGGCTTCAGACCCGGATGGGTTACACCGCCACCTGGGCGGGGCTTGCGGCGGCGCCTATCGGAATAATGTCTTTTCTGTTGATGCCCCTGGTCGGCAAAAACCTGCACAAGGTCGATCTGCGAATCTTCGGCACGATAGCTTTTGGCATGTTCGCTCTGGTCTCGGTATGGATGGGAAGTTTCAATACCGATGTCACATATTTCAATCTGGCGGCGCCGAGGTTTGTCATGGGTATCGCCATGGCCTGTTTTTTTGTTCCCCTGACGACAATCTCTCTGGCTGGTCTTCCGCCGGACCGGATAGCCGCCGCCTCGGGATTAACAAATTTCATAAGGATAACCGGCGGCGCTTTCGGCGCGTCCCTTGGCGTAACCGTGTGGGATCACCGAACCGCGTATCACTACGCCACCCTGGGTGAGAAGATCACAGCCTACAATCCGGGCGCCACCGAGTTCCTTTATGGCGGCTCTTCACCCTTAAACCAGGATCAGACTCTTGTCGCTTTGTCCGGCATGGTGGAGCGTCAGGCCTCGACCCTTGCCATAAATGATCTGTTCCTCTTGTCGGCTCTTCTTTTCAGCTCGATGATGTTTCTGGTCTGGTTCACAAAAACCCCTTTTTTTGATGGAAAGGCCCGGAGTTGAAGAAGGATAACGAAACAAACCTGCGACGTATCGGTCGTCTACTCTCCCTGAACGGACGGCGATTGAACGCTCTGCTGGCAAGACGACTGGAACCGCTCGGCCTTGGTCCGGGACAACACTCTCTCCTGTTTGCCCTGGAGAATGAGGATAACCAGATTCAACGGGAGTTGGCGGCGGTGGTCGTAATCGACAAGGGGGCGGCGCAACGGGCCATAAAAAAGCTGGAGCGAACCGGGCTTGTGGAAACAAAAGCGGACAAAGCCGATGGTCGCGCGGTCCGGGTGAAGCTGACATCAGAGGGAAAATCAGTTTTAAAAAAGGTCAAGGCGGAGGCGGACGATCTGGTTGCGAGCCTGCTCGACGGTTTCACACCTGATGAGCGGGAGGAGTTTGAGCGCCTCATGCAAAAGATAGCTCTCAACGCGGCCTGTAAAGCGCCAAGCGACAGAGATTAAATAAACCCGCCAGCCTGGTTATCGTATGTGATGGGGGATTCTTCGCACTGGGGATGGCTGACCGTGGCGGACCATCCGTTGGCGTCACCTGTGGCCGCATCCAGTACAATGCCATCGGTAAACCACGCGAACCCCGGTACGTTCGACTGCTGACCGGTCTGCGTGGTCAGGAGATAGGTCTCCGTATCGGCGAAATTGGCTTCCTGCGCTATGGCTAGGTTACCGAGGTCAGACTTGACACCTGCGCAGTACGATTGGTTGCGATAGGTCTGAAACTTCGGAATGGCAATGACGGCCAGAATGCCAAGGATCGAAAGCACCACGAGAATTTCCACGAAGGTAAATCCGGTTTTAGTTTTGTCTCTATCCATGTTGGTATCCGTGGTTGTTTTCATTCAATGTTCGTTGCATAGATCCCCGGCCTCTTCGATTCGCCAGTATAACACATCATTGGATACGGTCCAACCAGAACCGTATTACAGATGGACAGATGTCCCGCTTCAGGACGTTAGCGACACTGCCTGCGCTGATCTAAAACCGGACACATGTCATTTTTGCCGCACACTTTTCATAGCAACTCATTGTGATTCAAGGACATATGTCCACCCTGCAATTACGGTCCGAAAATTGCTATCTAAAGTGGGCAGGTAATAACTCATATCACGGGCTGATTGAAGAAGATGAAAACCAGATCGATTGAAAGATTCTCCCCATCGGAAAGATGGTTTCACAACATTGTAATGTTCACGTTCACACTGTTGATGGGAACCGGTCTGGGGATGCTCTATTACAACTTCATCGGCAACCAGGGGGAAGCGCGGGATTTCCTTGTGCTGGCCCATGAGATTGTCGCTGTCCTGTTTATCGCAGGACCGATTCTGGCATTTGCCCTCGGCGTGAAGAAGGTCTGGGCGGAAAACTACAGGATCCTGACCAAATGGGGTTGGAGCGATATTGAATGGCTGATGAAAAAGCCGCTCACCACCGTTTTTAAAAAAATCAAACTGCCGAAAGACGACAAGTTCAATCCGGGCCAGAAAGTATGGGCTACCATCGCCGTATCCGGATCGTTTGTACTGGCGGTTTCAGGCGGAATAATGTGGACCACCGGTTCACCGATAGCGGCGCTGATAATCCACACCGTAGTTGCAGTGGCAATGCTTACAGCTCTGTTAGGTCACATGTATATGGCGCTCCTCAATCCTGAAACAAGACACGGCGTCGGCTCGATCATTGATGGTGAAGTCAGCGTGGAGTGGGCGAAAGAGCATCATCCCTTATGGGTGGAGAAGATGGCGCGGGAAAGAGTGTTGACCCGGATCAGAAACAACAGGGACAAACTGTGGGGCGCCACTACATCCTCTGTACAGATTTCCACTGCTAAAGGTCGAAAAGAGATTGTCGGCATGGCCGATACGGCGGCGAGAATACCTCTCTTCACACCGTCGATGATCTCGGAGAACGAGATGAACAAAGCGCAGTCGATAAAGATATTTACATGATCTGAATTTAAGTAGTTTGCCCGCCGGGAATCGGACCCCTTATCACCCTCCTCAGCCCCAACCCGATTCCCGGCTTCTTTTACGCCATCAGACGCACTTTAAATCGTATAATCCTCTCTGTTTATTAACTGATACAGGATAAATCCCGATGACAGGTCCAAAGGCTCTTCTGGGTGGACGGCTTCTACTTCCAGGAAAGATTGTTGATGATGGCCTGCTATTGACCAGAAATGGCAACATCGAATATGCGGGACCGCGTAAAAAATTTTCCGAATCGAAATATGAAAAGATCGATGTTACAGATCTTGTTGTTTCTCCAGGTCTGATCGACGCTCATACCCACCTTGGTGTCTACGCAGAAGGGACCGGCGCCTCCGGGGAAGACGGCAACGAGATGACGGAACCTGTCACCCCCCATGTTCGGGCTATCGACTCCATTGATCCTGAAGATAAAGCGTTTGAGGAGGCCCGTGAGAACGGTATCACCAGTGTGATGATAACCCCCGGCTCCGCCAACGTTTTCGGTGGACAGGTATGTGTCGCGAAGACAGCGGGACGGACCGCTGATGATATGGTGATAGAGCCGTATGTCGGACAGAAAACGGCGCTGGGCGAGAATCCGAAACGGGTCTATGGCGGACAGAAAAAATCTCCGATGACAAGGATGGGAATTTCTGCGATCTTCCGATCCACGATGGTGGATGCGATCCATTATCGCGATGGTCTGAAGAAAAAATCACCCCCGGCGAGGAACCTGAAACTGGAGGCGTTGATCCCGGTTCTGGAACGGAAAATTGCTGTGAGAGCGCACGCTCATCGGGCCGATGACATACTCACTGCTGTCCGGCTGGTGGAGGAGTTTAACCTGAAGCTGGTCATAGAACATGGCACGGAAGCGTATAAGGTAGCCGATATTCTGGCGGCGAAAAAAATACCTGTGAACGTCGGGCCAACGTCGTCGTCCCGGTCGAAGATTGAATTAAAAGACCTCGTCAGGGATAACGCCGTGTTGTGTATTGAGGCCGGGTGTCAGGTCTCGCTAATCACCGATCACCCCGTTATGCCGATTCAGGACCTGCGTCAGGAAGCGTCGAAACTTGTCCGTGACTTTGCTGTCGATATGGATGTCGCGCTTAAAACCGTAACCATCAACCCCGCCAAAACCCTCGGCCTCGGCAAACGGATCGGCGCGTTGGTGAAAGGTTACGATGCCGATATCGCCGTATACAATGCGCATCCAACCGACCCGTCGTCGGTATGCAAGATGACTTTTATTAATGGTGAGGTTGTATATTCAGCAACCTTGAATTAACAGGTTTGGCAGACAAGCATATATCTTTTCATTGGAATATATGTTCACGATGGTATGCCAAATACTCTTTGTGACCCGGCTCTACTTTTTCCAATCGCATATCGGGATGTATACATAGAGTGCGTGCGTCATTCTTCGTAAGTCGTTCTGATATCACTATTATTCCATCATCGCCAAAACTTATATAGAGGTGGACCCCGGATTTCGGACAGTCTGTTAAGGTTGATATCCGAACGATTTGAGGAGTCTACAGATGAACAAACGGAAACGATATTCAGCAGCGTTCAAGGCCAAGGTTGCGCTTGAAGCGTTGCGTGGTGAAAAGACACTGGCTGAGTTGTCTACGAAGTATGGCGTCCACCCGACGATGATTACCGGCTGGAAAAAGAAAGCGGCTGAGGGCATGATCGAACCGAATGGCTCGTTAAGTCTCGTTCGCCAGTGACCAGTCCTGTAAATAGTGGACACTTCCGTCTCATGCTACCGCCTGTGTTTCATCGTATTTTTTAGCAAATACGGCAGGCGACAGATAGCCAAGGCGCGAGTGGCGTCTTTGGCGATTATAGAATATTTCGATATA
>JAJDBK010000039.1 GCA_029261405.1 Nitrospinaceae bacterium
AATCAAAGAATGGCGGAACCTTGTCGTTGAGAAAATCAGCGGCTGTCAAGGCGGTCTTTTCAAGGTATAACTTGGCGAAACCGACATTCGAAAAATAGTCGAGGAGGCGTTGCTCGATCTCTTGTGCGACACGGTTTTTTATCCGGGGATTGGTGCGGGTTTTTTCGAGAAGACCTTCGAACCCTCACCCTCAAGCGTCGCCTTGATGTCGTAGTAATGCTGACGGCTGACACCGGGATTACCGCACGCCTTCGTGATGTTGCCAAGCTTTTCGGCGAGTTCAACAATGTTGAGTTTACGACTGATGATATACTGCTGCCGAGTCATGGGCTTTCTCCTTGAGTTAAAATAATTGTGCAAAATCATTTTAACCGGGAGACCATGACTCATCTACACATAAAACAAGTCACGTTCTGGCAACGCTTTTTGTGACTAGGCCACGTAAGCCTTTTTCTCAACTGGTTCTTATATCGTCTTCAAGGGATGGCGTTACAGGTTTTGACTTAACATACGATTTAACATCGCCCAGGGTGTCGGTCGCTTTCAACTGTTTGAAGAGAAAATCAAATTTATCTTCAAGTTCGGTTCCCAGCGCCGTTCTGATCTCGACGGGTAAAGTCCAGATCTCTTCCTTGACGAGGCCAAACCCTTTTTTGCGGGTTTTGTATATGAATTGTTCCTCAGTCTGGCCATCTTTTTTCTCATCACCAAAGTTATCGTGAAGTCCTTTGTACATTCTTTCACGAAGTTCTGATGGAAAGTTGGCGGAGTCGTAGACCATGTTCTGAAAACCTGTGGCAAGGTGAATTTCACCCGTATGGACCGTGGGAAACCTGTTGAACAGCTCGTCGGGCAGAGTGGAAGCGCCGTGCTGTACCGCTCCGCAAAGACCATACTTCTCCCGCGCCATCAGGCCAAGTTTATCGAGTGTATCAAAATCGAGCGCCACCTCGGCGACTGTGCCATCAGGCAACGGAACACCGCCGTGGGAAGTCCCTGTCTGCACAGAAACCTTACTGATACCGGTAAAACCTCCCAGATCGGCCACCGTTTTGTTATATCCGTCCATATAAGCGGCCAGCTCTTCGGGTGTGGAGTTTTTCTCGCCCACTTCGCCGATCTCACCACCGACAGAGATGGTCACGCCATCCGGCTCGATCTCTCTTATCAGGGCGTTTAGTTCAGCGCCCACCTCAAAGTTGAGCCGTTGCTGTTCTGTAAGGGTATCTTTGGAAAGGTCAACAATTGTGGAAGTGTCGATATCAATGTTGTAGAACCCGCCAGCGACAGCTTCCCTGATAAGCTCCTTGACGCTTGCGACCTCTTTTTCCGGGTTTTCCTTATGTTTTTTAGCGTTGACCTGGAAATGATCGCCTTGCACGAATACCGGTCCCGTAAAACCTTCTTTTATGGCGCTTGCAAGCATAACAACCGTATATTCAACCGGTTTCTGGTAAGTATAGGCGATCTCGGATTTTGCGATTTCAAAGATGAACGCTCCGGCGTTGTTTTTGATCGCCGCTCGCACCAGCGCACGGGCGACATCGTAACTCATGCCGCGTATGTTGACCGCAGGAACAGTATAGTCTCTCAGTTCCCCTCTACCCATAGCCTCGTAAAGACCCTGGATGGAAGCGGACCATACGCCAAGGTCAAGCCCGGCCGACTTGATTATCCATCGCGCGGTTCCCCTTATTTCAGCGGTATCGGCGAAGACGGCGTTGTAGACGAGTTTATCGATTGGGTCACCCCTGAAAGAGGCCGGGTTGGTGACTTTTACACTCTCGCCTATCTCGGCGCATCCTTTTACTGTTGCTTTTAGTTCATCAACGGAATTGACTTTCATCTGGGGTCCCCCTGAATATAAACGTAGTGAAACGGAAAAATTTATCCTGTAGCGGAGATGGCCCTATCTGAATTTAGCTGAAGGCCAGGCTCTCCAAAACGGAGTCTGTTCATCAGTTCCTTCACGGACAACAACTCTTTTGATATACCCGGTTTGCCGATATTCGATCCGGCGAAAAACAGACCCTCTTCAAAGTTGTTTTTCAGCGCCTCTGTGAGGTGGGCCACTATGCAATATATGGAGGCTTTCTTTTCGCAACTGACGAGGCAGGCCACTGGGCAATCGTGCGGTTCTTTTTCGACGGTAGCCTTGCTGTAGGCGAACCTGCTCGAAAACGGAGACTTTACAGCTCTGCCCGGCAACCCTGCAGGTGAACGCTCCAGGATAGTTTCCGTCGCATTCTCCATATAGAGCTTTTTGAAGGTCGGAATACCGCCGAACTCAGCCCCAGTCTCGTGACAAAGAAGGAACCTTGAAGCCATCTGCACTCCTTGTGCGCCCCAGGAGAGATGTTGTTCGATATCCGCCTTGTCCCAGATACCTCCAGCGGAGATTAGAGGGACATCGTTTAAACCGTTGTCATCAAGAAGTTTTCTTACACCGCCGAGAACTTCTTCGGGCATATGTTTTCCGGCCTCGATTTCATCAACGTTACCACCCTGATGGCCTCCGGAATGGTGGATCGATTCGTATACCATAGCGTCTGGCGGGCGGTTTTTACCATTCCACCTTTTCACCATGACGCGGGCCGCCTTTACCGACGAGATAATCGGCGCGATCATCGTATCTGGAAATTTATCGACTACCTCTGGCAGGGACGTGGGAAGACCCGCTCCAGCCACGATGAGGTCTACACCGGACCTGGCTGATTCGAGCGCAAGTTCCTTGAAATCCTGTACGGCGACCATGAGGTTGACACCGACGAAACCACCGTTGCACTTCTCTTTTGAGGTAACGATCCAATCGTGCAAAGCCAGCCGGTTGGCCTCGAAAGGTTTCTTGTCTGTATATTTGTTCAGGATATCCTTGAAAGGGAACCCAAGGGCCACACCTGTCAGAACGCCACCTCCCCCTTCGTTGGTTATGGCGGCGGCAAGCTCCGGACCTGTCACTCCAACACCCATTCCTCCGTTAAGGATAGGGGACTCAAGGGTAATCTCCCTGGTGGAATCGGGGTGGTGACTACGTATTGTCAGGCTGGGAAGCGGTTTGTTTGAGGGATCGGAACCCATTAAAAGACTATGTCCTTTACGATAGTTATAGTGGGGCGTTTCGTGTTGTTCAATTCTCTATTTAGACCAATCATAACCCATTGTGATCCGTATTTGGCAAATTTTCCGCTGTTCAGTCCATCTCCATCCGTTCGATCTTTGAAACGTCGATCTCTTCAGTCTTTCCGGTGGCGGAGAGTTTCAGTTTTATCTTTTTATTTTCGATTTTACCCTTGATCTCATTTCCGTCCCTCAGTTCCACCTCGGCGTTTTGTAATGAGCCGATCTCTATTTTCAGAATATTATTGGCCGGGATATCGAGTAGGGCGCCTCGGGCGGTCTTGATCTTTATGTTGGATTCCAGAGTTCCTGTGAAAATATCACCAGTGGACAGTTCCAGTTTGTAAAACTTGCCTGTTCCCGCGCAACCGAAGAGCAGGATGACGAAAAAGAGAGGCAGGATATTGTATGTTTTCATTATTTTCACCCTTTAAAACCGTGTACGCCTACCAAAGGAACGAAGGAGCATGATTCCCCCTTCGATACCTTGAATGAATTTCCATTCCTGCGAATAACATGGAGACACTGCTGTCCCTCCTCAACTACCGGAGCGACCATTCTGCCGCCATCTTTTAGTTGTAGCGCAAGGGGTTCGCATATTTTCGGACCACCGGCGGTCACCATGATAACGTCGAACGGCCCGTACGATTTCGCCCCGATAGTGCCGTCTCCCACAAGGCATGCGACGTTGGAGAGTCCCATCTCGTTGAATATCTTACGCGCCCGGTTGGAAAATACGTTGTGCCGTTCTATGGTGTAGAGTTTCTCCACAAGCCCGCTCAACACCGCCGCCTGGTATCCTGAGCCGGTGCCAACTTCGAGGCAAATCTCGGAGCCGGCAAGTTTGGCAAGTTGGGTCATCAAGGCCACGGTATAAGGTCTGCTGATTGTCTGTCCCCGACCTATGGGGAATGACAGATCCTCATACGCCCGGTACTCCAGTGCGTGTTCCATGAACATCTGGCGGGGTATCGAGCCGATTGATTCGAGAACGCGTTCGTCGGTTATCCCCTTCTCTTTCAGAAGGTTCACCAGTTTTTCGCGTTTACCGGCGAATTTATCGGTCAGACGCCTTTTGTAACCATCCCGGGTCACTCTGCTCTCCATGAAATATACGGGCTAACTTGACAACGAGCTATTATATCATCGAAACTTGGCGGATATGTTAAGAGAAATGGTTTTTACACCCGCTGGTGAGCTGTTGAATCACTTCGTAGAAGCTGATGGTTCAAGCGACAGTGAGGTTTTGAAAAAAAACTGGAGATCAATCGTCTGTCAGACCTGTGGCGCGTGTTGTCACAGCTCCCTCGTCCCTTTTTCCGAGAAGGAGCTTATCGGATTTCATAAAAGGCTCGATATCAAAGAGACGCTTCGGGAATTTCTCACACTGTTTGTTCAGGATGTCGATACCAGCAGGCCGGTATTCACCATGGAGACCGTGAAACATGACGGCAGGTGTATGTTCCTTATGAAGGATGGTTATTTCTCCTGCTCAAAGTGGGAAGCGAGGCCGGGAACATGTTCCACCTTTTTCTGCTGGCCGATGTCAAACTTTAAAAAATACGATACAGGTGTGGATCAGGATATGTTCCCTGAAAAAAATGAGTGGATGACAAATTTCAACTTACTGCTGGTGAAAGTCGCTGAGGAAGCGGTGAACTCTCTTTTTGAAAGCGACAGGATTGGCTACATGAAAAGTTTCGGCGCCACAAAATTTGCGCCAGCGTCTTGCGCATCAATAGAATGAGCAGTTCATTAAAAGTCTCTTTCGAGACTCTCGGTTGCAGGTATAATCGGTTCGAGACATCCGAAATGGCCTATGAACTGGAGCAAGCCGGATATGAAGAAGCCGTAAACGGTGAATTGAGCGATCTTGTGGTCATAAACACCTGCACCGTTACCGACAAGACCGACACACGATGCCGCGCGGCTATCAGGAAAGCGAAAAAGGAGCATCCGAACGCCACCATAGTTGTAGCTGGATGTTATTCGGAGACGAACCGGGAGGAGGTAGCCTCTATTGACGGCGTAGCTCTTACTCTCGGTACCGATTCGAAATTCAACATCGTAAGCGCGTTAAAAGCGATGGAGGATAAGTCGGAACTTCCAGATACGGTGACATCAGAGAGACTCCCGGTTCGTCCGATTAAAAATCTTACCGGCAGGACCAACGGTTATATCAATATACAAGGTGGCTGTGACGAGACCTGTTCGTTCTGTATAGTCAGGTTCGCGCGTGGTGGAAACAGAAGCGCCGACCCGACCGAGATTATCGAACAGGTCAAAAGGTTGAGCGGCGCAGGTATTCGTGAGGTGGTTCTCTCCGGCATCAACCTTGGCGCTTATGGCAAAGGAAAAGGTTCCTCGCTGGCGCAACTGGTACGGGGGATAGTAGATAAAACGGATATGGAGCGCATTCGTTTCTCCAGCATAAACCCGAACACCATAACAGACGAACTGATAGAGACCATCGCCACATCTGACAGAATATGCGGACACCTGCATATTCCATTGCAGAGCGGGTCGGATAAAATCCTGAAAATGATGAGAAGGCCGTATACCTCCAACTTCTACGAGGAACTGCTCAAAAAACTCGTGGACCAAATTCCGGTGATTGGCCTTGCCGCTGACGTTATGGTCGGGTTTCCTGGCGAAACGGAGGATGATTTTAACGACACATACCAATTGATAGAACGATCCGGGCTGATGGCTCTGCACGTTTTTGCATTCTCACCCCGCGAAGGGACTGACGCTTTTGCCATGCCAGGTTTTGTTCAAAAAGATACAGGAAAAGAGCGGTCGGCCCGTTTAAGGGAGCTTGGCGAAAGAAAAGGAGCGGCTTTCAGGTCAAAATTTATCGGTAAGCGGTTAAAAGTCCTGGTGGAAAACAAAAGGGACAACCTTGGTAGGGCAAAAGGTTTCTCCATGAACTATATTCCGGTGGTTCTCGATGGATCGGACGACTTGCTCGGGAATATCGTATCGGTAAAAGCGGAGAGAGAAGACGGAGACCGGCTCTTTGCGGTGGCGCTATGATTATAACGCTTACTACAGATTTCGGTTTGTACGATCATTTCGTTGGTGTGATGAAAGGTGTGATGCTCTCTATCGCACCTTCAGCCAGGCTGATTGATATCACCCACGATATCACCCCTTACAATGTGCGAATGGCCTCTTTTGTACTCAATTCCTCGTATAACTATTTCCCTGAAAAGAGCGTTCACCTCTGTGTCGTTGACCCTGGTGTGGGGTCGGAGAGGCGGGCCTTAGCCGGGAGTGCGGGGGGTAGATTTTTCGTAGGGCCGGATAATGGTCTGTTTACCTCGATTATCGACAATTACGGTCCGGCGAAAATCCATGAGATAACGGACAGCAAAATGAAACTCGCCCGGGTATCGGGGACATTTCATGGCAGGGATATTTTTGCGCCGGTGGCCGCTCACCTGGCGTCAGGAACACCGCTTGAGAGCGTCGGACCTGTTGTTAATGATCCAGTGCGTCTAGAGATGGCCGGCGCCAGAAGACTCGACAATGGCTCTGTGGCTGGCGAGATCGTCTATATGGACAGGTTCGGCAATGCGGTGACGAACATAGGTGTGCACATGATTAAAGATTCTGGCGTGTCGATACGGGTAGCCGGGGAAACTGTCAAGGGCATTGTCCCGTCCTACTTTGCCGGGGTGGACTCGAAACTTAACGCAACCTTCGGGAGCGACGATACATTGGAGCTGTTCGTGCGCAACGGTGACGCGGCCCGGAAGTATGGACTTATCGCGGGGGACAAGGTCTTTTGTGAATCAGGAGTCTGTCGGACTTAGGTGGTGGAGTCTCAACTGGTTCCTGGCATTGGAAGATGCCCGGGGCAAGCCTTTTTAACAAACTCCGATTTCAGCCCCATGGAGCCGATACCATTTATCTTGCAATCGATATCGTGATCACCCTCTACCAGGCGGATATTCTTGACCTTGGTTCCGACTTTCACATCCATGGATGATCCCTTGACCTTGAGATTCTTGATCACCGTAACCGTATCGCCATCCTTGAGAATATTGCCCACGGCGTCACGAACTTCCGCCGATTCAGCGCGATCTGTATTGGCGGCAACCTTCGACCACTCATGAGCGCATTCCGGGCAGATATACATGGCGCCGTCTTCGTAGGTGTATTCTGAGTTGCATTGAGGGCAGTAAGGAAGCGTATTCATGATGAAAATACCAGTTGTTTAAAGAGGCGAAATTATAGCCTTGGCGCCACATCAAATACAATGCCTATTCCTGTGTCAGCTTTACCTTAATCGGCCACCGGTGTCCCGGCGCGAACTCTTAGCAAAGAGTGTTCATATAGAGTGTTCATATATAATGTAAATCTGCGCAACGTTTGAAATTATCGGATCGAAGCAACCTAAGCGGAGCAATAATGAAAGCGATTGTACACACAAAATATGGGGCGCCAGAGGTTCTTCAGCTCAAAGAGGTCGAAAAACCTACTCCAAGAGAGAATGAACTACTCATCAAAATATTTGCGACAATAGTATCTTCAGGGGACGACAGAATTCGAGGCGCCAAATTCCCTCCACTGTTCTGGCTCCCGGCGCGAATAATGTTTGGTTTTGTAAAACCAAGAAAAAAAATAATGGGGACTTCTCTGGCCGGAGAGATCGAATCAGTAGGCGAAAATGTAAAACTATTCAGGAAAGGTGATCAGGTTTTTGGATCAACCGATTTTGGACCTGGCGCTTACGCCGAGTACATATGTATGTCTGAAGAGGGGGCGCTGGCAATCAAACCGGCCAATATGACCTATGAGGAAGCCGCCGCCCTTTTTTTCGGGGGGCATACAGCATTGCATTTTCTTCGAAAAGGAAATATTCAGAGCGGTCAAAAAATACTTATCTATGGAGCTTCAGGGAGTGTAGGTACTTATGCTGTACAGCTTGCCAGGCACTTTGGGGCGGAAGTTACAGGGGTATGCGGTACCACGAATCTGGAGTTGGTGAAATCTCTGGGAGCGGATACGGTCATTGATTACACGAAGGAAGACTTTACCAAAAACGGTGAGACCTATGACACTATTTTTGACACTGTGGGCAAAAGTTCGTTTTCAGGGTGCATAAGGTCGTTAACGGAAACCGGTTTCTATCTTCGAGCTGTCAACCTGGAGTTGTCAACGATTGTTCGAGGGGTATGGACTTCAATAACAAGCGGCAAGAAAGTAGTAGGTGGGGTAGCTTATGAAAAGAGGGAAGATTTAATTTTCCTCAAAGAGCTTTTTGAGGCGGGAAAGATAAAACCAGTCATAGATAGAACCTATCTGTTGGAACAAATGGCGGAGGCTCACAGGTATGTCGATAAAGGACACAAAAAGGGAGATATTGTAATTAGTCGCCCCTGAAAAAGCAGAAATAGCCCTATAAACGTTGGTTATTCTCAACTTGAGCAGTGTATAATATTGCCATGTAATCACCAATACCTCTCAAAACCTGGAGATTATTCATTGAAATCCAAACCTGAATCGTAAGCGTCGAGTCAACCTCACCCTTCAAACAGGGGTATAATCGAGCTTCTTTTGGTTGATAGATGGTGGTAGGAGAGCCTTGTAATCTTCCTCAGATTTTGCGTGAGGCAGGTGTTCAAAAAGGTAGCGCAGGTATC
>JAJDBK010000040.1 GCA_029261405.1 Nitrospinaceae bacterium
CCGGCCTTTTCAACGGGCCGGACACCGGTAATTTATCTATTCCGTTTCGAGCGCTCTTAGAGCCTTGTCGGTTCCAAGTTTTCGTAGAGCGTTGCCCGCTACCTGTTTGGTGAACGTATCACCACCCTTGAGTTGGGCGGAGATGTCACCTACTGCGTTATCCCTCTGACTCCGGGCAAGTGACCTGATTGCGCCCCATTTCAACGCCGGTTGCGCATCTGCGCCGGTGAGTGTATTCCGAAGAAAACCGGCGGTGGTTTCCCCAGAAAAATATCCGAGTGCGTGAATCGCCCGGACGCGAATATGGATAAGTTGTGACTCGTCACCAGCCAGGAAAACCAGCGCATCTTCGGCATCCGATGAAGGTGGAGCGCCTACTTTCGATTTGCGTTCCTCCTACGTTGAATATAATGTAAAAAAGGGCTATCAGCTAGGAGCCTGTCGGACTTTGGAGGTCGTTAGTGAAAAAGCTCAGGTTTGAGTCAGATTGTTCGCTGTTTTGAGGTGTATCGCTGTGGCCGCGCCACTTCGCCGAAAAAGAGCGGATAATCTGGTCAAAGCTGTGCCACATCGCTGTGGTCGCACCACTTTGTAGTAGAATCATCCTAAGTCCGACAGACTCCTGGAATATATAAATGCTTATCAGTTAACTGATCGAAAGGTGAATCCGAATGCGGGCCGTCAGCCATTATATCTTTACCGTGTTGGTCATGACCGTTTATGGGGGGCAGGTGTGTCCTTATATCGATACTCTCGATGTTGTGACCTGGGGTTTGTTTCTCATCGTCACGTTTGGGGCGGCGTTTCTCATACGGCCTTACCTGATAGAGTGGCTTGTAGCGCGGGAACCGTACCATCTGCATGTTCGGAGGCAACTGATACTGGAGTTCTCCATATTCTTTGCGGTAGCTCTGTTTATCACCCTCTACAACATGATCCTCTATGAGTTCCCTTTCGGAAGCGGTGTGAAGGTGATGGTCGGATGCCTTTCGTTGGGACTGTTTGTGGCCGCTGATCTTGCTTTGGAGAGAGAAAGGATCGTCTGCGCCACCCTGGTTACATCCGGTCGGGAGCTTACGCTTAACGAAGAATTCTTTCCACTCACAAAGAAGTTTGCGGCAGTGGCGACGTTTACTGTTTCGATGATCGTTATTATCGTATTCCTGGTCATATCGCGAGACCTGCTCTGGTTAGGTAGTATCGATCAGAACAATCTATTCGGGCCGAGACTTGCCGTGATTGTGGAGCTTGCATTTATCGGTACGGTCGTTCTGGCCGAAGTGATAAACCTTATCTTCTCCTTCTCCAAAAACCTGAATATCTTTATCTCAAATGAAAACAGGACTCTCGTGGAGGTGGCTAACGGGAATTTAAAGATGCGGGCGCCGGTAAGCTCCAACGACGAGTTCGGGTATATGGCCAAATATACCAACCAGATGATCGATAATCTGGAAAAAAAGACAGAGGAACTTCAGACCACCCGCGACGTAACGATTCTGGGACTTGCCACGCTGGCGGAGACCCGTGACAACGAGACGGGAGCGCACATCCTCAGGACACAAAGGTATGTGCGGGCGTTGGCTGAAAAACTGGCCGAAAATCCCCGCCACAAAGATCATCTGACCGCAGATACCATTGACCTTCTTTTTAAATCCGCCCCCATGCACGATGTCGGGAAAGTGGGCGTGCCCGACGCAATCCTGCTCAAACCGGGGAAACTGACCGACGATGAGTTTGCGATAATGAAACAACATCCCACATACGGATATGAAGCGCTACGCAAAGCGAGTAAAAACCTTGGCGAAAACTCGTTCCTGCTACTCTCCGAAGAGATAGCCTATACCCATCATGAAAAATGGGACGGGAGCGGTTACCCGAATGGCTTGAAGGGGGACGAAATTCCTCTACCCGGCAGGTTGATGGCGTTAGCCGATGTTTATGACGCGCTCATCAGCAAACGAGTATACAAAGAGGCGTTCTCCCACGACAAGGCGAAGTCGATAATCGTGGAAGGGAAAGGTAAACATTTCGACCCAGCCGTGGTGGACGCTTTTCAGGAAGTTGAAAACCGGTTCGTGGAGATAGCGGATGAGTTCGGGGACAAACATACCAGGGACCAGGATTAAGAAAACGCCACACTCATAGTTTTACATGGTTCCTTTGGCCTTGATTGCTTCGTCCAGAAGGCGAAGAATTCGCTCAGATCTTGCAATCGCTTCCATGGATTCTGACTGAGGAAAATTACTTTCAAGATTATAATCGGCCTTGGATCTGACAGATTTCAAGTTTTTTAATAATCTTCCGATATCAGCTATGGAATTGTGAGTGGTTCCCTCGTTGCCAGGTTTTTGATGATCCAGAAAACGGGAAATTAATCGTTGGTGCACTCCTTTCCCTTCACCCCGTTTCGCTTCACCTTTGGGAAGAAAAGATTCAGAAAAGAACAATGCTCCATGGTAAGCGGAATAATAGGCTCTGCTTGCGGCTGTTCGGTAAACTACCTCACCGCAATCCTCCTTATTTGCCAGAGTCCTCGCGTATTTGAGTAAATCGCTAATCTCGATGCTCATCAAACCCCATTGGAAACCCTGATAGTCAGCAGTCCCTTCGAGTAGAGAGGAATCTCAAGAGCATCAATCCTTCTGGCTATTCCGAGATCATGCTCGACCACCTTCTCCGGCGACAGATCAACATTTATCTCACAATCGAGCCACTCAGACTCCTCGTCAAACATTGGTGATATAGAAGTGTCAAAATAATTAAAACCATGCTCACGAAGATAGTCATAAGCCGCCGACTCGGCTATTCGATATCCACTCTTACCAGTCGTTCCATCTATCTCGTCGTGATCCTCCAGGAATTCGAGAATCTGTTTGCTAGTAGCGCTTATCTCCACATTGGGATACTTATCATGTAGCTGTTCAAGAATATCCCGTGCGTTGACATAAGTTCCAGACAAACACTGAAGATCAAACATAGCGGAAAGATATTCACAGTCTTTCTTATCAGAGATTTTCGCCATCTCCGCTTCGGCTTCTTCTATTAATCCACAATGGGCGAGGGATAGCGAGTAGTTAATATGTCCCGAGCCCCGACCAAGGAATAATTTTGTGGCCGTCTGGTGGTTGTGGTGCATTTCCTCTATTTCTCCCCTCATGCACGAGGCGATCCCTCGTACGGTCCATCCGAGATAGGCGTTCTCCCGGCCAAGTCCGCAAAGTTTTCTCGCTTCATTTTCGAATCTTCTCAACACAAGTTCGCTTCGCCGATCACTCAGATTCGTGTTGATAATACCCGATAGGATTGCATTACCCTCTAGCTGGGGTTGAGTCATACTGTTACCATCTTCATAAAAGCGAATTTTGTCATAAAAAACATGACCGTTCAAGAAACAAAAGAACCTCTGCAATCGCACAACAATAATGGTACACGTTTATGCGAGTGTCATCGTCCAATCGAGGAGGAAGAATGGACGTTATAAAAACGGCCCCGCTTGGACAGGCCAGCGGGGCCGTTTTCACCTTAAGGTGGAGGAGGATCAGGTCTTACCGTCTACTTACCGAGGTTCGGGAGGCCGTAGAGATCTTCACCAAAATCAATCTTGTCATACGCCCTTTGTTTATGGACTGAACCTACATTCGGGAGTCCGTAGAGATCGGCTCCGAAATCGATTTTGTCAAAAGCCCCTTTTTTCACCACAAATCCATCGAGGGTGGGTAGGCCGTAGATATCGTTACCGAAATCAACCTTGTCCCAGCTTGGCGCCATCTCATAGCCGGTTTTTGCCTGTGCGGTGGAAGTGACAGCGACTGCGGAAAAAGCCACGACAGCTAGAAAGACCACTGCCACGCTTAGTATCTTTTTCATTATGTTTCCTCCTGGTTCGGGAGTATCGCTCCCTTATATATTAACCGCCGATTTAGTCGACGTCTGAATGTCTCAATGGTATAAAGAGCATAAAACGGGCCAAGATAACTGGTTGAATGTAAAGGGGTGGTAGCGGCTCCGAGCAGACGATTTTGCCTGGACAAGACAAAAATGTCCGTTAACGCACAAAAAAAGGCGCAGGGCAAACGCCTGCGCCAAACGAAAAATACCGCTCTAAACGATATCAAGCTCCGAGAAGAAATATGATATCTCCCGCGCCGCAGAAGTCTCCGAATCAGAACCGTGGACCGAGTTTTTCTCCAGATCAACCGCCAACTCTTTGCGGATGGTTCCTTCGTCAGCGTCAGCCGGGTTGGTCGCCCCCATCAAGGTTCGCCAGGCAGGTTGCGCGTTGGCGCCGGAGAGTACAGCCACGACACTGGGGCCAGACGACATATAACCGGTCAAATCCCCGAAAAAGGGGCGCTCTTTATGCTCGATATAAAAACCTTCGGCTTGCGCCAAGGTCATGTGCAATCTGCGCAAGGCCACAACCGTAAGGCCTGCGGCTTCAGCTCGTTTGAGAATTTCACCGGTCAGTTTACGCTCAACAGCGTCCGGTTTGATAATGGCAAAAGTAAGCGACATCAATGTTCCTTTCGAAAAAAAAAAGATGGCGCCGGAAAAAATGTCCCGGCGCCATCTGTGTTGGAAAAAATTACGGTCTGTATTCGTCAATAGAAATATTCGGATCGAAATCATCCGAGGCGTTCGCCTTGGCCCTGACTTCATCGAGACGATCAAGAAGCGTAGGCCGCTCGACCTGATAATAAAGACCTGTAATCACCTCTCCTCTGGCCTTTGGTTTGTTCGCCAACGCCAAAGCGGCCATGAGGTCGGTTGCATCATGGTCTTCCGGCACCCTTTCAAGGTTTCCCTTGTAGGAGTCGAAGGTGTTGATCTTGTTAAAGGTCGGGCAAGGGCTGATGATATCGATGAACGAAAATCCCTTATGCAGGATAGCGTTTTTGATAAGCTCCTGCATAACTTTACCTTCCGAGCTGTACGCCTGCGCCACATATGTAGCCCCGTAGGTGAGGCACAACGAGACAGGGTTTATCGGGTTATCGGGGGCGCCGTATGGGGATGTGGTGGTCACCATGCCAACTTCAGACGTGGGGGACATCTGCCCCTTGGTCAGTCCGTAGATCGAGTTATCCATACAGATGTAGGTGATGTCGGTGTTCTTCCTGGCAATATGGGGGACATGCCCGCCGCCGATGGAGAACCCGTCACCGTCGCCGCCAAAAACAATAACTTCCTGATCGGGACGCGCTACCTTGAGACCGGCGGCCACTGGCAAAGCCCGGCCATGAGCGGTATGCATTCCGTATGTCTTCACGAAGTAGGGAAAACGGGAGGAGCAACCGATACCGGAGACGAGTACGGCATCGTGGATACCAATCTCAAGCTCGGCGAACGCCTTCAAGGTGGAGTTTAATACGCCGTAGTCGCCGCAACCGGGACACCAGGTCGGCGGTATATCACTTTTGTAATCTTTCGCCTTCATGGGTGTATTAGTGGACATTTACACTACCTCCTTTATCTTGTCGGCTATCATCGCCGGGGTAAAGGGCATTCCGCCGTAGATAGCGTAACTGATCGGTTTAACACCGGTTTCGCCCTGAATAACCTTGGCCAGTTGACCCTGCTTGTTAACTTCCGGGATAAGAATCTTCGGGTGAGCGTCGAGAAACTTGTCGAGCGCCTTGCGCGGCAGAGGCCATATAAGTTTCGGATATAAGGAAGAGACCTTGATCCCTTCGGCCCGGACCATATTGACCGCCTCCCTGACGACACCAATGGTGGAGCCCCAGGAGATAATGCCAAGCTCTGCGCCCTCTTCGCAGTCCGCTTCTGTCTCGGGGAAGAAGTCTTCGAGGTCGTCGAGTTTGTTGAAACGTTTGTCGATCATGGCGACATGGTTATCCGATGTGTACTTCGGAGCCGATGATTCAGAGTGTTCCAGGCCGGTGGAGATATAGGCGCACCCTTCAGTTCCCGGCAGGGACATGGGCGAAATGTTCGATTCGGTCAACTTGTACCGAAGGAAGTTTTCGCCGTTAGTGGTTATGTCACGGTTAACAATACGAAGTGTTGACGGGTCAGGTCTTTTCATCGACGCGGTTCGGAAACCGAGGGATCCGTCAGAGAGGACCATAACCGGTAGCTGGTATTTCTCCGCGACGTTAAACGCTTCTACCGTGAGATAGACACAATCCTCGATTCCTTCAGGGCTGATGACAACTTTCGACGCATCGCCGTGGCAACCGAGGGCGGCCAGCAGAAGGTCGGACTGCTCATGTTTGGTCGGCAGACCGGTAGAGGGACCACCACGCTGTACATCGGCGATGACGATCGGAACTTCCGACATGGATGCCATTCCGATAAGCTCCTGCATCAGCGAGAGACCGGGGCCGGATGTTGCGGTCATCGATTTGGCTCCGCCGAACGAAGCTCCGATGATGTTGGCTATAGAGGCGATCTCATCTTCCGCCTGAACGAGGTTGCCGTTTTTCCTCGGCAGATGTTTCGCCAGAAAATAGGCCACCTCGGTGGCCGGAGTGATCGGATAAGCGGAGAAGAACTCAACACCGGCCAGCAGGGCGCCAAGACCGATGGCGTCGTTACCCGAGATGACAATGGTGTCCTCTTTTCTGGTACCACTTACCATCGAGTAGGGGTCTTTTTTCGTCAGGTTTTCCTTGACGTGGGCGATACCCGCGTCGATGGCCTTGAAGTTGATGTCCACAACTTCCTGCCCCTTTTTCAGGAACTTCGCTTCGATAGTCTCCTTGATGGAGTTGATCGGAAGGTCGAAAAGCTCCGCCACGGCGCCTAATGCGACCATATTCTTGGAGCGGTATGTACCGAGGTCATCCTTGGCGATCTTGCTCATCGGGACCGCATAACAGAAGACACCGGGTACGTTGACCTCTTCTTTGATTTCTCCCCCCGGATAGTCGTATACCAGAGCGGAGCCTTCAGCCAGCCCGCCGATATTGACATCGAGCGCTTCTTTATTAAATACACAGGTCACGTCGATGACGCTTCCTTCGCACAGTACCGTATCCTTGGAAAACCGGACCTGGTACATGGCGTAACCGCCTCTTATTTCCGCCGGAAAAGTTTTAAAGGTCAATACTTCCAGCCCGGATCGGGCCGCCGCCTGGGTAACCATGTCACCAGCGGAGATTATTCCTTCTCCACCCTCACCGCCGAAACGTATCACTAAATCGTTTCGTTTCGTCACTTGCAATACCCCTTTATTTACCCCGTAAATTCATGAAGATTCGGCTGAAACAGTGGCTTGACTACAGCCATAAGCCATGTTCTGCGCCACTTTCGGGTGTTTTGGTTCTCGGCGTACTATACAAGTACGCCTCTGAGCCAAAACACTCAAATGTACACAACGACAAGCGCCTGCAACTTCGCTATGGTCGTACCACGTTCATTCAAAACCTTCATGAAATCCAGGTTAGTTATTAGTCGCTCCAAAAAGCGCCTGTTTGATTGTTTCTCCCAAATCCGCAGGGGATTTGACCACAGAAATCCCACACTCACGCATTATTTTCATCTTTTCATCCGCCGTACCTTTACCACCGGAGATGATGGCGCCTGCGTGGCCCATGCGTCTGCCCGGAGGGGCCGTCTGTCCGGCTATAAATCCAACTACCGGCTTTTTTACATTCTCCTGAATGTAGCGGGCCGCGTCTTCTTCAGCCGATCCGCCGATCTCGCCGATCATGCAGATCGCTTCGGTCTGGTCGTCGTCGTTGAAAAGTTTGATTACATCGATAAAATCTGTACCGTTGACCGGGTCACCACCTATTCCGACGCAAGTCGATTGCCCGATTCCGAGACCGGTGAGCTGGCCCACCGCTTCGTATGTCAGGGTGCCGGAACGGGATACCACTCCCACAGGGCCAGGTATATGGATGTGACCCGGCATGATGCCGATCTTCGCTTGACCCGGCGTTATGATACCGGGGCAGTTCGGGCCGATCAGCCTTGAGCTTTTGCCGCTCATATACTGCTTTACCTTAATCATGTCGTAGACCGGGATTCCTTCGGTGATGCAGATCACAAGTTCTATCCCCGATTCCACGGCTTCAAAAATAGCGTCGGCGGCGAATGGTGGTGGCACGAATATCACCGTGGCGTTGGCGCCGGTGGCGTCTTTGGCCCGGCGTACGGTGTTGAAGACCGGTACCCCTTCAGCCTTTTGACCCTCTTTGCCGGGAGTTACCCCTCCCACAACGTTGGTTCCATACTCCTTGCAACCCGCAGTGTGAAAAGAGCCTTCTTTGCCGGTAATCCCCTGGACTATCAGCCTGGTATCCTTATTTACTAATACGCTCATATTCCCCTCCGGTTACGCGGTAGCCGTTATGGCGGAGACCGCCTTTTTGGCGCCGTCACGCATCCCGTCGGCCACGATGAAGTTAAAACCACTTTCGGCGAGGATTTTTTTTCCTTCATCGACGTTGGTTCCTTCCATCCTGATTATTACGGGGGCGGTGACGTTGATCTTCCTGGCCGCGTTAACCACGCCGTTAGCCAGCCGGTCGCAACGGAGAATACCGCCGAATATGTTGATGAAAATCCCTTTGACGCTCTCGTCGGCCAGGATTATGCGAAAAGCGTTTTCGATCTGCTCTTCAGACGCTCCGCCACCGACATCGAGGAAGTTGGCCGGTTCGCCACCTTCTATCTTGATGATGTCCATGGTAGCCATGGCAAGCCCGGCGCCGTTGACCATGCAACCTATACTGCCGTCGAGCTTAATATAGTTCAAGTCGTACTTCGACGCTTCGATCTCAAGCTCTTCTTCTTCATTCAGGTCGCGGCATTCCACTATCTCTTTCTGACGGAACAGAGCGTTGTCGTCGAAGTTCATCTTGCAGTCGAGCGCAATGACCTCATTATCTCCCGTTATCAACAGCGGGTTGATCTCCGCAAGGGAGCAATCCTTGGCTTCAAACGCCTTGTAGAGTGACATAATGAATTTAACGCCCGCTTTAAAAGCGGCCCCTTCGAGCTTGAGGAAGAACGCAAGCTCCCTTGCCTGGGAGGGCATTAATCCTATAGCCGGATCGACCCACACCTTCATGATCTTTTCAGGTGTATTGGCCGCCACCTCCTCGATCTCCATACCACCCTCTTCAGAAGCCATGATGGCCGCTCGTGAGGTCTCACGATCAATGACTATTCCCAGGTATAACTCCCGGGCGATATCAAGGCCTTCTTCTATAAGGATGGTTTTGACCAATTGACCTTCCGGCCCTGTCTGGTGGGTGACAAGATTCATCCCGAGAATCTCGTTTGAATACTCGATCACTTCTTCTCTGGTTTTGGCTAGTTTGACACCGCCACCTTTACCTCGCCCACCTGCGTGGATCTGGGCTTTAACTACAACCGGTAAACCGAGTTCGTCAACAATCTCGTTGATGGCGTCAGCGTCGGCTGTTTCGATGACACTTCCATCAGGAGTAGGGACACCGAACTTTCTTATAACTTCTTTCGCCTGATACTCGTGGATTTTCATATAGGCATATCCTTTTATGGATGGGAATAGGTTCCACTCATTACAAAACTTGCCACAAAAGTCTGATTTTATAGCATAAGCCCGGAGACGAGTCAAATATTCGCGCCCAGGTTCTGAAGGTTGCTATTATATACTGGGTAATCTGATGTATTGCTGAAAAAAGGAGGTTAATACGGTGTTCGGAAACTGGCTCGGAACTATGTCTGTGATACTTGTGGCCTCGATGTTTCTCGCCTGCGTCAAAGGCGGAAATGAACCCGCCGACCTGATACAGGCGTCGCGGGTGATTCGAGACATGATGAAACCGGCGAACCTTTCCCGGTCAGGGTTTGCCTCCCGGGGGCCTGAAGCCACCCCATCACAGTTTGTTTCTTATATATTTTCAGAGATGGGCGCCGCCGAGTGGCCGGAACATGAAGGCATGGTCAACCCGGATGAACTAAAAGAGCTGAGGGCCATGGGTATGACATTCATGCCTACCGGGGTGGCTTTTGTCTCCGGCTCCCCCGACCCCGATGAAGGACGACAGTTGGTCATAAAGTGGAATAATTCGGAACGTTTTGTTATTGTCGAAGGTTATACGAACCTGGAAGAAGCCCCGGTTCTGGTCCGTAAATGGAAACTGCCGAAGGTTTCACGATAAACAGCGGAAAATGAGTATGACCTCCAGGAAGAGTTATGAGGAGCTTGAAAAAGAACTCGACAGGGCGAACAACCTGATTGAAGCGGTCCGACACAGGGATATTAAAGCCGTCGGCTCCGATCCACTCCTCCAGGCCCTGCTTGAGGAGAATGGCGGTTTCGCCAAGCCGTATCATGAAGAGCCACAACTCGAAGAGTCGAAGCTCGAACTGATCACTTCGGTCCTCGAGTCCCTGACCTACCCGCTCTATGTAATCAACGTTAAGGATTACTCCGTAGAAATATCCAACTCCGCCGCAAAACGGTTGTATGGCGCGAAAAATTCCACCTGTTACGCCCTTGTGTTCGGTAGGGCAAAACCGTGCCCGGAGGAAAGATGTGTCCTGGAGAGGGTCAGGAAAACCGGGCGGGCCTGCTCTGTCGAACATTCCCTTGAAGAGGAAAACGGCGCAAAACGTATCTACGAGGTTCGGGGTCATCCCATCTTCGACCGGGATGGAGAGCTTGTCAAGATGATTGAAACCGCTGTGGATATTACTGAACACAAGGAGGAGGAGCGGGAGCGTACCCGATTGCTGGAGCGGGTACGTCATGGTCAGAAGTTTGAGAGCCTCGGTGTTCTTGCAGGTGGAGTGGCGCACGATTTCAACAATATCCTGACATCTATCATAGGCAACGTGGAGCTTGCCATAGAGGACGCGCCAGCAGACTCTCCCCTGCTTGAAAGCGTGGAGGAGATCCAGACCGCCGCATACAGAGCGCACGATCTGTGCAAACAGATGCTGTCGTATTCCGGTGGCGGTAAATTCTTCACCCGGCGGGTAGACTTGAGTGAGATAGTCGAGGGTATGTCGAAACTGTTCAAAACCGTGGTTACCAAAGAGGCTGACCTGCGGTTCGAGCTCTCAAAGACGCCGTTAATGGTGAATGTCGATATCTCCCAGATACGGCAGGCGATCTTGAGCGTGGTCGTCAACTCGTCGGAGGCCATTGTCCAAGGTGGGGGAGGTGGGGTAATCAGTGTGAGTACAGGGATTATCGAATGTTGCATAAACAACGTGAAGGAAAATTGCACCGTCGTCGGCATATCGGGCGGCTTGTACGCTTACGTCAAGGTGGAGGACACCGGAGCGGGGATGGATACAGCTACCCAAAGCAAGGTATATGATCCTTTCTTCAGCACAAAGTCCGCGGGCAGGGGGCTTGGAATGTCTGTGGCTATGGGAATCGCCCGATCCCATGATGGCGGAATGAAACTCGACTCCCGGGAAGGTGAAGGAACCCGGGTATCTTTTCTCCTGCCAATGGTCGATGAAAGTAGCGCGGAATGCGGGTCCGATTCTCGCCGTGCAAAGATAATCCTGTTCGTAGACTCAGAGGATCAGGTCCGGCGGTTGGGGGAGAAGATGATAAACAAACTTGGCTACTTAACCGTTACTGCAAAGAGTCCAAAAGACGCCCTGGAAATGTTTCGTGAACAGGCGGATAAAATGTCGCTGATATTTCTTAACCTGCAGGAGACAGACGAAGAGGTCGAGCAGTTGATCGGTGAGTTCAGGCGAATAAAGGGAGATATTCGCATCGTTCTGATAAGCGGCTACAGCGAGGCGGATATGGGAGAAAGACTCTCGGGCGCCAGGTCTACAGGCTTCATGAAAAAACCGTTTCAGATATCGGAATTAAAACGGGTGATCGAAGAGAACCTTTCTGGTTGAGCCTGACAGACTCCTTAAAAAGAGTATTTGGCTTCGAAGAATAGCTGGTCGTTTTCGTCGATCGCCGCAAAGTAACTCTTCTCACCACTCTGGTAGAGTAACATTCCGATGGTAGCGAGAAAACCATCCCGGATATCGTATCCGGCGGAGAGACGCTGGAAAGAGCCTTTTTCACCCCTTGCGCCAAATAGTGAGGTGAGGGCGACGAGATGAAGCCGGTCGCGCATCTGGTTACTGTTCACCCGGATGACGGTCTGAAATTCATCCTTGTCCATTTCGTCCGGGCCGTCTGCCATTCGTGGGTCGTGGTTGATGATGATCCTGTCGATACCCTCAAACAGAACAGTCGTATCCGTTATCCCGGAATATTCCAGTCCGACCATTATGTCGATCCGCTCTTTCGTCTCGCCAGGTGTTGCGAAGTATTCCAGGCCGGAAAACCTCGCCGACTCCAATTTCAGCAGGAAATTCCCAGTCGCAACATTGATGGCGCCTCCGATCATGTTTATCCGGCTATGCTCTCTTCTGGTGGTAAAATCTCTCGTATCGAGAGTTAAATGCGCCCGATCATCATAAACCTCGGCAAAATATAAGGAGATATCCCACCCGGAAAAGACGCCGTTTAACGCCGCCGCCCACTCTGGGGCCACACCCCATGAATCGGGTCTGGTTTCGTCTGGAGGGGGTAAATTTACAGGGTAGAATGGACTACCGAAGACAGGCTCCTTGTTGAACCTTATTTCGTGAAGGGCTATGGCGCTAAGAGACCACGATCCGAAATAATAATCGAGCCTGCTCATTGTTACGGGAAGTCGCAGGTCTTCAATATCGACCAGACCGGGGTTTCTGTTGTCGAGGGGGTTTAAAATGTCGGTTACGCGCAAATTATCCGACTTTCCCCATACCACTATCTGCCTGCCGATTTTTATGTCGAGACCGCCTGCCACGGTCCCTTGCAGGTAGGCGTTTTTCAGCTCAAGTTCCGATTCTGAATCGTTTAACAGCTCGCCTGTGAAACCGTCCTGTCCCCTGACCCGGTACGAAAGATCGTAAAATCCTGAGGAATCGGCGAAAACCCTCCAGTTATCTTCAAGCCGGATATCCACGTCGAGTTTCAGCCGCCCCCTTAACATTGAGAGACCACGGTGATCCGATTCCCCTGTTTGCGGAGCTTTTCTGTCGTAACTGTATGCTGTGGAGAAAGTGAAGGCCCCGCCAAAATCGAACATGGACCGCTCGTCCGGCCGGGTCGGTTTATCGTCTCCGAGAGGCTCCATGGGCTCTTCGTCGAATCCGTCGAGAGCGTTATCCACCTGCCACGGTTTCTCCTCCTCAAAGTCGGCAAGAGCCTCATCCGTATCCTGGGCTGTGACCACATTGCCATATGTAAATAGGGTTATGGTGAGCAGGAAGAAGAACATCTTTGATAAACGCATCCCCGATTATAAACCACCTTCATTTGCGAACACGCCTCTATTAAGCGATCTGCAAGTCTTCCATACGCAAGGAATCTGCTATAATCGGTCCAAAATACTCTATCAGAGGATCAGATGGTTACGGGAGCAGAGCGGAATAAGCCAGGGGCTAGAATGTTGGGTGACCTGCTCGTTCAAGACAAGCTCATCACGCTCGATCAACTGGAGAACGCTCTTAAAACCCAGAAAGCGGAGCGCATGAGGATCGAGAAATTCGATCTTGGAGAATATCTGGTTTCCAACAGGATCGTCGATAGAAACATCTTGAACGCTATCGAGAAGAAATACCGTTTTAACGTCAAACTTGGCGACTCCCTTGTCGCTGACCGTGTCATCACCCAGGAACAGCTCGATAAGGCTCTGACCAAAAAGAAAGAATTTCAGTTCGTGGGCGAAGTACTGCTCCAACAGAAACTGATCGACAAAAGCCAGTTGTATGAAGCGCTGAAACAGCAGTTTTCCGTTCCATCGTTCCAGGCCGTTCTGGTAAATGAGGGGCTGGTTACCGAGGCTCGAATGCGTGAGATCATGCTGAAGAACACGTTGCATCCTTCCCTCGGAGAGGTTCTGATCGAACAGGGCGCAATCTCGATCCTCAACTTACACAGGGAGTTGCGCAAGCATAAAAAACGGCGACAGTTAGGCGATATGCTTGTGGAATCCGGTTTTATATCTGTGGAACAACTGGAGCTTGCCCTGGAAAAACAGCGCTTTTCCGGGACACCTCTGGGGAAGACCCTGATCAACTCAGGCGTGATTACAGAGGTCGAGTTCTCTCTGGTCCTGGCGCGGCAGTTCGCCATGCCCTTTTCGATTCTTGACGACAACACCATACCCGACCAGGAGGTGGGCAGACTGACGAATATCGTGGGTATCAAGGAAGCCATAAAGTATCATGTTATTCCCTTAAGTTTCAAAGATAAAAAGCTGAAACTCGCCGTATTTAACCCCTACGATATCGAGCGGGTGGTCGGCTTTGATTCTGTTATAAACTTTGATATAAGCCTGACTCTGACCCGGGAGGAGGATTTCAGGAAGACGTTTGAGCGGCTCTATGGCAGGGCTCCTGACTGGAATGAGATGAACGATCAGATGGGAGACCTGATCGGAGAAGCGTTAAACATCTCCATTGAAGACGACTCGCCCACAGAGATCGAATCGAAATACGCCGCCCCCGGAAAGGATAAGGAAGCTGAAAACCTGGTCAACCTCATAGTCTCGTACGGTATAACTTCAAGCGCCTCCGATATCCATATTGAACACGACCAGAAAGGCGTTCATGTACGGTATAGGGTGGACGGAGTTTTACGCGAGCTTAAAGACCCCGACATTTCAAGACGCTTGCAGGCCAAGGCGGCGGCGACCGTGTCGCGTGTCAAGGTCATGTCGAGCCTCGACATTGCCGAACGCCGTCTTCCTCAGGATGGAGCGTTCCGTCTCTCGATATTCGACACCAACATAAACGCCAAGGTTAATCTCGATTTTCGTGTGGCGATCTGCCGTTCAGCGTTCGGCGAAAACGTTGTCATGCGCATAATCGACTCCCGCAAGGCGGACATGCGGCTCGATGAACTGACCCATTCAAAAGAGATCCTGGACGGACTGGTCAAGCTACTCAAGAGTCCTGCGGGCATGTTGCTCGTAGTTGGGCCTACAGGTTCCGGGAAATCCTCCACTCTCTACGCCAGCCTCCATTACCTTAACAATACAGGTACGAAGATCATAACGGCGGAGGACCCGGTGGAGCATAAGGTCGCCGGCATCATGCAAACCCAGGTCTTGCCGAAGATCGGCCTCACTTTTGTGAGACTGTTAAAATCGTTTTTACGGCAGGATCCGGATATCATAATGGTCGGTGAGGTCAGGGACGCCGAAACCGTGAGAGTGGCTGTGGAGGCGGCGCTGACCGGGCATTTCATACTCTCCTCCCTTCACACCAACGATTCGATCGGCTCCATCAGCAGGATGCGAGACATGGGGCTTTCCGATCTTCAGATCGTCTCGGCCTTGAGAGGTGTCCTGGCCCAGAGACTGGTCCGCGCAATTTGCAAGAGGTGCAGACAGATATATATGCCGAGTCGGGAAGAGTGGTCTGTCATATTTCCGGAAGAGCCGGTGCACCTGAAGTTCTATCAGGGCGCAGGTTGTCAGGAGTGTAACCACACAGGCTTCGCCGGCAGGGTGGTTATTTCAGAGTTGTTCCTGATAAACCAGGTCATTGCGAAAACTATTCTTCAGGGCGCCGACGAAGAGATCATATACGAAACAGCCAAGGGTGAAGGTATGAAGATGATGATCGAGGATGGCCTCGACAAACTTGACCAGACCACCCTTTCGGAGCTTATCAAGGTCATACCGACGGAATCGGTTTTGCGGTTCCGCACAAACTACACCCAGGCTCATTCGATGTTTCACCAGTATGAGGCGCCGGAAGGATGCGCTCTGGAGTTTCAGACACTCTTTACAGCAGTCAAACAGGGAATGTCGAAGATAAGGATTCATGAGCTGTTTGTCCAGTTCCGTAACCTGAGAAAAAGGATGAAAGAGCCGACCGACCATCTGAACGAACACGATTTCGGTCGGTTTCTCGAAAGCAAGCTGAAAGAAGCCGGGAGCGGAGAAGATCCGAGTGGTTACAGAATCAGTCTGCTCAACCACGAGCGGAGGGCTGTTATCATGGTCGAGGCGTCACGGGCTGATTTATGATTTTTTCGATAATCCACAAAATGATAATTTTATCTCCGTCATATTCAGGGCCGGTGTAGCGCCATGGGAGTAGGCTTGGAAATTGAGGATGTGAGGCGGTGGCTTGAGTCTGCGCCTCAACTACCTGAAGAAACAAAACGGGCGTTGTCTCTGCTCAAGAGTCAAGGAGAGCTGTTCCCTGAGGGTATCGATAATCTCAGCGATAGCAAAGAGTTGGAGTCCAGGATTCTCGCCACCTTAAATTCCCCTTTCATGCGAATGTTAAATAAAATACCCGATATAACCACGGGTAAAGAGGTTGTCAGCTCCGACGAGATTAAAAGCCTCGCTCTGGCTTCCACGTTGACATTACCGTTTTTCACAGGAACCGAAGAGAACGCAAATTATTACAAGGAGCTGTGGACTCATTCGATCCTGGTGGGGCTGGTGTCAAGATACCTGGCAGAAGATATGGGGCAACTGAACCTTGATTCGTTCTATCTGGCGGGAATGTTACACGATACCGGTTCTCTGCTGGTTCCGAAATTGAAGAATTCCGGTTTCGCAGGCGACCTGAAGGAGGGTGAAGCCCCGGAGAAAAGGGGGACGAACGTTGTTATTTCTCATGATGAGATTGGCGCCACGGTTTTGGGATACTGGAGATTCCCGGTCGAAGCGGTCTGCGCCGCAAGGTTTCATCACCGTCCATGGCTCGACACAGTTTCCCCCACTGTATCTCTCGCCGTACATTTCGCCGAATCAGTTATCGGCATGGCGGGTCTTGCCCCAGGTTACGAAGTCCTGTCGCCGGAGTCTTTCCTCGAATCGAGAGGCGCCGCGATGCTGGAGGAATATGACATTGAACCAAGCGAACGGTACCTTAATCAACTCTCCTGCACGGTAAAAAGTTACGCCATATCGGCGGTCGAAATATCAGGCGTGCGATAGGGCCCTTCGCTCCCTGATCTATCTGCTATAATTCCCGATTCTACTTTTAAATTATAGCGAGATTATTTCGTGACCCAGCTACCCAGTCAGTACGAACCGAAGGCGGTGGAGGAGAAGTGGAACAGGAAATGGCTTGAAGATGGCCTTTTCGCGGCAGAGGACAGCTCCGATAAAAAACCGTACTCCATAGTCATTCCCCCTCCCAACGTGACAGGTGTTCTTCATATAGGACACGCTCTTAACAACACGTTGCAGGACATTCTTATCCGTTACAAACGGATGGATGGATTCAACTCGATGTGGATGCCAGGCTCCGATCACGCAGGGATCGCCACCCAGAACGTTGTCGAAAAGGCTCTCGACAAGGAGGGGATCCATCGCAGTGAACTGGGCCGTGAAAAATTTGTCGAGCGGGTCTGGGAGTGGAAAGAGGAGTATGGGGGAAAAATCCAGGGTCAGCTAAAAAAACTGGGGGCCTCCTGCGATTGGGACCGGGAGCGGTTCACGATGGACGAAGGTTTATCAAAGGCTGTTCGGGAGGTTTTTGTAACTCTTTACGATGAGGGGTTGATATACCAGGGCGAATACCTTATCAACTGGTGCCCCCGTTGCCACACCGCCCTCTCCGACCTGGAAGTCGAATATAACGAGCGGCAGGGACACATGTGGCATATCGAATACCCGGTTGTGGGAACCGGTAAAAAGTTCGTCATCGCCACCACCAGACCCGAAACGATGCTCGGCGATACCGCCGTAGCGGTAAACCCGGAGGACGAAAGGTATAAGGACCTTATTGGCAAGGAGGTGGCCCTCCCCCTTAAATTCAGAAAAATACCGATCATCGCCGACGAATATGTCGATATGTCATTCGGTAGTGGAGCGCTGAAAGTCACACCGGCCCACGATCCGAACGATTTTTTGCTGGGGGAAAAACACTCCCTCGAAATGATATCAATCCTCGATGGCGACGCGAAAATAAACGAAGCGGGCGCTCCATACACCGGCCTTGACCGGTATGATGCGAGAAAGAAGATCGTGGCCGATCTCGAAGAGAACGGTCTGCTGGTGAAGGTTGAGGAGCATACCCATTCGGTCGGCTCCTGTTACCGTTGCCACACTGTCGTCGAACCGGGAATATCAAATCAGTGGTTCGTAAAGATAAAACCGTTGGCCGAACCTGCGATCAGGGCGGTGGAAAACGGAGATGTAAAATTCGTCCCGAAACATTGGGAGAACACCTATTTCGAGTGGATGAACAATATCCGCGACTGGTGTATTTCACGACAGATATGGTGGGGCCACAGGATCCCCGCCTGGGTCTGCGATGAGTGTGGTGAACTGATGGTTCTGCGCGAAGACCCGGATAGATGTGTAAAGTGCGGTCATCAATCCCTCACGCAGGAGACTGACGTTCTCGACACCTGGTTCTCATCGGCGTTGTGGCCCTTTTCCACCCTTGGATGGCCCGAAAATACCGATGCGCTAAAGACTTTCTACCCGACGTCGGTTCTGGTGACATCGTTTGATATTATCTTCTTCTGGGTGGCCCGGATGATGATGATGGGGCTGAAATTTACCGGCAAGGCGCCTTTCGCCGAGGTCTATATACACGCTCTGGTCCGGGACGAAAATGGGCGGAAGATGAGCAAGTCGAAGGGGAACACCATCGACCCGCTTGAGATCATGGAAAATTATGGTACCGACGCCATGCGGCTTACCCTGACCGCCCTTGCGGCCCAGGGACGCGACATCAAACTTGCCGAAGAGCGGATTGAGGGCTACAGGAACTTCGTCAACAAGCTCTGGAACGCATCCCGGTTTGCGCTGATGAACCTTGAGGGATTCGATACGAATAGTCCTCTCCCGAAAGGGAACCTCGATCTGGCTGACCGATGGATTCTTTCGAGACTGAACAGAACAAACATGGCGGTCAGGAAAGCTTTCGATGATTACCGCTTCAACGAGGTGGCCCACGAGCTTTACAGGTTTACCTGGCACGAGTTTTGTGACTGGTACCTTGAGATGATAAAACCGAGGCTCTACGGAAAGGAGCCGGGTGGAGACGTTGCCCGGGCCGTATTAGCCCATACGCTCAGGGCCACTCTTAAAATGTTGAGTCCCGTCATGCCGTTTGTCACCGAGGAGTTGTGGCAAAAGGTATCGCCTGATGGCGGCGCCCTGGCCTTGGCGGAATACCCGGTTCCCGACACTTCGCTCATTGACGACAAGACCGAAAACGATATGAAACTCGTGATGGAGGTCACCACCGCCATTCGGAACGTCAGAGGTGAACTCGGTGTCAAACCATCAACAATCCTCTCCACATTTATGATGGTCAAGGATAACCCCGGGGCGAAAGAGACCCTGCAACGTCAACTACCGTTCATCGAGAAACTTGCCAATATCGCCGGGCGCCTGACCGAAGAGCCATCCGATAAACCGGAAAACACCGCTGTGGCCGTGGCGGGTGGAGTGGAGCTTTATGTCGACCTTGAAGGGCTTGTGGACGCTGGTGAGCGGAGAGCCAAGATCGAAAAGGAGCTTGGCAAACTCGAAAAGGAGATTGCTATCTTCGAGAAAAAACTGGGGAACGAGCGCTTTGTCGCAAACGCTCCCCCCGAAGTTGTGGAGAATGCGCGGGGAAAGCTTGAGAAGGCTAAAGCGGAAGCGGAGAAACTGAAGGGCCATTTATAGCGGAAAAAAATGCATTCGGTATTTGGTCAGTACGGCCCTGGTTGTTATGATCTTTTATAACCGTCAATAATCTGTTGTCGCTGGAATTTTCCAACATGCTGTAAACATGTGGATTATATTGCGTTTAGTCGTTGGTGTCAATATGGCGGGAATGTTGCATCTCTGTACGGCGTACAACGAATTACAGGGATAAAGGAATGACCAGCGAACAAAACGAGCTATCTGTCACGAAGGAGATTTTCGATATCTTCTACGATGAGGCCCGTAAAATCACCAGAAACGACGACGAAGCCCGCGCCTTGAAAGATCAGGCTGTAAGTTATTTCCTGGAGTATTATCCTCTTTCAAAAGCGGGTTAAAGAGTCTTTTTTAACTTCAGACCCTTTGCCCTCTCCTTTGCTCTCCCGGCAAACTGACTCTCAGGAAAAGTCTTGATCAGGAAAGTGAAAATCGTGGCGGCCCGTTTGTACGATTGTTCTCGCATGTAACAATCGGCCAGCAGGAAGAGGGCTTCCGGCGCATCGTCTGACTCCGGGTGTTTTTCGTAATATTCGCGTAGCCGTGTTATAGCCGATATGTTCTTCTCGACACGATAATAGTATAGAGCTACCTCCATCTCCGAACGTACCAGAACAGTCTCCATCTCTTTCCTGAACTTTACCGCGTACTGGACCAGCGGATGCCCCGGATATTTTTGCTCGAACCGTTCAAACTCCTTGATAGCCTTTTTTGAGTTGGTCTGGTCCCGGTCTGCGGAGAAGGAGTCTTGGTAATAACACATGGCGAGGTAGAATTGCGCCCTGGCTGTATTTCTGTCGAGAGGGAACTGTTCTAAAAATCGTTCGTAATACATTACCGCCTCAAAGAAATCACCATTCTTGTATACGGAGTCGGCAAGTCCCAGCAACGCTGTTTTCCTGTATGGGGAATCGGGATTTTCGTCCACGGCTTTTCGATAAAGCTCCACCGACTGACTGAACCGCCCCCTGGCGTAGTAGTTATTGGCCCTGTTCACGGTTATCGCTTCGGGCTGGATCAGGTCCGCTGTCGAACAGGAGGCCGTCAGCAGGAGCAGAACCCCCATCGCCGTTGTATACAATCGATTTTTCATTTTATCGCTTTTCGCTCGTACCCGTATGTGGTGTCATCAAGGTAACGGAATTGATCTTCAAGTAAACTTTACCCTTTATGTTTTGGCTCTTTTGGAAGACTATAAATACATCAAATGGTAGAGCATCGTAACATTTATAACCTTGATCTGGTAGCCGATGATGGAAAAAGTAGGGGTTGTCGCAAAAACAGGTAGCCCGCTAGCCGCCGAAGGCGTAACAGCCTTGAAAAAGTGGCTTGAGGAGAAGGGAAAAACCCTCCTGCTCGATGAGGAGTCCGCCTCTGCGTCGGGTCTTGATTCCGGTGTCACCAAAGATGTCCTGGCGAAGGAGTCTGACCTTATAGTTGTCCTGGGTGGGGACGGAACCTTTCTTTCTATCGCACGGCTCACCTACACTCGCACCGTGCCGATCCTTGGCATTAATCTCGGCAGTCTCGGTTTCCTCACCGAATTCGCTTATGAAGACACCCTGAATGCCATGGAACAGGTGTTAAAGGGCGATTTCGAATACGAAGACAGGATAATGCTCGACGTGAGTATTACGAGGGAAGGCCGACAGGTGGCCTTCTACACTGTGCTAAACGATCTGGTGATAAACCGCGGTTCTCTTGCCCGGATGGTGACCGTAAACGTCAGGGTGGGGGACCTGTTTGTAAACAAATACACCTGCGATGGTCTCATAGTGGCGACACCCACCGGCTCCACCGCCTACAACCTGGCCGCTGGTGGTCCGATAGTGCATCCGTCGCTTAACGCCGTCATTATAAGCCCGATCTGTCCTCACACCCTTTCTAACCGACCGATAGTCCTTCCAGACAACATCACGGCAAACCTTTCGATGGAAAGCGCCACGGGTGAGGCTGTAGCCACCCTCGACGGACAGGTCGGTTATCAGCTAAGCAGCAGGGACAGGATAGAGGTTAAACGCTCCGATCAGGTGACAAGAGTGATCCTTTCTGACAAGACAGATTATTACAGACTATTGCGAACCAAGCTCAAGTGGGGAGAGGCGATAAGGCATGACTAGCAGGAAGTGTTCATTTGAGGAGACGGCCGTTATTGCCCGGAAGGCCATTCCGTTCATGTCGGAGAACCAGATTGCGGTGAATCCGAGGAACTATCACATATGGTACGAGTATTTCCAGAGTACCAGGAAAGACCTTAAAGATGAACTCGACTCCCTTCTCGACGCCGGGAAACCGATGGATGAAAGGACGATGGAGAAGATCTACGAAAAATTCTTCCACCATTCTTACGAAGATGATGAGAGAGAAAAAAAGATTGAGGAGGAGATCAAGGTCATCAACCGTGTCAACCGTGATACGGAGAGGATGTTACGCCCCCTCAGAACCGGGTTGTCGGAACTTTCGGGCAAAACCGAGGACTACAGCGCCCGGTTGGAGCAGTACGCCAACAAGATCCTCGGCGTAAGCCAGCAGGAGGCGGGATCAGTTCTCAAGGCGATCAGCTCCGACACAAAAGACGCGGCTATATCAAACAGGTCGGCAAGTGAGCGGATGACCGTATACGCAAAGAGGATAGAAGAGCTTAACTACAACCTTACCCGGGCGAGAAAAGAGGCCCGGATCGACGACCTTACCCACATAGCCAACAGGCGCGCATTCAACGAGTCGCTTGAGAGGGAAGTGAAGTGGGCCACGAAAGTCGGCAAGGTCTCAACGCTCATCATGATCGACATAGATTTTTTCAAAAAGATCAACGATCTCCACGGCCACCAGGTGGGGGACCGGGCGCTTTCGGGCGTGGCGGGCATCCTTGACAGAAGGTCTACGCAAGACATTACCGTATTTCGATACGGAGGGGAGGAGTTCGCCATTATCCTTCACGACTCCGCTCTGGATAAAGCTATCGAGGTTGCGGAGAGGTCGCGAAACGAGGTGGGCGGCGCTACTTTCGAGGTGGGTAAAGCCGAGATCAGGATCACGATTTCCCTCGGAGTATCGGAGATAAAGGGGGGCAGGTCGCTTGATAACAGCTCCCGAATGGCGGACGAGGCGCTCTATCTGGCCAAGGAATCGGGCCGAAACAACGTCAAGTCGGAACTGGAAATAATAAAAGCCGGATGCTGAAGGATCTTACGGTCACAGACTTTGCCATAGTCAAAACAGCCAGGGTGGAGTTTCATCCCGGATTCAATGTGCTGACCGGAGAGACCGGAGCGGGCAAGTCGATCATGGTTGAAGCGTTCGAGGTTGTGGTAGGTGGTCGTCCTGTGGTGGAGATGATAAGGACCGGGTGCGACAAGGCTGTGGTAGAGGCCCGTTTCGATATCTCCGGGAACGAAGAGGCCATCTTGTGGCTCTCGTCGGCTGGAATGGAGGGGGAAGAAGACCTCATCCTCAGGCGCGTGGTTTCCCGGGCCGGGAAGAACAGGGTCTTTATCAACGGCGCCATGGCAACCGCCGGTCAACTAAAAGAACTCGGAAGAACGCTGGTCGATATCCACGGTCAGCACGAGAGCCAGAACCTTTTTGAACCGCAAAAGCATATCTCTTTTCTCGACCGGTTTTTGTCGCTCACAGAATCGGTTGAGCGATACCGGGCCGTCTACT
Source organism: Nitrospinaceae bacterium (assembly GCA_029261405.1). Classification (GTDB taxonomy): domain Bacteria; phylum Nitrospinota_A; class UBA7883; order UBA7883; family JAJDBK01; genus JAJDBK01. The sequence continues at coordinate 23,319 of JAJDBK010000040.1, forward strand.
ACAGTTACATCGAACTTAAACGGGAACTTAAATCGTTGACGGAGGGGAGGCGCGAGCTTGCCAGAAAAAAAGACCTGCTCGCCTTCCAGGCCGGGGAGATCGAAAACGCCGCCCTGATACCCGGAGAAGACACCGAACTTGCCAGGGAACGGAAAATTCTGGCAAACGCCGGGAGACTGGTGGAACTTGCAAACAGCGTCACATCTCTACTCGAAGAGGGGGAGAGCCCGGCCAGCTCCACTATCCGGGCCGCCCTGCGATCAGGCGAGGCCATGGCGGAAATTGATAGCGGCGCCAGGCCTGTAGCGGAACTGCTGGCATCTACCCTTATCCAGCTCGAAGAGGCTACGACGGAGACAAGAAGTTACGCCGAAACGTTGGAACATGAGCCGGAGCGGTTGGAGCTTATCGCAGAGCGGTTGAACCTGATAGGTAGCCTGAAGAAGAAATATGGCGACACCATTGAGGATATCGTCCGGTTTGGAGGGGAGGCGCGAGAGGAGCTTGAGTCGATAGATCTTTCGGTGGAGAGAGCCGACGCTCTGGGCATTGAGATAAAAAAAGTGGAAGAGAAAGTCTGTGCAATGGCCCTTGAACTCGATAAGGCCAGGAGAAGTGGCGCGGACCGGTTTGCGGGAGGTGTCCTTCAACAGCTCATGGAACTTGACATGGAACGGGCCGCTGTAACGCCTGAGTTTACTTACGAGAAGGATGACGAGAGTCCATGTCAAATGGGAGGGGAGTCGGTAGCGCTCAACTCAAACGGTATCGGCAGGATGGAGATACTCTTTTCGGCCAATCCGGGAGAGGCGTTAAAACCGCTCTCGAAGATAGCGTCGGGGGGAGAAATCAGCCGGGTGATGCTTGCTATCAAATGCGCTATGGCGGATAAACAACCTTCACCCGTGATGGTTTTTGATGAGGTTGATACAGGTGTTGGAGGGGTGACCGCAGACCGGATTGGCGAAAAACTTCGCCTGCTGGCCGAAACCTCGCAGGTATTTTGCGTTACCCATCTGGCTCAGGTGGCAAGCCAGGCTATCGCCCACTTCAAGGTGGAGAAAAACCTCGCAAGCGGTAGAACGGCGGTTACGGTAAGAGACCTCGACCGGGAAGGGCGAATTCACGAACTCGCAAGGATGGCCGGCGGCGAAAAAGCCTCTTCCGCGGCGAGAGCGTGGGCGGAGGAGGCTCTGGGAAACTAGGGGTCTGTCGGACTTAGGATGATTCTGCTACAAAGTGGCTCGACCACAGCGATATGGCCCGGTTTTGGCCAGATTATCCACCCTTTTTCGGCGAAGTGGCGCGGCCACAGCGATTACACCTCAAAACAGCGAACAATCGGACTCAAAACCGGGCTTATCGCTGTGGCCGAGCCACTTCGCTAACGAACCCCCAGGTCCGACAGACTCCTGGCTACTTGTGATAATCTCCGCATCCCGACGAACAGACATTCCCGCCCTTCATTCCGAATGGTTTGCAGACAAGATAAGGAGAGGGGAGGTCACTGTTCGCAATCCTTACAACCGACGTGAACGGATAGTCTCCCTGAAACGTAAAGATGTGGACGGTTTTGTCTTCTGGTCGCGTAACTACGAACCTTTCATTGAATGCCTCAAGTCTATCCACGCGAAAGGCTACAGATTTTATTGCCACTTCACTATTATCGGATATCCGCGTTTTATCGACAGGGGCTCACCTGCGGCAAGGAAAGCTGTCGATACTGCAAAGAAACTTGGCGACCTGTTCGGCCCCGAAACAGTGATATGGAGGTACGACCCGATCCTGCTTACATCCCGGACCGACCCTGCATGGACCCTGGATAATTTCGGCGGGATAGCCAGATTGATTCGCGGCGCTACCGACACATGCGTCATCTCGTTCGTGGACAGATATCGGAAGAGTGAACGGAATCTCTCCATAGCTTTGGCGAAAGGAGACGCGCTTTTGTCTCACCCGTCGGAGGAGGGGATAGTCTCTCTCGCCAGTCTTATGGATGATGAAGCGCGCAATAACGATATAGTAATGAAGACCTGCTGTGAGAGCGATGTAGCCCTTAAAACCTCTCTCCCTGAAGTGTCGTGCATCGACAAAGAGAGGATGGAGCGGGTTAGCGGGACTCTTCCCGACGACCTTGAACGTAACCGCACGCGAGCCGGATGCAACTGTTACAAGTCGGTCGATATAGGGGCTTACGACACTTGTGTTCTCGGATGCGCATACTGTTACGCTAATAACTCTGTAGCCAGCAGTGCGAAACGGGTGAAATCGATAAGACCGGCAAGTGAAGGTCTGTGGCTTTGATAGCTGTTTGCAGTCAGTCTGTCTCTTCTTTTTTCTCCACTTTTCCCCCGACTCCTTCGACCGGGAGTTTTATGATAAACGCTGTCCCTTCCCCCTCTTCGCTCTGGACGGTGACTGCGCCTCCATGCTGCTTTATGATCTCGTAACAGATATATAACCCAAGGCCGGTCCCGACACCCACCGCCTTGGAGGTGTAGAATGGGTCGAAAACGCGCTTGATCTTATGTTTCGGTATACCGTTGCCGTTGTCGTAGAAGGTCAGCACCAGGTCGTCTGTGGTTTCACCGTCGACTTCATCCCCCTCGAAAACCGACGCCGATACGTCGATGAATCCCTTGGTCTCCTTGTCCCCTTCCTTGCGCAGTCTTTTTAATCTGTCTTCGATGGCGTCGGCGGCGTTTACCAGGAGGTTTACGAAGACCTGTTCCAATTTCGAGAATTGTCCCTTGATCTCCCTTACGTTCAGGTAGTTTTCCGTTATCTTGATATCTTTCCGGATATTTGTCCGAACCAGGTTTACCGCCTGCTTTATTACCTGCCGGATATCGACCTTATCTTCCTGGCTGTCGTCTCCCATATGACTGTAATGTTTTACACCCGCCACGATATCCTTGATCCGGTCAGTCCCGCGCAAGGCTTCTTCTATCATCTTCGGAAACTCGTTAACGAGGATGTTTTTAAGAGTCTCCTGGTTCCTTGGATCGTTCAGGTCGTCCAATCTTGGTGTGAGCCGTTTTATATATTCCTTTAATAGTTGCAGGTTTGATCGGATGAAAGTTGTTGGATTGTTTATTTCGTGGGCTATGCCGGTGGAGAGAAGGCCGATGGTGGCCATCTTTTCCGATTGCACCAGTTGCTGGGTCTTCGCCAGCAGACCGTCCACCAGTTTTTTCTTCTCCAGGGACCGGCTTACGGATCGCAAAAACTGCTGGTTGTCGATCGGTTTGAGAATCATGTCGTTGGCCCCGGCTCGAACGGCCTGCATGAAGATCTCCATGGTTCCGTAACCCGTTATGACGATAATCTCAAGTTCGTTGTCGATCTTCCGGATTTGCTTGATAAGCTCCACGCCGTCCATGCCGGGCATTTTAAGATCTGTTATGACAAGGTCGATGTTGTGGGTTTCAAAAGTGTCGAGAGCTTCAAAGCCGTTTGAGGCGAGGACAACCTTGTGTCCCTCTTTCTCTATCATCCGTTGGATAATTTTGGCCACACTCGGTTCGTCATCGACTACCAGTATTGTTCGGGAGACGAAAGCCAGTTTATCGGCAAGATTAGCGTTATTATTTATATCGATTTGCAAAGGGAAATTCTCCAGGTTACCAAGCCCGGTTCAATTGTATCAAAGTTTTGAGCTTTGGATGGCCTTCAAACTGGCTTTAGCCCTTTTGTTATCCGGGTCAAGCTCCACTAAAGCGGTTAAGGCGGAGATGGTTTTCGACAATAATCCTGCGCTGTAATATATGGTCGCTATCCGGTAGAGAGCGGCAATATTCTTTCTGTCAATCCTTATAATTCTTCTGTATAGGTGAAAAGCGTCGAGCGGATTTTTTTTCTTTTCGAAGTTTTCCGCTTTGGAATAAAGCTCGGCCAAATTTTCATCACTTCCGGTTTCGATACTCCCGTCACCGAGTCTGGCAAGTTCGAACTCATCTTTAAACCACGAAATCAGCCGCGCCATCTCTTCAGGAGTCGCAGGGAGACTATCTGAAGTTATATCGCTGTCGGTGGTATTGCGGATAATGGCGTCAAGCCCTCTTCCTTTTATCGGTAGAACGGCCATGTCACATCACCGTCAGGTCGTCGGCGAGCATGGTGTAGTCATAGGCGCCGTTTGATTTGGGCGCGTACATCTGGATCGGTTTTCCCTTCGCCGGGGCTTCTGCAAGTTTGGCGTCGAGTCTCACGCTGGTTCTGACGAGGTTTCTTCCATACAGGTTTTCCATCTCTTCTATCAGCTTTTTGCTCAGTTTCATCCTTCTATCCACCATTGCGGGTACCAGTCCGGTTATGGTCAGGCCGGGGTTTAGCCTCTCCTTTACCAGCCCTACAAGCTCACTCACGCTCTTTATCGCCACCACCGAAAGATGCTGGGGCTGGACAGGGCACAACACCTCGCTTACCGCCACAAGAACGTTTAGAGCCAGCAGACCGAACCCGACCGGGCTATCTATGAGGATATAAGAGTATTTCGATTCCACCTGTCCAAGGATCTCTTTTAACCGGTTCTCCCGTCCACGCAGGGGCGATAGCTCAAGCTCCGCGCCGCAGAGACGTATATCGGAGGGGAGCAGATCGAGTCCTTTTACCTTTGTTGTGACGATGGCGGAATTTATGTCAGGAGTCATTCCGAGCAACGCTTCGTACACGGTTGGCTGGTTCTTATCCGGCTCCAGACCCAGATGTATCGACGCGCTGGCTTGCGGATCGATATCGACCAGAAGGGTCTTTGCGCCCCGCAGAGCGAACGAGGCGGCGAGGTTTACCGCAGTTGTGGTCTTTCCCGATCCCCCCTTTCTGTTGGCGATTGCTATCTGACGGGCCATCTTTGTCAGGCGGAGTGAATAGAGAGGCCGGATGCGTTCTGGGCCGCTTCCATCATGGCTTCGGCGAAAGTCGGGTGGGCGAAGGGGAGATCTGCGAATTTTTCCACTGTCATGCCTGAGGCGATCGCCACCATTGCGGTATGGATCATGTCGGTGGCCCCGGCCCCGATGATATGAACGCCGAGCAGTTTTTTCGTCTCGCCATCGGCTATGACCTTGGCGAACCCTGATATTTCTCCCGTCGAATGCGCTCTGGCAAGGGAGCGGAAGTGGAAAACACCAGTTATGGCGTTATCAGGCGCGTTATCCGATGTAACCCCCACCGCTCCTATCTCCGGGATGGTGAAAACAACCCTTGGAACATGGGCGAGATCAAGAGTCGCGCTCTTCCCGGTGACGATATCGGCAACGAACGCCCCCTCCTTGTATGCTGTATAAGCCAGCATGTTCTTGCCAGCCACGTCACCTGCGGCGAATATATTTGGTTGCGTGGTTCGCATCTTGTCGTCGGTTATCACCTCACCTTTATCGCCGGTTTCAACACCAGCGTCATGAAGGTTGAGCGATCCGGTATTGAACCGTCTTCCCGCCGAGACAAGGGCGCATTGGGCGGTCAACCGTTTCCCCTTGTCCGTAACGGCCACGACTCCATCCCCGTCCCTTTCAAGGGTCTCAATCCTCGATCCTGTGACGATTTTTATCCCCTGCTTTTTAAATTCCCTCGCCAGAGTCGATGATATTTCCCGGTCTTCCATCGGTAGCAGACGGTCCATTATTTCAAGAACCGTAACCTGTGAGCCGAATCGCTTAAGGGCGCCGGCAAACTCACAACCGACGTAACCTCCGCCGATGATCAGAATCGATTCGGGCGGGCGATCAATCTCCATAATGCCGGAGCTGTCATAAAGATAAGGAGAGGGTAGATCGAACAGAGCCATAGGTGACGTTCCTGTGGCGATCAACGCATTTGCAAAAGAGACTTTTCTGGCGCCATCCTCCCCGCTGATGGAAACAGTATTGTCGGATATGAACGACCCGTCCCCTTTTGCAACCTCCACCCCCCTTTTCGCAAGGAGGCCCGACAGGTTCTTCCGAAACGATTCGACGAGGTTTTTCTGTTTGTTGATAACCTTGGCAAAATCGATATCGAATGTAAGCTCACCTTTGTCGAGGGTTACGAGCCACTTGGCGTGATCGACAGCTTCAGCGGATGCAATCCACGATTTTGCGGGCACACAGCCCCTGTTCAGGCATACGCCACCCACCGATTCCCGCTCCACCAGAAGAACACGTTTGCCCGAGTCAGCGACCCGCAAAGCCGCCGAATATCCGGCGGGTCCACCACCAAGAACGACAAAATCGTATAAAGACATGACTTTAACCGGCTAAATTGAGATCATATCGGCATTATCAATAACAACTCATGGGTATGCAAATTGATAAAGCCGTATAAAAATATATTTCCGCAAATCGACCCTACAGCTTTTGTCGAAGAGACCGCCCAGGTCATAGGTGATGTCCATATCGGCCCGGAATCCTCAGTCTGGCATAACGCCGTGATAAGGGGTGATGTGAATTATATTAGAATCGGGGCGAGAAGCAACATTCAAGACTGTTCCGTTGTGCATGTGACCGGGAAACCTCCAGCGCCGACCATCATCGGGGACGATGTAACTGTGGGCCATAACGTGATCCTGCACGGTTGCACCATCGAAGGTCCGGCCCTCATAGGTATGGGCGCCATCATCATGGACAACGCCGTCATTAAACCCAACGTGGTCATCGGCGCCGGGGCGCTTGTCAGCGAAGGGAAAATAATCGAGGAGGGGACTCTTGTTATCGGCTCACCCGCCCGCCCGAAACGGAAACTTACAGAGGAGGAGATCGGTTTCCTTAACCAATCGGCGCAAAACTATGTAAGGTATCGCCTCGATTATATGGAGTCTTAGCAGACGGTTGTTATGTCGGGTATGGTTAATTACAGTTCCCGCACTGCCACCATTGCGTCGATTCTTCTGTCGATATGCTTGCTGTCGTGTAACGGCGCTCCGTCTGGCGATATCGTAGCCGAGACTTTCGACCGCCTGAACAGTATCCGGACCGCGAAAAAAGAGATTGTTCTCGATAAACTTGAAAAACTCCTTAAAAAGACAGAATCCGCCGCCACCGACAAACTTCTGATCGATAATTTCAGATCGTTCAGGGCAAACTGGATCTCATCCGGGCGGGATGTTGACCGGGTACAAGAGTATGTGGACAACCTTGACCGGCGCTACATCGATAGCTACTACTACTTCTACGACATCCTCTATATCGACAAGAGCGGCTACGTTTTTTATACCGTCAAACGGGAGTCAGATTACGGGCGGAATATTTTTGCGGGTGAGTTGGGCGAAACGAGACTCGCAAAGGAGCTTGAACCGAGTTCAAAAGCCATATTCATCGATTACGACTTTTACGCTCCATCCAGGGAGGCGGCCGCCTTCTTCGCCACACCCGTAACGAACGAAGGAAAAAATCTGGGGTGGATCGTTTTCCAATACTCTTCCAACAGGATCAACACTCTTCTCTCCGACACGTCGGGGCTTGGCACAACAGGCGAGGTCTACATTACCAACGAAAAGAAGGTGATGCTGACCCAGTCCCGGTTTATTTCCGACAGTACGATTCTCAATTACAAAGTGGAGACTAACGCTTTGCGAAAAGCGTTGAGCGCTGGTGTCGGCAACATCATTTCAAAAGACTACCGGGGTGTAATGGTCTACAGCTCGTTTGAAAAGTTCAGCTACGCAGGGGCAACCTGGGTCATCGTTGTGGAGATAGACGAAACGGAGGTAATCACCGGGCTTTACCTGAGGAACAAGGAGTATCTTCTCGATGAGATTAAAAAGAGGCTCTCACCCGGCGTAGCGGTTAAAGCGCATGAGGGTTTATTCGACAAAGATAGCGGAAAGGTCGATATAAACGAATACGGCTCCGGCGGGAGCGGGGAGACTCTCACCACTCTGGGTGTCACAACATGTACAGGAGTAGTGATTAGTGACAAAGGGAAATTTAGCTATCTGGGCCACCTGCATCCCCTCGACGAGGCGTACTACACAACAGTGGAAAGAGAGACGCTGAACATTTATTACAGCCTGATTAACAGCCCGTATGGAGGAAATGTGGCTGACCTGATGGGGGAGATGACACGCAAGATACTCCATTTCGAAATAATCCCGGACAATTTGCGGGAGGTAAACGGTGTCATCGCCGCTGTTCACACAGTGAGTTTGAGTAAAATCGTGGACAAACTTCTCGATATGGGGCTTTTCCTCTCCCAGATAAAGGTTCTTCACGATCCCGAAATGACCTACGCCAACATCATAACCGAAGTCGATACAGGCGATACCATCGTACAGTGGGTTAACGACGGGACCGGTGAAAAGAGATGGGGCACGACCAACGGTGTCGCCACTCTTGAGGAGATCGTGAAATCAGCGACAGGTTACGAAAAGAAACGAAGAGCCTATCTGGCGCGACAATAGCGGTGGTGCGTTACTCTATTGGAACACGGTTGAGTTTGTATTGAGCAGGATCAACCTTCATCTTGTAGACTGCCGGACGAAATGGTGATTTGTCTGCAATATGTTTAACTGCCTTGATTGTATCTTCAGTCGCCCTGCAACCTATTAGAATTTCAGTCAGGGAACCGGGAGGAAGTTCCCATTCGCCGTCGTTGGTTATTGGCATTCCGGAAATTTTGCCGAAAGAACTCTCTTGAGCGATCAAGCGAAATTCGTCTTCATATTCCCAGTCAGAAGATTTAGATAATAGTGGAGCAATTAAGCTTGTTTCATCATCATCACTTAAAAGCATTTCTGGATATTCCTCAACGTAATCAATTTTCAATGCTTCTCTGAACGTATCGTTGTCCGTATTAAAACCCAGGCAGACCCCTGTGTGGCTATCAGCATAATGCGCCCACATCAATGGACAGTCTGGCTTTGTTGTCATGGAATATACTCTATATTGTTTCCAAACAACCTCCTGCATACCTTTCGAGCAATCCTTGATCATATTTATTAATTTCGCTGAATCCGCACCTAATTGTTTCGACCGTTTAAGATGCTCTTTTTCAGGTAAGTCTGGATATTTTCTTCGACCTATCTCATCGAAGTACTTAATATGATTCTCATGAATATCAGGATCATGAATGGCTTCCGGATTGTAAGCAAAATGACAATCCCATGGATCATTAAAATCTTTTGGATTTGAGAAATGGATGAAACCGCCCAACAGAATGCGTGAGAGCCGAGCAAGGTCAAACGGCTGGTAATGATAAAGGGTTTTCACTTTAGCCTCTTCAGCTGTCTCCCAGGAGGAAGCCATCTTGATCTACTTGACCCGGCGTTTAACGCTCTATCTCAACCGGGCCAAGGACTCCGTAAATGGCGCTCTGGCGATCCCTTTTTCTGTGATGATTGCAGTAACAAGTTCGTTCGGCGTGATGTCGAACGCCGGGTTGAGCGCCTCGGCGCCTTCCGGGGCTATGCTCATCTTCCCCATGATACTGGTCACTTCCGAAGGGGATCTCTGCTCAATCGGAATGTAATCCCCCGATTCGGTACCAAAATCGATGGTAGACAACGGAGCCGTAACATAAAAAGGTATTCCGTTCATTTTCGCCAGGGCCGCCACCATGTATGTTCCGATCTTGTTGGCCACATCGCCGTTCGCCGCTATCCGGTCCGCGCCGACAACGATTTTCCTGATTTTTCCTTTTCGCATCAGCGATCCTGACATGTTGTCGCAGATAAGCTGTACCGGGATGCCTTCTTTCATAAGCTCCCAGGTGGTCAGCCGAGCGCCTTGAAGCCAGGGCCGTGTCTCGTCGGCCAGAACGGAAATCCTCTTGCCCGCAAGGTGGGCCGCCTTGATGACACCCAAAGCTGTGCCGTAATCACCAGCGGTCGCCAATGCGCCAGCGTTACAATGGGTCAGAACCGTATCTCCATCATCAAGAAGGGTTGCGCCGTTCTCCCCCATGGTTTTGTTTATAGTCAAATCCTCTTCATAGACCTTGACAGCTTCTTTATCCAGCAGGTCTTTTATCTCTTGTGTGGTTTTATCGCTGTTCGCCAGAGCCAGAGTTCTCATTCGGTCTAACGCCCAGAAGAGGTTGACCGCAGTGGGTCGCGCTTCAGCCAGAGTCGCAATGACCTTATCGAATTCCTCCATGAAAGCGCCGTTGCTCCCGTTGTTGATGGCTCTGGCGCCGATAGCCGCTCCCATGGCGGCGGTAACACCGATTGCCGGAGCGCCACGGACAACCATATCCCTGATAGCGAAAGCTACATCCTCGTGTGTTGTAAAGTCGAGGTACTCCTCCTTGTCAGGGAGAATACGCTGGTCTATAAGCCTTACGCTGTCGTTTCGCCATTCAACGGTCTTGAACATCTTCGTTTCCTTCTAACTCTATCTAGTCGTTCTTCTTGATGATATTATCGAGTTCTATTTTATCTTCTTCGCTTGGGCCGTCATCGGAGGTATCGCTCTTCGCTTTGGCCTTCTCACCGCCGACGAGCCGCTCTTTAAGGTCCAATAACTCCAGAGCTTTTTGAGTGACACCGACTTCCAGCTTATCGAGTGTCTCTCCGAATTTCTTTACTTTCTCACCTTTGCTGGTCGCTTTCCCCGGTTCATTGCCGGTACCTTTCAGGTCAGCGGCAAGACCGGGGGCGACTTTCTCAAGCGCCTTTCCGCTCATCACAAGCAGGTAAGGAGCCGATACGGACCCTTTCAGGATATCTTCCTCAAGGCTCGGAACGATGGTCATCGGGTACGTTATAGCCACCAGAATCACAACCCCCTTTACGAGACCCAGAATAAAACCTGCAAACCTGTTCGCGGAGCTTAAAGCGTCCGATCCGTCAAGAATTTTCCGGACAGCCGATCCTGTGATCGCAAGACCAAAGAGACCAACGAAAAAGAGGACCAGAAAAGAGCAAACCTCCCTGGCTACCGCGATATCGGTGAGACTCTCAAGGTATGGCGCCATAGTCATGTAGTATGTCGAAGCGACCCAGAACCCTACTACCAGAGAAGATAGAGAGAAGGCCTCCCGCACAAAACCACGAAAGAGGGACCAGATACCTGAAGCTAGCAGGAAGAATATAGCAAAAAGGTCGAACCAGTGTATCAACGCAGAGAGCCTTGTCTATTTATTGGTCGTGAACTTTTAAACCACCGCCCTGTGAGCCTTCGAAGACTTTGCTGTCGTCTCTGGTGTTGGCGGCCTTTGCCAGTTCCGCAATAAAAGCCGGGTCCATATCCTTGTTATCAACATCCTTTATCAGGTTGTCGATGTAGTTACCCTGGACAAACGAAGGGTAGTCGGTTTTGAGCTGGATAAAAGATGACTTGGCCTCACTCTTCTTTCCTGAGCTAAGGTATGCAAAAGCGAGGGAGTAGAGCGCCTCGCTTTTCGGATAGAATTTCGCGTTCCCGGAAAGCTCTTCAAGAATCGGCGTCGCTTCTTCTGCGGAGCCTTTCCGCAGAAGGACGCTGGCTTTGCCCGCTTGCGCCAGTTCGTGGAACATGGTCCCTTTCAGGGCTGATCCTGTCACCTTGTCGTACTCGCCGACAGCCTTGCCATACTCCATCCGTTTTGCATAGAGGGACGCCAAGTGGAGTCTGGCCTGTGTAACGACCCCCTCCGGGCCACCGGCTTCGATCACCTTCTCAAACTCCGTGACCCCCTGGTCGATCTGGCCGCGGCTCGCGTTTATTTCGGGGGTTACGCTGTCGGCAAAGAAGAGCCTTTCGTGAGAATCATTAAACGCGGTTTTTTTGTAATAACCGGCCCCGTACACGACTACTGCGCAAAGAAGAATCAGACCTGCGAAGAGGGCTATTCTTCCCGACGACTCCGCCAGCCAGTCGGTAGCCTCCGCTTCGTCGGTCAGAAGGCTGGACTGGATATCTTTTTTCTTTACTATTTTCTTGTAGCGACCCATCTGGACTATAACTCCATCTACTTATTTATTTTTGTCTATCCGTGCCGTAACAGCCTGTCGGTCAGGCTAAGGGCGGTTTCGAACGCTTTTTCCGTCTCTTCTTCGGTCATGCCAGCTCCCCTCATCACTTTCACAGCCATCTCACTATTCATAAGATCGCGCGGATGGTGGGAGTCTGTGTTAAAGATCATTCTGGCGCCTGTCTTTCTGGCCACAGACAGGACATGCCCGTTTGTAAATGAATGTCCGCCCCGTCCCGATATCTCGAGCGCCACACCGTTCTTTTCGGCCAGCTCCCCTTCTTTTTCTGTTATAAGACCGGGGTGCGCCAGTATGTCTACACAGGCTGTAATAGCGGCCAGATTAGTTCCAGGGGCCACAGGCTCCACAACCGTCTCGCCGTGAACCAACACTATTTTCGCTCCGGCCTCCCTGCATTTTGTCACCAGGGCGCCTATATCCGCAGGCGGCGCATGTGTTATCTCAACTCCCGGAACGATCCGAACCGGGTATCCTTGCATCTTCTCGCAGAACCGGCTTAACCGTTCCGCGACAAAATCGTAGTTGGACCAATCGACATGATCGGTCAGGCCGATAGCCCGCACTCCCGCAACTTCCGCCCTACGGACAAGTTCCGCCGGTACCAGTACGCCGTCGGAAAAGAGCGTGTGAGTATGAAGGTCGATCAAAGTTGAGCCAATCTATATTATTGTGCCATTTTGCAACGTATGAGAATATACCTAAGTCGGACGTATCACAACCTGTTAATCGGCGTTGGAATTAAACCCTCAAAAGCCAAACCGCAGAAAATTAACCATGCAGGGAACCTCCTTTTGGTCCAAACCGTACAAAACAGCCTTATCGTTGTTCATCGCCTCCTCTGCAATTTTTGGAGCGAAACTACTGTTTCACCGGGAGTTTTCGCCCCTTGATATAGATTACGGCGCAACGAGCGCAAAAATCGCTCTTTTTCTTCAGGCGGTGATCGCTATTCCGTTCTTCTTCGGACTGGTCGGGTTTTTGGCTCTCGCTCTGGCTTGTGGAGTCGAGTCGATTCCGGCTCTTGAAGGACGAAAAAACAGGTTGTGGCTGATCCTTGCCGGTCTGGCTTCCCTCTTTTCCTTAACACCTTTAGTGGGAATGACCGCCGAATCGACTCCCGTACTCGTCTTGATCGTCACCCCTCTGCTCGCAACTCTTCTGATCGCTCTTTTCTCGTTACGGCTCTCTTACGACAGGAGCGCCGATATAATCGGAGTAGCTGTGGCCGCTTTCTTCACTTACAAGGTCGCAACCCTCCTGGCAAGCTCCGGTGTCAGCGCCGCATTCCCTGTCACATGGGAATTCCTTCATGATCGACCGGTAGCGATTGTGGCGTTTGTTCTCGGATTGCTCGCAAGTTTTACACTTTTGTTTCTCGTTACGCGATTTTCCATTAAACCTCCCGACCTTGACCGGATAACCGCCACCTTGGCCGGGCTACTCCTTTCCGGCGTATCGATCTGGCTCTTTTTCGTGCTGACAACCATGCTCGAAAGGCTCTTTGCGTTCAGCGCCCTTATCGGGTTTCGGAGTGGAGTGGAGGTTCTGGCGTTATTCATGTTTACAGCGGTTGTGAGGTATGGAGTTGAAAAACAAGGTTTAAACAAACAGGCGGCGTTGATATCGACGGGCCTCGCGTGCGCTGTGGCCATCGGGGTTTTACTTTGGCCGGTGACTGCAAAAAACTCCACCTACAACTCCGGGACGCTTCTTGAAAAATCGGCCAGAAACGTAATTGCGGATCTCTTCGACAGCGATGGGGACAACGCTTCGACCATTCTTGGGGAGGACGACTGTGACGACTCGAATTTCGGCGTCAGACCGGGCAGGTCCGATATTCCGGGAAACGGTGTTGATGAAAACTGCCTGGCAGGTGACCTTGAAACACCCGACAGAGCGAAACCTGTCTGGCGATACGAAGGTGTCTCGGAACCGCGAAAGATAATCGTTGTCTCTGTAGACACCCTCCGTTCCGATATGGTCTTTTCTGACAAACCGGTGATGCAAAATCTCGCCGCTTTCGCCAACAAACACGCCGGATTCTCCAACGCCTACGCCCTCGGAGCGGCGACCGCCATAAGTATGCTGAATCTTTTCCATCCTGAGAGTGTCAATCCCCGCGCCGCCATGCGTAACAGAAACCTTCTAAGCTACCTTGATGAAGCGGGATACCAGTCAAACTGTTTTATTCCGTCTCTGCGTCAACTCTCCCCGATGATTACAGAAACCATCTATAAACGGTGTAACCGGATAGAGTTTTTTTACGGCGATGATGTTGCCCATATTCCGCCGGGTGAAAAAGTCCTTAAACGGGTATCCACTTTTCTTAAAACCGCTCCTGACAAGACTTTCGCATGGATCCTGCTCGACGATATTCACGACTACTATATACACCGGGATGGAGAGGGGTACCATTCCCGCTTTCTTTTTGATGGGGTAGCACACCTTTTGACCATAAAAGGGTTGAGCGATTACCTTTACGCCAAATATATTGACCGGGCTCGTTATCTCGACACGACGCTCGACCGCTATCTGCTTATCCCGCTCGATAACGACCCATCCCTGAAGAATGCGCTATTCATCCTCATGTCGGATCATGGAGAGGAGTTCTACGAACATGGAGGTGTTTTTCATGGCGGTACGGTTTTCGAGGAGGCGCTGAAAGTTCCCCTGCTCTTAAAGGACGGTAATGGAGGAGGCGTTTTCGATCACCCGGTACACATGGGTGACGCTACCCGCACTATTATGGAGACCATCGGTTTTGTCCGGGAACCGGGTCCGTCCATCAACTTGCGAACACCCTACGATAAAAACCGCCCTTTGGTCCATTTCATGGGGAACACCGGCGATTTTGTCATCCGGCTTGGCGGATACAAAGCGATAGTGAACTATTTCACCAACGCCACCCTACTTTTCGATCTTGCCGAAGACCCTGACGAGCTAACAGATATCAGCTCGACTCAACCTGAGATAACAGCGAAAATAAAGCGAATTCTTGATAAAGAAGCGCGAGTCATCATAAAGAAATGACCTCTATTCGACATATGTAATGTCAGTTAAAACAATGTGTTAGTGGTAGCGCGTAGTGCGGTTGACAAGAATTGACACTGTTGGTTTCGGTTGGAAGTAATAGCAACTGGTTGATATTACTGCGCTTTATCCATTTCTACCCTCCCTGCCGGGGGGCGGGTTACATTTTTTGTCACTGTGCCGATTGAATAAATGATAAAAAATGGCGGAATTTGGAGACCGGCTTTCTGTCTGAGACCGGTGTTTTATCATAAGGGTAGTATAAACAGGTATATGCAGTCTTGTTTTGAATGTGTGTAGTGTTTTGGCGCCATCCTTGTAACAGTTAAAAAGGACAGGGAGAGGCTGGCCAATAACTAAACGGTTCAACCAAACCATTATTTATACTTATTATTATCGACATTCGGAGGAATCAGTCATGTTACGTGCAATCAACGAACAGAAGAACAAAGACGGTTTTACGCTGGTAGAGCTTTTAATCGTCGTCGCCATTATCGGCATCCTGGCGGCTATCGCCATTCCACAGTTTGCGGCTTACCGCGCCCGCGCCTACTGCGCCTCCTCCGAGTCTGATCTTGCGAACCTGGCTATAGCTGAAGAAGCCTATTTCGCTGACAACGATGTCTACACCACCGACACCACTGCGGCGGCCATCGCCAACTCGTGGAGCGCCACCACCAACGATGTCGTAACCGTGACCGGCGGCGACACTGCCGGTTTCACAGCCACAGCCGCTCATCCGAACTGTGTTGACGCCGCTGGCGCAAACGTAACATACACATGGGATTCCACAGCTGGCGGACTGCAGTAAACGCTACAGTCTGACTGGATAGTATGACTCCTGGCGTGGCGCTCATCAAACGGGCGCCACGCCTTTTTTAATCGGCGGTTTGTTAGCTTGGGAGATGCGGAAATGTTGGACCGGAAAGGCTACAAGGAAGACGGCTTTACATTGGTGGAGCTTTTAATCGTGGTGGCCATAATCGGTATTCTGGCGGCTATCGCAGTTCCTCAATTCGCAAACTACAGGGCAAGAGCCTACTGTTCGGCCGCAGAGTCAGACCTTATCAACCTGGTAATCTCCCAGGAGGGGCACTACTCCGATAACGATGTCTATACGACCGACCTTACCGCCGCCTCCATCGCCAACACCTGGAATGCGTCAAACGGTGTGACGGTTGTGGTTACAGGAGCCGACACCCAAGGATTTACCGCAACCGCAAACCATCCGAACTGTCAGGACCAGACAGGAGCCAACATTACATACACCTGGGACTCACAGGCTGGCGGTTTGCAATAGTCGCTTGATTTGCGGAAATAGCGGCCTGAAAGATTTCTGGCTTGCGCCTGCTCTTCTTCTACCGGTTTGCATAACCGCCTATTTGAACTCTCTTGATGTTCCGTTCCAGTTCGACGACCAGATATTCATTGTCGTAAATGGCGCTATTCATGACGCATTCAATCTCTCCTCCATCTGGTCTTTCAACCCGGCCCGGTTCCTGACTTTTTTCACCCTTGCAATCAACTGGGGGGCTGGAGGGCTTGATGTCACCTGGTACCACATTTTCAATATCACGGTTCATTTCATAAACTCTCTTCTGGTCTTTGGACTGGCGAAGATCCTTTCCCGATCAGAAGTGGCGCCGTTTCCGCTGGCCTCAGGCCTGAAAAGACTCTTTCCATATACCGTGGCTTTGCTCTTTGTCTCTCATCCGATTCAGACCCAGGCGGTGACATATATCTGGCAACGCAACACCTCCATAGCCACACTCTTCTATCTTCTCTCGTTATACTTCTACCTGAAATCGGCTATGACCGAAGGTGAGAAACCGGAAGCGGCGCACAGTTATTTTGCAAGCTCAGTGGTGGTGGCCTGCCTTGCCATGTTCACAAAGCAGATATGCGTGACATTGCCGGTGGCGATCCTCATCGCTGACTGGTTTTTCGTGAGCGGTTCATTTGCAAAACTTAAAGAACGGGTTGTCAGGCTTTCGGCTTTCCTCCCCGCCCTTCTTATAGTTCCCATTGTGACGGTTTTGGGAGGGAGCCTGGAGCTTGCCCATATAGATTCCGCCAGAGAGGTTCTTTCTCCACAAATCTATCTGCTGACACAGCTTAACGTACTGCTTCTTTATCTCGGTTTGCTCTTTTATCCAGTGGGACAGAACCTCGATTACGATTTCCCCGTATCGGCTCTGCTCGCAGATTCCGCATTGTCGCTCATCATTCTGCTGATCCTGCTCTGGCTGGCCATCTGGATGTTCCAGAGGAACCGGATGGTTTCGTTCGGCATCCTCTTCTTTTTCCTGGCTATAAGCGTCGAGTCTTCGCTTCTTCCGCTGGAGGATCTTGTGTTCGAACACAGGGTATATCTGCCTTCGGTCGGTTTCTTTCTGGCGATTACATCGATCACATTCGCTTTTGCGGAAAGATACATGAAGAGCGGCCTTAAGACAGGTCTGCTGATTGTCGTTACCGCGTCGCTAACCCTCGCCCTGACATCTATGACCATCGAGCGAAACGAAGTGTGGAGAAGCAAAGAGAGCTTGTGGAGGGATGTGACAGAAAAATCTCCAAACAAGGCCAGAGGTTATAAAAATCTGGCCAGCGTCTACCTCGACCAGAAAAAATGGGATCTGGCCCACAAGAATTTTATCGAAGCGTTGCGAAGAGACGGGGAGGACACTGTTGTTCATTACGCGCTCGGTTACCTTGCAAGCAGACGCTCCGACTTTGACGAGGCGGAAAAACGGTATCAGGACGCCATTAAACTGGAACCCCTTTACCCGGAACCGCATATGGCTTTG
Source organism: Nitrospinaceae bacterium (assembly GCA_029261405.1). GTDB lineage: Bacteria > Nitrospinota_A > UBA7883 > UBA7883 > JAJDBK01 > JAJDBK01. Next base: position 41,046 of record JAJDBK010000040.1, read on the forward strand.
GCGGGGTTATATCTACGCCAGAAGAGATACAAACCGGCCCGGAAACATTTCTATCTCGTCATGAGGCTCGATCCGGATAAATTTCCGGACGCGCGGTTTTACCATGTCGAGTCGCTGGCGGTGGACGGGAAAACCAAAGAGGCTATTGACGCGCTCGAATCGGCCCTGAAACAAAAGATAAACAGGAACTCGGCCTTCACCTATGGAAAACTGTATAAAAACCTGGGGCTACTCTACAAGGAAGTCGGGGATGAGACGAAAGCTGGAATCAATTTCATGAAAGCTGAAAAGATGGGAGACAGGTGACTTGAACAAAACACCAGGCCCGGCGCGCCGGGATGGGTACCTCCTTGAACTTGCCTTGACCGGAGTTTTTGGCGGCGCAGTGGTTGGATTGATGGAGCTTGCCATCGGATTGCGTCCGGCGCCATGGCCCGGTTTGCAGACTGTATTGGTAGCGTTCGGACTGTCGGCAAGCCTACTGGCTCTATACGGTCTGATTGTAGCCGTAACAATATCCCTGATGGCCAAGGCGGTCTGTTCGAAAAAACCTTTCCATCTCAAGATCGGCGTGATTTTTCTTGGCGCAGTATTGGTTGCGGTTCGGTACGAGTTTTCGCAAACGCTTGCACTGGTTGTCTGCGCTACGTTGATCGTCTGGATCGTATGGCGCCTCGGCTCCCGTCCGGCCCTGATGGCGTTTATTCTTTGGTGTTTGCTATTTCTGGCGTTAAAACCGTTCTTTTCCGGGCTTGCGATGGAGCTTGTTTTTACCGACTGGCAGGTTCTTTTCATCATGGTTGCGGCAATGGCCGGAACGTATCTGCTCTTCTTCGCTCTTGCTATCGGATGGATGGAAGAGCCGCTTACAGGTTTCCCTGCGTTCGTGTCAGTTCTGTTGGCGCTTGTCGCCGGGTTGGCTTTGGCGGTTGCAAGCTCCCTTTTCCTTATCAGGTTGTGGGGGTTTAACACCATGGGGTATCTGCAGTTTGTGGTGTTGACACTCTGGATCGGAATCATCGGGCCACCGGTGCGAATGCTTGTCGTGGCCCGGTTTCGCGAAGCCAGTTCGATTCTCCTCCTGTCGCTTGTGGCGGTTATAGCGTTTGTCTCTTTGGCCAGCAAGGATTCGGTCAACCTCGTAACCAAAAGAGCGCCCAACGGTGGGGCCGCCGTTTCGCTTATGGCCATGACTTTCGACTTCGACCGGGACGGTTACAGCTCCCTATTCGGTTTTGGCGACTGCGACGATAACAACAGTAACATTAACCCCGGCGCTATCGATTGGCCGAAAAACGGTGTGGACGAAAACTGTATCGGCGGAGACCTTCAAACCCTTAAACACAACTACTTTACCTTGCCGGTTGATGTCATAAAACCACCGCGGGAAAAGGGACGGAAAGGGAAGGTGGTAGTCTTTGTGGTGGTCGATACATTGCGGGCCGATATGGTATCGACCGAACAGGCGCCGGTCTTGTCAGCCATAGGCAAAGAATCGCTCCGCTTCAGCAACGCATACGCCCAGGCCAACAACACCCTCGAATCGACACCCTACTTTTTCCAGATCGGGTTTAGAAACCTGCCGCTGTTCAACTCGAACTGGATGCTGGTCAAAGCCTTACGGGCTGGCGGCGTAAAATCCGCCGGAGTTTTTCAGGCCAGCGTGAAGGAGTGGTGGGGCGCCGCCGGATTCGGAGGGAAAGCTTTTGATTTCGACGTAATCCACAGGCCGGATGAATCGGTCAGGAATTTTACGTTAACCCAGGTGTCGGAAAAGGCTGTTGAGACACTTTCCGGTTATAAAGAGGGTGAGGACCTTTTTCTCTTTGTACATTTCGAGGCGCTCCACGATTCGTTTACCCAGGTCATGGAAGGGGAGCGGATAACAGGGGAGGGTCTTAACATCAGCGAAGTTGCGAGGATGTGGGATATCGACGGTGTGGTGTCGGCCATGCGGAGACGGTATCTGGACGTGCTAGCCGGTATCGACAAGGCTATGGCGCCGCTGGTCGGGAAGGTTCACGAACTCAAAGATAAAGCGGACCTGTTATTCATAATCTCATCTGATCATGGCGAGGAGTTTTATGAACATGGCGGCCTGTTCCATATGGGGGCGCTTTACGACGAAACAACGAAAGTTCCACTCTTTATAAGTGGTACCGGAATAGAACCGGGGGAGGAATCCACTCCGGTGGGACTCTACCGGATACCCGATACGATTCTTGACTTTTTTGGTTTTGAAGGGAGACGGGTAACAGCCTTGGACCTGCTAAACAGACCGGTAGGCGATTACGAAGTCTTCTCTCATTTCAGCTGGCGCGACAAACAGAACCGGCGGGTCTACATGCTTGTGGATAAAGGTTTCAAACTGATCGTGAACCTCGCCGAAGGAAAACGGGAGTTTTACAATCTGACAGACGACCCGGCGGAACAGAACAACCTGTCGGGAGACCCGAAGGTTACTGAAGTGGAGAACCGGCTTTTGGAGAAGATTGACAGTACCCTTTTCTACATGAACTACGGCGACTACACATTGGCAAATATGAGAAAGCGGAAGTAGCGGCGCCTTTGCCACTTCTTAACCGTCAAGAAAAGACCGGAGGCAGGTGGCTCCGCCGCCCCCCGGAGCAGATGTAAACAGACTCCCGAATCCTAGCGAAGCGAAACAGGCTGTGGCCCAGCCACTCTTAGCGTTAGCGTAACTGGCTGTGGCCCAGCCACCGGGCGGACATTATTGATGTAAAACCGTACCTCTCTCTTGTTTCGTCTATGGAGTTTAGCAACTTTCTCTTTTTATCTTCGTTTTCCGCCTGATCGAAGAGGTTGATCTGGGGGTCCGGTTTTGTGAGGGTGGAAACTGTTACGCCGATGAGTCTTATCTTCTGACGCTTTTTGTCTAACGAGGTGAGGAGCGCGCGCGCGGTTCTGTAAATGACTGAAGGATCGCTGGTCGGCAGGTTTATGGTCTTCGACCTTGTATATGTGTCAAAATCGGCGTATCGGAGCTTTAGTGTCACCTTGCGAAACGAAAGACCGGCTTTTCTCATTCTTCCGGCCACCCGTTCGGAGAGGTAAGCTAACGTTGCCGCCAAAATCTCCGGGTCGCCAGTATCGACCGAATAGGTGATCTCTTTACCTATAGATTTTGCGGTGTCCCGTTCTTGAGAGAGGAAATTCGATTCCGCCTGATCTTTGGAGCTTTCTCCCCCGGCTCGTTTTGCGCATTGCTCCGCCTGTTTACCGAGAACCCTGGTCAGGACCGCCGGGTCAAACTTTAGCAGGTCGCCGATCTCTCTAATTCCCAATTTCTTGTACTCCTTTTCTGCGACCGGCCCAACGCCCGGCAGTTTCCTTACAGGAAGAGGGGAGAGAAACGCGGATTCGCAATCGGGATAGACTTCAAGAACTCCGTTCGGTTTTGCCAGATTGGCGGCGATCTTGGCGGTGACCCTGTTTGTTGCGATACCGATGGAGCATGGGACGCCGATTTCGTTTGCTATAGTCTCGTGGATAGAGTTTGCGATGACAAAAGGGTATTTTGTCCTGTGGAGGCGCAGACAGCCTGTTATGTCGAGATACGCCTCGTCGATACTCACCTGTTCGACAGCCGGTGTGTACCGTTCCATGATCTCCATGATCCTGCGGGAGAAATCACTATATAGATGATGGGAGCCTGTGAGGAATATGGCGTTTGGACAAAGTTTTTTCGCCGCCACCATCGGCATGGCGGAATGGACACCTTTCTCTCTAGCCTGGTATGATGCGGAGGTGACAACCCCTCTTCCTTCTATAGGTCCGCCTACGATGACCTGTTTACCTTTAAGTTTTGGGTTGATAACGGTTTCGACGGAGACGAAGAACGCGTCCATATCGATATGGAGAATAGATTTCGGTTTTTTTTCAGAATTCTGCATAGTGATTTTCGCTGTTTGTTCGTATTGTAACATAGTGCTGAAAAAAGTGGCGCCACGAAATGGTGTTATGCGGAAAAATCTTTTCATGCTATGTGCAAAGCCTGTTTTACGCTTTGTGCAAAAAAAACTTCGCGAGAAAAAAAAACGTTTTTTAAAGGGTTATTAAAATAAAAAGCTATAAATCTCTTGACACAAAAGGACAGTTGTCCATACAATAACCCCTACTTTGCACGAACCTCTATGAAAAAGGCTCGCGCAGGGTGCGTTTAGAAGCTTGTTTCAGCCCTTAGCCAGGGTGAAATGAGATATGAGGTGTTTTAAGTTATCCGTTTTTTTATTTACCTGAGGAGAGACTATTTATGAAGAAGCTAGTAATAGCGATGTCGTTCGTGGCGTTTGCCATGGTCGGTGTAGTTGCTACGCCTGACGAAGGCTCGGCGCTTCCCAACTTTGCCAGGCAGACAGGCAACCCCTGTTTCGCTTGCCATTTCCAGCACATTCCCAAACTGAACGCTTTCGGTCGTTCTTTCAAACTGAGCGCATACTCTGACGCTACCGTAGATATGATCGAAGACGATCTGCTCTCTACGCCGGCAACCATGCCGCTCGGTTTCGTAACCAAACTGCGTTACCAGACCGAAACAAAAAAAACCGCCTCCGAGCCGGAAGAAAAAGGTAAAGAGCGTGGCGAATGGCAACTGCCTGACGAAGCCGCCTTCTGGATGGCTGGCAGAATCGCCGAAGGTATCGGTTACGCCATTGAGTGGCCTGCAGGTTGGGCTACCGGTAAAGTTATGTTCTCCGCTCCGATCGGTGACGTGATAGCTGGTGTATCAATCTACTCCACAGACGCTCTCGGACCTGCATTCGGTCAGGAACTCTTCAACACCGGTATCCTCCGCTCTGTTCGCTCCTTTGAGAACAGAAAAGAGACCATTGTCGGCCATATCGGCGGAACGACCTACGGCGCCGCCCAGGGTCTGACCTTCTACGCTGGTAACGAGATGTTCTTCGCCGCTGTCGGCCTCTGGGGCCCGGCCTTCGAGCATGTCGATACCGGCTTCGATCTTTCGACCTGGTACCGCCTTGCTTTCACACCGAACCTCGGTGGATTTGATGTTATGATCGGTGTCTTCGGAACCGGTGGCGAGACCAAATGTGTCGAGTGCGCCGAGATCGGAGCCAACGACGATCATAGCCTCCAGACTTTCAAAACCGAGTACTTCGGTGTTGACTTCCAGGCTCAGGGCGAGCTTGGCAACGGCATGACCCTTGAGTTGCAGGCCATGATGATCACCGCTGGTAGCGGCACCATCTATGCGGAGTCTGACGGTTTCAACTTCATCGCTGACCTGGGTATCAACCCGGCTCTCACCGTGAAACTCGCTTACATGACTTACACCGACAAGTCTGGTAGCTCCGATGTCGAGACTAACGCCACATCTGTTGGTCTCGCATGGAACGTGGCTCAGAACCTGAGCCTCAGGCCTGAGTTCTCCTTCTTCGGCGGCGACGGCGCCTCCAAGGACAACGCCATGACCCTGATGTTAATGGGCGGATTCTGATCTAACGGAATCACCTTTCAACAAGGTTATTTAAAGAGGCCCCCGTCCTTCTGGGCGGGGGTCTTTTTTTGTGGCTGGGCCACTGCCATATTTGTGGCGGACGTAGATTTGTCAATGACGGTTGTTTGCAGGGAGGAGCCTCAAAATGGCTGACGATCTTAAGACGGCGGGCGCCTGGGCGAAAGAGCTGGGAGCGCCCCTGAAGAAATTCAAGGAAGCGATTAAAGCCGCCGGTATCGAACCGGACAGAAAGAAAGGCGCCTGCGCCTACTACTCGAAAGAGAGTGCGCTCAAAATTCAGAAGAGCATAGAATAGTTTCTGTCAGCGGTAAAAGCGAAGGGGAGGTCAGATCAGCAGGCCATCCCTCATATTAAGTCTTCGTCCCGCCTTTTTTGCGAGGTTCATGTCGTGGGTTACCATGACCAGCGTCACGCCGGTTTCGTTAAGGTCGCCTAAAATCCTGATTATCATCTCCCCTGTTTTTGTATCGAGGTTTCCTGTCGGTTCATCGGCTAGGATGACATTCGGTTTTGTGACAATGGCCCGGGCTATGGCTGTCCTCTGCGATTCGCCTCCTGAAACCTGGGATGGGAAGTGGTCCATTCTGTGATCCAGCCCCACCGTCTCAAGAGCTGTTTTCGCTTGTTGCAGGGGATTTTTTTCGCCCCGGTAATATAGGGGGAGCGAGACGTTTTCGAGGAGAGTGTTTCGCGGGAGCAGGTTATGGCTCTGGAATATGAATCCGAGTTCCCTGTTTCTGGTCACAGCAAGTTCGTCATCACCCAGATGGGCGACGTTCTTGCCGTTCAAGTAGTAGTCACCCCCCGTGGGAGTGTCGAGACATCCCAGGATGTTCATCAGGGTCGATTTCCCGGAGCCGGAGGGGCCAACCAGAGAGACGAACTCACCTTTATCGACTTTGAAACTGACTCCGCACAACGCCTCAACATCGATTCCGTCCATTCGGTAATGTTTGGCGACGTTTTCTACCTTGATCATGTGACACGGAACGGATAGAGGTCCGCTACTTCCCCGGCAAGCTTATGTAGACTTTTTCACCCGGCGTGACACCACTTTCTATGATGGTCTCAAATCCGTTACTTAACCCCGGCGTTACCGATCTTTTAACCGGTTTTCCACCTTTCTCGACCCAGGTGTGGAATATCTCCTCTGAACCTTTCCATTCAGAGAGCACAGCCTCTCCCGGCACGATGACCGATTCACCCGATTCCTCTACGAGAATATCGACGTTGGCGGTCATTTGCGGTTTTAACAGAGCGCGATCCTTGTCGAACGCGTCGATCTTGACTTTGAAAACCGTAATGTTGTTCGATAACTCCCCCATGGGAAAAATTCGGATAACCTTGCCATTGAACAATTTCCCGGGGTATGCGTCTACGCTTATAGCGGCTATCTGCCCTGGCGCAACTTTGCCGATATCTGTTTCGTCCACCATGGCGATTACGAATATCTCAGAAAGATCAGCTACGACGCAAAGCTCGGTACCCCCTGTGACTGACGATATGCCCGATGAAATTATCTGGCCGCGTTGCACCGACTTTTTCAGGATCACTCCGTCGATAGGGGATAAAATTACGGTCTCCTCCAGCCTTTCCCTTGCGTCGTCAAGCGCCACCTCAGCTTTTTTAAGGGCCGCTGTAGCTCTTTTTACTGCGGCTTGGGCGCGTACTAGATTTGCGCGACTGGTTTCATAATCCTGTTCGGAATAGATATTTTTTTTCTTCAGGCTGTCTGCTCTTTTGTTTTGAGACTTCTTCTCGATCAGGTCAGCGTTAGCCGATTGCAGGTCGGCCTCGGCGGAAGTTAAGTCCGCCTCCTTTTGCGCTACGTTCCGTTCTTCGGTTCTTGGGTCGAGGCGTATTAGTTCCTCCCCTTTTATAACATTGTCACCAGGTTCAAACGGGAATTTTAGGATTTTCCCGGAGGCTTTCGATTTAAGCTCCACTTCAAACCCCGGCTCCACGGTTCCTGAAGAAGCGACAATGATTTTCACTATTCCTTTGGATGCGGAAACAGATTTTCCAGCGTAGACGGGATTGTCGTTAGCCGACAGATATCTTTCTCCCGCAAATAGCGTGGCTATAATCGCAACAGTAAAGATAATATATTTTGTCATGGGGTAATGATAACATCAGAAACCGATATCTGGTCTACTGGTTATTGCCCTGAAACAGGACACCTTTTTTGCTTCAGACGTTTGAAGAAGGATCTTTAATATCTGGTAAGAATATACTCCGACGGGTATACGGCGCTTAATTTCAGGCTGTTATCGAATTTCCCCCCGATTGCGTTATGCTGGTTACAGGGTACTTGGAAATGGCACGAGGAATGCTATCATATAAGTGAACGGGTGGAAGCGTTTCTTTTGTGTCCTGAAATACGTCACCCTCTCATTTATTTCATTTATTGTTCTGATCGTTAATAGAAGAAAGGAAGGAAGAGATGCTTCGCAAGAACTTGATTATACTTGCACTGTTCTGCATCACCGTAATGACAGCCTGTGGAGGCGGCGGTGGAGGTGGATCAACGCCAGGCTCTTCCTCCGGAACCGATAGCGGTGGTAGCGCCAAGGTGACGAATCTGAGCGATATCGCGCTCACGCCAGACTATTCCTGGCACGACTCTTACCTCGTAGGCTCTCATACAGGGTACGCCTGTACCGACTGTCATGCAACATCGGCAAGAGTTAACGGGCTGGAAAACTCCGAGATCTGTAGCTCATGTCACGCCGCACAATATAACGCCACGACGTTACCTAACCACGCGGAATACTCCATACCGACCCAATGTAACTCGTGTCACTATTCAGACAGCTTTACATCCCACTCCAGGGTTGAGACCACGGCGTATCACGATGTATTGGATAGCAGTTGCGAAAGCTGTCACTACTCGGACAGGCCGTCAACTCACGATGCGGATGGAAGAACCTCCGGTTGCGCGAGCTGTCATTCATACTCCAGCGGTGGATGGGTAACAAGCTCTTCTTCCAGTCACAACCATACGAGCGGTTGCTCGAGCTGTCATTCAGCCGATCAACCAGCAAACCACTATGGTGACACCTGTGAAGATTGCCACACCTACAACGTATGGGCCAACGCTACCTTAAGTTCCCATAACTATACGTCTGGTTGTCAAAGCTGTCATTCAGCCGATCAGCCTGCGAATCACTACGGTGACACCTGCGAAGAATGTCACACCTATCCGAGCTGGTCAGGAGCGTCTCTTGCGAGTCACACCTATACGTCGGGCTGTTCGAGCTGTCACTCAGGTGATTCGCCTTCAAACCACTACGGTACCACCTGTGAAGAATGTCACACCTATCCGAGTTGGGGTAGCGCCACTTTCAGCCATAGCGGCATATCAAGCGGTTGCTCCTCGTGTCACTCGAAACACTATTCAGGTTACGAATGTGAATGGTGTCACACCTCTGGTATCAGTTGGAGCTACAGCCATAACAAAGTTGTAGATAACGGTACCACCTGTTACGCTTGTCACTCCAGCGGAACCGGAGACGACGATGATGACGATGATGACGACGATGACGATGGTGATGATGACGATGACGATGATGATGACAACGGTGGCGGCGGTGGAGACAGACCGACTCCTCCTCCCGGCGGTGGCGGTGGCGGTGACGACCGTGACGACGACTAG
>JAJDBK010000041.1 GCA_029261405.1 Nitrospinaceae bacterium
TGGTCAGATTCAGGTTTGGATTTCAATGAATAATCTCCAGGTTTTGAGAGGTATTGGTGATTACATGGCAATATTATACACTGCTCAAGTTGAGAATAACCAACGTTTATAGGGCTATTTCTGCTTTCTCAGGGGCGACTAATTAGTCGACCTCGGTAAAGTAAACATCGGAGACTGACTCTCGCAACTCTTACGCTTTATTACATCTAGCGAAGCGTTAATGGCTATGGCCCAGCCATTAGTAGGTGAAGAGGTCGGGGTTTTCTTTTTTCCACTTGAAGGTTTTCAGTTTTGCGCTGGCGACTCGGCCTATGATCGCCCGGTCATCCTTCTCCGACAACTCTTTTAACTTCACTTCGGCCATATCTTCCCTGTTTGTCTTTTCGAGGGACGCCGAGATTATGTAATCCATCCAGGAGAGTCTGGAATCGTCGGAAAAATCCTCTTTAAAATTACGGGCCTCGCGGATTGCCACAGGATAGTTCTCATCCATGTAATAAGAGTCGGCGATATTGTAATAGCTGTCCTTCAGGTAGTCGGGGGTAACATCGGTTTTAAGTTCCGGGTTATATGTGTCCAGCGCCTTGTAGAAAGCGTCTATAGCCAGTGTATACGCGCCCTGTTTTTTGTATAGTCTGCCCAATGTGTAGGCTGTTTTGGAGTTTAGCGGGGATGACGGGTCAAGTTCCATGGCAAGACGCCACTCTGTCGCCGCTTCGGCTGTTTTTCCCTTTTTGTAGAGGGCGTTACCGAGCAGATGCCGGGCGGAGAGGCTGTGTTCACCTTTGGGGAAGCGTTTCAGAAAATCGGTGAACATAAGAGTGGACGTGTCGTTATGCCCGCTCTTGAGTGCGGCAACGGCGATATTGAAAGCTGTTTTTTCCTTGAATTCTCCCTCTTTGTCGAGGCTGTCGGCTAACTGGTAGTAGTCTATGGCCCGATCGTAGAGGGTCATGGCGTTGTAGCTGTCGGCGATCGTTACAAGGATATCAGGTTCTGTAATGCTTCTCAAAAATGGATCGAAGTTATTGTAATAAGTGAGAAGAGCCATGAAAAAACCGTCTTGGGAATGGTACATCTCTATCAGCCGGAGAAAATTTTCGCGTACAAGCTCAAACACCTGGTCCGACATTCGGGTTGAAGGATAGAGCCGCAACAGCTCCTTATACGCGACTATCGACGCCAGGTACCTCTTCTGCGCCCTCAGCGCCTTTCCCTTGCGCAACAGCGAATCGACTCCGAACTTTTTCGGATCTTTTTTATATATTTCATCGAAAGTCTTGATGGGCGACTTGAAAGCCGCGTAATCGAACACTGCGCTATTTTTCAACAGATGCGGGTATTGCGCCCCCAGTGAAGCCAGCCGCAAGGTCGCCAGAGCCGCCCGGTCACTCTTTGGAAAACGCCTTATCAGCGCTTCGAGTAACTTGGCCGCCTTTCCCCTCTGTTTCCTTTCGATGTAAAGGTCCGCTACACGCAAGGTAGACTGGCGCCCCTCCATCGACATGGGGAACAGGTTTATTATAGAAAGCCACATCTCCAGCGCTTTCTCTTTCGCGTCGGTGCGATACATGGTATCGGCGATCTTGAGGAACGTTCGCGGATGGGTTTTCGGGAAAGTCGGCCACAGTTTTAGCGCCTCCTCGAAGATCTTGCCCGCGATATCGAATTTACTCCGGTCATAATACGATTCGGCTATGAGATACTTTACGTCCTGTACCGCCCTGTGGGTGGGGAAGAGTACCAGGATTTTCTCCAATTCGTTGTACGCCTTGCTGTATTTCCTCTGGTCAATAAAGATGTCGGCTCTCTTGAGCATGGCCTGAACGAAGTACTTGCTTTTCGGGTAGTGGTTTATCAGCCCCCCGTACTCTGTCAGCGCTTCGAGCATAAACTCCTGTTGCCTGCTCATATCGCCCTTGCGTATCATCGCCTGCTCAACGAGATGAGAGTCGGGAAACCGGGCTATGGCGTCGTTGTAAGTCGCCAGGGCCTCTGTGACGAATTTCTGATCCTTCTTCGAGAGCCGGTAGTAGGCGTCGCTCCGGGTGAAATAGACTCGTTCTATGTAAGCTGATTTCGGATATTTCTTCACGAAGTCGTTCGCCATAGTGGCCGCCTTTTTAAGCTCTTCCACTTTGCCGACGCGCATCAGCTTCATCAGTTCAATATATTCGTCCCGCCCCGATATCGTTTCCAGATCATCATATTTTTTGTCGGTATCGGCGAATCTTGCCGCAAGCTCTTCGGGAGTTGGACCCTTTTTTACCTCGGGGGCTGTGGTCTCCTCCGCCATTTTTTCAAGATCGGCAAGGGCTTCCTCCTCCGTTTTCTCAACTTCCGGCTCCTCTTCCCTTGGTTTTGACTTGAACCGTTCAAGCAATGTTTTTGGGGTGTAGCCTGTGACCTTTATCGCCTTCGAGGAGTTTCTAAACTCCATGGTCAACTGTGGACTCTCCGAGTCTCCGCTCCTGTGGAAGGTTACCCCCGGTTGTTTGAATTTTAAATTGATAACGGAATCTGAACTCTCTTTGTCGAAATAGACTTTTATCGATTCGATAAGATCGTCTGTATATTCAAGGGCTGTAAACGTTTCAGGCATTGAGGCGTCGGGAAACCTGAACGATATTTCGTTTGATTCCTTGTTGTATTTCAGCCGGTATTTTACCTCCTCATCCAGAAGAACCGATAGCTGGGTCCGCCCTTCAAGTTCAGTGAGTATGATATCTTCAAGTTGAGCGGGCGAACCTGTGGCCTGTTCGTACCCCATATGAAAAAACAGAAGGGCGATTACAGGCGTCAGCGCTCGTACGATCAGTTTTTCGGCGTTCATTACATTATTTCGACAATTGCATGGGGGACCTTTAGCGCCAATATTTTGGCGCACTACACCACTTGCCAACGTAAGGTAACAAAGAACGTGCCGAAATGGCTGGAAGGAGGAGGTTAATTCGTTAATAATCGAATCAGGGTCAGCTTTTTGCCTCTTTCAGTAACTTCTGGAGTTTTAGCAGACGTTGTTTAACGTCTTTATAGTCCTTGTCATTTTTGTAGATGGTGGCGAATGTTTTATACGCTTCTTTCAGTTTTCCGATATCTTCCAGGGTTTCCCCCATTTCGTAACGAAATTCCAGCTTCTTTATGAGGCTGTCAGATAGTGTAAAACCTTCTTTCAGGCTGTTGATCGATTTCTGATGCTCGCCTAACCCCCGCCAGGCTTTGCCGAGGGCCAAAAGGGCCGCCGGTTTTCTCTCCCCTGAAACCTTGAGCAATTCATCGACAGCTTCTTTCTCGTTGTTCTCTTCAAGTAGTGCGATTCCTTTCGAGTAGGAGTCGTCATTCTCCTCCTCACGACTGTCGATGGCCGTAGAGACACCATCTTGCATCTCTGCCAGGAGCTGGTCGAATTCACCGTCACTGACTGTGGCGTCGCTGATACTTTCATCACTGACTCCCGCCCCAGCAAGCGGTTTGCCCGTTTCTTCAGCCTTGGATTTTAAAACTTTCTCCCGAAGTATTTTTTCTCTCTCTTGTTGGCTTGTCAAAGCTTCGTCCTGACCTCGATTGAACCAGCGCAAAGCCGCTTCTATAACTGCGTCCATACCCCGATCCTTCAGGAAGTAGGAGTGCAGTTTCAGTCGGCGCAGTTTTATCTCGGTGGACACATCGATGTTATCGCTCAAAATGAAAATTTCCGAATCCTTGAGCCGATCATCATTTTTCATCGCGGATATGAGATGAAATGGGTCTTTCTGATTTTGCTGGTCAAGGTCGGAGATTATGATGTCCGGCGCCGTTTTTACAACTTGTTCAAGGTCAGTCGATTCGGCTTGCAGGATGATCGTTTTCATTCCCCGTTCTTCGAGATCAGCGCCAAGATTCGCATCTTTAAGGAACTGGTCTTCGAGTATAAGAATCGTCTTTTCGTTATCGGCCATAAGAGAGTCTGTATCGGGTGATTGTTAGTCAATCAAAAGGTCATTATAGGTTGAATGTAAATCAGTGTAAATGCGTACAACCTTTCTGTTATGTACCAGAGGTCCCCGCCACTTGCACCTTTTTATTTCGGTTGCTTTCCGAGGGTTATTACGACATTTTTCTGCCCGTAACGTACATTGCCTGCGACTTTCCCGAACAGGTCGATTTCATCTTTAGTCATCGGATCTCCATCGGAGTCGAGCCTCGCTTCCACGGTTATTTCCGTTCCGGGGGGAACGCCTTTCATCATTATATCCTTCTCTGTGAGACTGTATTGCATCGGGAAGGTGACATTCTCTTTTCTGCTGGCGGCTACCGGGGTTCCGCCTTCGGTCGGTCTTGCGATGATATAGAGTATCCAGGTGGGGTCCGCCAGGCTGGACGCTTCAGGCGCCAGGTTGATAGAACCGGCTACAACAATCCCGGCGGCAGGGGCGGAGCTTGCAGATGGCGCTCCCTTTAGCGGTGGCGCGGAAACTTTTCTCCCCGGATCGGGCGTTGGCAGGGGCCCCATCTCGTCGTAGGGAGTGTAATGGTGGTCCTGGCAAGAGGTGATAGCCATCATACAGGCTATCACGATGGCCATTGAGGTTTTGTTTATTCTCATCGACTTCTCATAAGAAGAGGTTTGTTCTGTTCTGGTTTATCGCTCAGTAAGCTATACAAAATAGCTGTCTGGTAAAAGCCGACCATTTTATCGCAACGCAACCTGCCACACAACCTCAGTTACGTGGCGTCTGGTGGTCTCGCTGTCAAATTACCCTATATCCTTATATAAGCTCCTCAAATAGATCGTTCCATAAATAATTAAACATTTATTTCGCCGGACGCTTGCTTTTACCATTTTACGATACTATCTTTCCGGCAGTTGGCACTCGTAAGTGTTGAGCGCCAATTTATTGGTATTTTGGAGTAAAGAACGGGTTGTAATGAAAAACCGTTCTTAGCGCAATTATAACTTATTGAAAATACGGAGGGTATATTACATGGGCGCTAAAATTAAGCCGCTACATGACAGGGTTTTAGTTAAACCTGCAGATGAAAAAGAGACAGTCAAGGGTGGAATCATCATCCCCGACACCGCCAAAGAGAAACCTCAGGAGGGCGAAATTGTAGCCGTAGGGACTGGCAAGGTCTTGGACGACGGTACAGTCAGGACAATGGCTGTCAAGGTTGGTGACAAGGTCATCTACTCCAAATATGGCGGAACCGAAATAAAGTTTGATAACGAAGATTATCTCCTTATGAGAGAAGACGACATTCTCGGAATCATCGGGTAACTTTTACGACCCGCTACGTCAGGGCTGTACGCCCACAACATAACAATTATGGAAAGAGGAAAGCTGTAAAATGGCTAAACAGATAGTTTTTGGCGAAGACGCACGCCACAAGATCATGAGCGGTGTCAACCAACTTGCCAACGCCGTAAAGGTTACCCTTGGGCCCAAAGGAAGAAACGTCGTAATCGACAAGAAATTCGGCTCCCCGACCATCACCAAAGATGGTGTTACTGTCGCCAAAGAGATCGAATTAAAGGATCCTTACGAGAACATGGGCGCTCAGCTCGTAAACGAAGTCGCCACCAAGACATCCGATGTTGCAGGTGACGGAACCACCACAGCCACTGTTCTGGCCCAGTCGATTTTTCGCGAAGGCATGAAAAATATCGCCGCCGGAGCTAACCCGATGGATGTGAAACGGGGAATCGATATCGCGGTTGAAACAGTGTTGGTGAAGCTGAAAAAACTGGCGAAAGTGACCAAGGACAAAAAAGAGATCGCCCAGGTCGGATCAATCTCCGCCAACAACGACCAGGCCATCGGCGACCTGATCGCAGAGGCCATGGACAAAGTCGGCAAAGATGGTGTCATCACCGTGGAAGAGGCGAAATCGATGGAGACCTCCCTCGAGATCGTCGAAGGGATGCAGTTTGACCGTGGATACCTCTCCCCTTATTTCGTGACCAACCCGGACAGGATGGAGTGTCACCTCGAAGATTGTTACATTCTTCTCTACGACAAGAAGATTTCCAACATGAAAGACCTTCTGCCCCTTTTGGAGCAGGTCGCCAAACTTGGCAAACCGTTATTGGTCCTCGCCGAAGATGTGGACGGAGAAGCCCTTGCTACCCTGGTTGTGAACAAACTGCGCGGCACACTTCAGATCTGCGCCGTCAAAGCCCCCGGTTTTGGTGACCGCAGAAAAGAGATGCTCAAAGATATCGCCATCCTTGCAGGTGGTAATGTCATCTCCGAAGAGATGGGTGTCAAGCTCGAGAGCGTTACCCTTGAGGACCTCGGACAGGCAAAACGGATCACTATCGACAAGGATAATACAACCATCGTCGAAGGAAAAGGTAAAGGTAAGGATATCGAAGCGCGGGTCAAACAGATCCGTAACCAGATCGAAGAGACCACCTCCGATTACGACCGTGAGAAACTTCAGGAGCGGTTGGCCAAACTGGTGGGAGGCGTTGCCGTGATTAATGTCGGCGCCGCTACCGAAACCGAGATGAAAGAGAAAAAAGCCCGGGTCGAAGACGCCCTGCACGCAACTCGCGCCGCTGTCGAAGAGGGAATTGTTCCCGGTGGCGGCGTAGCCCTGCTCAGATGCATCGGCTCTCTTGACAAGGTTGAAACCGAGAATGGCGACCAGGCAAGCGGTGTGAGCATCATACGCCGCGCGCTCGAAGAGCCGCTGAGACAGATTGTCGCAAACGCCGGGCTGGAAGGCTCCGTGGTTGTTCAGGAGCTTCAGAAGAAGAACCAGAGTATCGGTTTGAACGCCGCAACAGGTGAGTATGTTGACATGATCGAAGCCGGTATTATTGACCCCGCAAAGGTTACCCGGACCGCTCTGCTCAACGCCGCTTCCATATCGGGACTGCTCCTGACCACCGAAGCTATGATCTCCGATGTTCCGGAAGATGATAAAGCCGCAGGCGCCCCTGGTGGCGATATGGGCGGTATGGGTGGAATGGGCGGTATGGGAGGAATGTACTAGCCCTTCTTTTTCCGAACAATCGCATGTTCAGCGCCACGATCCTTTTTGGGTCGTGGCGTTTTTTATTCTATTAATTGTTAAATAAATACGATTTTTGCATTAACCTGTACAGGCAACGGGATCATACATTGCGTCATGCGCTTGGGCGTGCGAAGATAACGTCCTCGAACAGCTTGGGGGAACGCATCCCACTGTATGTGGACTATGAGCTTTGAATCTGGATAACCTACAGGTAATTGAACGAAATAAATGAGCAAAATAGAGAAAAATAACGAAATAGTGGTCATTAACAGAGCCGAACCGGACAGCGCCGAGCCTGTTAAACCGAAAAAAAGGTCTCTTTCTTCCCTTGTCGCCGGAAGCGTTATGCTGAAGGTAGGGTTAAGTTTGCTGGCTCTGTTGGTTTTAAGTTTCACATCCTATTACCAGATGACAAAACAGAGCGTTCTCGCCGTCGATACTCTCAGGGTGGAGCTTACGGACAAACTTTTCACCGAATATGAAAACCTGCTTTTGGACAACTCCAAACTGCAAAAAGAATATATGGATATCCTCAAGGGAAACTCCGACATGCAGTTTGAATTCGGCAACCTGCGACGCAGGCAAACCATGCTGGAGAACGAGGCGGAGGCGGCGTTGTTTGATGAGGACGTTAACGAGGCTATTACGGTTAACGAGACAACCCTGACAAATATTTCAGACAATCTTACAGTCATAATAGAAACGTTAATGTTAAGCGGAGAGGCGGCGGTTTTCGATTCCATAAGAGAAGAGATGGAGGCCATAGAAAACGTACGATCCATAAAAGTCTACAGAACCCACAGTAGTGAAGAGGGTGACCTGATAGGTGAGGAGGCTTTTACTGACAACAAGGCTATCGACAGGATAAACATCCACCTGGAATCTGACGCGTTTGAAAAAAGGGTGGAGAGAGTAGCGGGCAGAATACCGGATGATCGTCTCGCCTTTCTGAAGAGTGTGCGGGCAAGCGAGGGTAAAAATGTAACTCTGGATGGCGAAATAGATGATGATAGCGTTACATTCATCTATTCCTCGCTGGTTAACAGGGAGGAGTGCCAATCGTGTCATGGTGACGAGAGCAAACTTAACGGCATTGTTGAAATAGCCCTTTCGACTGAAGAACTTACAGAACAGTTAGACGAGAGCGAAATAGAAAAAAACGACCTGCTTTCCGAACAGAAGAAGACACTCCTCAAAATGGAAAAGGAGAGAAACGAGAAGAGAGACCAGCTTGCGGCGAGGGTCAAGACCCTGAAATCGGAGATGGAATTAAAACGCAAGAAGATGGAAGATGTCCAGAAATCCATCGAAGATAAGCGGGAGGATGTGACCGCCCTTAACGACTGGGAGTTGCAAAAGCGTCTGTGGGTCACCGGGGCGTTTATAGTCGCGCTCCTTGGCGCCCTTTTCTGGCTATTACAAAAGATAGTCATCACACCTCTTAACAATATCAAGGATCCGTTCACAAAAATTGCAGAGGGAGACCTGACGCAAAAGCTGATAGAAGACCGTCGGGACGAGTTGGGTGAGGTGGCCAGAAATATCAACGTGTTTCTCGACATTTTGAAAAGCACCATAACGAACATATCCACGAAGACCGAGGAGTTGGACGGATATTCAAATCGGCTGTCTGAAACATCGACCCAGCTTTCCACAAGCTCAAAGGATGTCTCACACCGGATCGACGGAGTCGCCGATGCTACCGGACGAATGTCGGCGAATATAAGCAGTATGGCTATGTCGGTGGAAGAGACCAGTTCCAATACCGCTTCAATATCGAGTACCGCCGAACAGATGTCCGTTAACATGAAGTCGGTTTCCGACTCTATTGTCAATATGTCAAACTCCATCAGTGTTGTGGAGGGCAACTCCAAGAGTACAGCCAAGGTCGCCTCAGAGTCGGTTATTATGGCTCGCCACGCATCGAATACCATGAACGAACTTGGCGAATACGCAGTGGAGATCGGTAAGATCACCGAGGTGATAAAGAAGATATCGGGTCAGACCAACCTTCTTGCTTTGAACGCCACCATAGAGGCCGCATCCGCCGGAGAGGCGGGCAAGGGGTTTGCCGTGGTAGCCAATGAGATAAAGGAACTTGCTAACCAGAGCAACGCCGCCGCCGAGGATATCGCTTCAAAAATAGAGGGCATACAATCGAGAACAGATGACGCTATCCATGTCATAGGAGATATAGGAAAAATTATCGGTAAAATAGATTCCGAGGTCGAGCTCATAGTCTCTGAGGTAAGCGAACAGACCACTGCGTCGAATATGATTTCCACCAACGTGAACGAAGTTGCCGCCGGATCAAACAACATAGCCGAATCGATTGCGGAAGTGGCCAAAGGCGCCTCCACGATGGCGGAAAACTCGACCGAGGCGGCGCAGGGGGCCATTGAGGTTACCGATAGTATCCAGACGATCCATGCGGCAATCAGGGAAAATGATGACGCCATTCAGAGCGTATCCTCATCGGCGGACCAGATTCAGGATACGGCAGGGTCTCTCAGGGAAATGATCCGGTTTTTCAAACTGAATAACTGACAGGAAGTTAACCGGGCGGGCTGCACAGATCAAGCTCCTTGTCTATGACGTCCCCGGTAATTCCGGAACAGCCAAGGATGGTGTGAAACATATTATCGTGGCTGACCGGATTTTTACGCCGGGTGGCTAAAGTGTCGAACAGATCACCATTTAAGCCGCGGTAGGTTTCTGAAGCCCATATTATCAACGGTATATGTCTTTGCTCCCTGCGGCTCATGACGCTATGAGTGTAGATTCCATCCTCTCCCAACGATTCCCCATGATCCGAAGTATAAAAAATTATGGCGTTGCGGTTTTCTACTCGCTTTATCACTTCCGAGATAAACCAGTCGGTATATAGAATTGAGTTGTCGTAAGAGTTCACCAGTTGCTTCGACCCGCATTGGTATGGCGCTCTTTCGGCGCATTCTGGTGTGAAATGTTTGAATGCTGGTGGGTAACGCTGACTATAGTTCCAGTGACTTCCACGGGTGTGGAGGGCCAGCATGAGCCGGTCGTCATGAGCTTCGAGGTAGCGGTCAAGCTTGCCGAGAAGAGACTCATCTAGCGCTTCGGCGTATCCGGCCTCCGTTTCATTGCGGAATACAACAGTTTCGGCCTCGTTTAACAACATCGATATCGGGGCGTTTTTCCTCCCCAGCAGATAGTTGAGGGAAAACCAGGCGGTGTCAAAACCGTGTTTTCTAAAAACACTGATGAACGATTTTTCTGTTGCAATCTGTTGATAAAGATAAGTTTTCCGGTTTGACGAGCTGTATTCACCCGGCAGATCGCTCATGGTCATGCGGGTCAACATGCAGGGGATAGCAACGGTGGTGGATGCGGAACATGAGTGAGCGTCGGCAAAGTTTAGTAGTGACGGAGTCTTCTCCATAATCGGAGTGGTGGGGCGCTGATATCCGTTTAACCCGAAATGGTCAGCTCTGGCCGACTCTCCCACTACTACGATCACAGCGAGCTGTTTGGAGGTTTTTTCATTCAAGGATGATGGCAACAGACTGATATCCTTAAGGGCGCCGGCGGCGTTGACCATGGCGTATCTTGAAACCACAAACTCTCCCAAAGCGCCCAGGTAGTTAAACGGTAGGAAACCCGCAGGTGTGAACCCGCGGATAAGCCGCCTTGTGGTGAGCCGGGTGAGCAAATGCTGACCGAACCTGTCGTACCGCCTTAATGTTCCTTCACTTATGATCGAAAAATCAGCTTTACCGGCATAAACAACCAGACGGTCCCCTGTATCCCTATTTTTTGTTCGATATTCGATCCTGCCTTTGCCTGTCCGCCTCTTTCTTGTCTTGCCCAGGCTATCGCCAAGCCATATAAGTTTTCCCAGCTTGCGAACCTCCTTTTCGCCAACCATAGCCTCAGAGACAGACGGATTAAATGGAAGGAACCAGTGGGATGGGGGGATGGTGTAGATACGGTCGAAGACCGCATATACCGCCATAAACAACAGAACCGCCGAGCAAAGACGCCAGAAACTGGTACCTTTTGGGGCTTTTGGCGAAACGGAGAAGTTCATGTAGACCAGCGCCAATGAGAGAAGTAACGAACACGTTAACCAGACAAGCAACTCACCCGGGACGAACTCTTGCGAGTCTGTGACATTGGTTGCGAAGAGGGCGGCTATAACCTGGGCGTCAATGACAATACCAAACTTTGACATATAAAAAGCCACAGCCGCTGATGAAAGAAAAAGAAACGGTGTCAGAAAAGCGAAGAGCCAATGGCTTAACGAGACAGCAAAGAAGAGTATGAAAAGGTAGAAAAAACCGATGAACATCCTTAGGACCGGACCGGTTCCCTCCCGCACGCCATGTGGAATGGGGACGGTGATTCCGCTGTCGAAGAGCAGTAGAAACAGACCGGCGGTGGCGGCGGAAACCGCCAGCCGTTCGGCGGAGAACAGCGGTGTATAAATCTCTTTTATACTTTTCTTGTCCAGGGTTAAACACTCCGGTTTAGAAGGATATCTTCGGTGTCCATTATAACACCAGAGCGCTTCTCATCAATTCCGGTGGTACAATGTAGCCAGATAAACGCCGCAAGCGATACTTTACAAAACAGGGTGTTACCCGGGGAGGTGGAGATGAGGTATTTACCGGTTATTCTGGCGAGTTTTATTATTATTTGTATGGTCGTTCCGGCAAGCGCCGAAAGAAACGACGATCCTCAGACGGGCAAACGACTCTATAAATCGTTCTGTCTGGTATGTCACGGGTCTGACGGCGCCTCAACAGGACCACTGGCTGAAAAACTGGATCTTGATCCCCCCGACCTGACCGACAAAAAGTACCGGAGCAAGAGCGTGGACCAGATGGCGTTTCTCATCGGAAGCTACGGACGCCCCGACTATAACGCCATGCCTTTCCTCTGGAAAAACGAACTGTCCGAATCCGATATCAGAAACATTGCCATCTACATCTCCGTAATGAACTCCAGCAGTATAAGCCTGCAAGGGGACCAGAAAAACGGAGAGTTGATTTACATGAATTCGTGTCTCGCCTGTCACGGCCCGAAAGGGAAGGGGAACGGTGTTCTTGCGAAAGTCATAGGCGCCCCCAAGGTAGGCTTCACCAAGGGACTCTCCATAATTTACCTTAGCGATGAAAAATTGATCTCTGTGATACGGTCAGGCAAGGGAGACTTCATGCCGGCTTGGGGCGGGATTCTCAATAACGACGAAATTATAGACACAGCCGCCTATGTCAGGAGTTTGAGCGAATGGCGGTCGGAGGGGAAGTGAAGCGATTATTCACAATCGATTTCCGTATCCGCTTTTTTGTAACATTCCGGGCATAGTCCGTGGGAGAATTCAGCGCCTGAATGGTCGCGCATAAACTGCTCCACCTCTTGCCAGTAGCCGTTGTCATGGCGGATACTTTTGCATGTGGCGCAGATTGGTATTATCCCCTTTAGTCGATTGATCTCCTCGTTGGCCCGCTCAAGTTTTTGCGCCCGCTCCTCCGACAGATCGTAGAGCCGGGCGTTCTCCACGACAAGGGAGCTGAATCCTTTTATATCGAAATCGTCCTTCTCCACCACCTCTTCTTGTGAGGTGGCGATTCTGCTGTTCAGATCGAAAGATTGTCTGTGCAGACGCAACATCTTATCGTTTTTGTCGGCAATATAATACAAGGATGCGTTGAGAGGGCAGGCGAGGAAAGGATTGTCGGAGAACTCCTGTAGCCGGTGATAAGCGTCCATTCCGTACAGGTCGTGCCAGACAAAGGTCTTCCCTCTATCGGTCGGAGTTACTTGGTCGCTCCTGAAAAAGCGCCATACTCCTATAAACATTGAATATTCTCAACTTCATTAGGGTACAATATTGCCATGTAATCATCAATATCTCTCAAAACCTGTAGATTATTCATTGAAATTCAAACTTGAATCTGACCAGATTGATATTTTCTCCATCCCCATCGAAAAGATAATCAACATGTCCCATTCTCTTTGCAAACTGGCAAACGAGATCGACTGGCACGGCTCGACGTTCAATTCGGTCGGTTTTATTGCCCTGACAATGGTCGCCCCGCCAAGCCAACCCGATTGATGGTTGGTCTGCAATATCTCAAGTTCATTTTCAATCTTGGCGATGAAGAGTAGTTTTACACATCTCAACGTAGATACTACTTGTTCAGGAGAAAGCGATAACTCACCCCACTGACGCCACCCTTTGCCACCGAATGCGATAGAGCCGTTGATTGGTCATGTGAAGAACGATGGTAGTATGGGACGTAACTACCTGAAAGGGACCGAAGGGGAGAAGATAAACGCGATACTTTCAGAGTGCGGTTATAACCTGGGAAAGATCCTCCGGGATCTTTTATCGTCTCTCGTTACGATGTGGCGATTTTCAACTCAGAGCTACATGGTTACGATAACTCATATTAAGGCCGCCTGGAAAACAGTGGCTCTTCAGGGACGATTACGTATTTTTCGCACAGCCCCAAGCTGGCTGTAAACGTACCCATTGGCGTACGGCCATCGCAATGCCTCCCCTGGTTTGCGCGCAGTGTGTTGTATTCGCCCATGAATATGTCCAGATCGGCCTGAATCTCATTAAGCGTTGTGTAAACTTTCCTCCTGAAAGCCACTTCGTAGAACTCATCTTTGATCGTCTGGTTGAGACGATCTGCGCAACCATTCGTTTGCGGGTGACGGGCCTTGCTCCAGGTATGATCGATGTCGTTTATGTAAAGATAAAGCTGGTACGCGTGATTTTCACGGATGCCACAATACTCCGCGCCACGATCCGTGAGCGTCATTAGCAGGCGTACACTTTGCGAATCAAAGAATGGCGGAACCTTGTCGTTGAGAAAATCAGCGGCTGTCAAGGCGGTCTTTTCAAGGTATAACTTGGCGAAACCGACATTCGAAAAATAGTCGAGGAGGCGTTGCTCGATCTCTTGTGCGAC
>JAJDBK010000042.1 GCA_029261405.1 Nitrospinaceae bacterium
GTCGCACAAGAGATCGAGCAACGCCTCCTCGACTATTTTTCGAATGTCGGTTTCGCCAAGTTATACCTTGAAAAGACCGCCTTGACAGCCGCTGATTTTCTCAACGACAAGGTTCCGCCATTCTTTGATTCGCAAAGTGTAAGCTGGCTAATGACGCTCACGGGTCGTGGCGCGGAGCATTGTGGCATCCGTGAAAATCACGCGTACCAGCTTTATCTTTACATAAACAACATCGATCATACCTGGACCAAGGCCCGCCATCCGCAAACTAATGGTTGCACAGAGCGGATCAACTATTAAAGACGTTCCAGCGGAAGACGCAAGGTTATTGTAGCGCCACACTCCTGGCCGTTTTCTATTGAAAGCTGCCCGTTAAAAAGGTTGACGATCATCCTTGCCAAAGTAAGCCCCATCCCCATACCGCTTCGCATGTAATGGGCGCTGTCTCCTCCGTGATATTCTGGATTCTCCAGTGAATAGTAGGGCTCGAAAACATCCTCCATTTTCTCTTTCGGGATACCCTCGCCTTCGTCTTGTATTATAACTATTATTTCATTTTGTTCGGCATACGCGGAAAGGGAAATCCTACTGTTGTCCGGTGTGAAATAAAATGCGTTATCCAGCAGTTCCTGAATCGCACGGCAAAGCAGTACACGGTCTCCTCGAATAGTAGTATTCGAGGGAATAGACCCCGTATCTACGTTGAATGAGACGTTTCGTTCTGTCCTTTCCATCTTTTGTCTGGTTTCGATAGCGCATTGCGCTAATATGCCATCAATCCTGGTCAATCCCCATTCCCGCTTTCCTGCGGCGGATGACAGGTCGGAAAAAACCGACGAGGTGTCTACTATTCGTGCAAGCCCTTCCTTTGCATTACTGAGAGCATTGATTACTACTTTAATCTTCTTCTCTTCACTAATTTCGTTCATGCCCTGGAGCAGGTCGCAGGCAAGGCCAATTTTGAAGAGTGGTGTTCGCAACTCGTGTGATGTAATGGATGAAAAATATTTTCTAACTTTGTTAAAGAGATCATCCCGGCTGGTATCCCGTTTTACCGCCACATAGTTTAGTAGAGTTTTTCTTTCATCCAATATCGGGGAAATCACCATCTCCTCGTTATAAGTTGAGCCGTCCTTTCGTCTATTCACAATCATTCCGCTCCACACCTCGCCTGCGGAAATAGTTTCCCAAAGATGTTGATAGAACATGTCGTCATGGGTGTCGCTTTTGAATATTCGGCAATTTGATCCGCAAAGTTCGTTTGCCTTGTAACCTGTGGACTTTTCACATGCGGGATTGGAATAGACTATATTCGCCCTGGTATCTGTAACGATAACCGAAACAGGAGAGCGATTAATGGCGGTGAACAACAGATCGCGTTCCCGCTCCGCACGTGTTCTATCGGCGATTTCCTTATTCAAGCGCCGGTTTGATTCCTGCAAATCCACAAGCAGTTGATTGCGTTCCTCTACCAGAGATTTGGTCTCCACCAGCATCGTAGTCTTGGATGGATCAGAGCCGATGACGGCGTCAATCTCACCGTTTCTCAGGGCTTCGATAAACCCTTGGGCATCCTTTAATTCCCTCTCCAGCTCTTCACATGTTTTATCCATTTCAGGAACCGCTATTAGCTGTCACAGACACCATCTGAAAAGTCGAGTCCTCTTTCCAGGAGTTTTTCGAAATCGTTTGACGGTAGAGGACGGCTAAACAGGTAACCCTGGACCTCATGACAACCTGTTGAACGGAAGAACTCGAGTTGCTCATCTCTCTCTACTCCTTCGGCAACAACTCTTAAGTTCAGATAGTGGGCCAGGGAAACTATTGTGGCCGCTATGGCCGAATCGTGCGGATCGGACGGTAGCTTTCGCACGAAAGACTGGTCGATCTTGATTTCGTCAAGTGGAAAACGACGCAGGAAACTTAACGAGGAATAACCTGTCCCAAAATCGTCCAGGGAAATCTTTATTCCCATATTTTTAAGCGCTAACATGTTCTCTGTGGTTACGTCTATATTTTGAGTCAAAGCGCTTTCGGTCATCTCCATGCAAAGTGAGTCGGGTGGCAGTCCCGTTTCCAGGAGTGTACTCTGGATAATTTCAGGCAGGTTTCGTTGATCCAGTTGCCGGGCGGAAAGGTTTACAGAGATTACAAGACTATCATGACCGTTATTATGCCACCTCAGCATTTGCTCACAGGCGCGACTCAAAACCCATTCACCAAGCGGTACGATAAGGCCGGTCTCCTCGGCAATGGGGATAAACTCCGCAGGTGAGATGACAGTTCCCCCAGGAGGAGTCCACCTCACGAGGGCTTCCGCACTCGATATCGTATTAGATGAAAGGGAAACTTTTGGCTGGTAATAGACAGTGAATTCTTGCCTCTCAATGGCGCGTTTGAGCTGGTTTTCAAAAGATATACGTTTCGTGACACGCTCGTTCATACCATGGTCGAAAAGCTGAAACTGGTTCTTTCCCCGTTCTTTCGCCTGGTACATCGCCATATCAGCGTGTTTTATCAATGTTTCCGGGTCTTCACCGTCATTCGGAGCGATGGCCAATCCAACGCTGACCGAAGAATTCAGGTCCTCTCCTTTGAAAAGATATGATTCGCTCAGCGCAGTGATAACATTGCTGGCCGCTTTTACCGCGTCTTCCTCCTCTTCTATATGCTCCAGGAGTACCGTAAATTCATCTCCGCTATGTCGTGAAACGGTATCCCCTTCACGCAGGCAACTGATAAGCCTGATTGCGACGCCCTGAAGGAGCATATCACCAACGTTATGGCCAAAGCTGTCGTTGACCCGCTTGAAATTATCCAGGTCAATAAACATAATACACAGTTTTTTTCCTTCGCGTCTTATACGCGAAAGGCTGGACTTTACCCGGTCGAGAAAGAGCAATCTGTTCGGCAAGCCAGTCAGGGCGTCATGATACGCCTGGTAGGCGATCATTTGTTCGTTTTCACGTTGTTCGGTAATATCGGAAAAGAGTGAAGCGTATCTAACTACCGCACCCGATGTGTCATGTATGGCGGTTATGGTGGTTCGTTGCAAGAACGCCTCACCATTTTTGCGTCGGTTCCAGATTTCGCCTTGCCATTGTCCAGAGGCGAGAAGGTTTCTCCACAATTCCTTGTAGAAGTGGTCATCATGTTTATCAGAATGCAGGACGCTAGGTTTTTTTCCGATAACGTCATCTTCTCTGAATCCGGTAATTCTTGTAAATGCAGGATTTACCATAAGGATGTTGCCGGAAACGTCAGTCACCATTACACCATCGGAAGCTCGGTCGATTACTTTTGCCGAAAGCTTTAAACTATTTTCCGATTCTTTTCGTACCGTGATATCCCGGATTGAGGCAACGAAAGCCTCGCGGCCCCCCCATTCTGTCGCCGCCAGCCGCATTTCTCCTGTGCGAATTCCTCCCCGCTTACGGTCAAATATATCTATCTCCTGCGACTCTCCATCTATTAGGGGAAATCCAACTACTTCTCCGATCAGGTCAGTCGAAGAGAATCCGAACAGCTGTTCCGCCGCAGGATTGGCGAAAATAACCTCACCATGCGAATCGAGCGCAAGCAGGGCATCAGCGTTATTCTCTAATATATTTTGAAGCCTCTTTCGTGTCGTCTCTAACTCTGCAATCATTTCGCGGCGTTCCACTACGCGCAGAATCGCCCGCTCCACTACATCCGTTTTGATCTTGCCGACCATAAGGTGTTCAAAGGAGGCGTGAGAGTTGATCTCGGAGGCTATATTGGCTTTGCTCGATTCGGCGAAGACCACTACCAGCGTTCCGGGTGATATTTCGTGAATTCGATGGTAAAATTCGATCATTGACAACTCAGGCGCCAAGTGATCAAGAAATACTACGTCGAACTTTTTACGCCTGATAAGGTTCAGTCCTGACGAGAGTTGCTCTACATGGTCTATGGCGACATCCACTCCGCTGATCCTGGCAAGCGTGGACTGGACAGACGGAAGGCTCTCGGGATCGTTATCGATCAAAAGGACGTTGGTTGCAGGTTGGGACTCGTATAAGGCAGTCATACGAAAAAGCGGCGGATTCGCGGAATGAACTCTTCTTCGACAAGGGGAGTGGTTACGAAATCGTCAGCGCCGAGCCGGAATACTTGTTCACGTTGTTTGATTGCGCCATGCTCCGTAAGGACTATTATAGGCAAAGATGACCAAGCTGGATTCTCTTTTATCGTCTTGATAACTTCAAACGGGTCGATATCTTTCACTCCGAGGCTTAAGAGGAGAAGGTGTGGAGGATTGGTTTTGATCCTTTTGATAACGTCCCCACCATTCTCCGTCATAACAACATCTACTTCCAGCGATTCTACCATTGCACGGATATCATCCCTTCCTTCAGGCGAACCAGATACATACAGAGCGACGGGTCGAATTTCAGGCAGGGTCGCCTTGAAGACTACCCCATCTCCTTGCTGGTTCTCAAAACATAGATCGCCGCAGTGCGCTTTCATAATGTCATAGCTCAATGGCAGACCAAGACCGTATCCCTGTTCTCCTGCAGTACCAGGAAAGGTGGTTTTGACTTCATAGCTGAAAAGATCGGGTCCGATCATATCGTCCACACCCGGTCCGCCATTCCATATGGCGATGGATTTGCCGTTGGGAGAATAAATACGAATTCGCTCTTTTTCAGGAGAGAATTTTATCGCGTTGGACAAAATATTCTGGATAACCTCCTGAAAAAGAGTCTGGTCAGCATACAACCGTATATCATCCGAAACTTCGTTGACGACTGTAACCTTTTTCTTCCTTATCGCTTCGGATAAGGTGTTTATGGCCAAGGCGGATGAACCGGAACCGCTAAAGAAGGTCTTCTTCAATTCTATCGAACCTGTCTGGAACCGGCTAACCTGGAGAAGCTCGTCAATTAATCGTAGCATACGCCCGCCACTTTCCAGCGCCCTCTCCAGAGTTCTTCGTCCCTGATCAGATAGCGCGCTACTATCCTCACTTAGAACGGCGCGGACAAGACCTATAATTGCGGCGAAAGGATTTTTCAGATCATGCGCCACAAGGGATACGAATTTATCCTTCAGTTTCGTAGAGGATTCAGCCTGTTCCTTTGCCGCTTGCAGTTCTCCGGTTGTCCTGATTAGCTCTACGTTCTTGCGCCGAAGTTGTTCTAACAGGCGGTCCCGCTCTTCTACAAGGTGGAGTTGTTCAATACGTAAGTGTGGTCGATCAGAGGTTGTAGCTATAATGGTGTCCACATCACCGGCGCGAATCGCCTCAAGGGCGGCCATAGTGTCGGCAAGCTCTGTCTCAAGCTCTTCGTAGCTCTTATGACTCAACTTCTTTATATCCCGTTCGATGTTTTCAACAAGCGGCTATTTCTTAGCGCCAAAAGGTCTTCAGATTTGTGGGCTGTCGAACATTCCTCCCATGCGGTCACTCTCACCTCTGATGATATGTGTCGGCGCGCCGGAGATAATACCGCCAACATTGTGGAAAGCGTCACCGATATGGAGACCTTCGCTGTCAATGGTGTATTCCCTAATCTCTTTTTCGTGGGTGGAGCCACGCATTTTAAGCACAGTCAATCCCCGGCGCATCTCCCCCATAAGCTCCACATATCGAAGAAGAATGATAGAGTCTGTGAGCGAGGAGATATGTTGCTCTGAGACAGAAACCGCCCGTGGACTGGATGAAGGCACTACAGTAAACAGGCCGGCTGTCTCCCTATGTTTGATGTATGAGGTAACACCTATGACAAACTCCTGGAAAGATTTACCTACAGAAACCCGTTCAAGGGCGGAGAGGCTATCAACGGCTATCCTTTTTGGCTTAAACTCTTCTATTTCCCGTTTCATTGTAAGCAAATGGTCTGGTAAACTTCGAACTTCCGGGTATGTGCAGACAATCTTGAGCAAGCCATCTTTCTCCCATTTGGAAAAATCCATGCCCCAGCCCTTTGCATTGCGAAGGAGTTGATAACGGGACTCCTCAAAAGCGTAAACAAGGGTCTTTTCACCCCTCTTACATCCTTCATTCAGGAATGTGGTTACAAGGAGGGTCTTTCCTGTACCAGTGGCCCCGCTTGCCAGAATTATTGAGTCGCGAAAAAAACCGCTACCACACATACGGTCCATATCCGCATCACCAGAACTCATCCTTACATCTGAAGATGGCATGGTTAGCTCTAGCGAGGAGAGTGGTAACACTTCCACTCCTCTTTCAGTTAGTGTGAATGGGTACTCTCCTTTCTGGTGACCAGCCCCCCTGAATTTCAGCACTTCAATGGTGCGCCTTCTTCGTTCGTCCTCGGAGACGTTACGCAGAATCATCACATTGTCAGAGACAAACTCCTCCGTTCCGAACCGTGATATATCCCCATACTCATCTGTCCTCTCCGCCGTGATAAGCGAGGTAAGCCCCATCTGTTTCAATCCAGCGGTTATTCGGAAAAGCTCCGCTCGCACAATTCCGCCATCGACGAACTGGGAAAAGATTGCGCTGATAGAATCGATGGAAATGCGCGTGGCATTTACACTATTCTTGGCATGTTCAATACGTGCAAGCAGTGCGGAGAAATCGTAATCGCCCATGATTGTTGTTCGTTCCCCCGGTTCAGGGGAAACATCGACGAACGCAATTTTCTTCTCATCCACAAGTTTTTGCAGATCCCATCCGAATGATCGAACATTCTTCTTGATCTCCGCAGGAGTCTCTTCAAATGTTATGAATACGCCAGTCTCGCCAAACTGCATAACACTTTCATAAAGAAACTGGACAGCCAGAAGCGTTTTACAACTACCTGAAGAGCCGGAAAGTAATGTAGACCGCCCCTTCGGCAGTCCTCCCGCTGTAATGTCGTCCAGTCCGTTGATGCCTGTTTGAACTTTAGGAACCTTGTTCCCTACTGTTACGTCGTATAGTTCAGTCATTCTACTCTTCTTTATCAGTCTGTTTAGTTTTTCGAATCAGGTCCAACCCCAGAAGCACCTTGTCGGTGTTAGACAGATCGCCGATAATCTTGCGTAGTGGAGGTGGCAGTTCCTTTACGAGCGTTGGCGTAGCGATAATCTTGTCGTTTTCCGCTAGTTGTGGCTCCTTAAGGATATCGATGATCTTCAATTCGAACTGACCTGTGAGTTCCTCTTCGCAAATCCTTTCAAGGTTCTTTATAGCCCGGATCGAATTGGGTGTCTGCCCTGTGATGTAAAGCCTCAACATGAACGACATAGAGCGTTTCCGTTTTTATTGGTTATTAATAAAAAGAGTCTGACCAGCCGAGCGGTCTTCTCAATCAGATTAAAAACTATCCTTTAAACTAGATTGCATTCTATACTAATTCTACTTATTCTCAAATTATTATCAAATAGATTGTTTTATGGTCGGACTTACGGTCAGGTTGAAGCTTCTGCTGAGTTTTGGAATAATTCTTGCTTTTCTGCTTTTAGGCGGGCTTCTGGAGGTTCGTCGAGACTATCAATTGGCGGAGCAGACGCTCAAAATGTATGAGTACCCTCTTACTGTTACCCGAGCCGCGCTCAAGGCTGAATCCCTTATAAATGGAATGCATCGCTCCATGAAAGATGTGGCTCTTTCCTGGAATCAGAAACAATTTGATAAAGCGGTTACAATGGTGCAAAAAGACGAAAAGGAAGCGTTGGCTAACCTGGAGCTTGTTGAAGAACAAATCGTTGGAGTAGAAGGAGAGCAAATCGCAAGAGCCACCAAAACCACATTCCTAAACTGGCAACCCATTCGTAAAGAAGTAATCGCTCTGGTAAGGGCGGGAAAGCGGGATGAAGCTGTTGATATTACCCGGGGCAAAGGGGCTACACATGTTGAGAAGTTAATAGAGGAAACCGGAAAGCTTATCGATTACGCTGACCAGGAAGCGAAAACATTTACTCGGATCGCCAAAGAAACTGTCACTATTCACTCCAGAGACCTTCTGGTTTTGGTAGTTCTCTCCTTGGGTTCGGGGTTAGCTCTTGCATGGTTTGTGTCGGCTCAGATTGCCGATAGAATTAAGGCGATCCATAAAGCGACAGGAAAGATCGTTGACGGCGCTTTAGGACATATGGTAGAGGTTAGCGGAAGTGATGAAATAGCCGAACTTGCAGACAGCTTTAATTTAATGTCCCATTTTCTTGCTGAAACGACAGTGGAAATTCAGAAGAGGATGAATGAAAGCGTCACTGCTCGTGAGGTTCTCGCCAAAGCGCAACAGATAGCGCATATCGGAAGTTGGGAATGGCATATTGATACCGGAGAACTTAACTGGTCGGATGAGGTCTACCGGATTTTCGGATTGCCTCCCCAGTCAATTTTTATGACATACCCAGAATATATTGATATGGTTCACGAAAAGGACCGGCCAAAGGTCGAGGCGGCTATTCGTATGGCAATAGATAATCTGGAGCCCTATTCGATTGTTCATCGTATCAAACGACCGAGCGGAAAAGAGCGGATAGTCAGGGAAACCGGGGAAGTGACCTTTTCTGACACGGGTGCCCCGGTTTTAATGGTTGGTGTCGTTCATGACATTACAGAGAGTAAACAGGTCGAGGCGGACCTTGAACGAGCGAAAATGAAAGAAATATCACTTCAACGGGAAAGGAACGAACTCAAGAATTCCCTCATCCAGCACCAGACTCTCACCGGTTGGCAACACGGTTCCGTAACCGCAAGTCTTGCTGGTATCGGCCCCCTGGAGGAGCGTTCCCCTACCGAATATGCTTCTATTAAACAGGATTATGAGCATTTGCTGGATGAATACCTGGAGGCGCTTGGTTTCAACAGGACACCACCCCGGCAAAACATCGCCGACCTTGTGGAGAAGATGGGCGCTATGGGAGCCGGACCACGGGATGTTATCGATCTTCACATAAAGTCGGTAGCGTCGAAAAGCAAGGATGTAAATCCGAGACGCGCTCGCGCGTATACAGTAGAAGGCAGACTGCTTGCTCTGGAAACGATGGGCAATCTAGTAGATTACTATCGCCGTAGGAAAGTAAAAGCATGAACGGTTATTTCTAACTGTTCATATGGCTAGTGTCACGTTCGGTTAGAAATATAATATAATGCGTCCAAGTAGGTTCAGCCATGGGACGAACGATAATCAGGATCCCATTAAGCGGTGAAGAGGAACAAACGCTGAGGATGTGGGTGGGGGCTTACAAGACGGAACAACGGATGGTTCAGCGGGCCAAGGTGATTCTTTATTCCCCCGAGGGATTACCGTTACCTTCCATCAGTGAGAAAAGTGGTCTTGGCAAACAAAACTGTTCAAAGTGGCGAAAGCGGTTCTCCGAAAACCGGCTTGAAGGATATGAAGGGCCGGGGCAGACCGCGATAGATCACGCCACAGCAACATCTGAATGTCATCGCGCT
>JAJDBK010000043.1 GCA_029261405.1 Nitrospinaceae bacterium
TGCGCGACAATCCTTGTTCCAAAACCAGTTTCACAGCCTCTGCTCGAAACTCCAGCGTATAAACTTCTCTTTTCATCTTCTTTACCTCCCAAGTGAATAGTGTACCAATCGGAAGTGTCCACGGAACTCAGGATACCTCAAACTGGCGCGACACAGACGAACCAGACAGACAAGATGGCTCCAGGAATTTCCTCCGCCGCACGTCCATTGCTTCTACATCTTCGCGATTGATGATCGCTGGCTCTTCCATCTTCTTTGGCTTCTTGTGTTTTCCAGTAATCTGTACCATCTTTGACATCAGTGGTCTCCTTCTCATGGTTTCTCTTTAAGTATTCTCAACTTAAAGATTTTCCAGAGAACGGAGGCCGCTTCCAGTTTCAACCAGCTTTGGCACACTCTCACTTTTCGAGTAGCCAGGATTATTCACTGCAAACTCTCATGAAAAATATGGGCCATTGATTTCTTCCCGCTCAGACACGGGTGGTATACTCAGACCTTGCAACTGACAGATAGTTGAACAAAAGGGTTTAACACCATGAGCGCATTGAATAAATGAAGTCCCTTGCCCTGCTATTAAGCGCTGTATATCTACTCGTCCCGGTCCCGGCGTCCTCTGGTAATATTCTGACTGCAGGCGAAGTAGATGGTGAAATCAGGACTGTCTACTATTCAAGAAGTAATGATGGGTTGCCATATTTTCCTGAAGCCAAGGGGCTTGCTGTGGGTGGATACCTTGGTTTCACCTCCCATAAAAAAAACAACTTGTCGGTACGAGCCGCCCTATATACAAGCCAGGCGTTATACGGTGATGGTAATACATTATCAGCGACCAATCTGGTCAATGGTGAAGATGGTTATTATCTGTTAGGTAAGGCAAACATTCGTTATGATGATGGCATCAACCAGATTATACTTGGGCGTCAGGAGATGATGACTCCCCTTGTTTATTCTGATGATGCGAGGGTTGTCAAGGATCTATTCAATGCGGTAAAGATCAGCACACAAATTCTGCCTGAACATACATTTCATATGTTATATCTGGACTCCATGAGTGGCATGGATAACGGTCATGAGAAGAAAGACTGGATTAACATGTCCAAAACGCTGAACACATCTTACAACAATGGTATGTATGCGTTTGGTGTTGGAAACAGCAGTATAACAAATCTGAATACGTCAGCCTGGTATTATCTGATACCAGATACGGTGCGGATGATGTTTGCAGGGGTAAAATACGAAGATAATATCACCGATGATTTTTCCATTACATATGAAGCGCATTATTGGAATTCAAAATCCGGAAGCGATTATGAAAATGATTTATCCAAAATAATCGATTATGATTTCTCCGGTATCCGCGTCAGCGTCGATATTGACGACTTTACCTTGCAATTGGCTTTTGACCGAATGAGGAAAAAAGCGGGAAGTCAAACCATACACACCTACTTTGGAAATTATGCGGAGTATACTTATGGCTATTTATTAGGATCAGGAGTTTACGGCGCAATCAGTACGAACGATCCTGATGATGACATGACCTCAATGAATGCCGCTAAATTAACAGCACAATATCACTTCAGTAATAACACCTTTTATATCGGTTATATTATGAACCAATCGGGTCATGAAAGTCTGCAAAGTGATCTGGATATTCTGGATGTCGCTCTGTTTATGGACTCTCCCTTCTCAACTGATCTATCCCTGGCTCTGATATATGAAAACTGGAATGCCGATGGCGCGAATTTCTTTATAGATAACCATCTTATTCGCGCAACGGTCAAGCATAGATTGTAATTGTTATTTTCGGGCAATGGTCTCGGCGCGCTCTATTCAATGGGATTGGAATAGGCTGTGAAAAGCTGGTATGATAGCGCTATTACCGGGGAAATAAGGGATAGTTTTTTTTTGCGCATCAATGAACAAATCACAGCACAACGCAATGGATCACCATGCATAAGCTTTAAAAAGCCGTCCTTGTTCATTCTTGCTGTTCCACCTGTTTCACCTTCAGCCCCCTCATTCGGTTGAGGGCGGCGGCGAATTCAAGGCTTCTGAACTGGGCCAGATCACCTGTAAGGTTCGCGTCAAGTACGTCCAATCCTCCCCGGTTGATCTCCTCGCTGATCTTCCCTGCAATTTGTTTTAGATTATTCGCGCCGTCCATATATTGTTTCGCAATCAGGATAGCTCTCCCGATCGCTTTTGTCTGGCCTGTTTCCACCAGCTGTTCAATGTCCACAAGATCAACGGTTGTCCTTCCGAAAAGGAGCCGCTGTGGATCAGGCGCCGCTACCCTGTGGTGTGCGTATTTGTTACGCGGGTCAAGCCCGTCTCCCACGGGAAAACGGGGCCTGGGGCATGCAAAAGTATTACCACCTTCCTGCGCTCTTTCCGACGTGAACCGTTTGGCTATCTCTCTGGCTTCCACGGTAACGTCATATGGTTTAAATTCGGTCATCTGAATAACACAGTCGGCAACGCTCAAATAATCGCCAGACCCACCCATTACCAGTATGGTCGAAATACCGTGGTCTTTATGGAGTTGTTTCACCTTATCCACATACGGGGTAATCGGTTCGTACTCCTTGGCGACAAGCTCTTGCATTCGTTTGTCACGGATCATGAAGTTTGTCGCGCAGGTATCCTCATCCATCACTATCACTTCGGCGCCAATCTCCATCGCCTCGGCGATAAAAGCGGCTTGAGACGTACTGCCACTGGCGTTAGTTGTGGAGAAAGAGGCGGTTGGCTCCCGAAACGGAATGTTGTTGATAAAAGCGGAGATGTCCGTGTTGGTAACAGACCTGCCACTTGCGGCCCGTACTTTTACCGTTTCGGGGAGGGATACACAATACTCCCTTCCGTCTCCGGGAATATGGTTATAGATCCCCAGTTCCACCGCCTGAAGGAGTGTCGATTTACCATGGTAGCCGCCACCTACGATGAGTGTTACCCCTGAAGTAATTCCCATGCCGCTGATAACGCCCGCATTGGGAAGGGTGAAGCGCACCCGCAGGTTAGCGGGCGACTGAAACCGCACAACATTTGATCTGTCGAGGGGCTTTGCATCGACACCACTTCTTCTTGGAAGCAAGGCGCCATCTGCGATAAAGGCTACCAATCGTGTGGAGCGAAGATTATCCCGGAGAAACCCGGCGTCTTCGGCTGTGTCGATATGCTGTTTCAGTATTTCGATGTCAAGAGTTTTGCAATAGAGTGAAGACTCTACAATCTGCGGTACCTCTTCAAACAACATCCGCCCGGCGGTTTTCGAATTAATCGATCTGCCCTCAGCAGGTAGTCCCATGGAGAATCTCGCCTCCACAAACTCGTCATTCACAATGATTGAGGTGCGTTCAAGGATCTCTTGTCCCGGCTTTGCAATGGAGATAACGCCGCTATTACCTGTGCCCCGTATTCCTTTGTTAATCAATTCGCATTGCGAATGAAACCGTCGCGCCAGAAAGTCACGCAGAGCGATTTCCCTGACTTTGGTGGAGGTTAAATCAACGGGAAAACCAGCCTTTTCGCGGTCGATTCTGGCTCTGTAGACACCCGTGTTGGGAGGCGCATAAGGGTCTTTTGGAATCCTGTCGAGATGCAGTTCGAAATGAGGGTATGACCACCCCCCTTTCAGCGACTGGTAAGCGGCGTAATCTTTCCCGTCAAGTCGTTGAAGTTGTTGTTTAAGTATTTCACACGATTTCATATTATAACTACAACTCTTTGTCCCATAATTACGATACCACCCTAAGTCTACTTCGATCCTTTTCGCTTGGCAAAGCCTTCCTCTCCAGGGGTTGGCTTACTGGTATAATCCAGGCAGTTTCATGGTTACCAAAACTCTTCCTCTAAAGGCATTCAAATAAAATATGGAGACCTGGTATGAAGTGCGTTCATTGTGGAGCGACAGCGATGGTGATCGCCATCGACGCCGATTGTGATTTGAAACAACCTGTATGCGACAGCTGTACGAAAACTCACGATTATCGTGAGTGCGAGTTATGTAATTTTCAGTATGCCCCTTTGCACATGAGGATTGATGATGGCGATACCGCCACCTGTATCTATTGTACCGGGGAGAGAGATTTTCCTTTCTTTGAGGATGTGGATTACTGAAAATGAACGCGATAAGAAAAAATATGGGGTGTCCCCTGATATACTCGACGTTTTTCAAATGGAGAAATTTTGAAGCTGACACATATCTGGATCGACGCTGACGCCTGTCCAAAGACGGTCAAGGAGATGCTCTACCGCGCCGCCGAACGGATTGGGGTAAAGCTTATCCTGGTAGCCAACCAGCCGCTCTATACACCTCCATCTCCTCTCATAAGTTCGGTCATAGTCCCGGGCGGATTCGACGTGGCGGACGACTACATAGCCGATAACCTGCTTCCGGGTGATCTTGTCATAACCGCAGACATACCGCTCGCCGCCGCTGTGATCGAAAAAGGTGGTTTTGCGCTCAACCCACGAGGCGAACTATATACGACCGAGAATATCAGTGAGCGGCTCTCGGTGCGCGACTTCATGGCGGAATTAAGGAGCGGTGGTGTGGAAACAGGTGGCCCCCGGCCTTTGGGGAAGGGGGACCGGCAGGCGTTCGCCAATCAGCTTGATCGTTTTTTAAGCCAGCGAACAATTGTCAGTTAATTTCGGATTTTCAGTATTAACGGATACCTTGATCCGAAGGTGAAAAGTTATATTGCCTGAGAAGTGTGTCGAAGGTAAAATTAACCTAGTTCTTTTAAAAACCGGTGGGTTACATGCGATGAAAGCGTTACCTGACCTTTTCCATCATCGAAATCCTCCTCTCGTATCCGGTTTCCTTATCATCCCTGTTTTGCTTCTGTTTTTCCTTGTAGAAGATGTTCGAGCCGAGGACACTACAAAATTCAGGGAACTCTACTCGGAGGGGAAGGCCGAGGTGACCAGAAAGAACTACGATCATGCGCTCGATCTTTTTGACCATGCGCTTTTACTCAACCCCTACCATGCCGAATCTCTCAACTACAGGGGTTATTCGTTAATGCAAATGCGACACGACTCCGAGGCGTACCACGACTTTAGTTCTGCGATTGATATAAAACCTGGCTGGTGGAACCCTTACTACTCTCGCGGGAAGACTGCGATTCGTCTGGGAGATAATGTCCAGGCTGTAAAAGATCAGACAGCCGCTCTAAGGTATTACAAGTCGGGCAATCAAAAAATAATAGCCAATATCCTTCTATTCAGAGCCTTTGCGTTGAAAGAGCTTGAACGGTACGATGAAGCCATTGAAGATACGAAGGTTGCATTGACCAACAATCCTACCCTTAAATTCGCATTGATAATTCAGGGAGAAGCCTGGCTGGGGAAAGGGGATATTGATAAATCGATAGAGTTATGCGACCAGGCCTTTACGTTGGCAAACGAAAGCTCTTCCGACAGCGCCAGGGCCGAGGTCATGACCCTTAGAGCTGACATTCTCACAGCCAAGGGCGCCTTTGAGGAGGCGTTGGCAAACTATAACAATGCCATAAAAATACTGCCCCGTTATGCCTGGGCCCTTTATGGGCGGGGCAGGCTTTTTGAGAGGACCGGTCAGCGTGAGCGGGCGTTGGCGGATATGCAGGCGGCCATGGATAAACATCCCGCCATTTCGAAATTTCGGGAAGCCTTCGTGTCGTTACAAAGAGGGATTACCGAACCGATGGCCCCGATCACCATCGGCGACTCCTTTGATCCTCAGCTCGAAGAGCCCCTTAAGCCTGAGCCAGTTTCACCTGCCACCGCCACCGTTATGGCTCATGTGAGTCTTGATGAAGGTGACGAATATGATGATGAGAGTCAGCTTACCGGTCCGGTTACGGCGCTGACTCCGATGGATCCCGGCGCCGCGCTGGCGCAAACGAAAATGGAAGAGCCGCAGGAACTATTGAGACCTGTAACACTGGACAAGAGGTGGACCGAATATCTGGAAGACCCGTGCCGGTCCGCAATCAATCCGAATGGCGCCCCTGACGAAGCCCTTACGCAGGAACCACCCTTGCCCCCTGTAGTTACCACACAACTGGGCAGATCAATCAACGCGCTGACCAAAACATATTGGGCCGGAGAGGTCTCCACAGCTCACCAGTCGATGCGGTTGCTCATTGGCCCCATGACACCGTACCAAAGGGCGGCTTTCGACACGATATGGGCGCCTCTGTTCGACTTCCCATCGGAGAGGGCCATGGCTTGGCTCCGACAGCTAAATCCGACGCTTGTCGAATTCCAGGCTGTGCAACAGGAGGTGGAGTCACTTCTGGAAGCGGGCGAGAAAGTCCGCTACGAGTCGGAGATGGCCGCCGCCTATGAAAATGAATGGGAAACCTCTACCGCCCTGATGCATGGAAAAACCATCGCCCAAAGACTCAGGACGGCCCGGGAGCGGATGAACCGGGTTGTGTCCCTGATACAATCAATTGGACTTCCGCCAAATGTAAGTGAGGAAAAATGTCAGGCTCAAAACAGAGCCAAAGCGGCGGCGAAAGAGTTGAAGAAGCTCGTTTCGGAAAAATCGAAAACCTCCACATCAAAGGGGGCCACGTCAGTATGGCCCTCCGGCGCGGTATACTCCGGTCCCGACGCGCTTCCAGAATCGTTTTTCGAAGAGCTGAAAATATCCGCTGGAAAATCTTTGGAGCCACACTACAGCATCTATAAATCGATGGGGATATGGAACTGGCTCAAGGGGTGGGATGAAGATCGGCCGCCGGTCTATAGTCGGTATGATTTTGACATTCGTGGCAACCTTCCAGCGTCGATACCAGGTATGTCGTATTATCTTCTGCCGCCAGCCCCTGAAGAATTAAAGGAAATGACATGGAATGGGGAACAGTTCAGTTTTGTGGTTGAGGATAAAACTTACGCATCTCATCAATGTCCACCCCCTGGCGGTTATAACAATACCTCCCGGCGTGAAGTCAAAGGACGTATCTCGGTTGATGGCCGCCTTCTTGAAAATGTATCGGTCTCGAATGTGACCTTGAGTTGTATCTGCCTGAAAGGTCCAAGTTACAACGAATGCGAATCGTGGAAAAACGAACGAAAAGAGGGGTGGTACGCTTTGAAGGATGTGCCACTGGTCAAGGTGTGGCCGATAATGAACACTGTTTCACCCGAAACTATCGTCCTCGAATATGGAGTGAAGGGGAAGGGAGTTAAAAATCACATTATCGATTTCGGTCCGGGTTCTCTGGATGCGCAACCGAAGGAGATGAACGAAATAACTGTAGCGATTATTCCGAGGTACAACGCCAAACTCTCCGACCCTCCAAAGGAAACCGCTCCGCCAGACGCACAAAAGAAGATCGCCCACCATAAAAACAACATCAAATGGCTCGAAGGTGATATAGCCAGATTGAAACAGACGCTGGCGAAAACCACCGACGAGGAGAGTCGTACATATCTCTACTACCAGATCACCTGCAAGACCTCCGATTTGCAGAGCGAAAAAGACGCTATAACCACCCTTGAGACTGGCGCCTACACCAGGACTCCCACCGCATGGGACTCTATGGTGAGGTTCCAGATGATGGCCCAAAACCGTAAGATGGCCGCAGAGATCAAAAAAGCGAAAGACAACCGAAACCGGCTGGAGCGGCTCATCGCATCTCTTCCGCCTGAGGATCGTTACCCGGTGCGGGACTGGATGGATCGCCAGCTTGCGGGGACTCCCTACGACATGAAGAAGCAGTCGGAGGTGGGGGCGATCATTGTGGAGCGGATAAAAGCCAGAAGCCAAAAGGAGCAGGCGAAAGCGGATGAGTCAGCCGCCTGGTCCCAGTTGGGTATCGACATCAGCAATAACTATCAGGAGGCGGCGGTCTACGCGATGTACGCGGCGCCATTCGTAGCAGGTGGCGGACCCCTTGCTATCACTTACGGAATCACATCCGGAGGTGTTACAGGTTACGAAAAGGGGGGAGTTTCCGGAGCGGCAAAAGGCGCCGTTACGACAGCGGCCCGTTACTGGTCGCCAAAGATAGACTATATGATTACCGCCTACGAAGGGTATCAGGAGGGTGGGGTTGGAGGCGCTGTGACAAAGGTGGCCACAACGTATGTGAAGAGAATGGTTACCCGGAAGGTCACCCAGGGCGTTTTGCGTTATCAGGCGAAAGCCCAGGCGGCTCAACGTCAGGCCAAGCTCAACGCCTGGCGCGACGCCCAACGGCGGGTCGATTTCAAGCGGGAGAGGGAATATGGCGGGGAGATGGTCAAACAACATCATGAAACCTATCAGGCTCTCCAGAACGCCAGACGGAGCGGGGCGCCAATCCAGCAGGTTAATCAGTTACGAACTCAACTTATGGATCAGACTGCGGCCATAAAACACCGTCCACATGCCAAGGGTTACCTCAAATTTTCCGCCTCACCCGCCGAGCAGAGGGCTTATAACGCCACAGAACGGCTACACACCAAAGGGGTGGTCAATGAATTGCGCCGCGATCTGGCCGCGCAAGGCATCGACCCGAATACCTTGAGGTTCCGACCGATGCGCAACGCAGGCAATACAACACCCGGCATGGATCTTGATCTTGCCATGAACAGCACGACCGGTAACTACGTCATGCGTACAAACCCGCAAACCGGCATGGTGGAGCGTTTATCCATGTCCCAGGCCAACGCCCTTGTGCAGGATAGATTCAATAGGGTCTACGCTAACCGGTCAGGGGGACGATCAGCGGTAGAATCGTGGCAACAGGTGACCACCAGTTCCAACAAAGAGGCGTATCAGGACTGCAACTGGCTACGGATGAAACAGTTACATGACCGAGGTATTGACCCACGTACAGTTCTGGATTCTGGATGGGCGGAACAGTCTGCCAGCGTGACCCAGCTCAAGGCGGACCATATGCGATCAGAAAAACTCATGGGTAAAGATAACCAGAATTGGGAGATATACCGTGGGACCAGCAAGGATATTAACAGCAAGGTTCGCCCGTTACTGGAGCGAAGGATAATGGACGCCGCCACACCGTCAGAACGGGCGCAGAGGGTGAAAAAGTTGCAGTTCTACATGAAATTGAGCAACGCAATGCAGAAGGCAAACCACGATCCGGTGACCGCCGACCGGGAGATAAAGAAGCTTACCGGCCTGCACACACTTGACGTTGTGTATATGACCACTGGCGCGTTGGAGTCGCTTGGCAAATGGAAATAGCCTTGGAGTGATCCAGACCTGATTCGGAATCGTATTGCGGGCGCAGGCTGATGTTGGTAGAATGCCGCAAAGCCTATGGGGATAATCCTGAAAATTTCGATTAATTTGAGAGAAGAACTGATATGAGGCTCAAGGCAGGCGCCACCGCAAAATCTTTCACGAAAGAAGATATTTTCGGCGGCTCAGTCTCGCTTGAGCGGTACAGGGATCGAAGACTCCTTCTCTCATTCTACCGCTATGCCTCCTGTCCGCTATGCAATCTTCGGATTCACGAGCTTTCAAAACGGGCTCCCGTATGGAAGGAGAGAGGCATTGAAACCGTGGCGGTTTTCCAGTCACCCGTGGAGAGCGTCAGGCAATACGTTACCGGACGCCATGAAATACCCTTCTCCATAATCGCCGACCCTGATCGGGAACTTTACAGACTTTATGGTGTGGAGGGTTCATGGGCGGGCTTCATGAAATCGATGGTAACAAGGGCTGGCGACGGGGTGTCAGCAATGCTCGGCAAGGGATATCCGCCTGGAAAGCTGGAGGGGGATATCGCCATGCTTCCCGCAGATTTTCTCATTGGACCTGACCTGATTATCGAAGAGGCTTATTACGGTTCTGATATCGGTGACCATTTGCCGATAGAGCGTATTGAAGCGTAAGAACGATTGATCGCTCTACTTTTCAAGCGTTCGGCAATAACCTACAACTCGTCCGATTACCTTAAAGGTTTCGATCTGTTCAACCTTTTCCGCCGGATATTTCGTGCTCAGCGGTATCAAGATAACTTCGTCGCCTGCCAGTAGAATCTTTCTGACTTTAACTCCGTTGCGCTTAATGGCAAGGTATGGGCCATCCTTTCGTTTCACATCTACAAGGGCTATATCTCCGGGAACCAGCAAAGGTTCCATCGAGTCGTCTTCGATCAGGATCTTCCTGTATCCGGATATCTTCTGATCCGGGTTGTCAAAAAAGCCCCAACCCCTTTTTTCGGTTTCAGGTCGATCCGCAAAGGTTTCTCTACGCGCCTCAACTGTCTGATAGATAACATGTTTTGTCTCAGGTTTTCTGTCTCCAGTGAGAAGATAGTCAAGAGAACTATCCAGAGTTGCCGCCAAGGCTATGGCTTGATTGACCGA
Organism: Nitrospinaceae bacterium; assembly: GCA_029261405.1. Classification (GTDB taxonomy): domain Bacteria; phylum Nitrospinota_A; class UBA7883; order UBA7883; family JAJDBK01; genus JAJDBK01. The sequence goes on from JAJDBK010000043.1 coordinate 10,321, forward strand.
AGGCTCTCTTTCGCCGGAGAGGTACCTGTAGATCTGGCTATGGTTGACGCCGACTTTAGAGGCAAGTTCCTTGCCGTTGATTTTATTGATCTCCATAAGGTGGCGCAACCGGCCTTTAAAATCATGCATTGTTCCTGTAGATATCGTATGGCACATTTATGCTTGACAGAAAGTGCCTGCCGGGCATATTATCGCGCCGTGGCGGAATATTATAACTTTTATTCAGTAAACAAAAGTATGACGCAAATGTTGGAAAGAAAACAACAAACCCCGGATACGTTCGATTTATGGTATCAATATTCATGCCGGACATTATCTCATTATTTTCGCTTTTTGAAAAACTTCTGGCCGTTCTTTTAAAAAGGAGCCACTGTTAATGAATCCGGATCGTATATTAATACTGACCTTGGGAAAGTGTTTTGGGCATGATATGGACATTGACATCGATTATAAAGCGCTTTTAAAAGTCTACCTGATGTTAAGTGGTCGCGAGGTCATCACAGTTGAGGAGCGCAAGGAGAATCCTGGTCTCCTGTCCAGGAGTAAAAGGGCTGTTGGATTGGTAGATTGCACTACTCTCAGGCTAACTGTGTCGGGGCTGACAGCGTGTATAGAATGGACGGAAGAGGCGTTTTGCAGGATCAGAAAAGGTGAAATAGGGTACTTGCGCCCCATCCTGGAAGTTGAAGATGGTATTGTGACTGGAATAAGCTCGCTTTATGTTCAGCGGGGACTCTATTGACCTTAAGCCTGGCTATTGTTAGATTCAGGATGGATGTTAGTTGGATAAATAGGGGATAATTGATGTTGAACTCGGATACGGTATTGGTGGTTCACGGGGCGACCAGTGTACGCCGTCATCTCGTAAATGCCATAAAAACCCAGTTTGGTTGTCAGGAAGTGATCGAACTTGCTTCTGGTGAAGACGCCACAAGTGTTGTTCTGTCTGGAAAAAAGATCGACTGGGTATTCTACGACTGGGACTGCCATAACCAGTCAGATAAGGATTTCCTCGACGAGCTTCGGCAATCTGAATACGCCGAGAGTATAAGCCTGACGCTTATGATAGATCCCGACTGCGACGGTACCTGTATGCCGCATTCAACGGTCGGCCTTAATACGGAGTTTTTAAGAAAACCTTTTTCAATAAGCGAGTTTGTAAGCAAAGTTAAAGGGGTGTATATAACCAAAGTCAGCAAAGCCTCCGGCAGGCATACTATCAGTGGAGAGAATCGGGTCACCGCCCATCTTGAGAGCGGCTATACTGTGGAATTGACCCTGATTGATGTTTCCAATAGCGGTTGTCAATTGAAAGTAGAGCGCCCGGAAAAACGGATTCTTGCTGTATACGACTCCGCCAGATTGGAGATAAGTTGCCCGGAGTCGATTCTTGAGGTCGATGCCGAGTTAATGCGAATAGAAAATGATAAAGACAGGAATAACGGAAAGAAATTCGTGAAAGTCGCTTTCCGGTTTACAAGTATTAGTGATGGAGATAAAAAAATCCTCAACAGGTTTGTTGAAAGCCTTGAAGAAGAGGAATCGCTGGACGAGTTGGTGGAGTAGGCTGAATATCTCCTCTTAAGGTTCCCGAAACGGTTTTTGCGACATCATAAAGGTTTTACAAATGGTCAAGCGGGGTTAAAATACCGGGTGAATCATTTAAATATAAAGCGGAGCGTGTAAAGACGCATATTTGACGGTCCGCCAGGGAGTAGTAATGAGTACGCAGTTAATTTACGCCAGAGACGGCAAGATAACCGATGTCATGGAGAAGACCGCCTCGGCGGAGAATGTCGATCCGACATTCATACGGGACGGAATTCTTGACGGGTCGATAGTTATAACGAAAAACAACCGTCGTCAAATCGACGGGCTGGCCATAGGCGCCGGGCTTAAAACAAAGGTCAACGCCAATATCGGTTCATCCCGGGACGATAGCGATCTTTCCGCCGAACTAAACAAGATGCGAATAGCTGTCTGCTCTGGAGCGGACACGATCATGGACCTTTCCACTGGTGGTGATATCAGCGGAATCCGTGAGAAGATTCTCGCCGAGTGTAATGTTCCGTTGGGAACTGTTCCTATTTATCAGGTGGCCGCAGAGAACGTGGCCGAGGATCGGAGCCTGCTCGATATGACCGGGGAGGATCTGTTCAAGGCGATTGAACATCATGGTCGTGATGGTGTCGATTTCATCACGGTTCATTGTGGTATAACCCGCGAATCGGTCCGCAGACTTAAAGAGGAGGGTCGTCTGCTCGATATCGTCAGCAGGGGAGGCGCCATCCACGCCAAATGGATCGAATACCACAAGGAGGAGAACCCGCTCTATTCGGAATACGACAAGCTCGTGGAGATTGCGCGGGAGTACGATATGACCATCTCTTTGGGGGATGGTTTGAGGCCGGGATGTCTCGCCGACGCTACTGACCGGGCGCAGGTTCAGGAGACGATAATTTTAGGGGAGCTTGCGGCGCGGGCGAGGCGCGCCGGTGTCCAGGTGATGATCGAAGGTCCGGGGCATATGCCGCTTGATCAGATAGTCGCCAATATGAAACTTCAGAAGAGGCTCTGCAATAACGCCCCTTTCTATGTACTCGGTCCGCTCGTTACGGATGTGGCGCCTGGGTACGACCATATAACAAACGCTATTGGTGGCGCTTTGGCGGCTTCAGCCGGAGCCGATTTTCTCTGTTATGTCACCCCTGCGGAGCATCTGCGCCTTCCTTCAATTGAAGATGTAAAAACCGGCGTGATCGCAACCCGGATCGCCGCCCACGCCGCCGATATCGCCAAAGGTATTAAAGGCGCACGGGATTGGGACGACAATATGGCCAGAGCGAGAAAAAACCTCGACTGGGAAAAACAGTACAGTCTCTCTATCGATCCCGATATGGCAAGAGCGCGACGGGCGGAGACCAACCCGGAGGATGATAACGTTTGCACCATGTGCGCCGCCTTATGCTCCATCAAGACCGGAACGACAGATTTCTAGTCGGCCTCATTTTATTGTCGGACCGGAGGCGGTAGCTGACACCGACAAAGGCGCGGTAGTAGAAATCTCCGGGAGTGACGCTCATCATATCAGGAACGTTCTACGGCTTAAACCAGGAGACCGGATCGATCTCTCCGCAGGCGCCAGAGGCAGGTTTTTGTGCTCCGTCAGTGAAATCGGCGCCGATTCTGTATCGGTTGAAATCATCGAAATGATCACTTTGGAGAAATCGAACCTGCCCCGCATATCACTTTGTCAGGCTGTTCTTAAAGGACACAAAATGGACGACGCGATCAGAATGGCGTGTGAAATGGGAGTAGCGGAAATCCACCCCATGATTACAAGACGATGTGTCGTGAAACAGATAGACGCAGAAAAGCGCGGAAAGACCGAACGATGGAGGGCTATCGCTCACGCTGTCTGTAAACAGTCAAAATCCCATACCACGACCGAAATCAGGGAGGTAACGGGTTTGGCCGATGTTGTCACACTTGACGCCGGATTAAAAATCGTTTTCTGGGAAGAGGAGACGACACATCTTAAAACAGTTCTCAATAACCATTCATCGCCCGGCTCCATTCTGATTGTTGTGGGGCCGGAAGGTGGTTTTGGGGCCGATGAAATCGACCCTGCAAAATCAGCCGGGTGTGAAACCGCCTCACTCGGAAGTTCAATCCTGCGAGCGGAAACCGCGCCGGTGGCGGCGATATCCGCCATCAAGTACCATTATAGCTAATCGGAAGTCTTTTTATGCGTTATTGGATATCGATAATTGTCGCTGGAGTGTTTTTGGGGCTGATTGCCGGGCTTCTGCCATGGGGAGAGACCGAAAAACTATCTTTAGATGAGCTTTTCGGTTTGCCACGGTCTGTTCTGATAAAAAAAATCGACAAAATGCAGATTGAAGTTGTGCAACTGGTTGCCAAAAAGAGATATGACAAGGCGCTTGCAACCATTGGAACATTGATCGCCCTTAACCATCACGACCAGTTCGCATATACACAGATGGCGAGGGTAGTGGAAGAGACCGGGCGTGAAAACTTCGAGGCCCTTTTCAGAAAAAGGCTGGGCCATATGGGCGATTATATGGATCGTACTCTGGGGGCGGTCTATTACCACGCCGGTTTGCTTGGACCAGCGGGTGAATTGACGGAGCGGTTTGCAAAATCACATCCGGACGACCTGCTTGCGAAATTCTATAAAGGCGCCCTTGCCAGAAGAAATGGCGACGATGTTACCGCCGAGCGATTGTTAAATGAAGTGATAAAGACGGAAGTCTCGTATTACCACGCTTATGTGGAGTTGCAGGGGATTTATGAAAAGGCTGGCAATACCGACATGGAGGATAAAATGACAGGGCTGATTATAAAATACAATCCCGCTACAAACAGGGAAGGGGCCTGTTGCGGTCTGCCCAAACCCAAAAAAACTGAGAAGGGCTGATACTTTATTTCCCGATAATCGCCTTTATCGTGTCGAAAAGAATATCGTAATTCAGGCCACCTATATGGGAGGTGATAATGTTTCCGTCCTTGCCGATGAAAAAGGTGGTAGGCAGAGCCGCCACTTCGTACTGTTTTACAAGGTCCCCTTTTTTATCGAGAACCTGCGGGAAATCGAGGGGGATTTTTTCTGCAAACCTGTCCACCGATTTGCTGGTCTGTTGATAGTTTACCCCCAGGATCAGAACGTCGTTGTCCCTGAATTTTTCATTTGCTTCGTTGAGCAGTGGCATCTCATCTTTACACGGTCCGCACCAGGTGGCCCAGAAGTTTAAAACTACGATCTTGCCTTTCAGGGACTCAAGCGACATTGTGCCGCCGCCATATTTTTCCAGGGTGAAACCGGGTGCGGGTCTGCCATCGAGCGACTCGGCCAGTGAAGTGACCGGAATCGTCAGTATCAACAAGGTTAATAACGCTGTGGCTCTTGTCATCGTAACTTCCTATTTCCTTATCACGCTTTTCGGTTCGTAAAACCCTTTCGGAATGACGCTGTTAGGATAGACCCAGCTTCCCACTCCGATACATGTAGCCGGACATGTGACGGTGTTGCACCCGATCTCGGAGTAATCACCGATTATGGCGCCGAATTTTTTCAGGCCGGTGTCGATCTCCTTGCCGTCCGATCTTATCATGATCCTGTTTATCCTGTTTTCGTCCAGCTCTTCTCTGGTTCGGAACTGCAGGTTGGCAAGTTTGGTTCCTGCGCCGAGGTTGACGTGACTTCCGATAATCGAATCGCCGATATACGCGAAATGCCCTGCCGCCGAATGGTCCATTACGATAGAGTTTTTTATCTCCGTAACGTGGCCGATGACACTGTTATCGCCTACGATCACGTTACCCCGCATGTAGGCGCCTTGCCGTATTTCACAACTTTTACCGATAATGCACGGGGACTTTATAATGGCGCCCGCTTCGAGCATGGTCCCTTCGCCGATAAAAATGGCCGGGGGGAGCATGGTTTCTTCGGAGAGTATGAAGGTCCGTTTAACCAGCAAGGATGTCTCCATGATCCTTCCCGACTCGTCGTTCAATGTGTCCAGAGAGCAATAGTCGGTGACTTCGCCCATTCCGGTTTCCACTATCGTTTTGAGGAAACCCTCAATAATAGTTGGGATCAAGGCTATCGCCGACCACGGATCGGGTCCCTCTCTTAACTTGTCGATGAATTTGAATTCGTTGTTTTCTACAAAATAATCGTCAATCTTCATTGCGTTTCCTTGCGGATTGTTGAGAGGTACCATTTTCCGTATTCGGTCAGGAAAGCGCCGGGTGACGCGGATGTGAGCAGACCCTGTTTGGTTCCCGATTCTATTAGAAGGCGTTCATAATCGGGCTGGTTCATACCACTCACAGCTATTTTGGGAGCGCCACCCGAATTGGCCTGTTCAAGAAGTTTCAGCTCCGCCACGGCGAACGGCTTTTTTTTATCTTTCATAAATGTGAGGAGGATTTTCTGTATTGTCATTCCGGCTGTCAAAAGTTTTTCGCTATCTTCTGCGGACCCTCGAAGAGTTACTCCGATCTTGTCTTCCGTACCCGATGGCCTGACGAAAATCGAAGCCGTGTGCAGACCGCCATCGATGATTTTCAGGTATAACATCTCTTTCTCCTCAGGCCGGGTCACGATCTCCACTGTTACATCGGGAAACAGGTTTTTTATGGCCGATTTGGCCCGCTTTTTCACTTCCGTCCAGGCTTGCGAGTTTTCAGACCAGAGGTTTTTGTCTATGTAATATACATACATCGTTTTCTTGAATCCGGCGGGATACGGATTCGTGATGGCCTCGATCCGCTCTTCAACAGATTTTATTAATCCGGGTTTGCCACCTTCAATTGCGGAGAATGTGTTGAGACAAGCCTTAAGGCCGTTTCCGGCGAACACCACTTTGTTACCCAGGAATCCGCACGTCACAGAGTGTCCACTCTCTTCGGCGCCGATCAGGAATGCGGGATCGCAGACGGTTGCGGGGTCAAGATTCGCCTCGTCAATAATTTTTTCGATAACGTCAGCGGATGGTGATGTCGAGTTTACGATTCTTTCTATCCTGTCCCATATTTCGGGCGGGGCGATCTTTTTGACCTGCGACAGGAAGGCTGTGAGCAGGATCCATTTGTCACCGACAGCCGTAATCTCCGTATTCATTCCGGTCTCTTTGATTCTCCCGGTCACACCAAGGTCGCTCTCCACGGTATTTACGAAAAGCCGATTTGCCGTCCCTTTATGGATCGCTGTATGAGCCGATATCTCATCGCCTGAAAGGATGGAGCATGTGTCGTTGAGCGGGTTATAATCGAGCCGGTAGAACCTGTCGCCATCTCCATCAAAAACAGCCCCGGTCAGAGTCTCTTCACCATTTACGAACTTGTCGGCTCTCTTTTTTGCGATATTAAAAAGTGTTTCAAGGGCGCTGTAGCCTGCGAAGCGACCCCCATGTTCCACCATTTGATGTTCAATGATATGCGCCCCCTCAAGGTCCGCCACACCCGACTTGACGTTGATATGGCTTCCTTTATCGCTTGCGTTGCATGTCACCACTTCCTTGAACCCGACCTTGTTCATTACCGCCGGAGCGATCTCCCGCATGGCGCCATTGGCCGTGTCCAGCACGAGGGTAACGTTTTGGATTATAGAAGGGTCGTCTATCCAGCTGTTTTTCGGATCGAGGGAGAACCGCTCGAAAATATCAAACGCTTCTTCATGGCGGTCGTATCGTTTCCCCGAGGGCGCTATTTTCTCAAGGTCGCTCCAGTCGGTTTTACAAACAATCGCCGACAGAGCGAAATCATCTCCGGGAAGCGGTTTTAATCCGCATCGTGTAAATATCTTTATCCCGTTGTGGAAGGCTGGATTGTGAGACGCCGTAATCATGGCGCCGACCGCACAACCGGTGGTATTCATATATACGGGAATTGCGGGGGTAGGGATAACACCGATGGTATCGACATCGATCCCACCTTTCAATGCGCCCCTGACGGCCGATTCACGAAAAAGACCGGTTTCATCCCTGGGGTCCCAGCCGATGGTCATCCGGTCCCCTTGTTTCGCCATACCGGAATTGAAGAGCTGGCGAACCCTTGCGTATATGTAGAGTTCAAAAAATTGTTCGGTGAGAATGTTCTTTGATAGAAAAACCTCCTGGGGAGTCATTCCCGCCATAGAAGGATCGGTCGATAACCTCGTTTCCCCCCTGATGCCGTCCGTACCCTGAAGACGTTTATTCATACCAGACCTCGATTACGCCACGGTGACAGACTTTGCCAGGGCTCTTGGTTTGTCGATGTTTCGTTTCAGTGTGGTGGCCGTATAGTAGGAGAGTAGCTGGGCGGCGATAAGCTCAACGAACGGGGCGATGAGGGGAGGCGCCTGGGGTAGGGATATGCAATCGGTGAACGGAAGCTCCCTGGCTTTTTTCGATTCGAATGTTATGCCCAGAACATAACCATCCCTGGCCTTGATCTCTTCGGCGGAGGAGAGGGCCAACTCGTACAACTCTTTCTCCTGTTCGGTCGGCATGAAGATAACAGAATTGAGGTCATCGTCGATAAGCGCGATGGTTCCGTGTTTTAGAAAACCGCTCGGCATTCCTTCGGCGTGAACGTAGGCCACCTCTTTCATCTTGAGCGCAGACTCACGGGCTACCGGATAATAACGGCCCCGCCCAAGAAACAGCCAGTGCCTGATATGGCTCTGCTCTTTTGCCACGTTGTGGATGAAACCCGATTTTTCGTTCACCACCTTGTCGATGATATCGGGCAGTTTGCGCAACTGGGACTGGTATGTTGAATACTGCCGCTTTGTTATGTTCTCCCGGAGCAGACCCACGCTTAATGCCAGTCGCGCCAGAAGGATCATCTGGGATAAGGCCGCCTTGGTGCTGATAACGCATATCTCAGGGCCAGAACCTTGCAACACCAGATGATCTACCAGTCGCGCCATGGATGAACCCATGACGTTGACAATAGCCGCAGTGGTGGCCCCGTTTTGCTTGGCGTATTTAAGCGCGCTTAACGTATCGTAGGTCTCACCCGACTGTGAGGTAGCCAGCACGATCGTATCCTTATCGACTTTCGACAGGAATTTAAACTCGTCGGATGAAACCAGATTGGGAGTAAAACCGGCGTATTCAGAAAAATAGTATTGTCCAAGCTGGGTCACATAGAAAGTTGTTCCCACACCTGTCAGCACCACCTGTTTTTTCCTGTCGATCTCGGAGGCCAGATCGTCGATCTGTTGCTGGTCGATGTCAAGGGCGCTGTGGACCACGCTCGGCTGTTCGTGGATCTCCTTTAACATGTAGTGTGGGTATCCACCCTTCTGGGCCATTTTGTGATCCCAGAGGATTCTCTGGATCGGCCTGCTTATCTCTTTTCTCGTGGTGATATTTTTTAACGAATAGCCGTTGTGGGTCACGATGGCGTATTCGTTATCCTCCATCACGATGGCGTTTTTCGTATAGGCTATAAACGCGTTGAAATCCGAACCGATATAGTTTGCGTCATCTCCAAGACCTATAATCAGGGGACTTTCCATCCTGGCGCAATATATCTTGTCCGGCTCGTGCGGTGTTACGAGAGCGACGGCGTAGGCGCCTTCAAGCTCCTTTACCGCCAAAAGCAGAGCCTCCTCCACGGAACCTGTCTCCTTGAAATAATCCTCGATCAGGTGGACTATGACTTCCGTATCGGTGGCGGATAGAAACGTGTGCCCCTTTTTTTTCAGCTTTGCGCGCAGGGTTGTATAGTTTGATATTATTCCGTTGTGTGTGATGGAGAACTTTCCATCGCAAGAGGAGTGTGGATGGGCGTTTTCACGGGTTACACCACCGTGGGTTGCCCATCTGGTGTGGGCGATCCCTGTAAACCCCTGAAGATCGTCGAGCTGAACGCTCTCCCTTACCTCGTCCACGGACCCGATATCTTTCCTGACGATGGTTTTTGATTTTCCGTTAAGAATGGCCACTCCACACGAATCGTATCCCCGGTATTCGAGGCTTTTGATAGAGTCGATCAGCCGAGACGATATCTCGTTATGGGATACAACTCCCGAAATTCCACACATACTATTTTTTAACGCTCCGCCCGGTTTTGTTAACCGACAGGTTGTGATCAATTTTGATTCCGGCGTCTATAATCGCGCCCGATTCAATGGTGTTGGAGGCTCCGATGATAGCGTTGTCGCCGATGAACGCTCCGAGTTTTGTCAAGCCTGATTCTGTCTTCTTTTTGTTGATTCTGACACTGATCTCACCATTATCCATGGTGTGATTTATGGTCATGACACCGGCTCCGATATCTACATTTTCGCCTACCACGGAGTCGCCGATAAAACACATCCTTCCCACGATGACTTTAGGGAATAAAACACAGTTTTTCATCTCGACGCTCTGTCCTATGACAGAGCCGGCGCCGATAGATGTATACGGCCTGATAAGGGCGTTGTGACCGATGAAACTGCCGGGGCCGATATACGAAGGCCCTTCAAGTACCGCGCCGGAACTTATCTCAGCCCCTTTGGCGATTCTTACCGGGCCTTTCACCGATGCGCCCTGCAACTTCACGCTTTCATGGATTTTCGCTGTAGACCAGGTGTCCATGATCGCTTTGTTGGCCGATAGAATATCCCATGGACGCGCCAGATCGAGCCAGTCATTCTCCCATATAGCCGCCTGTACCTTCTCTTTGGCGATCATGGTGGCAAGGGCTTTTTCCATGTTGGTGTCGTTTTTTTCCAGATAATCGAACAGTGAATAACCGACCACAAAAATACCGGACAGAACATAGTTTGCCAGACCTTCATTTTTGTCCGGTTTTTCAACAATTTTTGTTATCCGCGCCTCTTTCCCGAGGTAGACGTTGCCGTAGTTTTCGCTCGATTTTGCGTGACTCACAGCGGCCGAAGGCCCGTTGTTAAGGCAGTGCGCCTGATAGGTGACGGAGAAGATGTTGGAGGTTGTCAAGGTGTCGGAATAGACCATCATGAAACTCTCGTCAGGCGAGAACCATTTTTTCGCGCTCAGCGCCGCCGCTCCTATGCCGCCACTTTTCCCCTGATCGATAAAGTGGATGTTCATATCACCGAACCGGTCTTTATCGATCCGTTCTTTCAGAACATCCCCCTTGTGACCTACCACCATGTTGATAGTGGTTATTCCGGCCGATTGCAACAGCCGAAGAGTATGGTCTATAACGTACTCACCAGCCACAGGTATCAGTGGCTTCGGACGGGTTGTGCAGAAGGGTACCATGTTGGCGCCACGTCCACCGGCTAATACGAGTGCTTTCATAATCCTGTCTTTGCTATTGTTATGAGCGGGACATTATACGGTCTAAGGCTCATCCCTGTACAGCCGTAAGGAGGATCTGTAAATCCTCCATGGTGTTGGCGCCCATGACTTCAAATGGATTCTCCGTACCAATACCTGATACCTTGCGTCCCTCCTGAACAGCAAGCGCCACAAGGTCGGTCAGGTAATATTCGTTCTGGGCGTTATCGTTATCTATCATTGCAAGCGCCCGGAACAGAAAAGATTTTTCGAACAGATAAATTCCGCTGTTTATCTCCCTGATCGTTTTCTGCTCGTCCGTAGCGTCTTTCATCTCGACAATAGCGATCACATCTCCGTCCTTGCGCACGATGCGTCCATACGATCCAGGATCTTCGAGGTCGCAGGTGAGCATGGTGATGGTCGCTTCCCCGGAGGTATGATGCGCTATCAGGCTTTTTAATGTTTCTTCCGTTATAAGGGGCGCGTCACCTGAGAGCACAAGGACAGATCCGTCAAAACCCGCCAACTCCGATTCCGTCTGGGCGACGGCGTGCCCTGTTCCGAGTAGAGGCGCCTGGGTTACGAAAGTGATTTTTTCGGCGCCAAACCGCTCAATCACCTTTTCTCGCCCGTGGCCTACTATTACCACAATTTCCGCAGGGGTGAGGGTTTTGGCTGTATCGAGAACGTATTCGAGCAGAGGTTTACCGGCAAGCGGTACAAGAACCTTGGGCAGGTCGGATTTCATTCGTTTGCCGAGTCCAGCCGCCATGATTACCACAGCCAGGTTTTTACCTGCTCCGCTCACGATATCTCCTCGAACGGACCTGCGCCCTCCTCGAAAGCGGACCAGATGATCGGCCATCCTTTTTTTACTATCCTCGCCATGATAACAGCGTAATCTCGAATCTCCTTCTGGGCGTCGGAGGCAAGGCGCAAGGAGAAGTAGTGGAGCATGTTGCGCATATCTATAGACCAGACAATCTGGGTATAGGCCGATACCGGCAGGACGACCCTGGCCTGTTCTCTTGCAACGCCCAGCTCAATAAGGTCTTTATAGGTTGTAAAAGCCTCCCTGTTAACCTGCGAGATCAGGTCTCTTGCTCTGCTCGAAGTCTCGTCGTCGAGGGGGTTACCGCTCATCTGTTTGTTGGTTTTGCCCTGGCCCCGCACATCCCCCGGTTGAGGTGTATAAAAAAGATCGGGGCATTCGGTGTACCTGAAAGACCATTCGTTAAGGGAGGCGGTCCTGTGCCGCACATGTTGACGCATGACGAAAATGGGGAGCCTTATACGGAAAGTCAGCGCCACCATCTCGAAAGGGGATGTGTGCCGGTCGTTCCAGAGCCTTCTTATCAACCTGCGATCCGCCTCTTCGTTTTTCCCGTCGCTTCCCTGATACGAGGTTCTGGCCGCTCTGGCCACAGTTCTGTCGGAGCCGATATAGTCTACAAGTTCGATTTCGCCCAACTCATGGACGGTATGGACAACTCCCAACTCCTCTTCGGCGCCTGCGCTTATTACCCGCGAGGTCTCATTCTTGTTCATCGGTCACGATCACATTCAGTTATAGATGAAAGATATGTCACGATACCAGGCCCGCGCCTTGCCGTGAGTGTTATCGGTGTCGGTCATTATACCTATACCGGAGATTTTATGCGGTGGTTCCACGCCAAAAGTTTTCAGATAGTCAGCCTTGATGTCGATACTCTCCCAAACCCATTCCCCGGCCCGATTGTCACCCGACTGTAACGCTATTATCATCGAGTCTCCGGTATACGCGCTCGGAGTGAACTCCCCTTTGGCAAGTTTGTTGGCCCAGACATAGTTTAAAGCGGAGTGGGGCGGGTACTCCCCCTTGAGGAGCTTGATCGCCGCGTATTTCAGCCTGGTCCATTGCGAGGCCGAATCGGGGTCATACTCGAACGCCACATAGACTCTGGCGGGAAAATCATCCCCATTTTTCGTACTGGCGTCCCCCTCCTTGAGGGTTTTTTCAATTTTCCAGCGCCACCTCAACTTTGTTCCTTTGGTGGGTACAGAAACATCACACACCAGCCCCGACGCTCCGTTATCCGATTCGGCGTAAACAGTATCCTCTTCCACCAGCTTGTATGTCGTGTGTCTCTTGATACCGGAAAATGTCACATCTCTCCATCCGACTGGAATGCCGTTTACGGAGTTGTTTGTATCGAAGGGTGGAATCGTGTCGTGTAAAACTTCCTGAGCGTATATTGAACCGGCTGAAAGGATGGAACCGAGCAGTATCAACCTAACTGTTTGTTGCACAATGAGCGGCGCCGGTACGGATTCGCATTACAGATCTCTCTTTTCCGAGCTTCGCCATCACTTCAAACAGGCCGGGACTGACAGTTCCGCCGGTGAGGCATACCCGTACCGGCTGGGCCAAAACTTTCAATTTTAATTCGTGGCTTTCAAGCAGAGCCGTAAATGCGACTTCGATGGCCGACTCATCTGAAAAATCGACCTTCTCAAGGTTATCGGCCAGCTCTTCAAGCAGAGTGGACGTTTCCGGTTTTAGAAACTTTTTTGCCGCTTTCTCCTCAAACTCCACCGTCTCAACCAGAAAACAGGATGCGCTTTTAGCAAGCTCAATGAGGGTTCTGTTTCTCGGTTTTAACATGGCCAGAAGGGGTGTTACCTGACTTTCTTTACACGATATACCGTCAGAGTTCAACCGCTCGGTCACTAACGGAGAAAGCTCCTCGTCGGCAACGGTCTTGATATATTCCGAATTCAACCAGACCATCTTCTCTTCGTCGAACCGGGAGGCCGATTTGCTGACGGAATCGAGGTCGAAAAGTTCTTTTAACTCTTTTATAGTGAAAACTTCCTGGTCGCCGTGACTCCAACCGAGTCGAACCATGTAGTTCACGAATGCGTCGGGCAAAATTCCCTTTTCGTGGTAATCGAGAACCGACAAGGCGCCATGCCGTTTCGATAACCGTCCGCCATCTTTGCCTAAAATCATCGATACATGGGCGAACGCCGGAACTTTTTGACCGAGGGCGTTATAGATAACAACCTGTCTCGGTGTGTTTGAGAGATGGTCATCGCCGCGGATTACATGGGTGATACGCATGTCGGAATCATCGACCACCACGCAGAAGTTGTATGTCGGCGTACCATCGGACCGGGCGATAATCATGTCGTCGATCTCGGCGTTATCGAAAGATATCGTTCCTCGCAACAGATCGTTGATGAGAGTTTTTCCGGTCTCCGGGCTTTTGAACCGGATGACAAATGGGGCATCGCAATCGGCGCCGATCCCCCTTTGACGACAGGTCCCGTCGTATTTCGGTTTTCCCCCCGCCTTCATCACCGCTTGTCGTTTGGCGTCAAGCTCCTCTTTGGAACAGACACATCTGTATGCGTCCCCCTGTTCCAGAAGCTGGTCTATGTTTTTCTGGTAAATCCCGCTTCGTTCCGTCTGCCTGAAGGGGCCTTCGTCGAAATCGATATTCAGCCATTTCATCGCTTCCAGAATCTGGTCGATAGACTCTTCTGTGGAGCGCTCCTGGTCTGTGTCTTCGATTCTCAAGATAAACGAACCACCATGTCTGCGGGCGAAGAGCCAGTTGAATATGGCTGTCCGCGCTCCACCGATATGGAGGAAGCCTGTGGGGCTGGGGGCGAATCGGGTTCTGACTTCGGTCATTTAACTCAAGTCCCGTTTAAGGCCAAGTTCGCGCAGTTGTTTTTTCTCTACCGCTGAAGGGGCGTCTGTGAGAGGGCAGAGAGCTTTCTGGGTCTTCGGAAAAGCTATGACATCCCGGATCGAGTCGGAACCTGTGAGCAGGGCCGCTATCCTGTCGAGGCCGAATGCGATGCCCCCGTGAGGAGGGGCGCCATATTCGAGGGCGTCGAGCAGGAAACCGAACTTGGCCCTCGCCTCTTCATCGTTTATATCGAGGAGGCCAAAAATTTTGCTCTGCATATCGCTATTGTGAATACGGATTGAACCACCGCCGATCTCAGCGCCATTCAAGGCGAGATCGTAAGCCCTCGACCGCACTTTTGTCGGCTCCGTTTCGAGCAGGTCGGTGTCTGCTGTAAGTGGGGCGGTAAAGGGGTGGTGCAAGGCTACATGCCGTTTAGCCTCTTTGTCATATTCGAGCAGGGGAAAATGGGTTACCCATACGAAATTGAATTCATCCTTGTTGATAAGTTCAAGACGTTTGGCCAGACTTACCCGCAACGCGCCGAGGGTGTCGAAAGCCACGTTGACTTTATCGGCGACGAAGATCATCAGGTCACCAGCGTTTGCGCCGGTTTTCTCTTTTATGGCGTCAAGGGTTTCAGGCGTAAAGAATTTCGTTATCGGCGACTGGAATCCCTCTTCTGTCACCTTGATCCATGCAAGCCCTTTGGCGCCGTATATCTTCGCCTCTTCGGTCAGGTTATCAAGATCCTTGCGTGAAAAGGAGGCGCATCCAGGTACGGCGATTCCACGAACGGTACCGCCACTCTCAACCGCTCCGGTAAAAACTTTGAATTCGCTTTTGCCCGCCAGGTCCGATAGATCGGAAAGCTCCATGCCAAAGCGCAGGTCGGGAGCGTCTTTCCCGAACCGGTTCATCGACTCGTCGTAGGTTATACGAGGGAAGGGCGTTTCCAGCTTTTTACCAAGAGTCGACTCGAATATTGCCGATACCATCTCTTCGCAGATCGACTGAATGGTTTCTTCGTCGGCGAAGGATAGCTCCATGTCGATCTGGGTAAACTCTGGCTGACGGTCAGCCCGCAGGTCTTCGTCCCGGAAACATTTTACTATCTGAAAATACCTGTCAACCCCCGCCACCATCAGCATCTGCTTGAATAGTTGAGGTGATTGCGGCAGAGCGAAGAAGTGTCCCTGATTGACCCTGCTCGGCACGAGGTAGTCTCTGGCGCCTTCCGGGGTCGATTTTGTAAGGGCGGGGGTTTCCACCTCCAGAAATTCGTGGGAGTCGAGGAAACTTCGCACCGTAGTGGTTATCTTGTGGCGCAAGATAAGGTTTTTAAGGAGTGGACCCCTGCGCATTTCGAGGTATCGGTATTTTAATCGCAACGCTTCTGACGGCGCTTCATCTTCGTCGATTACGAAAGGTGGCGTTTTGGATGTGTTGAGGATCCGAGCCTTCTCCGCATATACCTCAATGGCGCCGGTTGACAGTTTTTCGTTAACGGTCCCTTCCGGTCTCAAGGAGACTTTCCCCTCAATCCGCAGAACGAATTCGGCTCGCAGGGTATGCGCTATATCGTGGGACGAAGAGTCGATCTGGGGGTTGAGCGCGACCTGGGTGATCCCGTACCGGTCCCACAAATCGATGAAGACCAATCCACCATGGTCACGCCGTTTTCTTACCCAACCGGTTAATACAACCTGATCGCCGCTGTTTTCTTTTCGCAGTTCACCGCAGGTATGCGTTCTGCCACTATCTGTTTTGTTCACTTTAGCCTTAAAAAAAAGTGGCGATTATAACACACAGATTCTTTTGCCAGATTCGATGGTATAGTATTCGCTGTCATTTTGGATAAAGAAAGACGAATGGACAATACACTTCTTGCCTTGGGGCTGTTTGTTATCGGGTTTACCTTCACCGTTCTTTTTCCCGCCTCGACCCAGAGGAACTGGAAAGAGATGGGGCATAAACCGCAAGCCGGGGATACCATGTTAAGAATGATGCGGGTTTTCGGGGTCGTTATCATGCTGGTCGCTCTTTTTGTCTCATCCGGAATCTTTGCGCCGGTCGGGAAATGAAGATACTTATAACCGGGGTTTCAGGTTTTGTCGGAAGGTGTCTGGCGGTTGAGCTTGCCAGGGATGCGAACGTTCAGATCGTAGGAACATATCTACATAATCGACCTTCCGACGATTTCCCGGGGAGATCGGTGAAAATCGATATAAGCGACAGCGAAGAAGTCTCCGCCCTTATCAAAGAGACGGCTCCAGACGAAATTTACCACCTTTCCGCCATCTCCTTTATGCCGGACGCTGAGAAAGACAGGTCGAGAGCTTTCGGGATCAACGTAACAGGCGGCCTTAACCTCCTTGAGGCCGTATCAAAACATGCTCCGAACGCAAAGGTTTTGTATACAAGCACTTCGGAGGTATACGGCAAGGTCGCCCCATCGGAAAATCCCCTTGTCGAATCGAGAAACCCCGCTCCGGCCACTTTCTACGCCGCTTCAAAACAGTGTCTGGAGCTGATCTGCCAGCAGTACGCGCAAAAACCGGGTCTTCATATAGTAATCGCCAGACCTTTTAACCATATCGGGCCGGGCCAGAGCGAGAAATTCGCGGCGCCAGCCTTTGCCATGCAGATAGCCAGGATCGAGGCCGGTCTTATGGAACCTGTCATCACCACAGGGAACCTCGACGCCGAACGCGATTTTTCCGATGTCAGGGATGTGGTCAGAGCGTATCCCGCTATGCTGAGGCAAGGTGAAAAGGGGGGGGTATATAACGTATGTTCAGGGGTTCCGACGAAAGTTGGCGCTATTCTTCAGATACTTAGAGAGATGTCTACCGTTATCAATATCGCTCATGAACTCGACCCTGACAGAATGCGTCCATCTGAAAATCCGAAAATATCTGGTTCGTTTGAAAAGCTGACCTCCCTGACAGGATGGTCCCCCTCTATCAAGCTTGAAACCACTCTCTCCGACCTGCTGGACGAGTGCAGGGGCAAAATCGCAGGTTGATAAAAGGTCGTTTAACGGTTAGACTGAAAAGATAACATAAAGACAAATACTTATATCAGTGGAATAGGAGATTCGCAAAGATGGCGGGTAACGTAATGGAGTTTACCGATGCGAACTTTGAAGAAGAAGTTGTAAAATCGGACAAGTTGACAATAGTCGATTTCTGGGCGGAATGGTGCCAGCCGTGCAAGATGATCGCCCCGGCCATCGCTGAACTGGCTGATGAATACGAGGGGAAAGTGAAAATGGGCAAGCTGAACGTAGATGATCATAACGCATCCGCCACACAGTTTAGTATCCGTTCAATACCGACCATCCTCTTCTTTAAAAACGGGGAAATTGCAAAGCAGGTGGTTGGAGTCCGTTCCAAGGCCGAGCTTAAGGAAATTATTGACTCGAACGTCTAGTTTCAAAACTTGCGCCCGATCCGGCTTGCTTTAGCGCCGGATCGGGCTTTTTTTTTGCCGACTGAAACCACACGAAGTGACTCCATCCCGCATGGTAGAATGAAAATCGGGATTTCAATTCAATCGGTTTGGCAATGAAACGATATATTTTGGGCGCGGCCATTCTTACAGTGATCATAACCTGTGTCCTTGTGGGGTTTGGGAGTTTGTCCTCGGTTCACGGCTAGGTGAGGTCATAAATGTTCATGGACCAGAGGGGGAGTTGTTCGCCGAGAAACTGGAGAGTGTCGTTGTAGCGACCCTGCCGGTAGCGCTGGCTCTTGTCGTTCCGACCATTATCGCCATAAAAGCTGAGGAAAAACGAGCCAAACTGACTCTTCAACATCTATCTCTCATCGATAACCTGCCAGACACCTTTTACCGTACCGATTTAGAGGGGAACATCATATGGATGTCCCCCGCCCACGAAAAGATGTTCGGCTGGAAACACGGTGAGGTTATCGGGAAAAAAATGTCGGAATTCTATTACGACCCGACCGATAGGGAGAAGTTTGTGCAAGCCATGAGAGAGACCGGAGGGGACGTAAAGAACTTGCAAAGAAGGATTTTGACGGCAGGATAGAGGCGATTACCGCTATAGGGCAATATACGCGCCTCGCTTTGGAGAAGGGGGTTACTCTGGTGAATGAAGTTCCGGAAAATACCAGATTTTTCGCCGATCCCTATCTTTTTGTGGAGGTTTAAAAAAACCTTATATCCAATTCGGTAAAGTTCTGTAGCGAGGGGGCTCGGTCTGATTTTGCGCCGTAACATTGTAGAGGCGCACGGAGGCGCTCTCTCATTTGAATCGGTGGCTGGTGGCGGAGCTGTTGTCCACTCTTTCTGGTCAGACCGGGCGTAGTTGAATATGGCTTGCCCTTGGCCAGAAAAAGGGCTAACTTTATACTGACTCCAATAATAAATTTCTAATGGGCGAAGAAATATTCATGCCTTATATAGCCAGAGCCGTTACAGCCGTAAATGTCAGCCTCAAAAAGCTGTTCCTGGCATCTAACAAAGATCAACTTTTATCGGAAACGTGTGCCGCTATAACCGACGCCGGATACATTTCAGCGTGGGTCGGGTTGCTCGACCCGAACGATAACGAGAGTTTTCAGTCGATAGCCCAGTCCGGCTTTGCTGAAGGGACAGAAGAAATAGTAGCCAGTTTCATGGAAAAAGGCGCCGAGCCTCTGAAGGAGGTGAATACGGCTCTGAAGACGGGTAACCCTCAACGATCATATTCTACACCGGAGTCGGACAGGTTTAAGTTGGCCGATACCAATAGTGGTTACAACGCATCTCTCTCTATTCCGTTGATATCGTCAGGGCAGGTAGTGGGTGTGCTGGTGGTTTGCGCTTCGGAGCAGGAGTCTTTCAGCGAAACGGAGGAGCGTATCCTGAGCGGGATATCGCAAACCGTTGCCAATGTTCTTGACGCCATGGAAATGAAGGCGCCTGCGACTATAAGTGGATCGGTGGCAGAGCTGGTTTTTAAAAATTCGACCAACGGAATAATGATCTCCGACAATGAAGGCGTTATCAAAAGGGTGAACCACGCTTTTTTTAAATTGACAGGTGTAAGTTCCAGGGAGGCCACAGGGAAATATTGGGAAGATGTCCTGTGGGGGCATCGTGAAGAGGAGCGGATAGAGGCTATCAATGTCTCCCTGACGGATATCGACAGGTGGAGTGGGGGACTTTGGATAAGGCGAAAGGATGGTGAGGCGCTGAAGGTCAACCTTGATATCGAAAAATCCGGGGAAGATGGGGGAACGCTTGTCTCCTCGATTACCGATGTTTTCTCCAGCAAAAACGCCGCAGATGAAATAAGGCGCCAGGCGCATTACGATTCCCTCACTGGGCTTGCAGGCAAATCGCTGTTTATGAACCAGTTGAAACAGGGTTTGGCCCGCGCAAGGAGGAGCAGTGGCGTTCTGGCTGTTCTGTTTCTCGACCTCGACAATTTCAAGGTGGTGAACGAAAGCTTAAGCCACGAGGCTGGTGACGAACTTTTGAAAGAAGTGGCCGATCGCCTCACCCAATGTGTGAGGGAAGTCGATACTGTGGCGCGTCTTGGCGGGGATGAGTTCATGGTTATTCTCGAAAATCTCACCAACAAATACGATGTTACCGTGGTGGCGAGAAAAATAATCAAATCCCTGGCCTTGCCGATTACCGTGGAGAGCGAGGAGGTTTTTATTACCGTCAGCCTCGGCATGACAATCTATCCGGACGATGGTGGCGACGAGAAAGAACTGACCCGAAACGCCGAGCTTGCCATGTATAGTGCCAAGGATATGGGGAAGAACAACTTCCAGATCTACGATGGCGCCATGAACGAAAAGGCGATAAAACGTCTACATCTTGAAAAGAGACTCAGGCGCGCCGTTGAGCGAGGGGAACTGGTCGATTATTACCAACCAAAGGTCGATCTTCTCTCCAACCGGGTTATGGGGATGGAAGCGCTTGTGCGTTGGCGTCAGGATGACGGGACGATGGCTTCACCTGTGGACTTTATTCCCTTGGCCGAAGAGACCGGCCTCATCGTAGGCATGGATGAATGGATGCTCTCGGCTGTTTGCGAATTCATTCGGGAGTTAGACGATATCAACCTGGATACTTTTGAAATATCCCTCAGCGTATCGGTCAACCTGTCGGCCATGCTGTTGGAGAAGAAAGATCTTGTCGCCACCATCGAAAACAACGTCGCGGAATGGGGGTTGAAACCGTCGCAGGTGGAGCTTGAAGTGACCGAAAGCTCGGTCATAAAACATATGGAACTTGCGGTAGAAACATTGGGAAGGCTCAGGGAGAAGGGTTTTAATATCTCCATGGACGATTTCGGTACAGGTTATTCTTCGTTGAGTTACCTTACCAAACTGCCTATTAACGTTCTGAAGATCGACAGGGCGTTTGTTATCGACCTGCCTGCCAGTAAAAACGCCCAGGCCGTGGCAAGGGCCATCGTCTCAATGTCGCACGAACTCGGGATCAAGGTTATCGCCGAAGGGGTGGAGACATTGGAGCAACTCGAATTTCTGCGAGGAATAGGCTGTAACGCAATTCAGGGTTATTATTTCAGCCCACCAGTGCCGAAGGATCAGATGATCCAGATGTTAAGAGATCAAAAACACCTGTAATCCACACTATTTCGCCCTGTATTTTTCGCTGATCTCCTCCGGGTTCAAGCCCAGCGCTTTGGCGTACGATTTAATAAATCCTTTCATAAATACAGGCGCTGGAAAGCTGTTTTTGTCCTCCCGCTCAATAGCGTCGAGATACGCCTTTTTCACTTTTGTCTTCTCCGATATCTCTTCTAAGGTTGCGCCTTTAGCTTCGCGGATATTGCGAAGGTGGGCGCCTGTAATGACACCCTGATTCGATACGTCGCCTGATCGCTCCTCCACCCCTTTTTTCTTCTCCCGGCGGGTCTGTTTCGCTCCTGTCACAGGTGGATTTAGGGGTAAGGGGGACAACTCTTTCCTTAGTTCAAGCCCCTTGGCGAACTCATCCTTTTTCGCTTCGTCGGTCAATCCGAGAGTAGTAGTCTGATAGGCGTTTCTATCTTCGACAGTTTTGAGAGTCTCGTAACCGGCCTGAATCCTGTTCAGGATCGACCTGCGTTCAGTAGCGGATATGGCGCCGTAGCTCGCCATGGAACTGGCGCTATAGATGGTCATCAGGCAGAGGTATGCGTTTTCAACATCCTTGTCGTTACAGTCGAAGGTCAGATTCAAAATTTCGTAGAAATCAAGCTCGTCGAAACTTCTCATCGAAACCCCATCAGTCTGAATTTACTGACTCCAGCGCTACTATCCGAGTTTCGCAGTAGTTTGTCGAGGATCAGGGAAAAACAGGCTGTTGTTTCTGTGTCCGGGTATTCGTTTACAAAGAGACGATTGTTTCTTGTGGAGTTTGCGACCCGCTCGTCTGAGGATATGTAGCCGAGATATTCGGTGTGGAACCCGTAAAACTTGCTGATGACTTCGCATATGGATGGCCCAAGAGCCTGATCATTATGGTCCTTTACCTGATTGACCAGAAGTTTAATATCCTTGTCAAAAGTCTCCTGTTCGATTCGGGCGCCTGCATCCGGGTCTTCCGCCGCGATTTTTTCCCTTATGGATTTGATTGCGCTTACAGGCGAGATCTCCATGTCGTACAGAATTGAAGATACTTCCATGAACTTTTCTTCGCCAATTATTCGTCGTAACTTTACCGCCGTCAGTTCCCTTAAAAAACGATAGACAAGTTCGATCGAGGCGGGTTCCGGTGTGGTAATAAGCACGGGCTGGTCCGCTCTGATAAAGTCTTCCATGTTTTTTTCGAGCAGGCCGGGGGCGAAATCGAGAGTAATGAAGTCGTACTCCGGTTTTTCTCTCTGAAGCAACTTGTGCAACGGTTCTCTTCCAAAACAAAAGGAGACAAATGAGAGCTTCCTGACAGATGTTTTACAGGGGCTTTTTTGCGGCGATTCTTCCCCGAACGCCGAATGCAGGTTGGGTGTCAGGACATCTGCGTCACAAGCCAGGGTGTGGCGCCCTTTAGAGGAGAGAAGCGCGCTTAAACCTGCTGTGAGGAAGGTTTTCCCCACTCCCCCTTTCGGTCCGGCAAAGGCCCAGATTACGGTGTTCCGTTTTCTACCCGGACTTTTAAACATAGTTAGGTGGCCTGTATAATATGCGTTATAGTAGTGCGCCCCATGATACGGTATTGCTAAT
The DNA here is from genome assembly GCA_029261405.1 of Nitrospinaceae bacterium. Classification (GTDB taxonomy): domain Bacteria; phylum Nitrospinota_A; class UBA7883; order UBA7883; family JAJDBK01; genus JAJDBK01. The sequence goes on from JAJDBK010000043.1 coordinate 32,971, forward strand.
AAAAATCCAACTTTATCAGCGCTGACTTAAGGAAGATCAATGTCCAAACCGTTCGACTCTACAACCAGGGTAGCTTTAGCGCCCAACGGGGAGGCTCCTGTGATTCTGGCGGTGGATGATGATGATTCGAATCTCCATTTACTCAAAAGACCCATGACCAAGGAGGGGTACCGGTTACTGTTGGCCGATAGCGGCCCCAAAGCGCTGGAAATTCTCCTTTCAGAGCGGGTCGATCTGGTTCTCCTCGACTGGATGATGCCTGTAATGAGCGGTATAGAACTGTGCGAAAAGATCAGGTCTACAGACCGGATATGTCACATTCCAGTAATAATGGTCACCGCCAGAACTTCAACGGAAGATCTCTCCACGGCCCTTGAGGCTGGCGCCAGCGATTTTATCCGTAAACCGGTTGACCGACAGGAGTTAAAGGCCAGAGTCAGAGCCGGATTGCGGGAATATTTTGTCAGAATGCAGCTTGCCGCCGCAAACGAGAGGTTAAGTGAGCTTAACAGAATGAAGAACGATTTCCTCTCGGTAGCCTCTCATGATCTCCGTTCCCCCCTGACCGCCATCTACGGTTTCGCCACGGCGATCCTTGACGGTTCTGTAGGGGAGAAGCCGTCGGCAAAACAGGTTCATCCTCTTGAAATAATACGCAAGTCCGCCACACGACAACTCAAGCTGATAGATAGTCTGCTCGATATCGCGAGAATCGAGGCCGGTTCCTTTAACCTCGAAAGGGGGGAGATAAACCTGAATAAGGTGGTGAGAGAATGTGTAGACTCGATGATGTCAATCGCCACCATGAAGCGGGTGGAGATGACTTTTGTTGCGCCGGAAGAGGAGATAACCATTTTTGCCGATGACGCAAAGCTCTCCCAGGTGTTTAATAACCTTATCAGCAACGCTGTAAAGTTCACACCGTCTGGAGGAGCCGTGACCCTGACTCTTTCCCGGGGGGGAGGCGGTGACGTTACGGTTTCTGTTCGTGATACGGGTGTCGGTATCTCGCATGATAAGATCGAAGACGTATTCGGCAGGTTTTCGGACGCTCAAAGAACCGGAACAGCCGGAGAGAAGGGAACCGGTCTCGGACTATCGATAGTGAAAAATGTAGTTGAACTTCACGGTGGCGGTATGCGTTTGGAGAGTGCCCTCGGGAAAGGGAGCTGTTTTTTCGTTACCCTGCCTTGCCACGATCGGAAGCTGGTTTAAATAGATGAACGAACAAGAGAGCGTACCTGAAAATAAGATCGACAAAGAGAAAGAAAAGTCAGCTACCATCGCCAAACCGGGGAAAAAGAGGAGGTGGTCACGCTTTGTATCCGGGGTAATCCTTTTGGCGGTTATCACCCTTTGGGTTCTGCCGTATGGGATCGGCTATGGTGTCAAGTGGGCCATTGAAACCAACGGCGCAGACTATGCGCTGGTCGATGATGTCGATTTCAACCCGTTTACCGGTGAACTGACCTTCCATAATCTTCAGGTGATAGCGGCGGGGAGGCGACTGCTGGGTGTTTCGGAGGCCCATGTAACCTTCTCATGGATGCCGTTGTTTGAGCGCAAGTTTATTATTGAGCGGCTGGCTCTTCATGGTATCGACGCAACTGTTGAACGCCTGAAAGACGACACTTATCGAGGTGTACCAGCCTCTCCGGGCCAAAGTGATCAGGCCAAGGCTAAAGCGCCTGCGGAAAAACCGAATACGTTAAGCTGGGGTGTGGGAGTAAAAGCGTTCTATACCCGTGGCGTAACATTCAAATATGTCGAAAACAAGATCAGGACGACAATAAGCCTCGACTCCGGGAGAATAAGCGAGCTGGCTTCTTTTAAACCGGACTGGTCGTCGGTGGTGGATCTTGTGGGGAGGGTTAACGGTTCTCCTTTTGTCGTTAAAGCCGATCTTATTCCGTTCGCCGAAGGGCCAAAAGCTACGATCAATCTGAGCGTAAGGAATCTTGACTTATCGCCATTCGAGGAATTCGCCAAGCCGGGGCTATCCCGGTTGAGTGGATTCGCCGACGTTAACATAACGCTTGATGTTACCTACAATGAAAGCGATGGCATACATCTGACCCAGAGCGGGAAAATCGGATTGCGCGACACCCTTATAAGTAATGACTCGATGAAGTTCACCCAGAAGAATTTCACTTTGTCGAGCAAGGCCGAATACAAAACGCTTGAGGGTATAGAGAGAATCAACCTGTCGGGGCTACTGGAGTCAAACGGGATATCCGCCGAACATACAGCCTCTACGTTGACCAACGAAAAACTCTCTCTTGATTTTAATATCGACCTGGACAAATACAGCAACGGGAAACTGGTTATAACGAAAAAGGGGAAACTCGTTCTTGAAGGTTTGTCGGCAAAAGATGATCGATTTGATGTTGAGGAGAAAAAACTTGTCTGGGACGGTGTGGTTCAGGCCAAAATTCCGGGATCGGATGGCGGTGATAAAGATGTGTCGATAACCGGACTGCTGGCAAGCTCCGGGTTTTCCGCTACCGGCGAAAACGGCTCCCTTTTACTAAACAATGACACAGCCTCCCTTGCCCTGAACCTGAAAGCCACCGCCACTACCGATGGCGCCCTAAGCCTGACCCAGAAGGGAATTCTCTCTATTGGCGAGACATCAGCCATCAGTGACGGTAGGGATTTTTCCATGAAGACATTGAACTGGGATGGTTCCGTAAACGCAACCATCGCTGGAGAGGAAGGGGCGAAAAAAGTAGCCGTTAAAGGAAAAGTGGATGGTGGCGGTCTTGGAGCGTACCTGCCCGATGTTGAGAAGCTTCGCGCTGGTGTGGATGAGCTGTCGCTTGATCTCGACCTTGATATGTCCCAGGAGAGCGATGGCGTAACCACGCTCCACCAGAAGGGTCGATTGCAGTTTGCTGGCGTGGAAGGGGAGAACGTAGCCGCGAAAATCAACCCATCCCTGCTCTACTGGGACGGGGATATAAACCTTGAAACCGCAGGGGATGAGACTGCGCCCGAAGTTAAAGCTGTGGGAAGACTCGGTAGTGAAAATTTAGCCGCTAAATATCATGAAGACAGCGCGAGTTATAAGGAGATGGTGTTCGATGGTGAGTTTGCTCATGGCTTAGCTGGCGTTGAGGTTACGGGCGATCTGTTCGTAAAGGAAATTGGCGGTGAGAAACCGGGGGTGACCGGCCCTTCTTCGGTCGATACGGTCACTCTCTTCGGAATCAACGTGACACCAGAGCGTGAAGTGAAAATCACCGAAATCAATCTGGACAAGGTGAACGTGACCGATGTCACCGGCGATGAGAAGACCGGGACGAAAAAAGAACCATTGTTTGCGCTTGCGACAGCAAAAATAGCGAATCTCAAGTTTGCACAGGATGAAGGTCTCTATATCGAATCGGTCGGCTTGAGCGACGTAAAAGGACGGACGGTTCACAAGGCGGCTCCAGCAAAACCTCTGGAGGGTGAAAATGCACCTGCGCCGGAGGCAAAACCTGAAGAAAAAACTCCCGGCGGGCTGGCTGTCCGAATAGGGGATTTTACAATTACAGGAGATAGCCATTTCGGATTTACCGATGAGAGTGTCACACCGGTCTATAAGGAGACGTTTTATATATCGACTGCCCAGTTAGAAGATATCGATAGCTCCAACATTAAACAAGTGAGCGAATTTGTTTTAAAGGGCAAGATCGGCAAATATTCGACACTCGATCTTAAAGGGGACATAAAACCTTTCGCGAAAGATTTGTCCCTCAACCTTACAGGGAAAATAAACGGCCTCGACCTTCCGCCCCTATCGTCCTTCACGGTGAAAACTTTGGGTTACGACCTGACAAGTGGTCATATGAACACCGATATTGATCTTAAGGTAGATGAAGGCCAACTGAAGGGGGATCTTAAGCTCCTGCTCAACAACCTCGAAGTCAATCCGGTGGACGAGGAACTTATGAAAAGGCTGTCGGCCCACTTAACCATGCCTCTGGACGCCGCTTTATCGACCCTGAAGGATAACGACAACAACATAACGCTGACCTTGCCGTTCAAAGGGGATATCAATGATCCACAGTTCGACTTAAGCGATGTTATCAACACCGCCATGGGGAAGGCGATGCAGGCGGGGGCCATCAGTTATCTGAAATATGTCTTCCAGCCTTATGGAACCATGATTACAGTGGCGCAGTTTGTTGGAGAGGAACTCGCCAGGGTGAGGCTTGACCCCGTCTTGTTCAATCCTGCGGTGTCCGGTTTAAGCTCTGGGAATTTAAAGTATCTGGAGAAGCTTGGTACCCTTATGAAGGAGAGAAAGGAACTGCGGATAAAGGTTTGTGGTTACGCCACGGCGGCTGACCGGAAAGTGTTTGAAGAGCGTGCGATGCAAAAGTTCTCCGTTACGCCGACCGTGCCTACGAACGGTGGGAAGAGCGCCACTGAAGCGCCACCCGCGTCACCACCTGCGATAACTGACGAAGAGTTGCTTTCAATTGCGAACCAGCGTTCAACGATAATCAAGGATCATCTCGTGGAAAAATACGGGATCAAAGCCGAACGTCTTTTCCTGTGCAACCCGGTTATCGACAAGAGTAAAGAGGGTGAACCGAGAGTGGACCTCGAAATCTAAAGCAGGTTGTTGCTGGTCAGAAAGTTGTAATACGACCGTGCGATTACCCGGTTACCCTTCGCCGAGACGTGACCGTGGTAGAACGATTGTATATCCTCCAGCGATTCCGCCCTGGCTGTCAGTCCGTCGAGCGCATTGAACAGAATGTAATTCTTCGCCTTGCAATAATCGACGATTATCTGCAAATTCTCCGGGTTCTCATTCTGGGTGAACCGGTGGATGGCATTGTCAAGAGTGGGAATCAACGTGATGATCGGTGTGGCTCCTTTCGCCGCTGACTCCTCTACAAACCTGTCGAAAATGGCGAACATGATTTTTGCGTATTCCGATTTCCACAAGGTTACACGGTCCATAGGTCTTGGTACCATGTCATCGATACTTTTTCCATTCTTAGCGTAGATGACTTCGAGCCAGAAGTAGCGGTTGAAGAATATTCGTGTGTAGGGGAAAGAAAATGATGGGTATCCTTTCAGGTTAAACCAATAATCGTCTTTACCTATCTGTTTCAGGAACTTTGGATCGGTCAGTTTTACCATTTCGTCCCTGCTCCTGATCGGATTATCGACAAGATTAAGGTCACCCTCGCTGGTAAGTGTAAACTTCGGTTTTGTCATCGGTCCTGCGGTTCTTGGCCAGTAGAATTTGCGATAAACGTTTACAACCCGACAGATGTTCTCGCCGATGAGTCCAAGGGATACAAGTTTTGTATTTACTTTCGTGTAGTCCTTTGAAAACTTCAGGTAGGCCTGATCGGAGCCGTATCCGCCTACACCGAAGTTATAGACGTTTTTGCCAACGTATTCTGACAGATAGTGTTGCCACGTCTCCCCATCTTTCACCTGGTCACAATGGGTGAAGGAGTCTCCGAACGTTGCCATCAGGTCTTCGCCATACTCTTTTAATCGTGGCCGCTCCCCGAACCTGGTTCTGTAACTGCTGTCCCAGCCAAGGTCACGATCCCACGCTTTGGCAAGTTTCGGGATAATTTCTTTTGGAGCGAGGTAATTTTCTGTGTCGGCAAATGTGAACCGCTCTTTTGTCGCATGAAAAAATATCGCGCTACAGATTTCCACAGCCGAAAGGAGCAGGGTTGCCATAATCAGAAAGAAGGAGAAAGTTTTTATTCCCGACCTGTTCCTGACCAGGATGATCCTGAAACGCAAACAGGTGTTGAGAAGGAAACAATCGAATTTTCTGGAGAGAATCGAAATGGTGGTCAACCGGCAAATTCCGCTATGTAGGCTTGCAACTTGTAATTTCCACTGTTGGAGATCCACTTGTTGCCCTGAAAGAGGTTTATCCTGTTGTTTTCATCACTCTTATCGCTTGACGGATGTCCATCGGCCCAGTTGTCGAAAGTTATAGGTTCACCATCGACCCAGACCCACCCTGTATCTTTGTCGGGGCTTCTTGACCCGCCTATCCAGGGGCCAAGGCTGTAGGGTCCGTGTTTAGACCAGTAACGGTCCTCGCCATCGACAAGCCGGTATATAAAATCGCTTTCGGCAACGCTTGAAATGGTGGCAAGGGTTCCGCCCAGTTTTTGCGAGGACACTACCGCCTCATCCCAGGTTACGCCGTTTTCCACTTCGATAACCTTGTAATAGTGACCGTTACCCCCTTTTTCAGGGGACCAGTAGTTTAAGTTGGAGGAGAGCCTTGCTCGTTTTGCCATCTCTTCGGTCGATTTTTCTATCCTGAGAAGCGATTCGCCGGTCTGACCGAGAATGTCGTCAAAAAGGGGTTTCATCCGCATGACAATGTTGTCCGCCGATGCGTGGGAGGGAGTCATGAAAGTTGTCAGTCCGAAAATCAACATCATTACAAGCGCAAGGGCTAAAACTCCTGCGGTTACGGTCGAAATAAGGTTTTTGCCAGTAACCGATCGTGATGGCTCCGGGTATGGCAGACCAGCTTCGTCAAGTTTATTCAGCAGTTTATCTTTTTCGGAGGAGAGCTGTTCGAAGGCGGTATTAAGGTCTTTGTCGTGAACGATAATGCCCAGTTCTCGCGCAAACAGGTAATATTCACCCTTATTACGCAAAAGTGTATAGGCGTAGTTGGTAACAGGTTTTTTATCAGACATACCACAATCTCATTTTAACCACCGATGGCATTATGCTTCTACTCATATTGTGTGTCAACAAATCCCGCCAGGTAGAGGCTCAATTATTTTGTAAATCGGCAATTGGGGTATAATGCTCGTTTTCCAAAAAATCTGTGGAGTCATGCCGTACAAGGTAAAACTGGATGTTTTCGAGGGTCCGCTCGATCTTCTCCTTCATCTTATCAAGGAGAACGAGGTGGAGATCTACGACATCCCCATCGCGCTTATCACTGAACAGTACCTCGAATATATGGAGCTGATGCAACACCTGAACCTTGAGCTTGCAGGTGATTACCTCTTGATGGCTTCCACCCTTGCATACCTGAAATCAAAGACTCTTCTGCCGAAACATGAGATCGAAGACGAACTAGCCGAGGATGAAGGGGTCGATCCGCATGAAGAGCTTGTGCATAAACTGGTCGAATACAAAAAGTTCAAGGAAGCGGCCTTGTCGCTAAAGGAACGTGAGCTTGACCAGTCCCAGGTCTTTACGAGAATCCCCTCCCAGTCCGATCAGCCAGGATCGTCCGACCTTTTGGTTGAAGTAAGTGTTTTCGAGCTTTTAAAATCTTTGCAGAAAATCCTGGACAGGATAGGGGAGAAGGGGAAAAGATTCACGGTAACCTTGGAAGAGATATCGGTTACCGACAAACTGAACGAGTTGATGGAACGGCTCGAATCGACCGATTATGTGACGTTCGATTCCCTTTTTGAAGACATTCGAACAAGTGGGGAGATCGTAGCCACCTTTCTGGCCATGTTAGAGTTGCTCAAGCTAAGACTCGTAAAGGCCCATCAGGCCGGAATCGGTGGCGAGATATTAATATACAAAATTGTCGAGGATAACCCGAAACAGATTGAGTCCGAGTTCGACACCAAGGATAATGACGGAGATTAAAAGTTGGAAAACGACGAGATAAAGGGGGTAATCGAAAATATTCTTTTCGTGTCGGACACACCGGTTACCCTGGAAAGTTTTACACAGCTTTTCGATGGAACCATAACTTCTGGAGAGATAACCGACGCCCTTGAGGAATTAAAATCTGACTACGAGTCGCGAAGCCTTGCCATAACCGAGGTGGCCGAAGGTTTTCGGATTGAGACCAGACCCGATTACGCCATATGGGTGACCCGGTTCTTCAAGATGGAACGGGGCCAGAAACTCGGCAGGGCGGCCCTTGAGGCGCTTGCCATTGCCGCCTACCGTCAACCGATTACCAAGGCGGAGGTGGACGATATCCGTGGTGTCGATTCGGGCGGCGCCATGAGAGGTCTGGTAGATAAAAACCTTATCAAGTCGATGGGACGCCGGAAAACGCCCGGAAAACCGATGATGTACGGTACGACAAAACGGTTTCTCGAATATTTCGGACTGGCAAAGCTCTCCGACCTGCCGACCATGGACGAATTCGAAAAAGAGATGGCCTCGGCGTTCCCGGAGGATACGCAGGAGTCGATGGTATTTAATGATGAAAACGAAGAATCTATCGGCGAGCTTGACCCCGAAACTTCTTTGGATGATAAAGAGATAAACGAAGGCGATAAAATTGAAACAACACCCGGCCCGGAAACCGACACGAACCCGGAAACCGACATCGAAATCAACTCCGGCGCGGACACCGAAACCGGTACGGACAATGACCGGGGAAATCCGGATTCATAAGATCCTTTCAAGGGCGGGTTTATGCTCCTTGAGAGAAGCCGAACGTCTTGTAGCCGAAGGAAGGGTTACAGTAAACGGCGCCATTGTCAGCGGAAAAGGGGCGTCCGCCGACCCTGACAAAGACAGGATAGTGGTCGATGGTAAAAAGGTCGGCTCGAAGGCGCCGCACGTCTATATGATGATGAACAAACCGAAAGGTTATGTAACCACACGGTCTGACGAAAAGGGCCGAAAAACAGTTATGGACCTCCTTCCACCCGGATATCAGCATCTCTACCCGGTGGGCCGGCTAGATATGATGAGCGAAGGACTTCTCCTTTTTACCAACGATGGGGATTTTACCCAGGCTTTAATGGCGCCTAAAAAGGAGGTCGAGCGGGTTTATAAGGTGAAATACCGAAATCCGATAGATGATAAAACCATGAAAAAAATGATCTCCGGGATTACTGTCGATAATGAAAAACTGAAGGTGAAATCGATCCGGGTCGAGGTGAAAGCTACCGGCGCTCACCGGGCGAAAGTAATCCTGACCGAAGGAAAAAACAGGCATATCCGTCGCCTCTTCGAGACCCTGGGGCATCCTGTCCAGAAACTCAAACGTATAGCTGTCGGCCCCGTAACCATCGGTGACCTGAAACCGGGGGAGCTAAAACATATACCCGTGGAGCTTGTGAACAAGGTCAAGAAGAGTTCGGGCCATGGTTTTACACGAACAAAAAGAGATACGAGCGGAAAAAAAGAGTGAAACCGACTTTCGCCTCCGCGCCGACGAGGATTGATCTTGTCGGCGGAACCCTCGATATCTGGCCGCTGAACCTCTTTTTCGACGAGCCGGTTACGCTCAACATGGCGATATCTATCAGGGCCATGGCGAAAGTTACTCCCAGGAAAGATGGTGTAATCAGCTTGTCCAGTCGGGACACAGGCGCAAGTGTTGAGTTCCAGAATAGGTCTATGATAAAGCACAACCACTCTCTGGCTCTTTTAAGCCGACTGGTGGAGCATTTTGTCGATGACGACAGTGGACTTTCTGTGACCACATTTTCAGAAGCCCCCAAAGGCGCGGGGTTGGCCGGGTCATCGGCGCTTAATGTGGCGCTTAGCTCAGCTCTGGCAAGGTCGTCGAGCAGGAGGATATCGGGTCGAGGATTAATCGATGTGGCCAAGGATATTGAGGCGGCCCTTCTGGGAGTTCCTACCGGTTTGCAGGATTACGGGGCGGCTGTCTACGGATCGGTCAACGCTTTTCATTTTCCGCCGGGTGGAATGAGACGCGAGAAGATAGGTGGTGTCGGAAAAACCCTCGAGAAAATAATACTGCTCTTCTATTCAGGCCAGACACGCAACTCCGGCATAAACAACTGGGAGATTTTTACGCGGATTGTCGAAAAGGAGAAAGACACGCATAGGAAATTCCGGAAGATCGCCGATTATTCACAACAGGCTCTAGGCGCCTTGAGGTCGGGTGATATTGATAAATTCGTCAAGGCCGTAAACGGGGAGTGGAGGGTGAGAAGCTCGTTATTTCCATCAATATCCACCCCTGTGATTGACAAGGCGATAACCGCTGGGGAAGAGGCGGGGGGTATCGGCGCCAGGATCTGTGGCGCTGGTGGTGGTGGATGTTTTTTCGTTATCTGCGACCCGACCGACAGGGGGAAGGTTACCGCCGCCGTGACCGCTGAAGGGCCGGTACATCTCCCTTATAAACTTTCAGGTTCCGGTCTCGGTTATAATGGGCGAGATAATTTAAACGAGGTCAACGGAGCGTGACACAAGGGATTATCGACCTAATCAAAGGGGATATTACAAAAGTCGAGGCGGACGCCATAGTCAACCCCTCGAACAGTTCCCTTCTCCTTGGCGCTGGAGTCTCCGGCGCTATCAATCTTGCCGGTGGCCCCTCAATCCAGTCTGAAATGAACAAATTGGGTCATTGCCCTGTAGGTGGCGCGGTGATAACATCAGCAGGAAATCTTCCCGCAAGGTTTGTCATCCATGCGGTCGGGCCTCGTATGGGAGAGGGGGCCGAGGATGCAAAACTGCTCGGCGCGACTCTGCAGTCCCTTGCCCGCGCCGAAGAAGAGAATCTTGCTTCCATCGTCTTTCCAGCTATATCGACAGGTATTTTTGGATTTCCGCTGGATCGGTGCGCCAGAATAATGCTTACCGCCTCCATTGAACATTTATCGAGTGACAAACCGGGGAGCCTTGAGCGAATTATCTTCTGTCTCTGGGGCGATGAAGCGTACACTACTTTCAGGGAGACCCTTGAGATATTAAACCTTAGTCCGTAAAAATCCATCAGAATCAGTAAATTACAGGAGTTATCATGAAACGATCTACATTTACGTTCCTAGCGCTGTTGTTAATTGTTCCCGGCGTAGCCTTCGCCGATCAGATAGAAGATCTCATGCGCACGGCTGGGGAGGGTAACACCACCAAAGTACGGAGCCTCCTTGACGGTGGCACAAGCGTAAACTCCAGGGGGAGTGGCGGCATGACCGCCATCATGCACGCATCTGAAGGCGGGAAGCCGGAGATGATGAAACTGCTGATAAGGTCTGGCGCCGACCCCCACGCGATGGACGACAAAGGTTATACGGCATTGATGTACGCCGCCGAAAAGGGGAACCCCATTGCGGTTAACGTGTTGCTCGACGCGAAGGTTCGGGCTGACGCGCTGAATCATGGCGCTCAGATGCTGGCGGCGAAAAGGGGTAATCCGAGCGCTCTGGAGGTTTTGTTGCGATACCATGCCGATCCCAACGCGCGGGATGGGCAATCGTGGACCGCATTGATGTACGCTTCAAAAGGGGGGCATATCAGGGCCGTAGATCAACTGCTTAAACATGGAGCTAATCCACATCTGAAAAACCATAGCGGCTACAGCGCCCTCGATTACGCCGTGAGCAATAATCGAAATGACGTTGCGAACATGTTAAGGGAAGCCATGGCGAAAAAACGGTAGGAGTCTGTTGGGCTTGGGGGTTCGTTGCATATTGCCCATTGGTTGGCGTTCTCTTTCAAGCCGGATGTGACAGTTCCATGTCTTGACCTCTTTTCTCTTGTCATTGTCGGCTTGGTCTCATAGAATTACTGATTGGTTGATAATAGAAACGCACTTTGAAGGAGTGATGAACAATGGCAAGTAGCACAAAAAAAAAGAAAGCCAGAAGGCGTTGGAAAAGCAAAAAGGCGAGCCACAGAAGATAGATGTCCCTTACCGAAGAGGATGTCAGGAGGGTAGCCACTCTCGCGAGACTTGAGCTGTCGGTCGAAGAGACGCAGAAGTTTCGCGGTCAGTTATCCTCGATCATAGATTATATAGGCCAGCTTAACGAGCTTGATACAAACGACGTTGAACCTACGTCCCACGCCCTGGACTTGAAAAACGCTTTCCGGGAAGACGTGTGCGAGCGCAAATTCGACAAGGAATCGTGGAAGAGTAACGCCCCCCAGACAGGTCATGGTCACTTTCGGGTTCCCCGTGTGATTGAGGAATAATTCATGACCGATCTTTGCGCTCTTACCATCCACGAACTGGCCGAACGGCTCGATTCTGACGCCACAACAAGCGTTCTTGCTACAACAGCATATCTGTCACGTATCGAAAATCTTGATGGAAAAATAAACTCATACATAACTGTGGATCGCGAGGGCGCCCTCGCTCAGGCGGTCTGCGCGGACGAACAACGAAAAAACGGAGCTACAGGCCCACTCCTGGGAGTTCCTCTGGCGTTAAAAGATCTGATAGCAACAAGTTCCATGAGGACCACCTGTGGCTCCAGAATGCTTGAGGGTTTCACTCCGCCCTACGATTCGTTCGTGACAAAAAAACTGAAAGAAGCTGGCGCCGTTATTCTTGGCAAGACCAGCATGGACGAATTCGCCATGGGCTCCTCTACCGAGACGAACTATTTCGGTGTTACCAGAAACCCGTGGAACCTTGAAAAAATACCGGGTGGATCTTCCGGAGGATCGGCGGCGGCGGTTTCAGCCGACCTTTGCGCAGGATCGTTGGGATCGGACACCGGAGGCTCTATTCGTCAACCGGCCGGTTTATGTGGTGTGGTCGGATTAAAACCTACATACGGCAGGGTCTCACGGTTTGGCCTTGTGGCGTTTGCCTCCTCCCTGGACCAGATCGGCCCGATGACCAAGGACGCTTTCGACTCCGCAATTATTCTAAACGCCATCGCGGGTCACGATCCCATGGACTCGACAAGCGCGAAAGTTCCGGTCACAGATTACACCTCGGATATCGGTAAAGGGGTGGGCGGTCTCACCATCGGTGTGCCATCGGAGTATTTTACGGACGGTCTCGACAAGGAAGTGGAGAGCGCCGTAAGACAAACCATATCGAACCTCGAAAAAGAAGGGGCCACTATCAAGGAAATCTCTCTCCCTCATACAAAATACGCAGTCCCGACCTATTATGTCCTGGCTCCGGCAGAAGCAAGCTCCAACCTCGCCCGTTACGATGGAGTAAAGTACGGGTTCCGCGCCGATGGGGCGGAAAACCTTATGGAGATGTACTGCAAAACCAGAAGTGAAGGTTTCGGCGCCGAGGTCAAAAGGCGGATAATGCTAGGAACATACGCCCTCTCCTCCGGGTATTACGACGCATATTACCTGAAAGCCCAAAAAGTCAGAACATTGATAAAAAGAGATTTTGTCGAAGCGTTCAAGGATGTTGATGTATTGATGGCTCCAACCTCTCCGGAACCGGCCTTTTCCATAGATGAGCATATTGACGATCCTCTCACCATGTACCTTTCTGATATACTTACCATCAACGGCAATCTGGCGGGAATTCCGGGTGTCTCGGTTCCTTGCGGACTGACATCTTCCGGGCTACCTATCGGGGTTCAGTTGCTGGGCGATTATTTTTGCGAATCGACCCTTCTAAGGGTTGCTAGCGCTGTTGAGTCGGTAAGCGACATGTCGGGTAAAAAACCGGGACTTGTTTAACTATTCAATTTAACTGGTATGGGAATGAGCGCTCTGGTCTCGTTCGGTATAACCGATCCAGGTTTGAAAAGAACGAATAACGAAGATTCCATCTACACCAATAATAGCGAGGGTTTATTCGTTCTCTCAGACGGTATGGGTGGTCACCTCGGAGGTGAGGTGGCAAGCAAGATAACCGTGGACGTGGTCAGCGAGTCCCTTCTTGACCGTAGCTTTTCAGGAAACGTATCTGAAGAGGATAAAAAGCATCTCGAAGGCGAAACCGGCGACCGTAGAAATATCAGGGCGGCCATAATCCTGGCCGACAGAAAAATAAAACTCGATTCGGCCAATAACAGCGATCTGTCCGGCATGGGTTCGACCATAGACGCTCTCGTCATAAAGAACGGTAACGCATACATAGGTCATGTTGGTGACAGCAGGGTCTACAGGCTCCGGGATAACAAACTTGAGCAGGCGACAGAAGACCATTCGGTTTATAACGAACTTATCAAAAAATACGGCATATCCTCAGCGGACGCCATCTCAAGCGGATACTCCCATCGAGTGACAAACGCCCTCGGTTACCTTAATGAAAGCGCCCTTGATGTGCTGGAGGCGAAGGTCGAGAAGGGGGATCTTTTTCTGCTATGCTCCGACGGGCTTACAGACGTTGCCGATAACGACACAATCGAGGATATCCTTATCCGGTATGACGGTGACCCGGAAACTACCGCTTTAGAGCTTGTGAATACGGCAAAAGAGGGTGGAGGACCCGATAACATATCGGTGATTTTAGTCTCTGTGCAAGGATAGCCTTTTTATTTGCAGGCTTTAACAGGAAATCCCGGATAACTCTATTATGGTGTCAGTCCCGAATTCCTGAACACATATTGTGGCGCTGTCATAAATGCGATTGATCGAATATGCAATGGGTTGATGAAAAAGGATAAACACATATGAAGAAATTTTCAGGTGTTGTTTCTTCTGCGGCTCCTGAGGCAAGTGAAAGCGGGGCTGAAATTCTCAGAGAGGGGGGTAACGCTATTGACGCCGCCGTGGCTGTCTCCTTGGCGCTGGGGGTGACCGAACCTGCAGGATCGGGTCTTGGTGGGCAGGCCTCCTTTATTGTTCAGAAACAAAACAATGTTCCATTTGCAATCAACGGGACATCACTCTCCCCCGCCGCTACTCCCAAAGATATTCATGTATCACAACTCTCCGGCCACTGCGCCTCCACTGTGCCGAGTATCGTCAAGACATTGGATTTTGTGTGGAAACATTATGGTAGCGGTAATATCCCCTGGAAAAGGCTTGTTGAGCCTTCCGTCAGATATGCTAAAAACGGCTACACTATGGGTCCATTCCGACGAAAAGCTCTTTTGCGCAATGAAAACCGTATTATTATAAACAAAATGATAATGCAACTGCTTCTGGAGCCGGATGGGTCGGTTCCGAAAGTGGGTTCTGTAGTCTATAGTCCGGTATTGGGGGAGACGTTGCAAAGGCTTGGCGACCTTGGCGCCGATGATTTTTACACTGGCGATATTGCGAAAGAAATAGCTCGCGATATGAAGGAACATGGTGGTCTGATAACCTGTGAAGACCTTAGACAGGTAAAACCCCCTCGCGTCCTTCCCGCTCTTTGCTCCAAATATAAGTCCTGGACTGTGGCCTCCCTTCCGCCTCCAGCCTCTGGATGGGCGGTGATAATGGGACTCAATATTCTTGAAAACGCTCCTGATGACATAATGAAAAAGGAATCCCCCCAACGGTTGTACTGGCTGTTACAGGCTATGGAGGCTCTGCGTCGTCAGCGAGTGTATAAACCTGTTCGGGATCTGGTAAATTACGAGGACACTGTCAGCAAATTAATCAGCAAGGAAAAGGCAAGAAAAATCACAAACTCTGTTATGAACCCCGGATCAGGGGAGACAACACATTTTTCTATTGTTGATAAAGATGGCATGGCGGTTGGCGTCACACAAAGCCTGAACTCATATTACGGCGCAATGTGCGCCAGCCCAAACCTTGGATTCATGTACAATAATTACATGACAGAATTCGTTTCCGCATCAAGGCTCAACCCTTTTGCGTTGCGGGCAGGCGCCATGCCTTACTCATATATGAGCGCATGTATTCTATCAAGAAACAGCAAACCGGCTCTGGTGTTGGGTAGCCCCGCCAACGACCGTATCATTTCGGCGGTGATCCAGGTTATCAGCGCCTGGGTTGATATGGGAATTGGAATTGAAAACGCCGTAAAAGCCCCTCGTTGTCATGTAGCCGGCGAGGAGGAAGTCATGTTTGAGAAAATAAATGACAATATGGACACCCTGCTCTTTCTTGAACACAAGGGATGGACCCCATATACTCCGCTGTCAAGTCTGTTCGCCGGAGACCTGAATCCCTATTTTGGTGGTGTTCATGCCATTGCAAATGACAATAACAGGTGGGTTGGAGCGGCGGATCCACGCAGAGACGGCAGTGTCATATATGTATAAACCAGCTCCGGCAGGCCCCCGGACTCTGGAAGAAGCAGGGGGTCCGAATCGAAATAGCGGGGAATCGTTATTTCTTCTTGACCAGCCCTTCCGATATTTTTGAGGCCAGTTTGGCTTCTGTTACAGCAAGGATTTTTCCGGCCGAACGCTCTTTCATGACCGACATCATACGGATGACTATTCTTATGTCCATTTGCGCTATCAGGCCCGCCGCCGTACCCGGTGGCATTGAGGCGTACGTTTTTGCGAGCTTGCCTATCGCCTTCTCTTCAAGATCGTTTCTAAGTTTGATATTGTCATCTATCTTTGCCTGCAACGATTTTAGTTCATCGAGCTGTTTTTCGATATCACCGCTTAGCGCGTTGAGCCGCTCTTCACGTTGATCGAGTTCTTTCTCCCTGGTGTCCAGCTCATTTGCCCGTTTCCCAACGTCTTTTAATATCTCCATCCTGAAACTCTCTTTATCGAGTTCTTTTGGCTCCGAAGCGAATGGTTTCTCCGCAGAACCCTGCAATTCGTCGGGGGATGTAGCTTCATTTTCCTGAGCGAACGCATTTTCCGTTTCACCCAGTCCCGTGAATGAGAGGGGCAGGTCGAACAGGACGATTACCAGTATAAGTCCTGTAAGGGCGGCGCCCGATATTACCGTCGGTTTGCGGAGGACCTCTCTGTCAGGCACTGTTCCGTTTCTCCGGTTTGTAGCGCATAAGATTTATGTCGTCAGCTTCGATCCGTTCTTTTCTGTTAACTTCCGTGGTATACCTCTCTTCGAGCTGGTCCCGGTGCAACTCCAGAATCCGTTTTTTTTTGGTCGCCTCGGTCAGCTTTTCTCTCTCCATCTGAACGATAACGGCGACATCCTCCACCTGTCTGGTACTGTCGCTTATATCGACTACAACCCCTTTGTAGTAGTTGTCGTAAAGCTCCATGATGGCAGGGTCGGTAATATGTTCAAGTTCCGCTGTAAGGTGGTCTGTTATCTCGGTTCGTCTCTCTTCTAGTGAGTGTACCATTCCGAGTTTCTCGTAGTAGCTTCGATTGGCCATAGCCAGGGAACGTTGCTGATTATCTTCCATCGACTTTCGGTATTTCAGCAAGGTTGCCAACCTGTATTGGAACATTGATGTTACTCCAGGGCCTTGCTCAAAGCCATGGCGGTAGAATTTATATCGGAGCGTTCATCAAGGTTCTGTCTCAGGAATGCGTTCATGCCATCAATCTTCGCCATGGCGTTATCGATTCGTGGATTTGATCCCGCCACATACGCCCCGATATTTATAAGATCCTCCGATTCTCTGTAAGTAGAATAAACCTCCCTGAATTTCGTTGCCAGAGCCTGGTACGCCTGGGGAGTCACATCTACCATTACCCTGCTGATAGAATCGAGTATGTCGATGGCCGGATAGTGTCCCATTGACGCGAGTTTTCTCGACAATATGACATGACCATCGAGTACCGCTCTTGAAGCGTCGGCTATCGGGTCCGTCAGATCGTCTCCTTCCACAAGCACGGTGTACAGACCGGTGATGGACCCATCACCGCCACATGTGCCGGCTCTCTCAAGGAGGCGGGGCAGGGCGGCGAAGACAGATGGTGTGTAACCTTTCGATGCGGGAGGCTCACCCACCGATAGCCCGATCTCTCTTTGCGCCATGGAGAACCTGGTAAGGGAGTCCATCATGAACAGAACGTTTTTCCCTTTATCGCGGAAATACTCCGCTATAGCCATGGAGAGATGTGCGCCCCGCACTCTTATGAGGGGAGGCTGGTCGGAAGTCACGACAACTACCACAGAACGTTTAAGCCCCTCCTCTCCCAGAGAACCCTCTACGAACTCGCGCAATTCCCTGCCACGTTCACCAATGAGTGATACGACATTGATATCCGAATTTGAGTATTTTGCCATCATTCCGAGCAGAGCCGATTTACCGACACCCGCTCCTGCCATTATGCCGATTCTTTGTCCCATTCCTACGGTCAGTAGGCCGTTCATGGCCCTGATCCCCAGGTCGAGCGGCTGTACGATCCTCTTTCTTTGCATCGGGTTGAGCGGTTCGGCGTATAAAGAACGCTCCTCCTTGCACTGGAGGGGGGCTTTCCCGTCGATCGGGTTTCCTGTTCCGTCAATGACACGACCAAGGAGTGTGTCGTCCACATGAACGGTCGCCGACTCACTCTGAACAGCTATATGGCAACCGGGCGCAACTCCTCTCAGCTCTCCGAGCGGCATCATCAATATACGATTGTCACTGAATCCGACAACTTCGGCCAGGACCGGTGGATAAGTCGGGTCTTTGGGAAAAATATGGCAGATACCACCAACGGATAGGTCGGGACCGATCCCCTCGACTACAAGACCAACTATTCGCGCTACCTTGCCGGAGATCTTTATGGGACGACTCTTTGACAAGGCTTCGTTGTATTTAGCGAAATTTACCAGACCCATTTTTTTACCACTCCGATTCCTACTCCGACGCGCGTCGGAAAGTTTCCCGGACCGATTCTAGCTGGGTCTCCAGCCGGGCGTCGATTGATCCGATGTTCGTCTCAACAACGCAACCGCCTCGCGTGATAAAACCGTCTGTCTGGAAAGTGACGTTATTAATGTCCTCAACCTCACGAGCCAGGTTTTCACGGGTCTTTTCGGCCTCCGCAAGATCTTCCGGGTTGACGCGGACGTTCATTTTTTCGCGCGACTGCAAATGAGATATGGCTCTCTTTATTACCGGCTGAACCAGTTCAGGTTTAGCCTCTAGCTCAATTCCGATGACTGTACGGGCGACTGCGATAACAAGATCAATCATCTCTTTTTCCGACTGCTCATAAAATTTGGTGCGGATACTGGTGATCTCCTCAAGAGCTTTCGTGAAAGCGGCTACAGCAGGCGCCAGCTCGTTTTGCGCGGCAGTGCGACCGGTGTTATGGCCCTCCTCGAAACCCGCTTCCTTTGAGCTTTGGGTAATGGAGTTGGCGTTTTGAGTAGCCTCTTTTACGATTCTTTCCGCTTCTATGGCGGCTCGATTCAAAATCTCATGATTTCTTAAACCGCCTTTAAAATCGAAGTCGAATCCGCCCGGAACAAATTCCTGTCTTTGGCTTCCCATATGCTCCGGGACAAACGGCGGTGGTGTGTAAGGCGCCACCGGGGTAGGATCGGCAAAATCGGGTAATTTGTATTCTTGCACCGAGCCTTGGGCGTCTTCCCGCAACAGAATGTCAGACAAGTTCTTCTCCTCCACCCGCGAGAACGATCTTTCCTTCGTCCTCGAGCTGTTTTACCACTCGTAAAACAGTTTGTTGCGACTTTTCTACATCCGATATCTTGACCGGACCCATAGCTTCGAGATCCTCTTTCATCATCAGCGCCGCTCTTTCCGACATGTTGGCGAATATCTTCTCTCTTAACGGGTCGCTGGCCGTTTTCAGGGCCAGAAGCAGATCGTTGGAGTCGACTTCCTTCAGGATGGTCTGCATTCCCCGGTCGTCCACCTTGATAAGATCCTCGAAGACGAACATCAGTTTTCTTATATTTTCAGCAAGCTCCGGGTTAAGTGAGTCGATTTCGTTAAGCACCACCCCCTCCGTAGCCCGGTCCATGTTGTTGACGATCTCAGCTACGGCTTCGAGGCCGCCTATCTGGCTCCCCTCCATGGCGCCAGCGGAACGGAACTCGTAAGCCAAGGCTTCATCAAGGTCCTTTATGATTTGCGGTGAGATACGTTCCAACGTACCGACCCTGTAGGTTACTTCGGCCTGGAATTTTTCGGGGAGATCCTTGATAACCTCCGCCGCATGCTGGGGGTCGAGATGCGCCAGAATAATGGCGCAGGTCTGGGGATGTTCGTTCTTCAGAAAGCTGGAGATGGTTTTCGCCTCCAGATTCCGGACCGCCTCCAGGCCGCCACCCAAAGTATCGTCGCCACCATCGCTGACACGATCAAGCATTCTCAAGGCCGCTTCGGGGGGGAGGGAGGCTTCCAGAACTTTTTTCAGGTAGTCCTTTCCGCCCATGACAGCGCCACCCTGCCCAGAATCGATTATATCTATAAACTCTTCGATGACAGCTTCCACGATGTCGTGGGAGACAGTCCCCATATTTGTCATGTAACTCGAAATTTTGTGAATGTCATTCTCTTCGAGTTCGGACAGGACTGTGGCCGCCATCTCGTCACCAACGGCGACAAGTATAGTGGCCACTTTTTCCAGGCCGGACATCATATTTCGGTTATCAAGCGCCATTTATTAAACTCCAGCCTCTCTTCTTCCTGTATTCATTTTAACGCCTCGCTCGCAACCAATCACGCATAATATCGGCGATAAGCGCAGGGTCTTCACCTATGAGCAGTTTTAACCTGGTCTTGCTGTCCATGGCCGAGTCCTCCTCATGTTGCTTGCCAAGCTGGCTCTCCATCTCCTCTACGGTCTGGGGGAAGGATCGTAATACTTCCATATCCTTTGAGGAGGCCGTGATCCATCCGATCAGCGGCCTTATCAGGAAGATAAAAAGAGCGATTACCAAACCCGCTATACCGGCGTATTTCGCAATTTCGGTATAGAGTTGGCTCTGTTCAGTAGCCTTGGAGGCTTCTATATCCATGTCCATTTGCGATGTGTCGAAAGCGGCTGATTCGATCACTATCTGATCGCCCCTTTTAAGGTCAACACCCGCAGCGGTCGTTACAAGGCTTTTCAGCTGGTTAAGCTCGGTTGCGGAACGGGGTGAGAACTCCTTTACGCCGGTCGTGTCCCCATCCTTGACAGCGTACTTACCATCAACAACAACCGCTATGGAGAGTTTCCTCACCGCCCCGATCGGTTCGACCACATGGGAGATCACCTCGTTTATCTCGTAATTGATCGTCTCCTGGTTGGAGGAATTGGAAGCCGGTTTGCCGGAGCTATCCCTGGCGCCTTCCGCTCCGGGAACGTTGCTCTGTACGCCTACCACACCGGAAGGACCGGTTTCTCCTGTCGATTTCTGTTCGTTTCTTTGCTCCGAACGGGCCACCTGGCTGTTCGGATCGAAGGTCTTTTCGGTTTTTTCGACACGTCGGAAGTTAAGCTCCGCAGAGACCCTGGCGACAACCTTGCCGAACCCCACGATGCTCTCGAGCATGGAGGTGATGCGTTGCTCCATCTTCTTTTCCAGGTTGGTCTTATGCTCCATCTGGGTTGAAGAGAGGCGAGCCATCTCGTCACTCTCTTCGCCGCCGTAAAGGACACGCCCTGAAACGTCTACGACGGTGACTCCCTCCGGTCGTAATCCTTCGACACTGGAGGATATGAGATGAACAATTCCCATGACCTGCTCTTTTGAAAGCTGACGACGCGACGCCATTCTAAGGGCTACTGACGCGCTCGCTTTGTTCTGATCTTTAGAGAAGAGGCGACGCTCCGGTTTGGCTATATGAACACGGCTCGATTTTATTTCGGTGAACTGGTTGATCGTTCTTTCAAGCTCACCCTGGAGCGCCCGCTGAAAATTAAGCTTCTGCACGAAGTCGGTCATTCCGAAGACGGAATCATCAAAGATCTCATAACCTACCGATCCACCGGTTGGAAGCCCGGCGGTGGCCAGTTTTAGTCGCTGATTGTGGACATGCTGGGCTGGAACCAGAATCGTAGCGCCGTTCTGCTCAAGTCTGTAAGGAACGTTGTCACCGGTCAGCGCGTCTGTTATCGCGGACGCGTCTTTTGCCTCCAGCCCTGAGAATAGAACCTGATAGTCCGGTTTCCCGGAAAAATAAGCCACGCCCAGTATGGCTCCCATCGTGATCACGCCGACCATCGCTATGGCCACCTTGCGACCTATGGAGATCTCGCTAAAGGCGGTTTGCAGTTCCAGAAATACTTTTTGCAGGTTGTCCAGCATTGTCCTTGCCTGGTGTTATGTTTGTTAGGTTATTGTTTTAGCTGAAGTTATTGTCGCTACCTGGCGCCAATCTCAAGAGCCCTTTGAGCCATGGTTTTGATGGTATTGATTGAAGTGGCGTTCGCTTCGTAAGCTCTGGAGGCGTTTATCATATCTACCATCTCTTCTATGACGTTGACGTTTGGCATTGCCACATATCCACGGTCATCGGAGTCGGGGTGGGAAGGATCGTAAACCAGTCGGGGCGGGGTTTTATCATCTTCGATCCCAACTACCTTGACTTCCTTCAAACTCTCTCCGAGTTTGTTTCCGAAAGAGCCGTTTTCCACAGGCGACGCTGTTGCGACCACGGATTTTTTCCGGTACGGTCCACCTTCCGGTGTTCTGGTGGTTTCTGCGTTGGCAAGGTTGGAGGAGATTACATTCATCCTCGTCCTTTGCAGGGAGAGGCCACTGCCTCCGATCTTCATAGCGGTAAAAAGATCCATTTTCTACTCCTTCTTTACCTTACGTTCACTTTCCACCACCTTTTATAGCGGAGAAAATAGAGTCCAGCTTTTTGTTGAATGCGGTGGTTAACGTAGCGTAATTCAATGAATTGGCCGCGCTTTTACCGAACTGATCTTCCAGATCGACACTGTTCCCATCCAGCTTTTCCTGCGACAGGGAGACTGTGTAACTCTCCTTGAGGCCGTAAAGACCCTTACCTCTCGTCGGCATATGCCCCGGATTGGTTTCGCGCATCGCAAAGCCTGTACCCATCAGATCCCTCAGATTTTTTTCAAACTTGACCTCAACCTGTTTGTAACCGGGAGTCGTGGCGTTGGCCAGGTTGGCGGCGATAGCGTTTTGACGCGCAACCATGCCATCCAACGCTTTTTGCGTATATCCGAACTGACTTATCTTATATATGTCGCTCATATCACCACTTTTCCACCGTCAAAATTCCGGCGCTATTCGCCTTGACCGTAGATAGAGCAATGGCTGTGCCAAAAAATGGGCGGCCCCGATATGTTATACTCCCCAAAAATCAAACAGACGGCTTGGAATAATGGTATTCGGTTTTTTTGAAAAGAAAAAAGTTGAGACGGATGACGTTTCCGAAGAGGAAAACCTCGATGTCGAACCGGCTGAGCATGATCCGGAAGAGATCGAACGCCCGGTCGTTAGTATTGAAGAACTCGATACTGAGCCGATAACGGAAAATTACCTTCAGCCCCAACAATCGGTCAAAGAGCCGGGTCCGCCCGAATCGCTCGACATCGAACCGGCGGACGACGACGCTGAACTGGATGAGGGGGAAAAGAGAGGTTTCTTTGGACGGCTCGTTTCCGGCATGTCCAGAACGCGAAAAAACCTCAACGACGGGTTTGATCGGCTTATCGGGGCTCATGCGCGGCTTGATGACGAGTTCATGGAGGAACTGGAGGAAGTTCTCCTGTCAGCCGATATCGGTATTGACATCACCATGAGAATTGTCGAGGAACTACGCATAGACGTAAAAAAGAACCTCCTTAAAGATACGTCTGAAGTTATTGAGTTTGTTAAAAAGAAGCTGATTCAGATTGTCGCGGGAGATTCAGCCGGGATTCAGCCGGTAGCCGGTGTCAAACCGTGGGTGATCCTTGTGATCGGTGTCAACGGATCGGGAAAAACAACCACTATCGGCAAAATGACAGCAAAATTCGCCGGGGAGGGAAAATCTGTCCTTCTCGCCGCCGGAGACACTTTCAGGGCCGCCGCAATTGAACAACTGGAGATTTGGGCAAAACGATCCGGCGCCGATTTTGTCAGGCATCAGGCGGGCTCCGATCCGTCCGCTGTGGTATTTGACGCTGTGAAAGCGGCCAAGGCTCGTAATCACGACATAGTGATAGCCGATACGGCTGGAAGGTTGCACAACAAGGCGAACCTGATGGCGGAACTTGCGAAGACAAAAAAAATAATGGAGAGGGAGATTCCTGGCGCTCCCCACGAGACTCTACTGGTACTCGACGCTACAACAGGTCAGAACGCCGTAAACCAGGCCAGGATTTTTAGCGAATCGATCGGTATTACAGGGTTAATACTGACCAAGCTCGACGGTACCGCCAAAGGTGGGGTTGTCATCTCCATTATGGACAAGCTTGGAATCCCTGTGAAAATGATCGGAGTGGGGGAGGGTAAGGATGACCTGCGTCCTTTCGATCCGGCCCAGTTCATTGAGGCGCTCTTCCCTGACACATCCAGCGATTAGCCATTGCTTTCGAGCCGTAACATCTTTTCCTTGAGCGTTACGCCTCCGGGAGCCGTGAACCCTCCCAAAGAGCCATCACCCCTTGTTACCCGGTGACATGGAATAAGGAGCGGAATAAGGTTTCGCGACATGATGTTCCCGACCGCCCGGCCCGCGCCATCTTTTCCAGCCATTCGGGCAAGCTGGCCGTATGTCACGGTTTTGCCCCAACCGACTTTCATCAGCTCCGAATAGACTTTTCCGGCGAAGTCAGAACAGGTCCATAACTTTAGCTTATGGTTAAAATTGACGCTTTTACCGTCAAAATAATCTACCAGTTGTTTCGCCAGGGTTTCATCGACAATATTCTCGTGGTTGGACCATTGTGCGATCTCTCTTTTCAGACCTTTCAGGGCAAGCCCCGGCAACCAGACTCTGGCGACCAACTTCTCGCAGAATCCCACGGCCATGTAACCAGGTTTTGTTTTGACGATCATGGCGCCACGTTTTTGACTTGGCACACTAGTTGCTTTGTCTGTTCGCATAACGTCTTTTTGACAGTAGATATTGTGGTAAGGAGATAATGAAATGCCTCATAATAAAAGCGGTCTGCCGTTTAACGAATGGCTTGACTCTTTGAAAAAACAGATCAATAGTGAAGTAGCCGACGAGGTTTTACTCTCTCGTTACGACGAGGTTTCACGATTCAGAATGTTGTACGATAGAGGACACACTCCAGAGTTCACACTCTCCTTGCTCTTCTGATAACGTAACACGCGAAATACTATTTTTCAGATTTCAGAGCTTTTATGACCGTTTCAAAGTTCTCAATTGGTACGGCGCCACGAACCAGAACACCGTTTATAACAAACGACGGGGTTCCGGTAATTCCGACTTTTTTCGCGTCCTCAATGTCTGAGTCGATCTTTTTACCGAACTCTATATTGTTGAGCTCTTTTTGGAATGTGTCGATGTCAAGTTCCAGCTCTTTAGCGTAGGTAACAAAAAGCTCCTTCTCGTTACCCTTCGACCAGGTTGCCTGGTTTTCCATCAATTTCTTCTTATACTCCTGGAATTTACCCTGTTTGTCAGCCGCCATAGCGGCAATGGCCGCAGGTCTGGCTTTGGCGTGAAAACCGAGGGGCATATGCTTGAATACCAGCCTGACATCCCCTTTATATTTTGCCATTAGCTGCTGTATCGTCGATTGTGATCTGGCGCAGTAGGGGCACTGGAAGTCGGAGAACTCTATAATAGTCAAACTTGCGTTTTCCGGTCCGAAAACGGGCGAGCCTTCAATGGGAACTTCAAAACGGCTACCCAGAGATTGTTTCAGTTTTTCCGAATCATTTATCTTTCGTTGTTTCTCCTGATACGACCTTAACGATTCCATGATGACTTCGGGGTGATTCTTTATATACTCTTCTACAACAGACTCGATTTCGCTCCTCTCCGCCGAGAAGGACGTATTGCCGGTTATGATGATGAATGAGAATATAAAAACGCCGAAAAAACGATAAAAGTTCAATGTAAACTCCGGGATGAAAAGTTCATATTATACACGTAGCAAGAACATTCTCCAATTGGAAGGAGAAAATGAAACGCAATGAGAAGATCGGAAAAAGCCGTTACTGACGAGCTGAAGATACTGGAAATAATCGGGAAGGCCCCGGTATGTTTCCTTGGACTCTCCGATGACGATATGCCATATGTCGTTCCCCTGAATTTTGGTTTCGAGGGGAAAACACTCTATGCGCATTGCGCGCTGGAAGGGAAGAAACTCGATATTATCAGACGTAATAACAGGATATGTGTGGCTATCGTCGGTGAAGAGATGGTTTGCGGGGCGGAAAAGGCGTGTAAATGGGATTCAAGGTACGAGTCTGTAATGATTTTTGGCGCCGCCTACATCGTCGAGGATGTCGCGGAAAAAGTGAAAGGGCTGAAAATCCTTATGAAACACTACTCAAACCGGAACTATGAACTAACAGAAAGTATGGTGTCGGCGGTTGCGGTAATCAGGGTTGACGTGGAGAGTATCACCGGAAAGAGATCGATATAGATGCAATGGCCGACAGGCCGGATGTTACTGGACGGCCACGCCGATATCCATAATACCGTTTTTCTGGCATAACCCCATGACCTTGACGACCTTTCCGAAATCGAGCCTTTTATCCGCCCGGATCACCGCTGATCGTTTCTTCTTTTTTTTGTCACTTTGCTTGAGGATTTCGGCCAGCGCATCTACTGAAACACTTTCACCGTTAACATAAACAGCGCCCTTTTCCGTCATCTCTATTTCATATACTTTTACGTTCTCCATAACCGCCCCGGCGTCCGACTCCGGGAGCTGGATATCCATCTTCCGGGTGAAGTCCACAAAAGCCGTTGAGACCATAAAGAAGATCAGCAGGAGGAATACTACATCGATAAGGGGAGTAAGAGACAGGGAGTAGTCCTCCTCCTCCTTACGGTTGAACTTCATGGTCTGGTTTTTCCGGAGGCGGTTTTTGGATGTTCCCTTTTGATTTCTGTATCTCGTCTATCATCCATATGGAGACCTCTTCCATTTCGAATACGAGCTTGTCCGCCTTGCCTTTGAAATAGTGGTATGCGGCCAGGCAGGGTATACCGACAAGGAGTCCGGCCGCAGTGGTGACAAGAGCTTCTGAAATGCCCGCCGCCACAAGCCCGGGATTACCGGTTCCCGATTCGGAGATGACGTTAAACGCCTTTATCATACCGATAACAGTACCGAGCAGGCCCAGCATCGGTGTAAGGTTTCCAAGCACGCCCAGACCCCGCAGGTTGGCCTGAAGCTTCGTGGCCTCGTGCGCTCCAGCCGTTTCGATAGCTCGCTCCATTTCCAGAATGCCATACCCCGACCGCATCAGGCCGGATTTTATAATCCGCGATATGGTAAGGGATTCAAACCCGGTGTAGAGTTTTAGAGCCTGCGAAAAATCCTTCTTTTTAGCCAGGGTTTCTAGGTAGTGCAGGTAATCGGAGTTTATGACATTTTTGTGGCGCAAACGCCATCCTAGTTCCATCGATATGCCTACCGCCACTATGGAACAGATAAGGATTGGCCACATGACGAGGCCCCCTTTCTCGAAAAGGGAGATCATCCATGCGCTTCCTCCACTGTTGACATCTGACATTGCCATTACCGGTGTAGATACGGCGGTCAGCGTTAATGTCAAAACGGCGATTCTTGTCATTGGTGAAGCGCCGGAACGTTCTTTTTTCATCGTAATTTTTTTCTTCGCATCGTTACAGTTATACCATAAGCTGTACCCGCTTATGGCTTTGCTTGTCACGCCGTAGCGTTACCTTCCACAGGGAACCTTACCGTAAAAAGGGCTCCGGCTGAAGGTTCGGAGACAACGCTGATTTTGGCCCTGTGAGAGCTTGCGATCTTCTGACATATGGCAAGCCCAAGACCGGTGCCGTTTATTTTGGACGTGTAGAAGGGGTCGAATATTTTCTCCATATCACCAGACCCGATCCCCTTGCCGGTGTCCGATATTTTTATATAGACGTAGCCCCGTTCGTTCCTGATATCTGATTGGGAGTCGTCGTGAGTGTCGGAGCTGTAGTGTGCCGATACACCCAGCTTACCCTCACCAGCCATGGCGTCGATGGCGTTTACACACAGGTTCCAGATTATCTGCCGTATCTGCTCCGGGTCTCCATGGATGTATAGATTTTTTTCGATACTTTCAACCAAAACGACTTTCCCGGAAAGTTTCGGATCCGATTTAAGCAAGAATAACGTGTCGTTTAAAATGGCAGTCAAATCTACTTTCACCGGAATTATGTTGTCGGGCGCTGAGTATTGCAGAAATCGGGTTATTGTGCTGTTGAGTCTCTCAACTTCCCGATTGATAATCACCATAAGCCTTTTGCCACTATCGTCAAGATATGGGTCGATATCGGCGCTTAACATCTGGATACATCCGCTCAACGAACCGAGAGGATTCCTTATCTCATGAGCCACACCGGCTACCATCCTCCCGATGGAAGCGAGCCTTTCGGCGTTGGCGACCCTTCTTTCCATCTTTTTGAGGTGGGTAATATCCTGGAATACCACTATCGCGCCCTGCGTGGCGCCCCCGGTAACGAACTGGCTGACAGTCATGGAAAGATCTACGTTCACACCATCTTTTTTCTTGTACACCCAGTTAAACTGGGTCTGGGGAGTGTTGCCAATTTCGTGATCCTGAAGGTAACTTGAAATCCTCGGAAACTGCAGGGTTTTGTCTATCTTCGTTTTTTCTAATTCGCTCTTATCCAAACCCAGAATCGTTTCCGCCGCCCTGTTGTGCGAAAGAATTGAAAGATCAAAATCGACGGCCAGAAAGCCGGAACCCATGTTCTTGAGAACGTTTTCATGGAACGCCTGCAATAAGGTGAAGTCTTCGCTGGCCTTGACCAGGCGCCGGTCGCTTGTTCGAAGCAGGTCCGCCAGATAGCCGGAGAGGTACGCCACCAGATAAAAGAGGGCGATATTGATAAGGGTCGTAACGAGATAATAACGAAAACTCTGAGGGGGGGAGGAGGCGAGAAACGCGGTATGCGGGTGGATAATTTCGTAAAGTTCCAGATTGAGGCTCAAACCATACAGTACGCTTGAGAGCGAGGCCACATAGAAAGCGGCGCGTTTATCCAGCAGTATCGCCCCGGCGAAGATCACAAGAATATACATGAACGAAAACGGGGAGGAGACACCACCTGTGTAGTAGATAATCGAGGTGACTAACAGAGTGTCCAGGACGAGTTGGAGTAGCGAGAACCGCCGCAGGTTGATGTCGAACTTAAGTGCGATGGCGTAGATTATGGTGAGGCCATAAGCCGTTGCCACAGGGATGAGCGCCTGGAGGTACCTCGCAGGGCTGATATGGCCTACCTGATAGAAGACCACCAGCCCCATGAAGAACGAAATGACCGCCAGCCTTGCGGCCAGGAAGACTTTCGTCCGCTGGTACATGACCGATTTAATGGTTGCCTTTTCGATCATTTCCTACACCCGACCATCGAGTATGTCATATGTGAGCGCATCTGTAACAGAAGGTAGAATAATATCCACCTTGAGTTATTACATCACGTCACCCATGGAGAAGATCGGCATGTACATAGCCACAACAACGAAACCGACCACTACGCCGAGAAATACCATGAGCATCGGTTCGAGCATTGATGTCAAGCCGTCCACAGCTGTATCGACCTCCTGATCGTAGAAGTCGGCGATTTTGTTCATCATATCGTCCAGGGCGCCTGTCTGTTCTCCAACTTCTATCATAGAAACGACCATGGTCGGGAATACACCCTGTTGCCTTAACGGATCTGAGAGTCCTTTTCCCTGTTTGATATCGTCTATGACATCCAGAACGGCAAGTTCAATAACTTTTTGCCCGGAGGTTCTCGCTGTGATGTTCAGCCCGTCGATTATCGGGACACCGGAGGAGATCAGCGTACCCATGGTCCTGGTGAATTTGGCGACGGCGACTTTCTGGATAAGGGGGCCGAAAACAGGCGCCCGGATCAGCATCCTGTCTGTAAGGATATGCCCCTGTTCGGTTTTCCTGATATATGAGATCAGCATGATAATGCCGACGGGCATAAGGAAAACAATATACCAGTAGTTGATAACAATGTCTGACGCCCCGATGACTACTGCTGTGGGCCAGGGCAAAGCCTTGCCGGCGCTACTGAACATCTCTCCGAACATCGGAATAACGAAAACCAGCAGGAAAACAATAACTGTAAAGGCGACGGAGACGATGATGGCGGGATATACCATGGCGGCCTTGACTTTACCTTTAAGGGCCATGGCTTTTTCCATGTAATCGGCCAGTCGAATGAGGATCTTGTCGAGGATACCCCCTATCTCGCCAGCCTCAATCATGTTTGTATACAACTCGTCAAAAATCTGGGGGTGGCGGCGTAAAGAGTCGGCGAATGTTTCACCAGATTCAACTTTCGACCTGATATCGTTGATGGTTCTGGCGAATCCCTTGTGGTCGGACGAGTTGGCGAGAATAGTAAGGCATTGTACCAGAGGTAGTCCGGCGCCTATCATCGTTGCGAACTGACGGGTGAAAATGACCACGTCTTTTTGAGTGGGACCAGATTCAAAAAGGACTACCTCTTTCGGTTTGGCTTTTACCGACTTGAATTTTATATGTTGCCGACTCAGGATTGTTTTCGCAGCTTCAAGCGAATCGGCTTCAAGTTCGGCGGTCTGCGATCCCATTTTTGTTTCGTAGGTATATTTGAAGACAGGCATATCCGTTTATCCTTTTCCGGTCAGATTTTTGTTTCTTTGCCGGTTTCGACAAGCGTTCTGTTGAACAGCGCGTAAAAGTTCTCGTAATCTTTCAGAGCTTTTTTGAGAATCAGTTCAAAGTTCTGAAAATCATCTGCGTTCATGACCATGTTTACGCTTTTGGCGAAGGCGGTCATGTTGTCGAGGGTCCTGAAGTTTTTCCCTATGACCACTACGAAAAACTTTCTTCGTATATCCATTGTCATAGGTTCTATCGATTTCAAGATGGGATTATTTACCGGGTCGGAGCCTTCGAAACGCTCATTGATTATCACGATGTCGTACCGGTTGAACGCCATCTTTTTCAGCGCTTCATCGCACGTCTTTACGGTGGAGACGGCGTACTCCATTTTTTTCAGTACCGGGGCGATCCGGTCAAGGTTATCCTCATCGGCCACCAGCGCTCTTTTGGCGCCCTCCTCGAGCATATCCATCTCATTTTCAAGGGAGGTGGTGATGGCGGCAAGCTTACTTGTATCTTCTGCGGCGGGGGGGAGGATAACGTTACGGGTTTCGTCGAGAGGCTGGGACGCCGGGGTTGTATCGGGCACACCTGAAAACTCTGGCAGACCGGGGCCACTGGGAGGATTGGTCCATTTTCTGACGGTGATGGGGTTTTTGCATCCGGGACATTTGAAGGTGAGATCCTTGCCATCGGGGATCTTCTCGTCCGGAACACTTATCGTTTTCTTACAGCTTTCACAGGTAACTTTCATCCGTTTATATTACCTTCTTCTTCTTTTAAAACCGGACAACGATTTTTCGGCGTCCTGATCCATCGACAGATCATCAATGTCTGTGGTCTTTTCGCCTCTCCCTGACTTGATCTGGTCGATTCCCCGTCCCACAATCGGTTTTCTCGAAGCGTAGGCCAGAGCGGTATCTTCGGTGATCATTCCTTCAGAGTAGAGGTCGAGAATACTCTTGTCGAATGTTCGCCATCCGAAGGGGAAAGAGTCGCTTATTATTTCGTAGAAGGATTTTCCCTCCTGTTCACCGTTCAAAATGGCGTCTTTTATCCTGAGGTTATTGCCCATGATTTCGAATGCGGCCACACGGCCTCCACCCTTTCTCGGAAGGAGCCGCTGGGAGATTACAAATCTTAATGTCTCGGCCAGGCGTATACGGACAAGGTTCTCCTCTTCGAGATCGAACATACCTATCAGCCTGTTTATTGTCTGACCGGCGTCGACGGTGTGCAGGGTGCTCATCACCAGGTGGCCCGTCTCAGCGGCTGACATGCCGATTTCGACTGTCTCCCGGTCACGCATCTCGCCCACCAGGATAACTTTCGGCGCCTGTCTCAAGGCCGCTCTGAGTCCATTTACGAAAGTGTCGAAATCGCTTCCCAACTCCCGCTGGTTGAAGGTGGCTTTCTGGTGTTTGTGCGAGTATTCCACAGGGTCTTCCAGAGTTACGACATGGATCGCTTTTTCCTTGTTGATTACGTCGAGCATAGCGGCCAGAGATGTGGTTTTACCCGACCCTGTAGCCCCTGTCACAAGGATCAAACCGTTTTTTTCCTGCGATATCTTTCTGAAAATTTTTGGCAGTTTAAGCTGGTCGATGGAGGGAATTTCCGATTCGAGTTTCCTTAAAACCATCGAGTAGGTATTTCGTTGCGAGAATATGTTAACGCGGAACCTGGCTTTGTCGCCGATGCTGTAGGAGGTGTCGGCGGAGCCATTTTCGATAAGATGTCTTGTTAAACGGGGGTCGTTTTTCAGAAGGTTGAGGGCGAGCGTTTCCGTCTGGTACGGTGTCAGTTTCCATATTGGCGGTTTGATGCTGACATCAGTAAGCACACCGGAGGACTCAACCTGGAGGGCCTTGCCGACACTCATATTAAGGTCTGACACGTTACTGTGCGCGCTCATCATGGTTTCCAGGACAAAGTCGAGTTCAGCCTGTCTCATACTCCTGTTTCCCCATAGTTTTTCTGTTCCGTGTACAAAAACGCTCCATTACGGATTTTCCCGGTCGGAACACGCCCAAGGGGACGCATCCTAACGCTGTTCCCCTATAAAAACCGCACCTTGCGATTATACACCATGATTCCACGATATAGAATAAACCGTGGAAATATTTAACCCCGCGCCAGTAAAACCACACATGTCGCGGATACGCCTTCACCACGTCCGCTGAAACCGAGACCTTCCGTGGTCGTTGCCTTTATCGACACTTCCGGAATATCGGTTCGTAAGGCGTTACACAACGTTTGTCTCATTTTTTCAATATGGGGGGCCAGTTTAGGCGCTTCGGCCACCACGGTTACATCTATGTTTGAAACCTTGTAACCCTCTTTTGTTACACGATCCACGACCTCTTCTAGCAGAAGAAGGCTCGAAACACCCTCATATCGCGTATCGGTATCGGGGAAGAGCTTGCCGATGTCGCCTAAGGCCAAGGCTCCCAGCATAGCGTCGCATACCGCGTGGATCAGAACATCCGCGTCGGAATGTCCTTTCAAACCCAGGTGGTACGGAATCTCTACGCCGCCGAGAATCAGTTTTCGGTCAGGAACAAGCCTGTGCACATCAAAACCGTGACCTATCCTATATTCTGCCATCATCTTCCGTCTCTTTTCTGCAATATTCCAAAGGCTCTGTTCCCACTATGAATACTTCGTTTATCTTGTCCCGGCACTTGGGCGTTGCAAGTTTGCCGGAATGCTGGTCTATCGATTTGACCACTATATTTTCTGGTGGGGTGAAATCGTGGGCCGGTCTGTTTTGCAAGGCTTCCGCCATGAACCGGGTCCAGATCGGGCCGGCGGTATGCCCCCCGGTCTCACCTTTTCCCATGGAACCGTTGTCATCAAGTCCAATCCATACCCCTGTAGCAATACCGGGCGTGAAACCTGCGAACCAGGCGTCTTTATAGTCGTTGGTGGTTCCGGTTTTAGCCGCTACTTGACGTTGCAGTTTTTTTGCTACTTTACCTGTGCCGTTCTCCACTACTCCCACGAGCATTTTTGTTATGGTGTATGCGACTTCAGGCCGGATAGCGTCGGTCAGTTCAGGAACTGATTCTTCGAGAATCTCGCCGTCGGCTGTTGTTACGGACCGGATAAAGTATGGTTTTGCATGGACCCCGCCGTTTGCGATAGAGGCGTAGGCCGATGTCAGCTCCAGAGGGGTGACTACGCTGGCCCCAAGCCCGAGCGACAGGTATGGCGCCAGTTCGGACTCGATCCCAAGATTCCTCGACATCTGGATCACCGAATCGACCCCCACACGCTCCAGCAGTTTTACCGTAGCCACGTTAAGCGATCTTTCAAGAGCGTTGCGTAACGTAACCGGGCCGTAAAAACGTTTGGAAAAATTAACCGGTTTCCAGGCTCTCTTTCCAGGCGATTCGGAGTATGAGATAGGTGAATCGATAACGATATCGGCGGCTGTAAATCCTGTGTCGAGCGCCGCCAGGTAGACGAACGGTTTGAAGGCCGATCCGGGTTGGCGTCTGGCCTGGGTCACCCTGTTAAAGGCCGACCTGGAAAATCCGGTTCCACCTACAAGCGCAAGAATAGCTCCGTCTTGCGGCCTGAGAGCGACAAGAGCGCCCTGAGCCGATTGGCCCGCCTTCAGCTTCTTTTTCCTTAATAGCCGTTTGTTGATCTTCTCGATTCCCTCTTTCATCGACTTTTCGGCGCTCTCCTGATAGTCGAGGTTTAAAGTGGTGGTGACGCTCAATCCCTCCCTGTAAACCTTTTCAGCTCCATACTTCTTTATAAGCTCGCTTCTTACCATCTCCACCAGGTACCCGGCTCGGCCCCGCTCCTTTTTCGATTTGGCGAGTTCTACCCTTTCGGACCGGGTGGCAAGCTCCAGCTCTCGCGATATATAGCCCTCTTCGCGCATTCCACTCAATACAGTCGCCCGCCGTCCGATAGCCAGATTAAGGTTGTTTTTCGGGGAGTACCTGTTTGGCGCTTTTGGCAATCCGCCCAGAAGCGCGGCCTCACCGAGGGAGATGTCATTTATCGCTTTGCCAAAATAGGTTCTTGCCGCCGCTTCAAAACCGTAGGCGCCAGAGCCTAGATAAATGTGGTTGCAATAAAGCTCGAGGATCTCTTCTTTCGTATATCTTTTTTCAATCTGGATGGCGAGCAGGGCTTCCTTGATTTTTCTTGCGATGGTTTTTTCAGAGGTCAGAAAAAGCTGTTTTGCCAACTGCTGGGTGATGGTGGAGCCTCCCTGCACCATCTTTCCCTTTCGGATATCGATGATGAGCGCCCGCAGGATGCTCATAAACCGGATTCCCTTATGTTCGAAAAACTCCCGATCTTCGGTGGCCACCAGCGCATTTCTCAGGTTGACCGGTATCGATTGGTACGGAACCCATATCCTTTTCTGGCGAAAAAGCTCGTCCAGCAGTTTTCCATCCTCACTGAATATCTTTGTAACAACATCTGGTTTGTAATCTTTCAGACCGCGTAATTTCGGCAGGTCGTGGTATGCGGCGAAGAGAAGACCGGATATGGAGCCTGTCATTACGGCAAAGAGAAAGAACGACACAACCAGTAACGAAAATTTCTTCTTACCCGCCATATCGATTAAACAGACAATGTCCGGCCACCGTCCACAACGATGGTTTGACCGGTTATATAATCGGAGTCGGCCAGAAATATCACTGTTTTTGCGATATCAGAAGGTTTGCCGAACCGTTTAAGGGGAATTTTGGCGGTAATCCTCTCCGTCGAACCGGGCGAACTTTCCGCAGGTTCGAGAATGGCGCCTGGAGCGATAGCGTTTACCAATATGTCTGGAGCAAGCTCCAAAGCCAACTGCCGTGTCATCGTTTTCAGGCCAGCTTTGGAAATGGCGTAAGGTGTATATCCTTTGAGGGCAAAATCGGCGTGAATATCCACAAGATTAATTATACAGCCCTTTCTGCCAAGGTTTAGCAAATGAGCGGCCAAGTCCAGAGACAACCGCAAAGGGGCTTTTACATGGACGGAGTGGAACAGATCTTGTTCCCCAATATCGATGTCGGGCAGTTTAGTCCGTTCGAAAATCGACGCATTATTCACAAGAAGGTCAATACGGCCAAAATCCTCCACCACTTTTCCTACGAGGGAGCCGCGCTCTTTTTCGTTTATCAGGTCGGCCTTGCAGGTTATTGCGAGAGTTTCGTTCTTGCCGGAGTTAATCGAGTTTGCCAGTTCTTCGGCCTGTTCACCCGAATTAAAGTAGTGAATGGCCACTTTGTACCCGTTATTCGCAAGAGCGCAGGTTATTTCTTTTCCAAGCCTTTTTGCCCCTCCGGTTATGAGGGCCACTTTCAAACCGCATGTCATAATAAGCGACTACCATATAAAATCAACAGCTTCTAAGCAGAGCATTATCTCTCCCGCCCCCATTGTTGACAACTAAAACTCTACATTCATCCTGAAAGGCCATTTTTATCTTTTTGTTCACTACTGATCGATGAAAGGTTACGATGTCTGGAGAATCGATTAATAACCTGATTGAGGGTGTTTGAAAAGCGTAATGTTACGGGCGGCGATATTTCTGGACAGGGACGGAACGATAAATGTGGAGAAGGAGTTTGCGAGCAGACCGGAGGATCTGACGCTTATAGAAGGCGCCGCCACCGCTATCCGTCGTTTTAACGAACTCGGATATCAGGTGGTTGTCATCAGCAACCAGTCTGGAGTCGCCAGAGGTTACCACACCGAAGAACAGGTCGATGAATTTCACGATCACCTGGATCAAACCCTGAAAGAAAGCTCTGCAAAAATAGACGCTTATTACTACTGTCCACACCACCCGGAACATGGCGACAAACTCGATTGCGATTGCAGAAAACCGGCTCCGGGGCTTTTTCTGAGAGCGGCGAAAGAACGACAGATAGACCTGACCCGCTCATTTATGATCGGTGACAGGGCGCGGGACCTTGTTGCCGCTGTGTCAGCCGGGGTCAGCCCTATCATGGTAGCTACAGGTTACGGTAAGGCCGAAGAGAGTCTTCGACCGCCCGGTTCACCATTTGTCGATGATATTCTTACAGCATGCAAACTGGTGGAGAAGAGCGTCCGATGAAAGCTCTGGTGACAGGGGGCGCAGGTTTTATCGGAAGCCATCTATGCGAGCTTCTGTTAAGTGAGGGGCATGAAGTTGTCGTAGTCGATAACCTGACAAGTGGTCGGCTTGAAAATATTGAGGAAATCGTCCAAAATAGCCATTTTTCGTTCCATAAACTCGATATTCTTGACGAAAAAGGGCTGAAACCGCTATTTAACGGTGTCGATTGGGTCTTTCATCTAGCCGGTCTGGCGGACGTAATTCCATCCATTGAAGAGCCGCATCGTTATTTCGCTACCAACGTGGGTGGCGCTTTAAATGTTCTGCGACTTTCTAAAGAAGCTGACGTTAAACGTTTTATTTACGCCGCTTCCTCCTCCTGTTACGGCATCCCTGATGAATTTCCAACGCCGGAAACAGCTCCGGTCAGGAATCAGCATCCATACGCCTTGACCAAGTATATGGGAGAGGAACTTGTCACCCACTGGTCTATGATTTACGGGCTTTCGACCGTTTCCCTTCGTCTTTTCAATGTCTTCGGTCCGAGATCTCGAACCACAGGGGCTTACGGGGCCGTATTCGGTGTTTTTTTGGCCCAAAAGATAAATGGTCTCCCTTTTACGGTTGTAGGGGATGGAAACCAGAGCAGGGATTTTATTTATGTGAAGGATGTGGCGGAGGCGTTTCTCAAGTCGGCTCAGTCGAATATATCGGGTGAGATAATGAACGTTGGAAGCGGTCGTACATATAGTGTGAACAGGCTTGTGGAGCTGTTGGGAGGAGAAGTTATATACGCACCGAAACGACCGGGCGAACCAGACAGTACCGTAGCTGACATCAGTAAAATAGAAAAACTGACTGACTGGCGCCCATCGACATCGTTCGAGGAGGGGGTGGCGGTTCTTCTTGAGAAGATAGACGATTGGCGGGACGCTCCTGTGTGGGATACAGGAGGGATCGAAAAAGCCACTTCAAGCTGGTTTCGTTATCTTGCCCGATAAGGTTTATTTCAATTAAAGTTGTTCTTTTATGGGCATTAAAGCTAAAATGAAAAGTCGAGTAGCGCATAACCTTGAACTCACTGGTCTGCGTATATATGGTATTTACATCTTATTTATGAAGTTTTAATGGAATATACAGACGATATTGGCGTGTTAAAAAATATCGCCAACGATTTGAGGGTGGATATTGTCAAATGCCTGACCAAATCCGGGTCTGGACATCCGGGTGGGTCGCTGTCGGCTATCGACATGCTTACGGCTCTCTATTTCTCCAGGATGCGTCACGATGTCAACAATTCGGGTGGCGACAAATATGACCGGTTCGTCCTCAGTAAAGGGCACGCCGCTCCGGCTCTATACGCTGTACTGGCAAGATGCGGATATTTTGAAAAGAGTTGCCTCGACACATTAAGGCAGGTCGATTCGATCTTGTCAGGACACCCCTACGCCCCCTCCACACCAGGAGTGGAAGTATCCACAGGATCGTTGGGACAAGGATTGTCGATGGCAAACGGTATGGCTCTCGCCTCAAAACTCGATAATCTGGACAGGACTGTTTTTTGCATGTTGGGAGACGGTGAAATTCAGGAGGGACAGGTTTGGGAAGCGGCTATGACATCGGCCCACTACAAGCTCGATAACGTCATCGCTTTCCTCGACAACAACGGGCTACAGATAGATGGTCCGGTAAAAGACATAATGAACATAGAGCCTATTGGTGATAAATGGCGATCTTTTGGATGGGAGGTGTTCGAGATAGACGGACACGATATCGGAGCCATCCTCACCGCTATCGACAAAGCCCGGAAGGTTACCGGAAAACCATCAATGATCTGGGCGCACACGGTCAAAGGAAAAGGTGTCTCTTTCATGGAGAACAAGGTCTCGTTTCATGGAGTTACGCCGACGGAAATTGAACTCGAAACCGCCTTGGCGGATCTTGCAGGAGAATAAGAAGCTTAAGTGGCCGAACTAACTTTGAACACCATAGAGAAAAAATCCCTTCGTGATGAATACGGCTCCCTGATAGCCGAATTAGGTGACACCCACAAAGATATCGTGGTTCTCGATTCCGATCTTTCATGCTCGACGAAAACCGCGAAATTCGCCAAAAGACACCCGGAACGATTCTTCAATATGGGTATAGCGGAGGCGGATATGATCTCCACCGCCGCAGGTCTAGCCTCGGCGGGCAAGAAACCTTACGCCTCCACCTTCGCGGTCTTCGCCACGGGGCGGGCGTGGGACCAGATCAGACAGTCTGTCTGCCTGTCGAAACTGAACGTCAAGATCGTCTCCACCCACGGAGGCATTACTGTTGGCGAGGATGGGCCCTCCCATCAGGCGATGGAGGATGTCGCCCTGATGCGGGTAATGCCCAATATGACGGTTATCGTTCCGGCCGACGCCAACGAAACCAGGGCGGTTATTACAGAATCGCTTAAAACGCCCGGCCCGATGTATATAAGACTTACCCGCGAAAAATTTCCACTTATCCATGGAGAGGATTGCGGTTTTAAACTCGGTAAAAGCCGTGTCGTCAGGGATGGCGGTGATATCGCTATACTGGCTTGTGGATACATGGTGTATAAATCTCTCCAGGCGGCGAACCTGCTTGCTGAAGAGGGGATATCGTGCAGAGTGATAAATATGTCTTCCATCAAACCGATAGACGAAGAGGCCATTCTTCGCGCCGCCACCGAGTGCAAGGCTCTTGTTACGGCGGAGGAACACTCAATATTAGGTGGCCTTGGATCTGCGGTAACGGAAGTCGTTTGTGAAAACAACCCGACACCTGTCGTTCGGGTCGGCATGGATCCCGTTTTCGGGAAATCCGGGAAATCGGAAATTCTACTGGAAAAGTTCGGAATGAACACAACAGCCATCGTTAAAGCTGTTCACAGATCCTTGTCTTTAAAGAGATAATATGGCCTTCAACGACCATCCATTACAGGAAACCAATACAATGCCTGATAGTAAGAATCCGCCACTGGCGCAGGATACAAAAGTGTCGTTGCGATATGTTATGACCATGTTTGTCGTCGCTATATTTGTCGGTATGGGGCTTGGCTCAGTCAGGTCGGATGCGGTTTTCGCCGGGAGCGAGACTTACGACGAACTCGAATCATTCGCCGATATTCTTTCGCTGGTCGAGAACAGCTATGTGGACGATGTGGACACCAAAGAAGTCATTGAAGGCGCCATCAACGGGATGCTTCGTACTTTGGACCCTCATTCGAGCTATATGACCCCAGAGTTTTTCAAGGAGATGCAGGTCGAAACCCAGGGTGAATTCGGCGGACTCGGCATTGAGATCACCATAGACGAAGGATGGCTCACCATCGTGGCCCCTATGGAAGAGACTCCCGCATGGCGTGCGGGAGTCAAGTCGGGCGATAAGATAGTCAAGGTGGACGGAGAACGGACCAACGATATGAGCCTGATGGACGCCGTCAGAAAAATGCGTGGAAAGAGGGGAACCCCTGTCACGATTACTATTGTCCGGGAAGGTTTTGAGGAGCCTAAGGATTTCATCATTGTCCGGGACATAATTCATGTATCAAGCGTCAAATTCCAGATGCTACCTGAAAATATAGGTTATGTACGCCTGCGAAGTTTTACAAAAGAAGCTGGCTCCGAGACAAACGAGGCGATTGAATCGATGAAAAAAGAGGGGATGAAAGCCCTTGTGCTCGATTTAAGGAACGATCCCGGCGGACTTCTCGATCAGGCGGTGGAAGTGTCGGAGCTTTTCCTTAAACGAGGAGAGCTTATCGTCTATACCAAAGGAAGAATTGAGAGCCAGAATATGCGCTTTACCGTCAAAAATCCTGGTGGGGGTGATGATTACCCGATGGTAGTGCTGGTGAACCAGGGTTCGGCGTCAGCGTCTGAAATAGTCGCAGGGGCGTTACAGGATCTTAAGAGGGCCATCGTTGTCGGTACACAGAGTTTCGGCAAAGGGTCTGTCCAGACGATAATCCCTCTTAAAAACGACGCCGGGCTACGCCTTACTACAGCGCGATATTATACTCCTTCGGGACGTCAGATTCAGGGTGTGGGAATTACTCCCGACATTGTAGTCGAGGAGGAGTTTCTTGACCTTGAAAAGCTCAACGGGAAGAAAAAACATCGTGTCATTCGGGAAAAAGACTTAACTAATCACCTTGAACCGGTTGGCAAGGATAATAACGGCGACGATAAGAAGAAGAACGACAAAAAATCGCTTATTCGACCGGTAGCGGATATTGAAAGAGATGTTCAGCTCCAGCGTGCGGTTGGAGTTCTCAATAGCTGGGAAATCATAAAGGATATTCAGAACAGGCAGACCAGCGCCAACAATTGATCCGTGCCTGGCTACGCTTGAGCGAAGAGTTTGGGCAAGCGGCCCTGGTTTTCATGAGTGTATGTAATGGGACTTAGTATACCTGGAGCCAAATGAAATTAAGTGGCGCATTATTCTTTGCATGTAACCGGGCTCTGATGGCGAACATCTCGTAATGAGCCTTACAATCAGGTATCTTGGCGCTCTGGGTTTGATTGCCCTGCTCTCCACTGGCGCCTACTTCAGCCTGATTAAGGTGATAGAAACCCAGGATAACAGCGCCGCCATAATAAACCTAAGCGGCCGACAGAGAATGCTCTCCCAGAGGATCGCACATCTTGCGGAGAAGGTTGCCGATCAACACTACGAAGCATCACCCGACGAAAATATAAAGCCTCTAAAGAGAGCTATTTCCCTGATGAAGCAGTCCCATGAGTGGCTGACCCAAGGTAACATTGAAAGAGGCATTACAAAAGCGCATTCAAAAAAAATTCATGAGATGTATTTTGATGAACCGTTGAATCTGGATCATCAGGTACGTAAATTCATCACTGAAGCCAGGAAGCTGATTGATGACCCTCTATCGGCGGGC
This sequence comes from Nitrospinaceae bacterium, assembly GCA_029261405.1. Classification (GTDB taxonomy): domain Bacteria; phylum Nitrospinota_A; class UBA7883; order UBA7883; family JAJDBK01; genus JAJDBK01. The sequence continues at coordinate 74,163 of JAJDBK010000043.1, forward strand.
AGATACGATAATCCTCATCTTTTGTATATCAATTCCGTGACCAGCGCGAAACTGCTCACCTCCCTTGACCAGATAGTTTTGCAATACCAGATAGAGAGCGAAAATCATATTGAGCGATTAAGATGGGTTCATTCCACTATTTTGTTTATTACCCTGCTGACCCTTCTGATTGAGGCCATATTTATCTTTCGACCGATGGTCCAGAATATTGAGATTGACCGCCAAAAGCTCATTGAGGCTGAGCAAAAAACCTTATCGATACTAAAAACGGTGGGAGAGGGTGTGATTACCATCGACACCAAATCCATCATTGTTTTCGTAAACGAGGAGTTATGCAATATTTTCGGCTATTCGGAAACGGAACTACTGGGGCGGAAGCTTGATGTCCTTATTCCGGCAAGATACCTTTCGAAACACCACTCAGGGCTGAGGAGGTACCTTGAAGGAGGGCCAGCGAGGATTCTGGGCAAAAGGCTGGAGCTTGAAGGTTTACGCCAGGACGGTTCGATCTTTCCCATAGAGCTTCGGGTCGAGGAGAGCAAACTGGGCGGTGACCATGGGAGGCTCTTCATCGGCGCCATCCGGGATATTGCAAAACGTAAGGATGCCGAGGAGGCCTTTTACAGGCTACACACGGCCATAGAGTCGGCGGACGAGATGGTTTGTGTGACAGACAATAACGGCTATATACAATACTGCAACCCTGCGTTTGAACGGATAACAGGCTACTCCAGAGAGGAGGCTCTGAACAAAAATCCGAGAATCCTGAAAAGTGGCAAACATGAAGACAGCTACTATACGGGAATTTGGGAGGTAATTACCCGGGGGGATGTTTGGAAGGGTCGTTTTATAAACAAGAAAAAAAACGGCGGACTGTATGAGGAGATTGCGACCATCTCCCCTATCAAAAACAGCTCCGGCGGGATAATAGGGTATGTGGCTGTTAAACGGGACGTTACTCATGAATTGTTGCTGGAGAAGCAGTTTCAGCAGGCGCAGAAATATGAGAGCCTTGGCATTCTGGCTGGAGGGATAGCTCACGACTTCAACAATCTGCTTACGACAATTCTTGGTAACGCGGAACTTGCCCTCGAAGAGATCGGCGATTCTACTCTGGCTCACGAGAGCGTGATGGAGATTCATACAGCGACAAACCGGGCGGCGGAACTGAGCAGGCAGATGCTCGCCTACTCCGGCAAGGGGCAGTTTTTGATAGAAAAAATAAACTTGAATGACATCGTCAGGGAAATGACAAAACTGTTAAAGTCGTCAGTTTCCAAAAACGTAATTATTCAACACTACTTCCATGCAGACCTTCCACTTATCAAGGCCGACGTTACGCAGATTCGCCAGGTCGTAATGAACCTTATAACAAACGCATCGGAGGCTCATAACGAGAAGGATGGTGTCATTACCATTACTACCGGAGTGATGGATTGCGACCATGTATTCCTGAAGGACGCATACCTGAACGAGGAACTTCCTTCGGGGGAGTATGTATTCCTGGAGGTTCTCGATACGGGTGAAGGAATGGACAAGGAGACAAAAGATAAATTGTTCGACCCGTTCTTTACCACAAAGTTTACCGGCAGAGGGTTGGGTATGGCGGCGGTTCTCGGAATCATTAAAGGTCACAAGGGAGGCATAAAGGTAGACAGTTCTCCCGGAATAGGGACCAGGTTCACGATTGTATTGCCTCCGACAGCGGGAAAAGAAGTTGATGAGATTCTTGCTCCATCGCAAACCTTGAACTGTGTTGGAACTATTCTTTTGGTTGACGATGAGGATGGGGTTATTAATATCGGCAGGAAGATTCTTGCACGGCTCGGTTTCAATGCGCTTACCGCGAAAAACGGTGAAGACGCCATCGAAATATTCACGAAAAATGTGGATATAATAACCTGTGTAGTTCTCGACCTTTCAATGCCGAAAATGGATGGTGGAACCTGCTTTAAAAAGTTGCGTGATATCAAGCATGATATACCCGTGGTGATAACCAGCGGATATGATAAGTCCGACTTCTCCAGACGCTTTGACGGTTGGGGTGTCTCGGAGTTCCTCCAGAAACCGTTTCAGAAAATATCGATGGAACAAGCTCTGATCAAAGCTTTGGGAGCCAGCAAGGAGACGGCCAACTAATAACCCACAGCCAGCGTCTCAATAAAACCTGCATTAAAACATCCCCTGAATCGAAAGTAGTCATTGGCAAAAAAAAGAAAACGCGCAAAAAAGATACTCGACAATAAAGCGATATACGTCGCCATTCTACTCTTTGTCGCAGGTTTTCTCGCAGGCTATTTTTTCAAGGATACTGAGAAAAACGTTCCGACTCAAGGCGCGATTTACGACAACTCGGTAGAGTTTTACGAACCGTCTAAACCAAAACCAAAACCAAAGCCAGAAACAACACACAAAAAGGTGATCGACCGGAAACCAATAATAGAAAAGGATGAGAAGGAACCGCCGAAACCTGTGGCTCAACCAGCGCCGCCAACGTCCACTGTGGCCATTATCATCGACGATCTGGGCGGAAACCTCAAGATGGCAGAACGTTTCATGAAACTCGACATTCCGGTGGCGTTCGCCATTTTGCCCCATCTGGCAAGGTCTGTCATGGTGGCGGAAAAAGCTCATGAGGCGGGGTTGGTGGTAATGCTTCACCTTCCCATGGAGGCTAAAGGCAAGGACGCGCGTCTCGGTCCCGGAGCTTTATATGTGAATATGGGAAAGAGATCGATAGAAAAACAACTATTCGCCAATATCGACGCTGTTCCTCATGTCGTCGGTGTAAATAATCATATGGGGTCTCTTTTTACCGAACGAAGCCAGGGGATGGAGGATCTGGTTTCAGGTATTAAAAAGAGGGGTCTCTTTTTTGTAGACAGCAGGACAACGCCGAAAACTGTTGCGTACGATGTAGCTCTGGCCGCTGGGGCGCCGACGGCCAGAAGGGACGTGTTTCTCGATAACGAGCGGGATGTGGAAAAAATCGTTTTACAGATCAAAGACCTGGCCGACAAGGCTATTAAAAGGGGAAGGGCCATCGGCATCTGCCACCCATACCCGCAAACATTGCAGGCGTTAAAAAGAGCCTCCGCTATTTTCAGGGATTCGGGTGTTAAGGTGGTCCCGGTTACCCAACTGCTTATAAAATAAGTATCTATTCCCTATCCATCAACGATTTCAGGCACAATAGACTTGAGATGTTGTGTTGCACATAATCGATCCTGATCTCAAAGTTTGTGAGACTGCGGTGAAAACCTCCCAACGCGCGGTTCGGGTCTTCAAGGTAGATGGTAGTCTCCGGCGCGAACTGGGTCTGGAGCTGGAATCTTACGCCAGCTTTTAACGCCGCCAGAACCGAGCCGTCACCCGGTAACTTGTTCATGTCGGTAAAAAGGTTGTAGGCGGCGCAAAGACCTTCGCTCCTGGTTGCAGTTGGTGTAGAGCGGGGAGGAGTATAATAACTACCTCTCCAGTCGTCGTATCGGTCTGGTGGATTCATGCTCTGTTTTGCAACGATGGCTGTTACGATCCTTCTGGCGTGCAAAAGCAACAGGTCGTCTTTTTTCGCCCTGTATAATTCGTTTAGCCCGTATAGCAGCCAATGATCGTGTATCAGGTTCTCTGTGGCGGTATCCTTGTCCCTGACTTTTATAAGGTAAAGGGTAGATCGGTAAGCGGACTCAAGCCATTTTTCGTCCCCGTCAAGTTTATAAAGCCTCATGAAAGCCAGAATCGATTCGCCGGGGTAATATTCGGAGATAAAGTCGGTGGCTACCCCCCCCGGATACGATATTTTGTGAACAGAAGAGCCGTCATCCCGCAACATGTGGACCATTCCGTCTCCCAGCTTCTTGACGGTATCCAGATGACTGGCGTCGCCGGTTACATCCATATATTTGATCAAAGCGATTATCGCCAGTCCCGCTCCCCCAAGTTTGACCGACCCTTTTTCCATTATAGCCAGCGCTTCGGACGCCCCCGGCATCGGTACGATCTGGTCTGACAGGTAGCCGATAGCTCTCTTCGAAGACGCAAGCAGTTCACTATCTTTTCTGATTTCATAAAGCTCCATCATCGCGTAGATGGTTCCCGCATGGCGAAGTATGTTGTATTTATCCCGGGACGTATTTTTGTGAGCGTCAAAGGAGTAGACAAAACGCCCGTCAGGACCAACGGCTGAGGTAAGATATTTTCCGCCCATGACGGCTGATTCAAGAAGATCCCCGGAGGTGTAGTTTAAAACCGGAAGATGACCCCTCACGATCCCGGTCCGCCTCTTCTCGCTTGCAAAATGGTTTACCGTGGTGAATTTATAACCCCGCGATTTCGATTTTAATCTCTTCAGCCGTTTAAACGGGAGGTCACGTTCCTTTAATAGTTTTGTCATTCTTCCGGTATTGAGATTGCCTTTTCGGGAGAGAAGGACTCTACTCGTTATCTCATCCGGCAGGAACGCAATTCCTGTTTTCCGGTTAAACGCAAAACCGAAACTACCGTTCCGGAAAACAGGGGGGACAACGCCCTCCACTATATTGAGTTTCTCAACGAAATCGACGATATCGACTTTCACCCATTCAGGAGACCAATGGTCACCTGTTATTTTCTTGAGTTGTTTTATCGCTGTCAGTCCCGCTGTCTCGAGGTCAAAACCGCTCCCATACGTTACTTTCGCCTGTTTGCCAAACCGCCCCGCCGAAATAAATATAATGGCGGGCCGGGACGAAGCGCTTTTCGGCGCCCCGTTATTTTCTATCGTATCCCAACTCTCGTAAAGTCCGTCCGCTAAGCTTTGAGCGTACCGTTTTTTCTCTTCAGTCTCGGCATTGCCGGTTCCTGCAAGATTTTTAAACCATACTTGCCGGTTTTTTACGGCAACTTTTTTATGCGCTTTTTTAAAGAGAGTTGGGACCGGAGCCGAATTATCCGCCTGGCCGCTTGCAAGCGTAAAGAACAGAACGCCTGATAGAGCGAAAACCGCCGAGAGTATGGCGAGGTTTCCAAACGCCCTTAAACTGAAAAATCTTGCGTTAACAACCACCGACCGCACAGTCCCGGAACCGATATCGATGGCGTAATAAATGATGGATGAGAGAAGGCAGATGGCGCCTGCCATCTCGAACTCTTCTTCGAGCAGGACTTCGAGTCGGTAGACCGAATAATCGGAAAATTTCGCCGCCCCCCGCACTCCTTCAAGGAGCAGGGCAAGAACCCAGAAACCGAGGCCCGCGAAGGCCCAGAGCGCGGAGCGTTTACTGGTAAGGAATCTCTGGGTGAAAAAGAGCGCCATGGCCGAGACCAGAAGAATAATTACGGGGGCGAAAACCAGTTGCCACTGCGTGATATATATCCATGGCCCTCCCATTTTTTCAGAGGTGTTTCTTATCTCCGCCCAGAAAAGATTTTCGTGCAGGATGGTGATCTCATCAAGCGAGAGCAGAAACCCGACAAGCCCCACACCGAGCCACAAGGCCGGAAACGCTGGTCTGTACTTACGGTCAAGGCCGGTTTCAACAAAATAAGCGAGAAGACACGCCATGCCGAAGAGTGTGAAAAGAGCGCCGGAATACCAGGTGGGGATGTTCCGCTCCTTATCGAGGTTGAACCAGTAGACGCCCGACAACTTCATGTCCGAATAGAAGAGATCCAGCAGGCCGAGGATTATGGCTACAATAAAGAGGAGCCGAATATAGAAGTCGGCTCTGTTGTTTAACGATTTTGTGTTCACTTTGCAAGAATTCCTATATAAGCGATTTTAGGCGCTACTTGTGGGAATTTCTTCAGTACCCTTTTATCGTGTCCCGGAAGGATGAAAAATGGGGAAGCGGCTTTTTTGTTCATCTCCCTGATCGCCGAAATATTTTCATTCTCATCGTAGTTTGCGCCGGTAGGCAAGTATCTGTCGATGCTCTTATAAAGATACGCTGTGTCTCCCCCGATAATTACAGGACCGTCCAGAGTCTTCACTGTCACATATTGGGAGCCTATGGTGTGTCCTCCACCAGCCGTTATATCTATCCCCGGCGCAAAAACAGCTGAACCATCCTTGAGTTTTAACCTTCCCTCGTTTTCGGCTGTCAGCAACGCTTTGACACCAGGGCGATCTGTTTTCTCTTTTATAGAGTCAAACTCTTTTTGCTGAATATGGATATTGGCGTTGGGGTAGTCGGACAGTGAGCCGATATGGTCCCAGTGCCCGTGGGTGACAATTATATCGCGTACATCATCAGGTTCGATCCCAAGCTCGCGCAGTTTAACCACCGGTCGTTCGTACCTTGTAAATTCTTTTTTCCTGGCTTTGTTACGATCACCAAAACCTGTATCGACCAACGTAACACCATCGTCGCTCTTTATCACCCAGTAGAACCAGTCGAATGAGACTTTTTTTGATGGCGCCCCTCCCTTGATCGCCCTGCTCTCCTTATACTCGGAGGAGCCGTAACTTACGGCGTAGACTTCATGTTTGTCCAATGCTTTAGGGTAAGCCTCCACGTCGCATGTGAGCCAGGGTGAGTAGAGAAGGGTCAATAACGCCATCGCCGCTACCACGTTGGTCACAGCGGTAAACAACATCGCGCGGGCCGACAGAAAAAGGAGACCGACTAAAAGGTAGAGCGATACACCGATCATCGCCGTGGCCGTAAGACCCCAGGCGGTTGATGTATTCATGGCAAGGGGGACAGCCAATGCGCCAAGGGCTCCGTTCATGGCGAAGAGCAGGGTAGGGGGCAATCCATCCTTTGCCGCCGTTCTGAGCGTATACGGAAACGGTACGCCCATAAAAAACGCTATCGGGGCGATAAGGATTACGGCAATGCCCATCTTGACGAGCAGAGGGTTTCTCGCTGTTGCGGCGAAAACAATGGGTGAGAGTTTTATGTAGACCACCAGCAGGACTATTATGGTCAGGAGAGATATCCATAGCCCCTTTTGCTTCATGGCTCCACTCGAAAGCGACCCGATCCCCGAAAATATAAAGAGGGTTCCGAGGACCAGAGTGAAAGTAACTATAGGTGAGCCGATAAATATGCCGAGATGTTGTATAAGGGTGACTTCGATCAACAGGTAAGCCGCTCCGGTGAACATCACGATAAACATATGTCTGAGCGCGGGCATCCTGTCGATTTCCCTGCCGAACAGCGGCGCGAAGCAGAACGGCAATACCAACAGCGCCACGATAAGGGTTTTTACATACCCATCTTTTATCGATTGGCTGGCAGGGTCGATGCGGAATGGAAAAGGTTTGTCGTCGGTGATAACGGTGACATTCCTTTTTACCATGAACTCCCGGTCCATCTGACCACGGATGATTTTGGAAAAATTCGTGTCGAGTGGAATATAAGGGTCGCTCAGCATGGTTGTCACGGAGTTTTTAATCGGCCCTTTGTAAACCCCTTCCTCTTTTTCGATTTTACGGATATCGTCAACCTCTTTTAACCACTTCTTGAGCAGAATATTTTCGTCTTTTGTGAAGGGGGTCTTTTTCATCAGGATCTGGATATAGTTATTGGTCTTGGTGATCCAGCGAAAGACGAAGAAGTGTCGTTCCGGGTTTTTTGCGCCCCGATCTTCCAGGGCTTTTTTGAGAGTCACCAATTGCTTGTAGGGGTGCGCTTCGCGAAGTGGATTGTTGGCCGGCTCTTCTATGATGAGCGTCCCGCGAGGTGTCAGGTGGTCGAGGTACATATGGGCCGCCTCAAGGGTGTTGAGGTACTCCGGGGCGGCGGATCTGCCACGTACGCCTCCCTTGGCGTAGTGGGCGTTTAGCAAGGTTATCATGTCAAACGCTTTATCGTTTCGTTCCAGGTAACTTCTGCCGTCGAGCAACTCCACCGTTATATCTTTATAGTTGTCGCCATTGTACGGTACAAGCTCGCCTGTCATAAGATCGACGACCGACGGGTTTATCTCCACTCCATGAACATCGTTGGATAGAAATCTACCTGTTTTGGTAACGCCATCGCCCGAAAGCCCGATAATCAGGATGGCCGGATTGTCGTACATATTGTTCGGCATTCGTGGGTCGATCGCAAAATCCTCGACCGGGTTGGGGCGAATAGTGTCGATGGTCCTGCCGTTATCGTAGCTTTTCAGGGTGGAGGAGTCTGGTTGTCTGCGGACGATATCGTACCTGCCGACGAAGGATGAGCGAGAGAAGAGCGTCTCCGCTTTTTTATGTTGTTTGCTCACCTTTGCCCTGACCACGTTCAGCCAGTCTGTCTCAAGGTTCAGGTACCCACCCGTTATAAAAATGGCCGATCCGAGAAGGGCGAGGGTGATCAGTGGCGCCCGGAAACTTTTTACCGGATGTAACCGGATAAAGAATATGGCGGTAATAAATGTGAAGGCCGAGAGGAAAAGAAGCCCGCTCTCCTCCCGGAACATTACCAACGCGGAATTGAGCAGGATCGCTCCGAGGGCGGCCCCCAGCAGGTCGAAGAAATAGATACGATACGAATCGGAAAAAGTGAGCGCCGCCGTAATGAGGTAACCGCAGGCGATAAACGGGACGGTCAGCAGTAGGGGCGCCAGAATGGTCGATTTGTGAAGAGCCACCGCGGCTCCAAAGGAGAGGAGTATCGCAAAGGGCAACAGCAGACCCCACAACGCAAGGGCGCTACGCCTTCTGTCGTTATCGGTATGGTATGCGAGCAATCCACCGATCGATATACCGAGCAGAGCCGTGGAAATAACCGAGTTGGCGCTGTTGTAGTTGTTGAATATGGTCAGAAGCTGAAAGAGTATTATCTGCAGAAATATGATGGTAAAGGTTGTTCCGAAAACACCCGCGTAGAGGTTCCAGGCGTGAAATGGAGCGGGCTTTTGTTGCGGACCCCTTCCGCTGTCACGGCTGTATCCGAACAGAAACAATCCGGCTGAATAGAGAAACGCCGTGGCTCCGAACAGTCGCGTAACGCCTGAAATCAAGGCCAGATACAAATTGTCGCTCTCCGGGATCAGCAGGTAGATCACCCATAAGGTGAGCCATATTACGGCGTAAGCCTTTGCGTCTTTGTTATCCCCCAGCGCATGGAGGTAGCTTTCCCCGAAATAGAGGAGGAACGAGACCGAAAATCCCGCCATTAAAAGATACTGGTATTCGCCAAGGTCATCGGACCCGATTCCGTTGATAACGTGGTGAAACCTTGTGAAAGCCAGAGCGGACATAGCCAGGGCCACTATGGCGGCCATTACCCAGAAAGGTTTTCTGAGGGTTTCTTTATGGGATACGGCCAGGAAAAAGAGTGACGTGGCGATTAATTGAGCTGTTACGAGCCATGTGGCGGGGGTCAGTCGGTTGTTGAAGTTAAAATACGATTTCCTCCCCTGGCCCCACTGGTATTCGGGCCACATCAAATGGGCTATACATAAAAGAACCTCGATTGTGACGAGCGCGAGGAGGGGCATTCTCAAATTAGCTATCATATTGCAAATTTACCAGCAAGAATCGTAATAAAAGCGAATAAACAGGGTATTCTGGACAACTGTCCTTGTAGCGTCCCGGCGTTTATAATAAAGTCATAATTCGACCCGGCATTATACCTCAAAACGCAAAATATCCTCTATTTATATATATGTTTAACCTGACGTTAATATATCATAAAATATCAAAAAAAAATATATGTGTAACATGGACATATGTATATACATATTACGGACATCTGGGCAATATAAAACCGGACAAAAGATCGTTTTACAAACGGACAAATGTATATCAAGGGAAGGGTTTTTGGCCATGGTCTTGTCAGTTGATCTGGGGGAACGCAACTGTAATTTCCGGGAAAGTGTCATAAAGTGATACGTATGGCGCTGAGTGTGACAGCTGTAAGGGTCTGAAAGTAAAGCTTATAGTATGTGATGGCGGTGTTTGCGCCTCTGTCGGCTGTTTTTGGATGCGGGGTTCTTCTCTGGTGTGGTTTTATGCTAATTTCCGCCGAATCCTTCGCTGTTAGTGGGTGTGGATATATAGCTGTTCGGGATATATATAAACCGGACATTTGTCGTGCTGTAGTAGTCTGTTAGCCGATTGCGGCGCTTGATTTTATGTAAAATCTAATGTATGATTAATTACGAAATACGGGTTGCGAAAAGGACCTTAATCGGGAAGCCGAAAGGCCGTAAGCTGGCAGGGCGCCTAAAGGCCCCAAACTTTTAAGGACGAAATGGAATGTTAATGCTGATCGATTCGAAACGGAAAGAAGAGCAGACGCAAGTAGAAACCGTTTTGTCTGGTGACCATGCTGGGACGGGCCGGTCCGGTTTTACGTTGATAGAAATCATGGTCGCTATGCTTGTGATCGCCGTGGGAGTTCTTGGCGCGACCGCTATGCAGACCACAGCTTTGAAAGCCACTATCCTTACAAGAAACGTAGACACCTGCACCCATCTCTCCTTCGCGGCTTTGGATCGAATCCACGCAAGCGCCAGCGATATCGCGGGATACACTGGTGGAGATTACGGAACAGACTTCGTGGTGTCCCCGACAGCCGGGTGCCCGTCGGGTACCTCCGATGCGGCGATGCTCTGCGAATCAATGGAAAATATGCAGTTTGATTTTGGCGCCCTTTCTGTGTCGTTTGACAGCGACTTCCCCGTTACAGGGGTCGATACGGTTAGTGTGTCTGTAACGTGGGACCATAATGGAGAACAGTACGAATGTCAGGCTATAGACATAATCCCGACCGGCTGACGTCAAACTCAGGTTTTACCCTGATCGAGATGCTGGTGGCGATGGTAATCGCCGTGATTGTCATGGGAGGGGCCGTGTCGATGTTCCGTAGCAACCGAATCGCTTATACCCTTACGAACGAACTGCGAATCCTTGAGGAGAACAGCAGAATCGGAATCGATTATATGGGCCGAGCGTTACGGGGCGCCAATTTCCCCGGTGGCGTAGACCCCCTCTTTCAGGTAGACAACCTTGGAGCCGATCCTGATAACATACGCACCAACGTTGACTGGAAAACCGGTACCGATATTCTGGAGCTTTTTACATCCTCCTGCCCTGAAGAAATTCGAATCTCTTTTAGTGAAACCGCCGCCAATACACAGGTGCCCGCAAGCTCTCTGATAGGTTGCATGGAGTGTTATGACCCGTCAGGCTCCTCCCAGGACCTCAACGACTGTCTGTCACAGTACGTCATCCTTATCCAGGGGGCGGGGCCGAACAAGATGTGCACACAGAACATAACCGGTGGCAACTTTACAGGTGGTGGCGCCAATGCGAAGATTAATTATAACCGTGGCTCCGATGACGAGGTCAGAAACTCTCCCCACGACTGTGCGGACGTAACAGGCCATGAGATCAATCCGAATACAGGATGGGCCAACGTGGTTATCGGTGAGGATATATACTACTACGTGCGAAACGACGATCCTGACAATCCTGACCCCACGAAACCAAATCCCCAGCTTATGCGTTACAACTTCGGCGGTAACACCGAGGTTATAGCGAACAACGTGGAGGATTTTCAGGTGGTGATCGGAGAAGACAGCGACGCTAACGGGACTGTTGATCTTTGGGGAGACGAGGTTACCACAGGTGAAAACGTCCGCACCGCTCGTATCTCCATGCTTTTCCGATCCGACAACATCGACCCTAATAAGGCGGTAAAACTGGTTCCCCCACTGGAGAATAGCGATATTGACTCCACCGGAACTTCCGATAAATACCTGAGACGGGTCGCAAGCAGAACGGTACGCTTGCGAAACATGGGTAACTAGGCGGGTTTAATGAAGGCTACGACCATGAAAAAGTATATGGCTCCCCGAACGATTAACGGTAAACGAAACAGCGGGAATGGTGTTGTCCTTATAGCCGCCCTGCTGGTGTTGGCCATGGTTACGGTCATGGGTCTCTACGGAACAAGAATGGCCGGCCTGGAACAGCACGTCGCCTCAAACACCAGGGCCAACATGAGTACCTTCTTCTATGCGGAGTCGGGGCTTAATCACGGTATGGTTATGCTTGCCAACGAGTTCGACGATTATAACAGCGACAATATCGCCCTGGGGAACAATCCGACCTGGAGCTACGCTCTTGACGGTACCGCTTTTCCCAGCGCTGCGACCGAATTCTTCTGCCAGGATTGTGACGCGGGGGAGTCGTACCTTACCGGCGCCTGGACCAATGGTGGTGTGCAGATAATATCCAGATCAAACACGTTTGGAAACCTGACGATTATATACACCGTGACGTTGTGGGACAACGACGAGAGTTACAAGGATTCCACCTACGACGAATACGACATCAATTGCGCCAATAACAACACCGATCCGATTGTCGATTGTGATGGATATATTGTCCTGCGGTCGGTTACCCAGGCGTTCGCCGCAGGATCAACTGACCCGGTTTCAGAGTCGATACAAGAGATGGTTCTTCAAGGGAGTGTCGATAGTTCCGGAGCGATCCTGCCGGGCGTATCCCAGGAGTTCGCCAACGAAGGTTCCGCATCTGGCGGTTCGGATCTGCACGATATAGACTTTACCGCCGCTGACTTCCAGCGAGTCAGTTTATAACAGAAAGAATAATTTTAATGGAGGCGCATGTATATGGACAAAATTTTGTAAGTAGTTGAAAATATAGCTATATCCACTGTGGGGGCATATTATGGATATTTTCCTGGGGTTTAAACAGTCAATTGGAGGAATTATGTACGATTTTAATAAAAGCGCCAAATCATTGGGAGAAAAGGCTATGCCTGTGAGTCCTCTGAAACGGAGAGATGGTTTCAGTATAATCGAATTGGTGGTGACAGTGGCTGTCGCCGCCGTATTGCTCGGACTCGGCGCATACGCTATCACCGACATGATGCCTAAATGGAAGTTGCAGGGCGGCTCCAACGAGGTTGCCGGGCAGGTTCAGGGCGCCAGGGCAAAGTCTATCAAGAGTAATGTCCAGGTAATCGTCAGCATTGAAGACGCAGGCAGTATCACCAACTCTTCGCTCAAGGTATATCTCGACAACAACAATAATGGCGTAGTAGACGCAGGTGACGATCTTGCCAGCGATATCAACATTCCTGAGAAGTTCGATAACGCTTTCCTCGATTCCAGCGCCGACTGTAACGGTACGGCCATCACTTCTATAATCTTCGGACCCGACGGTAGTGTCAACTCCGTTAATGGTAATACCGATAAGGGCGACATGCCGATCGTTACCACTATCGACAGTCAGGTGTCTACCGATCCTGATAGTTACCAGGTTGTTGTTCAACGAAGTGGTGTCACGCGCATCGAGACCGACTACTCCGCATCTTGTGGCGGTGGCGGTGATGACGATGATGACGACGATGACGACGATGACGACGATGACGATGATGATGACGATGATGACGACGATGACGATGATGACGACGATGACGACGATGACGACGATGACGATGATGACGATGATGACGATGACGACGATGGCGACGATGACGATGGCGACGATGACGATGACGACGGCAATTAATTAGCCGAATGCTCATAGTCAACCGGTTCCACCAGACCGGCTGTCAGAACCATCAGTAAAGAATTGGCCGGGAGTCGGGTAGATACCTGCTCCCGGCCATTTTTACATTCGTATCCGCCACTGTGTCGCAGAATCGGATAACGATTTCTTGTTATGCCTCTATCAGAAGTGTTATCATCTCACGAACCGGGTTTTCAAATGGATAACGTGTGTGCGCAATAAATAACTTGAAGTCGATCCATTCTGCCAACCCGAGTGAACCCGCACAATATAAATCGTCTTTTAGATCGCCGGGGCATGGATTTTAACCTGTTTACGAAAGTAGAAGGCAAACTTGACCAGGTTTTGGACCGGTTGAGCGACCTGAGGGAGGAGAACCGGTCTCTCAAGGAGCATATCCATACTCTCGAACTTTCGGTGGAGCGAGCAAAATCGAACCCGGAACATACCAGGCTCAGGGAGAAACATCTGGTTCTCATTGAAAAATACGACCACCTTATGATGCAAAAGGAGCTGTTGCGCAAGAAGATTGAATCGATTATAGCGCGCCTGGACGAGGTTATAACCGGGGAGGTGGAAGCCGGTGAGTGAAAGCTGGAATGTGAAGATTGAGGTTTACGGTAAGGAATTCACCATAAAAACATCGGAGGATCCTGAAACCACCCGGGAGTACGCCCGCTTCATTGACGAGCGCATGAAAGATATCAGCCATAAGACAGGAACCTTCGATCCGGCCCGGATATCGACTCTGGCGCTCTTGCAGATCACCCACGAACTCTTTGCGCTTAAAGGGCAGATGGAATCGGACGAAAAGGAATTCGCCGCCCGGACCAAATCGCTGTTACGGAAGTTCGACTCGATTATACATCAGAAGGGGATTCAGGGAGAGTTGACACAGGAGTAACACCCTGCCGCCCCTGGAGCTTTTCGCTCATGCTTTACAACTCGATTATTCCACCACTACTGATTGTTGTCACACTTTTTTGCGGCGGTTGCGCTACAGTCGATAGCGGAAAAGAGTGGGGGAGTCGAGTGTCGGTTTTTCCCGGTTATACAAAGACCGAATCAGCATTTTCAACGGCAATGAAAGATCCGGATACCTGGGCGCCTCTTATCGGAGCCACAATCTTCAGAGTCCTGGACATGGATCGCCAAGTGTCGCAGTGGGCATTTAATAATACACCTGTTTTCGGTTCTCCCTTGTCGGCTATCGAGGCAAGCGACCTCCTCCAGGATACGGCTGGCGTTGGCATGATTGTAACCGCTCTTATGACACCTGTGAGTGACGACAAAATGAGTGCAATGACCGGCAGGCTCAAGGGATTCGGGGTCGAGGCGCTCGCTGTCGGCATTACATCTGATACCACTGGTATTATCAAGGGGATAAGCGGCAGGCGAAGACCGGACGGCTCCGATAATAACAGCTTTCCGTCAGCTCACAGTTCACGCGCCTTTTCATATGCGGCGTTGGGTTCAAGAAACCTTGAGAGTATAAAGATGGGTGAGGGGTCACGAAGGGCGCTTGATTACGGTTTCACCGCTATTGCGATGGGTGTCGCCTGGGCGAGGGTGGAGGGGAGAGCGCATTACCCGTCCGATGTTCTTGCGGGCGCGGCGCTCGGCAATTTTCTTGCGCTATTTATCCACGACACGCTTCTGGGTAGGGAGTATGATGACTTAACCCTCCATGTCGATCCGGGCCAGGACGGTATTACGGTTCGGTTTACCATGGGCATGTGAAAGATCTTTATGAATAACCTTGACGATCTACCGTGCGACGATATAATCCATTTTCGTGAAAGCTCCGACCCCACCATCTTCTTCGATATCGAATTGCAGAATATTGACCGGCTGACGCAATACGATTCGGTGGAACTGCATCTGGTCTTTTCTCCATACAGCAGAAACGTGACATCAAAAAATTTCATCTTCTTTCCGTACGAAGATTACAGTCACGATATCTCCACCCACATGAAATCGATTTATACAAAAATCGGTAGTATTGGCGACAACCTCTTCGGGTTGGGGCTCGGTTTTGCTCTTGCCGTTATTTTCTATATTTTTAAGCCGTCAGAGCTTTTCAGTGTGGAGTCGGTAGTATCGATAATAGCCGCTTACGCTATCGGGAAGGAGCTGTGGGCCGACATAGATAACGGGTTGGTGAGGCTGACGAAGAACTGGAGAATTCAGTTCCGGAAAAGTTACTACTTATATCGGATGGAGCGGGGAACCACCCTGACCCGTTATGCGCAGATCGCCCAATCGAATCGCTACGGTCTTCTCGCCCTGAATCCAGGTCTTTTCGACTTCATCCAGCAGAAAAGTTCCCAAACACTGCGGATGTATTTCGACTCCGAATGTATACGCGCCCATAAGGGGGCAAGCGCTCATATTTTCAGTATCAGGGTCGATCCGGAAACATCAAGGCTTCTTGTAGCTAAAGGTTATATGATCGGAATGAAAACAAGTTTTAACAGACATTGCGCGGGGCTGATCCGTAGTGTAGAGCTGTTTCAGTCGATCAGCAAAACAATGGATTCAAGTTGCAAGGGTTGTATCGACAGCGCGGGGGAGTGGCGCGAGGGAGCTATCTTTTATCGGCGTACGGAAGCTTTCGGCAGGTTAAAGTATTTCGCCGAAGAGGGTATTGTCGATAATGTGTCGGCCCTCACTGTCGCGCCTGTAGAGTCAATTGCATCTGATAATCCATAAGGTTCCCGGCGATTACCTGTTTTCAAGTAGCTTTTCCGCCAAGGCCAGGGCGTTCTTTTTGTCGGTTACACCGTTTACCGAGATCTCTTCATCAAGAGTGGCAAGCAGTTGTCCGATGGCCGGACCTTCTGCGATGGAAAAATTATCCATAAGATCCTGACCGGTGATTAACGGTTCTTTTGCTCTACTGGTTTCCGCCAGATATTCCATAATTTGTCGCACAGCTCTCCTCTCATCGGCCCGTCTCTCTTTTGTGACAAAACTTCCCGCTGTGGCGGCGCCGTCGGCCAAGGCGTGAAGCAGGGCGGGTATGGTCCATTCATCCAAATCTCTGGCGAAACGGAACATGGCCCGTCTGCTCAAACCTTTATCGCCCGAAATAGCGTTTAACGGGCGCAGATGATGCAGAACCAGCTTTGTAACACCATTTTTTGTCCGGTTGGAAAATTTCAGGCGGCTGAGGATTTTTCCGGTGATCCGTTCGCTCTCCTGATCATGGCAATAGAATGTCACGGCGCCTTTCCTGATTTTTCTGGTAGCCGGTTTTCCTGTGTCGTGGAAGAGAGCGGCAAGTTTGACGGCTGTTTTTCTGGTCACACCCCCTTCCGTCTCTACGGCGAGGGATTTTATTATCATCTCTCGCCACGGTTCCAGAAATTGCGGAGGCTCTTCGATGATCTTTTCCAGACACCGATATGCCTCCAGTGTGTGATCGAAGACATCAAGATGATGCCACTTGTTCTGCGTGACACCCCTCGTTTCGGAAAGTTCCGGGAACAGAGCGTCCAAAACTTTCTCCCGCGCCATTTTATTTACTGCGTGATGCGAGTCGGTGGAGTTTACGATATGGAGTAATTCCCTTTGTAAACGCTCTCCCGGCGCGTCATAAAGCTTTACAGCGGCGATCTGGATCGAACGGCGTGTTTCGCCGCTGAGAGAAAGAGCGTGAGTCCTCATGAATCGGAAGGCTCTGAGAACCCGCACGGGATCGTCGATAAGCGATGTCGTACTCACAGGTCGCAGAACACCTTTTTTAGTGTCGGCGATTCCTCCGTATGGATCGGCGATAACCACTTTACCCCGGGTCATGCGGAGGGCGATAGCGTTTACGGTAAAGTCACGCAAGGAAAGATCGTGATTTATATCGGTTCCTCGCATCAGCGCAACGTCGATAACGATCTTCTTTCCGGTCAGTCGGAAAATTCTCCGCTCACTATCGAGGGGAAACATCGACAGGGAAAGCTCTGCCCCTAAAGCTGTCGCCAGAGTCTCAGGGTCGTCTTGCGTAACAATATCGAAGTCGGCGCAGGTTGTTATACCCAGAAAAAAATCTCGCAAAACCCCGCCGACAAGCCAAACGTCACCCGAAAACCTGTCCGCTACGGCAACAATATTGCGCAGGGGTTTGGCGTTTGTGGTTAGCTGTTGAAAAACTTCCCCGGCTACTACTGCGCCCATCTTTTGTAGAGGTCGTGATCTATGTCGAGCATGTCGAGAACTTTTCCGACCGTCTGATCCACGATGTCGTTGATACTTTTTGGATTATGATAAAAGGCGGGCATGGGCGGAAGAATTACCGCTCCGATATCGACAGTTTTGAGCATCAATTCAAGATGCCCCTTATGCAGGGGGGTTTCACGGGGGACCAAAACCAATCTGCGCCTCTCCTTTAAAGTCACATCAGCGGCCCTCACAAGCAGGTTGTCGGCTCTTGAGCAGGCTATATCGGAGAGAGTACGCATACTGCACGGAACTACCACCATGCCGCAGGTTTTATAAGATCCACTCGACACCGGGGCTGTCAGGTCGTCGTAACTATCCACAACATCGGCCAGCCCTTTCACCTCATCAACGGTTTTGTCGGTCTCTATTCCGATATTCTGTTCGGCGGCCGGGGAGAGGACCAGCCGGGTTCTTATACCGAGTCGCTTGAGGGCCGATAGCGTCCGACAGCCATATATGACGCCGGACGCTCCTGAAATGCCCACTACAAGGGGAGCGGTCATACTCGATTAATCGCCCATCATGATGTCGCCGATGACACCTCCAAGAAGCGACCCTTCTCCTTTCGAGGAGCCTATGCCGCCAGTTTGGGGGGCCGCCGCATGTATTCTGCCTGCAAGCCGTGAAAAGGGGAGGGACTGTAGCCAGACCGGCCCCGGTCCGCGTAGTGTGGCGAAGAAAAAACCTTCACCACCGAAGAAGGCCGATTTGACATCTCCCATCATCTCTATGTCGTAATGGACCGAAGGCATGAGAGCGACCAGACACCCGGTATCGACCCTCAGCACTTCGCCATGTTTGAGTTCCTTTTTAACAACCACACCCCCGGCGTGGATAAAAGTCATGCCGTCACCTTCGAGTTTTTGCATGATAAAACCTTCACCACCAAACAGGGCGGCGCCGATTTTTTTCTGAAAATGGATACCGATGGAGACCCCTTTGGCGGCGGCGAGAAAAGCGTCTTTCTGGCAGATCAGGGTTCCGCCTACAGAAGAGAGATCGACCGGGATTATGGTTCCGGGATAGGGGGACGCGAATGCAACGTGCGCCTTGCCGGATCGCCCTTCATGGGTGAAGACTGTGGTGAAGAGGGATTCGCCCGTTATAAGCCGCTTTCCGGCTCCGAGCAGTTTGTCCATGAATCCACCCTTCTGGTCCTGGCTCGACCCGTCACCAAATATGGTCTTCATCTTTATGGTGTCGGTCATATACATCATCGACCCGGCTTCGGCTATGGCGCTTTCACCCGGATCAAGCTCCACCTCCACATACTGCATCTCCTCGCCTACGATCTCGTAATCGATCTCGTGGGCTGTCATGCTACCGGGGGGGAAGGCGGGGGCGGCAAAATCGTCGAGGGATCGTTTTTTAAACTGCGGCAGATGTTTCAGTTTTATCCAGTTCATCATGCCAGGCCCGAACATCAGGCTGTTATCACTCAGTCTCCCCGCGTCGATCAGTTTTCTGATCTCGTTCTCCGGCAGGGGTCCTTTTTGTTCTTTTCCTTCAGCATAATACCAGTCGCCCATTGTTTCGCCTCCAAGGTGTGGTTCGTAGGATCAGCGGACATTATATAACAGATACGCCTGTAAGCCCTGTTCGTGATATAAAAGATGGTTGTTCATAATTGCTGGCAGGATTTTTTCAGGTATGGATTATTCGGTTATAGCTCCGGCTTATAACGAGGAGGGGAATGTGGCGCCCCTGATCGAAAAGATCACCGGGGCGATGTCCGGGGTGACGGAGGCTTACGAGATTATTATCGTCGATGACGGCTCCACTGACGGCACCCTCGAAAAGCTCCAGGCATTACGGGAGGAGCATCGTAATCTCGCCATAATATCGCTTGCTGAAAACTCCGGGCAGACTGTAGGGATGCAGGCGGGGTTTGATTACGCGAAGGGGGAGCGGATTGTGACGATGGATAGCGACCTTGAGAAGGACCCGAAATTCATCCCTGTTATGATAGATAAGATGGAGAGTGAATCTCTCGACGCTGTATATTTCAAAAAAATCTATCAGGACGTGCCGTGGAAGAGGAGGATCGCCTCTGATCTTGCCAACAGGTTCCGCAGGGCGGTGACCGGGGATAAAGCCGCTGATGTCGGTAGCACATATATACTCTTCCGGCGCAATGTTTTTAAGGGCCGCAACTTCGGGTCCGGGTTTCACAGATACTTCATCGGTTTCATGGAGGTTGAAGGTCTGAAAATGGATTGTGTGCAAGGCCCGGTATATCTACGCCCCTCCGGCGAAACAAAATATACAAACTTTGGCAGGCTCAAGCAGGGGCTTGCCGATATGTTCTATTATTACCTCTACAAAAACAAACGGACAAGTCTGGTTAAAACCGTTTTTCTCCTCTTCGGAATCGGCGCCATGTTCTATCTGTTGTCACTGCCTGCGCAAACAGCGGTAATATCATTTGTGGGGCTGATCTTGACTACCATACTCGCGCTGACACTGCATGTCGTCCACCTGTTGGTGCAGGGTAGAAGACTCCCTTACGCCGTCAAAGGGTATTGGCCCAGCTTGAATAGCCTGGATGGATCGTAGATGACATCCGACCTGACCAGAACCACGACCGTGTTGTTATTGCTGGCGGTGGCGATACTCGGTTTCTTCCGGTTGGGCGAAAAGAGCTACTGGGCCTCTCATGCGGAGTCGAGAAGAGCTGAAATAGCACGCAACATGATCGATACCGGTGATTTTATGGTTCCCGAAGTAAACGGGAATGTGATCCTCACCAAACCTCCGCTCTACTACTGGTCGCTTGCCGCATCATTCGCCGTTAACGGCGAGGCCACGGAGGGTACTGCACGGATCGTATCGGCTCTATTCGGGTTTGCGACGATTCTGCTGGTAATAGTGATCGGCGCATACCTCTACAACTTTGAAACGGGGCTATATTCCGCTGGCGTTCTGGCAACATCATACCTGTTCGTTTTTTTTATGCGCTTCGTCGAACTGGATATGACGTTCACCTTTTTTATTACCCTCTCGTTCTATTTCCTGATTCGACATATGAACGAATACGAGAAAAATGTATGGGGTTATTTATTCTGGCTTGCAACCGCTTTGGCCTTTATGGTCAAGGGACCGTTCGCTCTGCTCTTTCCGCTGGTAGCTATCCTTGTTCTGGTACCGTTTAACTTCGGTGTGTACAGGGTAAATAGAATTTTTCCGCCACTGGGGGTAGCAGGTTTTCTGGTCATAACAGCGCCTTGGTTCGTTTATGTGTTTCTCTTCTCTGAGGCTGGCCCGATCTTCATGGAAGAGGCGTTACAGCGGGCAGTCGATTCCAGGGGACAGTCGCGTGGAATATTTTATTATCTCGGAAGTCTTGGCAACTTTGCGCCGTGGATACTGATATTGCCTCTCGCGCTTATCGGCGCTTTCAAACGTGAGAGCGCCGCAAGCGATATAGTTCTTTCATGGTTTACCGCCGGGTTTATTTTAGCTTCGTTAATCGGCGCGAAGAACCATCACTATATACTGCCCCTCTATCCGGCAATGGCGCTTTTGTGCGGTCGGTATCTTCATGAAATGTCGGGATCGGTCGATACTCTTTCGCGAAGGGTAACAGGCCGGATAGGAATTGCGATCACGTTTCTGGTATTACTTATATTTTGCGCCGTCCCCATCGCGCCACATTTCACGAACGAAGTACCGGCTGTCTACCCTGCGCTTACAGCCATGCTCATACTTGTAACGCTGGTCTTATCTCTGTTCACGCTGGTTTGTTTTAAACGAAATATGTGGGAGGGATTATGGATATCTGTTATTGCAACGCTTTTTATCCTGTTCATATTTCTCCACTCGTTTGTCTTGCCGGAACTTAATACACGCAACTCCCACAAGGATTTTATCGTGAAAGCCGGAGAGTTGATTCCCCTCGATTCCGGGGTGTTCATGTACAGGATCGAAAACTTTCAGGTCAGCTATTATCTAAGCAGGACAGCTCCTGTAATATGGAACGAATCGGACCTGGATAACATTCATAGTGAGTATTATGTGATTACCGAATCAAGGTTTCTTTCGGAGCTGGTGTTGAAAACCGATGGCCTTGTAGTATTGAACGATACCGATTTCGTCCCCTCCTCGGCAGGTAAGGAAGATGAGCGGTTTACCCTTGTAAAGGTGGAAAAGGATTGATGATGAGTAATACGACAATGTGGCTGGTGATCGGGTTTTGCGCCCAGGCGATGTTCTCGGCCCGATTCCTCGTTCAGTGGATTGCTACCGAACGCGCCAAAAAATCTGTAGTTCCGATGGCTTTCTGGTATCTGAGTGTTTCGGGTGGCGCCTTGCTGTTGTTGTATGCCATCCACCGATCCGATCCCGTTTTCATAGTAGGGCAGGCGGCGGGACTATTTGTCTACCTGCGCAATATATATATCATCAAAGTACAACACCACCCGGAACTAGCCGAATAGTGGCAGGGCCACAGCCAGTTTCGCTTCGCTAGGATTCACAAAAGTCGGTAGGCTAGAATCAGATAACTCAATAGTGGCAGGGCCACAGCCAGTTTCGCTTCGCTAGGATTCGATGGTCTGTTTTCGTTCGCGTCGGGGGGTGGCTTTGCCACCTGCCTCCGGGTTTGTTATGACGAATAAAGAGTGACGCTATATCCCTAAATAGGCTTCTTTTACTCGTTCGTCTTGCGCGAGTTCTGATCCTGTTCCGCTCATTATTATTCGTCCGTTTTCAAGGACGTAACCTCGATGGCAGATTGCAAGGGAGCTTTTTACATTTTGCTCAACAAGCAGAACCGTTACCCCTTCACCGTTTATTGTTTTCACGATCCTGAAGATGTCGAGAGCCAGTTTTGGTGACAGACCGAGCGACGGTTCGTCTAGCATTATCATCTTCGGCAGTCCCATCAACCCTCTCCCCACTGCCACCATCTGCTGTTCGCCACCCGACAGGTTACCCGCCGCCTGACCCGACAGGTTCTTAAGCTGTGGGAAAAGATCGTAGACCCGTTTTAACGTCTCTTCTCTTTTCTCTTTTGCGTCAGGTTTCAGGGAGCCTAAAATCAGGTTTTCCTCCACACTCATTTCGTGGAACAGTTTTCGACCTTCCGGGACGTGGGCGAGATGGTGGCTGAAAACCTTGCTGGCCGGAAGAAGATCGAGTCGCACTCCGTCATAGGTGATGGTTCCCGACTCAGGCTTGACAAGACCTGAAATGGTTTTTATTACTGTCGATTTCCCGGCGCCGTTGGAGCCGAGCAGAACCACGATCTCACCTGCCATGACATCGAAGGAGACATCCCGCAAAGCGTTTGCGCCATCGTACCGGACACATAAGTCGCAAACTTCAAGCATGGTGGTCATACGGCTCTCCAAGGTATGCTCTTACAACCTCCGGGTGAGACACAACTTTGGACGGTGTTCCCTCCGCCATCGTTTCGCCAAAGTTTATGGCGTGCACCTTGTCGGAGATGTTCATTATCACTTTCATGATATGTTCCACGATAATGATAGTTACCCCGGAGTCTCTTATCCTGCCAATTAATTTTATCGAATCGTCCTGCTCGGCGTGGTTTAGTCCGGCGAAGGTTTCGTCGAGCAGTATCAGGGCGGGTTTGGTCGCAAGCGCACGGGTTATCTCAAGCCTTTTCCGATCACCAATGGTAAGCTCTCCGGCAAGATTTTTTCTTCTGTGATCCAGCCTGCAAAAATCGAGAGTTTCGCAGGCTATGGCCTTGGCTTCTTTCGGTCCTGTGGCTGTAGCAAACGCCCCCACCATAACGTTGTCAAGGACAGTCATTCGTTTGAGCGGTTTGACCACTTGAAAAGTTCGCGCTACTCCGAGCCTGTTTATCTGGTGAGGTTCTTTGCCATCTATCCGGTTTCCCTGAAAATGGATCGAACCTGCGTTCGGTTTGTAGAAGCCTGATATCAGGTTGAACAGGGTCGTTTTCCCTGATCCGTTCGGCCCGATCAACCCGAAAATCTCCCCTTCCTGAACGGTAAAACTGACATCGGTAACGGCTTTCACTCCGCCGAAACGTTTCGAGATTTTTTTAATTTCAAAAAAACTCATCTTTTTTTTGTCACAGCTTTCACCAGCATCTCCCAATCGCCAGCGATACCGTTTGGCATGAACCGGATTACGAGAACCACCAGAATTCCGAAACCGAGAGTGTGAGCCTGAGTCATGTTGTTGGCGATGGTTATCATCGATGCGTTTCCTGTCGATTCCGCCAGACTTGTAATAACTCCGAACCCGCCCGTTCTGAAAAGTTCCTGAGCCAGCACCATGACAAATGCGCCGATAGCCGGGCCGTAGATCGTTCCGACTCCACCAACAATGCCCACAAGGATCGCCATGATAGAAATGTCGTGCAACGAGAAGACGACTTCCGGGTCGATAAAGCCCATGTAGTTCATATACAACGCGCCCGCCACTCCGGTGAGTCCGGCCGCTATGGCAAGGGAGATCATTTTGTAGAAATGCGTGTCGATGCCGAGACTTTCAGCGGCGTCCTGATCCTCTCTGATCGATAAAAAATAGTAGCCGGAACGATGCCCCATAACCGCCATGACACAGACTACAGAAAGGATCGCTAACGCAAGAGCGATGTAGTAGTAAGGAATCTTTGACGTAAACGATTGCAGAATCATCACACCGGCCATGCCCGATGTGAAACCATCCATGATAGTGGCGGTGTGCCGCATCACCTCGTTTAGAGCCAACGTCGCCAGAGCGAAATAAGCTCCACGCAGACGAAAACAGATCCAGCCGAACGGGACCGCCACCATAATCGCCGTGATCGGACCGAACAGCAATCCCCACCAGGGGGACCAGCCGAGATGATCGTGGAGAAGTCCGGCGGTATAAGCGCCTGTTCCGAAGAAGGCGGCGTCACCAAAAGATACCTGCCCCGTATAACCTGCCAGAAGGTTCCACGCGGAGCCGATAACAACCCACATCAGCGCCAGAATCATCAAGTGCAGGTAATAATCGTTATCGATGAGAAGGGGTGCAACCGCCAGAATACCGGCAATAACGATTCCGAATGTATGTTTTTTCATACACCCGTCAGCCGTTTAAATCCACCCGGAAGGAAAAGCAGGACGATGATAAATATTACGAGTCCGATCATATCCTCGAATTCCATGGCGATATAAGTCGCTCCGAAAGCCTCCGCCAATCCGAGGGTAATGCCGCCGAAGATGGCGCCAACGGTCGATCCTAACCCTCCCAGAATGCAGATCACAAACGCCTTTCGGGTGAAGGGGCCACCGATATCGGGGTATAGATAGAAAATCGGCAACAACATCGCCCCGGCCA
This sequence comes from Nitrospinaceae bacterium, assembly GCA_029261405.1. GTDB lineage: Bacteria > Nitrospinota_A > UBA7883 > UBA7883 > JAJDBK01 > JAJDBK01. Next base: position 99,139 of record JAJDBK010000043.1, read on the forward strand.
TGGCGACTATGGCGGAGCCGATTCCAAATGTTATCCAGGTTATCCGTTCCGTATCGATTCCCATGAGAGTCGCCGCCTCTTTATCCTGGGCGGTGGCGCGGATCGATCTGCCCATGTCGGTCCTTATCAGAAACCAGAAGAGCGCGCATGTCATTGCCACAGCAAGGAAAAAATCGATTACGAGCGGCATGGAAAATGACACCCCGCCAAGGAAGAAAACCGCGTTGGAGTATGAGACCTGAACCGATTTGTAGTCTGATGTGAAAATGATACGCATCGATTCTGTCAGCACCATGCCGATACCGACTGTCATCAGCACCTGGTTCTCCGGGAGGATGGTCTCGATCCTCATGAGCGGGTTTAGCAGGTAGCGCTGGATGGCGGCGCCCAAAACAAATATGGTGGGTGCGCCTATGGCCATCGACAGATACGGGTCGATACCGAAGATTGCGAAAAGCGAGTAGGTGATATACATGGCGACCATCATGATCTGCCCGTGAGCCAGATTGATTACCCCCATCACACCCATAATGAGGGTCATGCCCATTCCTATGAGGGCGTAGACCCCCCCTTTCAGAAGGCCCGATACCAGAGTCTGGAGGAGAAGCTCCATTTATTTTCGCTCTTCCGGCCAGTTAACCGGGTAGACGTATTTCTGTTTAGCGAGGTTTTCAGGCCAGATCATCGTGAGCTTTCCGTCGATCCACTGGACGACGTATGTCGGCAGTCTGTTCTGGTGGACCTTGGCGCCGTACGAGATAAATTTTACCGGTCCGAAGATAGTCTCCATGTCGGTTTTCAACAGCGCGTCTCTGATCTCTTCGGGTGAAAACGATTTTGCGCGCCGGAGCGCATCGGCGATGACGAATGTTGCGGCGTAGGCTTCCGCTCCGTGGTATTCGGTCTCCCTGTTATATCTTTTTGCAAAATCGTCGTAATACTCCATAGCGCCAGGGAAAGGGATCGACTGGTGCCATAATGTAGCCGAGATTACCTTCTCTGCGGCCTTACCCGCCGCAGTGTAAAACTCCGGCAGGGTGAATCCTGCGCCGCCACCGATGAACATTTTAGGATTAAGGCCAAGTTCCATCGACTGTTTCATCAATAAGGAGGCGTCCAGCACATAAGAAGACATGTAGACAATATCAGGATCGAGGTCTTTCACCTTGGCTAATATCGGTTTGAAGTCGATGGCGCCCTGATCGTAACTCTCCTTTAACAGAACCCGCACCCCAAGTCTCGCGCAGGTTTTCTGGAATGATGCGGCGCCTTTTGTTCCGAACAGCGAATTTTCATTAAGGATCACCGCTGTTTGAGGTTTTACGACTTGGGCGAGGAAACTTTCGATTCCGTTGGCGTATTCACTTACCGGCGGGTTGAGTCTGAATATGGCGTATCGTGAAAGGATCGACTCCGCTTCTTTTTCCGCTTTTTTAGTAAGTTCGGCGATCTTTGTTGTAATGTCATCGCTTTTGTTCGATTTTTTCAGTCGGTCGATCTTTTTTCCGCTCGGAGTGTGGGCGGTAGGCTCCGTTATTATGTCAGCCGAGCCTGTGTTCACCAGAAACGGGAACCCCTTGTTAATGGCGACTCCGGCGATGGCCGCTGTTACCGAAGAGCTGTAGCCTCCACCGAGCATGACAACCTCGTTCTGGGTAATCAACTTTTCAGCGGCTGATCGACCGATATCGGGTTTGCCTGTGGTGTCTTCGAAGATAAGTTTTAACGGACGTCCGTTTATTCCCCCCTCCGCATTGACTTTCTCGAGAGCCAACTCAAACGAGAGTTTTTCGATTTCGCCGAATTTTGCGTGTTTGCCTGTTAACGGGAGTACGATTCCGACATTGACCGGGTCCGGTTGATCCGTCGAAGGCGTTTTGCTGTCGTTGGGGGAACAGGAGACAATAGTTAACAATCCAGACAAAAGAAGCGATATAAGAAGTGAAGAGTTTTTCATGAAAGTACGCTGGCCTTTGAGCTGGTTAAAATAGCGCTATTTTATCTCTCTGGGAGCGTGTAACACAACTTATGCTATAGTGGCTGACTTTATAATGACTTGGACTGGATCATGCCCCGGAGAAGAATACGAATGAGACTGTTTCCTCATGTTTGCGTAGTGACACTGCTGGTCCTCTTGTGTGGTGGCGTAGCCAATGCGGGGAGTCCCGGTGATATTGCCGTCCGGTTTTCCGATCAGTTTTTCCCTTCTGAAGGTCGTATCGTAAGAACGGTTGATGGAACTATCCACGCTGCATTTCCGGGTGGTTCGACTCCTGACATCGGGACCATCACAAAATACTCCGATAAACTCAGGGAGAATACCGGATACGCTGTTGTTACCGGTTTGTCGCATGATTTAATCCAACTTGCGCCTGTTACCCCGCCCGGCGCCACGAACCTTGATGGTGGTCTGGTAAGCGGCGGCGCTTACCCAGTACGGATGGTCTACCTTGCCGACATGAGCGGCGCCGATGGAAAAACCAACGCCCTTGCCCTTGTGGAAGAGGAGTTGAGGCAATCTAGCCGTCTTGATCTTGTACCTGTGGATCTGTCGAGGTTCTTTCTCGAAAGAGAGGGCGTAGTTTCTGTAAAGACGATTCCAAAGCTCGCCCTGACCCAATTCGCTACCACGCTTGGTGTCGATTTCATTGTATTGGCCAGGGCCGTCAAACCGGATGATGAGGACGGCTATATAATCCACCTCGAACTGCTTTCACCTGCGGGTGGGAGCCTGACGACAATTACAGGCTCCATGACCCTGCCCGTACTGGAGAAACATGTAGCCACTCCTGAAACCAATAGAGCCAAGGGAAACTCCGTAGATATTGACGATGTCAGGAGAGGCGCAGGATTCCTCTCCGGTCGATGGAAAGGTGGTGGCGCCCAGCCAAAAAAACTGTCCGAGAACATCATGGCCATAAGGGACCGGGTAAGATTCTCCCGATATGAAGTGGACGGAAGAGTCAAAAGCGCCTCGTTCGGTTATACAGGTGGAGTTGTAAACAGGGTTCTGGTCTTACTGTTTGATAACAACCTGCGGATCGTCACTATTACCGACGACAAACTTGAGCGGATAGCTGAAGTAAAATTCAGAGGTGGGCTAACGCCGATAAGCGTCGTTTCGTTTGATGTCAACGGCGATGGGCGTGACGAATTCTATGTCAACTCCATGGGCAAAGAGCGACTTGAGTCGATGATAATCGACAAGACTGACGGGCAGTACAAGGTTGTGGCCCAGCAGGTTCCGTTCTATTTTTCAAAAACCGGCGACGGAGTTTTGTTGGCGCAAAAAGAAGCGGGAACCTCAGTTGTGGGCAATGAGGTTTTTACTGTACTTGAGTCGAACGGGGAGCTTTCTTACATTCCCGCGTTCACCTTGCAGGGCAAAGAGACACCGATGGGAATAATTCGCGCCGACCTTGATGGAGACGGGATTCCGGAGATTGCGGGGATCTCGCCATATGGCAGGTTGCTGATTTTCGAGAGAGGCGGAAAACTTGTCTGGAAGAGTGACAGGTTCGCCTTTACAGCAAAGATCGCCGCCTCGACGGAGAAGTACCAGATCCCGGCGCCACCCGGAGTTGTAGTGGTAAACGATGAAAAAGTTGGAACCGTTCTTGCCGTGGGAGGAGCGATCTATAACGAGGGGGGAACATTTGTCGCCCCCACTTATGACAGGGGGTTCGTTCGGTATATAGCTGTTCGGGCTTCCGATTACGTTATCCACGATTCTTTCCAGGGGGGCCAAGGGTCTGTAAGTGACCTGATAGACGTTTCCGGTGGACCCCTAGGACGTCGTGACTCGGCAGGTTATATCCGTGTTCTTTCAGGAGTCATGTCTGACAGTTCAGAGTTGATCGTCCCCTTGCCTGATAGTTTGGCAAGATGAATTAGGTTACAATAGGCAACCTTGGATAATCGGTTTTTTCCTGTAATGGTGGTAGATCTCTGATGAACCTGGAACGAAATGGCGCCATCTCCATCAGCCCGCAAACCTATATATCTGGCGGAATTATTCCACTTGCAGGCTTACTGCTTCTATATCTCATTTCTCCAGACATCATTTTTGTAAGCTATCCTGTCCACTCCTTCATGGAGGGAGCAGGATCGTTAATGGCGATTGCGATATCGTTTCTGATCTATCTCCAGGTGAAAAACGGTCGCTTGCCCCCACAATACATATTGATTTCTCACGCAATCCTCATCATGGGGACGCTGGACGGGTTCCACGCCCTGTTTCATGCAGGGGAGCGGTTCGTATGGTTCCACAGTCTTGCGACGTTCGCAGGTGGACTCGGTTTCTCTCTACTTTGGTTACCCGACAGATTTGCCGAAAGTCTGCGCTCCAGGAAGTTTTTGACGGCTATTGGTGTATCAACCGTCATCGTTGGCCTTTTCTCGACTCTAGCGCCTTCATTTCTTCCGCTAATGCTGGTTGGAGAAGACTTCTCCATTGTAGCGGCAACTTTGAACATCGCTGGTGGATCGGGATTCTTTGTCGGGTGGTTGTATCTTGCGCGTCAACGCAACCATGACAAGGGATGGAGTAATGTGATTTTCGCCAACCACTCTTTCCTGTTCGGAATAGCCGGTCTCATCTTCGCAGGTTCCGCTCTCTGGGACACAACCTGGTGGTACTGGCATGCTCTCCGTTTATTGGCTTACCTTGTTGTTGTTGCATTTTTTGCGGATATGTACAGAAGGGACATGGGCGCCATACTGCGTTTGAACGAAAGCTATAGTGACACGCTTGGGGCGGCCAAAGTTGGAACATGGGACTGGAACCCTGACAACAACCAACTTGTATGGAGCGATGAAATCTACAACATTTTCGGCCTGCACAGGAAGGATGTAACCCCATCATTTGAGTTGTTCATCTCTCTGGTTCATCCCGACGACAGGACTATGTTGGAAAAGGTGGTAAAAGACTCCCTAAGCTCCGAAAAACCGTACGATATCGAATGCCGGATTATAACCGGTGACGGGACCGAAAAGAACTGTCACGCCATTGGTAAGGTGGAGTTTGACGAAGAGAAAAAACCGGTCCGGATGCTCGGCTCGTTTGCAGATATTACCGAATGCAAAAAAGCTATGACTGGACAACAGCAGAGTGAGCGGAAGTACCGCGAACTGTTTGAAAGCGCCACTGAAATAATATTAACCATCGATTTTGGAGGAACCATCACTTCGGTGAACAGGATGATGGAGGATATAAGCGGTTACAGCATAGACGAAATCGTCGGTAGTAATATATCGAAATTCCTGTCGGAGGCGGGCCTGAGAAAGGCCAGGGAAATGATCAAACGTAAACTTGATGAAAATCAAACGACCGTATACGAACTCGATATTATTGCAAAATCAGATGAAGCGATTCCTGTAGAAATCAGTAGTAGTGTCATAAGCGAGAATGGAAGCCCGGTCGGTATCCAGGCTTTCATCAGGGATATCAGGGAGCGGAAAAACCTTGAGGAGAGGATGTTTCAGGCGCAGAAGCTTGAGAGCCTCGGTGTGTTGGCTGGTGGCATAGCTCACGATTTTAATAACCTGCTAACGGCTATCATAGGAAACGCCGATCTTATTTATGATGATCTGCCGCCCGGCTCCACAGCGCAACAAGGGATTGACGAAATCAAACTGGCTTCCCAAAGAGCCGCTGACCTGAGTCGCCAGATGCTGGCCTACTCTGGAAAAGGGAAGTTTATAATCGAACATATTGAGATAAACAAAATAGTAAGGGAAATGGCTCATCTGCTCGAATCGTCCGTCTCCAGGAAAGCTGTGATTGAATACGACTTCATGTCAGACCTCCCTCTTCTGGAAGTCGATGTCACACAGATACGACAGGTAATAATGAACCTTATCACCAACGCCTCCGAAGCGCTGGAGGAGGGGAGCGGTTTCATAAAAATCAGCACCGGGGCCACCGAGTGTAACTCTGAATGTGTTATCAGCACATATCTTAACGAAAAACTTGATGAAGGACTCTATATCTTCATGGAGGTCGAGGACAACGGTGTCGGCATGACGACAGAGACCATCGAAAAACTTTTCGATCCGTTCTTTACGACCAAGTTTACGGGACGTGGCCTTGGAATGTCCGCAGTACTGGGAATAGTGCGCGGTCATGGAGGAGGAATAAGGGTTGACAGCGAACCTGGCCGTGGAACCAAATTCACAGTGTTGCTACCACCCGCTTCAATGAAGAATGATATAAGGGAGAAGAGTGTAGTCAAAGCGCCAACCTCTTCTTACGAGGGAACCGGAACTGTACTTCTTGTAGATGATGAGGATGGGGCGCGTCTTGTTGGTAAAAAAATGCTTGAGCGGTGCGGTTTTAAAGTCTTTCTGGCAGGGGATGGCAAGGAAGCGCTGGAAGTGTATCAGGAGCGTATCGGGGAGATCGACTATGTGATACTGGATCTTACGATGCCGCGCATGGACGGCGTGGAGTGTTTAACAAGGCTCAGGGAGATCAGAAGCGACGCCCAGGTAATAATATCGAGTGGTTATGATGAGGACGAGGTTTCCAAGCGGTTTCCCGGTAATGCTGTGACGGGCTACCTCCAGAAGCCATTCGACCTCAATGCCCTGAAAAACACCCTGAGTCGGTCATTTACAGGTGGCTGAAGATCTTTTCAACCACCTGTAAATTTCAGCTCAAACCTGTTACGACGGTCTCTCGGAGACGAGTTTGTCAACAACCGACGGGTCGGCGAGCGTACTTATGTCGCCGAGGTTCGATAGATCGTTTTCCGCTATTTTCCTTAAAATACGCCGCATGATTTTGCCGGACCGGGTCTTTGGCAGGCCCGGAGCGAACTGGATGATATCCGGTTTGGCTATCGGCCCTATCTCGGCGGTAACATGTTTGAGCAGTTCTTTAACGAGATTATCGGAGGGTTCTGTCCCCTGATTCAGGGTAACGAATGCGTAGATTCCCTGCCCCTTGATGTCGTGCGGGAATCCTACTACCGCCGATTCGGCAACGTTTGCATGGGAGACCAGAGCTGACTCCACTTCGGCTGTTCCCATCCTGTGACCGCTGACGTTAATGACATCATCCACCCTGCCCATGAGCCAGAAGTAGCCATCTTCGTCTTTCCTGGCGCCGTCTCCGGTGAAGTAGAAACCTGGATACTGTGAAAAGTATGTATCTATAAAACGCTGGTGATGGCCGTAGAGGGTGCGCATCATTCCTGGCCAGGCCGATTTTATAACGAGGTATCCCCCTTCGTTTACGTCAGCTTTTGTGCCGTCCTGGCGGATCACCTCCGGCTCGACTCCGAAGAAAGGCAGTGTCGCAGATCCCGGTTTCAGGGGAGTGGCGCCGGGCAGAGGTGTTATGAGAATCCCGCCGGTCTCTGTCTGCCACCAGGTATCTACGATAGGGCAGTTACCTCCGCCAACATTATTGTGATACCAGATCCACGCTTCCGGGTTGATCGGCTCTCCTACCGATCCGAGGATACGCAAGGAACTTAAATCGCACGCTTTCGGCCATTCGTCTCCTTCACGAGCCACGGCCCGTATGGCGGTGGGAGCGGTGTAAAAAGTGTTGACCTTATATTTTTCCACCACTTTCCAGAACCTGTCCGGTTTCGGGTAGGTTGGAACCCCTTCGAACATTATGGTCGTGGCCCCTGTCAGGAGCGGTCCGTAGACGATGTAGGTATGCCCGGTCACCCAGCCGATATCGGCGGTACACCAGTAGATGTCTTCATCGTGGTAATCGAAGATATATTTGAACGTATCGGCGGCGTAGACCATGTAACCACCGGTGGTGTGCAATACACCTTTCGGTTTGCCTGTAGAGCCGGAGGTGTAGAGGATAAAGAGGGGATGCTCCGATTCGTTGGGGACAGCCTCACATTCGTCGTCCACCGAGTCCATAGCCTCGTGCCACCAGATGTCGCGACCTTCGCTCCACTCGATTTTCGACATGGTTCGTTTTACCACAATCGTTGTCTCAACGGTCGGGCAGTTTAGCAGGGCTGTATCGACCGCGTCCTTAAGGCGCACAACTTTTCCCGCCCTGTAACTTCCGTCCGCCGTAATGACCATCTTCGCCTCGCAGTCCAGAATCCTGTCCCGCAAGGCGTCCGCCGAGAAACCTCCGAATACGATGGAGTGGATTGCGCCGATCCTTGCGCAGGCGAGCATGGCGATGGCAAGCTCGGGTACCATGCCCATGTATATGGCTACACGGTCCCCCTTTTTAACGCCGTTATCCTTGAGAACGTTGGCGAATTTTCGCACATCTTTTGCGAGCTTATTGTATGTGAACGTCTTCGACTCGTGTGGGTTGTCCCCCTCCCAGATTATGGCGATCTTGTCACCTTGCTTCTCAAGATGGCGGTCGAGGCAGTTATGGGTGATATTCGTCTCACCCCCTTCAAACCACCTGATGTCGGCGGTTATGAAATCGTACTCCCTGACTTTGTCCCATTTTTTGTACCAGTGAAACTGATCCGCCCGTTCCGCCCAGAAACCGTCCGGGTCCTCAACGGAACGTTTATACATGGCGCGGTATTCGTCGAGGTTGGCAAAATAGGCTCTTTTGGACACCTCCTGGGGAGGCTCGAAAACCCTCTTTTCGGTTGAAAGGGAATCGATGGATTTTTCTTTTTCACTCATGGCGTAAGCCCCTCCTCAAATGAGCTATATAACTATGAAAACCCCAGAGGCATTTTTGTTCTAACCTCACTTATATAATCAGAGTCGATTTCCGCTACGGCGATTCCTTCGCTCTCTTTTACCTCAGCTATTACCTCACCCCACGGATCGATTATCGACGCTCCGCCGAAGAGCCGTTTTTCGTCCACTGTCTCTCCAGACAACGCAGGGGCCAGAAGGTAACATTGGGTCTCTATGGCTCTACATTTTATCAGAGTCAGCCAGTGCGCCTTCCCGGTTTCGTATGTGAAAGCGGAGGGCGTCACAATAAGGTCGACACCCATACTGCGCAACCTCTGAAAATGAGCCGGAAACCGCAAGTCGAAACAGATCGAGAGACCGACGGTCCATTCATCCACTTTCGCAGTCTCGGCCAATGCGCCTGGCAGAAGCTGATTCGATTCTCTATATTGATGACCACCTACATCGACATCGAATAGATGGATCTTTCTGTATCGGGCGACTTCGGAACCATCGGGTGAGAGGAGGAAAGATTCATTCGCCTGTTTTTTCTTTACGCCGGAGGGGACGAGTATTGAACCGGCCAGAAGGTATATTTTGTGGGTTTTAGCGGTATCGGACATCGATTGTAAGATATGGGCGCTCCAACTCGACATCTCCTCCCATCTATCTTCCGCTCCGTACCAGGCGAAATACTCCGGCAGTGTAACGAACGTGGCGCCCAATCCCGCCGCTTCAGCGACCAGATCACAGGCCCTGGTAAGGTTCTTCTCGAGGTTGTCGCTGGTTTCGATCTGAATCGCCGCAGTAATCATTGCCCGGTCACTATTTTTTGTAATCGTCGCCATTGCGCCATTTATCTGTCTACTTCATAATATGCGCTTGTTTTCATTTAATAAACAACAACTTCTTTAACATATTGAATATATTGGTCTTATGTTTTCGGTTTCTTGCTCAGGGGCAAGCCGTGGGCAAAATCGGTTATTGGTAATAGAACTAATCACTATTTTGCCCCTTCTTTTTCTTTGTTTTCTTGTGGAGGTTTAGAATAGCAATTCTTGTTGCTTTGGTTACGTTCGCATACCTTTTCTCCACCATCCAGCGCCATTTCCAAGCGTGGTGGCAATTTCTTCCCCCGCTTTTCGGCGCGTCGAAGTATTCCCTTGCAGGCTTTCGGAGTCAAGAAGTACCGCTGTGGCAGGTCGCCAGTCTCCAAGATATCCGACAACGAAGACTCTTCTGCGTCGTTGTGGAACTCCGAAGTATCGAGCGTCCAGGATTCGGTAGGCGAGACCATACCCGCACTCAGCCATCTTCCGGAGAATGGCTCCAAAGGTTCGCCCTCCTTCGATGGATAGAACACCTGGGACATTCTCCCAAATAAACCAACGAGGCCGGATACGACCAAGAAGTCGAAGAAAGGTAAGTGTGAGGTCACCACGGTCGTCATCCATTCCTTTTCGCTGTCCGGCGATTGAGAATGATTGGCAGGGAGTTCCGGCGATAACAAGGTCAACTGGTTCATATTTCGATATCTCTTTAAGGATAGGTGGATCGGTAATGTCTCCCGGATTCGGGACCGCCGGGTAATGGTGTTTAAGAACGGCGGAAGCGAATGTATCAATCTCCGAAAACCAAGCCGCCTCCCAACCGAGTGGCGCCCATGCTACAGATGGGGCCTCTATGCCGGAACAGAAAGAACCGTATCTCACAGGGATCCACCGGGGGAGGGGAAGGAATCATACTTTTGCCCGTTTCCGATTTGGAATAAGTTCAGGGGCAAACCGGGGGCAAGATTTAGGGGGTTATTTTTTAACAACTCTTTGTATATAATGACCGAAGTCGCTACGCGAAGTTTACATTTAATAAACAATAATTGGACGCTATGAGACTCACAAAGTTCTATATTCCCGCGTTAAAAGAGGCTCCAGCCGACGCAGAGATCGCCAGCCACAAGCTTATGATAAGAGCCGGTTTTATCAGAAAACTCGCCGCTGGTGTCTATTCTCTTCTTCCCGCTGGCGTAAAAGTTATCAGGAAGATCGAGGCTGTCATCCGCGAAGAGATGAACAGGGCTGGAGCTTTGGAGGTTTATCTGCCATCGGTACAACCGGCTTCTCTCTGGGAGGAGTCTGGCAGATGGGAGGTTTACGGCAAGGAACTGCTCCGCATAACTGACCGTCACAACCGTGAGTTTTGTTACGGCCCCACCCATGAGGAGGTTATTACCGACCTTGTGCGTCGGGATGTCCGCTCTTACCGTGACCTGCCACTGAATCTCTACCAGATCCAGACAAAATTCCGGGACGAGATCAGGCCCCGGTTCGGTGTCATGCGGGCGCGGGAGTTCTCCATGAAAGACGCATACAGTTTCGACGCTGATGAAGAGGGCGCAAAGGAGAATTACGAGGCGATGCGCAAGGCGTATACGGCGATTTTCAGCCGTTTGGGCCTGAAATTCAGGGCCGTGGAGGCGGATACGGGACAGATAGGTGGATCGGCTTCCCACGAGTTTATGGTGCTTGCCGAGACGGGAGAGGATCGGATCGCCCATTGTGACAAGTGCGGTTATGCGGCCAACGTGGAGAAGGTGGAGCTTTCAGATATTGCGGTGAGTGGTGATGAGAACGTTCAGGATCTGCAAAGCGTCGATACGCCCAATGCCAAAACCATCGAAGAGGTTTCGGAGTTTCTCGACATGGATTCCTCCCGGTTCATCAAAACCCTTATCTACAAGGCCGATGGCAATATTATCGCCGTGTTGATCCGTGGCGACTACGAGGTGAACGAGACAAAACTGCTTCGGGCCATCGATTCGGGTGAGGTCGCCTTAGCCTCTGAGGAGGAGGTCGAATCGGTCGGAACGATGGTTGGATTCGCAGGGCCGGTCGGTCTTGAAAACGTAAGGATCATTGCCGACAGCAGTGTAAAGTCGATAGTTAATGGTGTCACCGGCGCAAACCGTGTCGATACCCACTTTTTTAACGTTAACCCCGGCAAGGATTTTACGCCCGGCCTCTATGCGGATATCAGAGAGGCTGTTCCGGGTGATCCGTGTCCCAGGTGCGACGACGGCAAGCTCTCGCTTGCGAGAGGTATCGAGGTGGGGCATATCTTCCAGCTGGGCGTAAAATATTCCGAGGCGATGAAAGCAAACTTCCTCAACCGTGAAGGGAAAGAGCGCCCGATGATAATGGGGTGTTACGGTATCGGGGTAGGCCGGACAGGCGCCGCATCCATTGAGCAGAATCATGACGACAACGGTATAATCTGGCCCCCCTCCATAGCCCCTTTCGACGTGGTTGTCCTCCCTTTAAGCCTGAAGGATGAAGAGGTTGTGCGGGTTGCCGAATCGATATATGAAGAGTTGAAAAATGGGGGGTTCGACCCGGCGCTAGATGATCGAAACCTGCGACCCGGAGTGAAATTCAACGAATCTGATCTCGTCGGTTACCCGCTACAGGTGGTTGTCGGCAGGAAAGGACTTGCCGATGGGGTTGTGGAGGTAAAGATAAGGAAAACCGGAGAGCGGATGACTGTGGCGCCTGAAGGGGCGTTTCACAAAATAAAGGAGACGCTTGAAAAGCTCTCGTCAATCGACTGATCATGACGTATCGGTTCTTCTGCCGGTAAAAAACTGTTCCCCATATATCGTGGAGGCGGTCGATAGTCTACTAAACCAGACCCATGATGATTTCGAGATCATTATGGTGGACGACAACTCGACTGACGATGGTGTCGAAAAAATCGTTGAGCGGTTTGGCGATGACAGAAGACTCAAAATCTTGCGCAGTCCGGGCGCTGGTGTTGTTGACGCTATCAACCACGCCGCCACCAGCGCCTGCGGAAAATACTTTGCCCGGATGGACGGGGATGATATTTCGTTACCTGAGAGGTTATCTGTACAAGCGGGATATCTTGATAAACATCCAGGAACCGGACTTGTCGCGTCGCTGGTGGAAATATTCGCCGATGGTGAATTGGGGGAGGGGTACAGACTCTACGAAAAATGGGTCAATTCCATAGTTACCGCCGATGAGATAGAGATGTCGATCTTTACAGAAAACCCCCTGCCGAACCCGAGTGTAATGATGCGCCGGGAGGTTTTTGAATCGCTTGACGGATACAGAAATCTTGCGTGGCCTGAAGATTACGATTTTTTCCTTCGCGCCTACGAGCGGAACATGCGGATGGAGAAGATCGATCAGGTGTTGTTCAGGTGGCGGGATCATTCGAGCCGATCCACACGGGTCATGAAAATGTACTCTCCATCGGCGTTCATGAAGGTTCGCGCCCATTTCCTTGCGAGGGTCATAAAAAGACCGATACTGATCTGGGGCGCAGGAAAAAACGGCCCCTCATTATGTCGAATGTTACTTTCCGAGGGGGCGAACGTAAAAGGTTTTATCGATATAAACGAACGCAGGACAGGTGGTCGGAAAGTTGGTCTGCCGGTATATGATCGGGAATATGCAAAAAACCTTGAGGGTGAGGTTCTGATACTTGTGTGTGTCGCCGCTCGTGGAGCAAGAGAAGAGATAGGGGAATATCTTGAAAATATTGGTAAAAGGGAAGGGGAGGGGTTCAGGTTTGTCTTGTAACCACCATAGTCGCGCCATAATGCGCCATCGCAGACGCTGATTAATCAAAACACACCACGCGCTGTCTGGTACGATAACACCAGATATTTATAGTTATCCGGGAAAGGTTGATTCTTGTGGACACTCCGAAGAAGAATATGTCTGAACTGAACAGACAGAGAATGACAGAGAAAAGTCTTGCAGAGCAGTTACATATAACCGACCGGGATATCGAATATCGCAAAAAACTTCTGAAGTTCACCGATGAGGATGTGAAGTACCTCGTAGACTCCAAGGAAACAGTCGTCGAGAACCTGGCCGAAATCGTTAACCGATTCTACGATATGCAGAGGGGAGTACCCGAAATAGAACTCCTTATAGGCGATGTGGAGACTTTTCGAAGGTTACACGCATCCATGGAAAAATATATTATCGAGCTTTTTGAAGGGTACTACGATCGGGAGTATGTGAATAAAAGGTTAAGGATCGGTAAGGTACATAAAAGAATAGGGGTTTCGCCCAAACTATACGTCTCCGCCATAACCTATCTTGAGTCGTTGTTGTATGAATATCTCCTGGACGTTGGCAAGAAAGAGAAAAATTGCGACATATGCTCCGGTCGAAATTCCGCCCTTAACAAACTGCTGATGTTTGACATCCAGCTGGTTTTTGATACTTATATAAACTCCCTTCTCGCAGAAGTAAAAATGGCGAAGGAGCAGGTTGAGGAGTACGCCGAAGGACTCGAAGAAGTCGTTGAATTGAGGACCAGGCAACTTGAAGAGTTGTCCCGGAGAGACGAACTGACAGGCCTTTATAATCAACGCGCTTTTTACGACGAACTGCGGCGTGAGGTCTCCCGTGCGGAACGGACCAAAGTGCCGATTGTATTGCTCTACATGGACCTGAACAATTTCAAAAAGCTTAATGATACTGAAGGGCACATGGCGGGTGATGCGATCCTCAGCGCCGTCGGTTCCGCTATTCTACAGTCGGTCAGGTCGATAGATATTCCCTGCAGGTATGGAGGAGACGAATTCGCCGTCATAATGCCCGATACAGACGTTAAACAGGCTGAAACCATGTATACGAGGCTTGTCGGGAATTTTAATTCCGGGGACGGGAAAGGTATATCGTTTAGCGTAGGTGTTGCAGGTATGGGTACCTCCGATTATTTCAACTCGGACACGATTGTCAAAGCCGCTGACAAGGAGATGTACAAGGCAAAAACCTTCTCCAGAAAAAAACCGGGACACCACATTAGCGTTATCCATCTTTAACCGTGATAACACAAATATTATATCGGATTAAGGAATCCTCTCACCAGTGAAGAAGTCAGCTTTCTATTTCGTCGCCGCCATTATTACAGTGACTGTCCTGTCAGTTTCCCTTGAGGTTGTTTTCGGCGCCTACTACCTTGTCAGGAACGGGGGGTACATAAGCGTCAATGAGATGCTTGATAATGAACAAAACTCCTACATACAAGAGATGTTGGATGGTAATACAGAGTGCAAATATCTGGACGCTCTCTTTCCCCATCCTTATCTCGGATTTGTATACCATGGGAAAAAACCGTGTGGAACAGCCAATGTCAATCGTTCCGGCATGTTGGGAGTAGACTATCCGCTCGAAAAACAGAAAGATAAATTCGTTGTCCTGGTTACGGGTGGATCTGTGGCGGCCCAATTCGTAAACGCCGGATACCTGGGTGACATCTTGAACAAGAGCGCCGATCTGGGGGGAAAAGAAGTTGTCATTTTAAATGGTGGTTTGGGAGGCTGGAAACAACCGCAACAAGCGATACTATTATTGCTCTACGGAGAAGTTATTGATGCGGTTATCACCATAGATGGTTTTAATGAACTGGATGGTTTCCACTTTTTTAAAGAAAACAAGTCTGGCGCCAGATTTGAGGTTCCTGCGAAAAATTTCATTATGGTAAATCCCGCTATAAGTACAAGTTATGAAAAACTTATGGGGATATGGATCTATAGTTCGATCTATCGTTATTCGAAAACCAACTTCCTGTTGTCAAAGTCATTTTTCTCCTATTTTGTTACCAAGAGACTGAGGGACATGGTAAGAATAATGAGCGACTTTCAGCATAATAGCTCAGCGGGAGTCGAAACATTCAGGAACATGTTCTCCCTACCTTCCGAGTGGAGTTTTGAAAAAACGTATCAGTGGCAAAAAGGGCAATACAAAAAATACATCAGCGCCACACATGCCCTTGCAAAACACTACGGCCTGAAAAGCGCGTTTTTTATTCAACCTGTCCCGGCTATTTCAAAGAAGCTCTCCGAAGAAGAGATCAGGACTATTAAAGCCTCAGGTTATACATTGGAGTATAAAAAACCTTATCTTGAGATTGTTACAGAGGTTCTTAAAGTTAAAGGGGAGGGTGTTCCTGTATTCAGCCTGTTAGATATATTTGCTGAAGAGGAAGGAACCATTTACGCCGATGCGGTACATTGCAAATTCGACCCTGCTACAGGTGCAAACGAAGGGTACAGAATAATGGCCGAAATAATCGCAGATACTATAATCGACGAATGGGGCATGGCCAAAAAATGAGTCTTATTTCTTCTCCGACGTATCCATGGTAAATGTCACGGGACCGTCATTGATAAGTTCCACTTCCATATGCGCGCCAAAAAGGCCGGTCTCTACATGAATAGAAAGGTCTTCCAGCTTTTTCACAAATAGCTCAACCATCTTTTCCGCATCCGCCGGAGCCGCCGCCGAATCGAAACCTGGTCGTCTCCCCTTTCGCCAGTTGCCAAGGAGTGTGAACTGGCTTACCACCAGAGCGGAGCCGTTTATATCGAGCAGGGAATGGTCAAACTTTCCCTCCTCATTGTCGAAAATACGCATATTTGCGATTTTTCCCGTAAGGTATTCGATCTCCTTTTCACCATCCCCCTCCGCCACACCCAGCAGAATCAAGACTCCCAGCTCTATCTCTCCCACAGAGGCTCCAGCGATGGTCACCCTTGCGTGGGCGACCCGTTGAACCACGGCAATCATGAACCGGCTCCGATCTTGCCGACAATTCTGTTTTTTACAGAAATGGCTTCCGGCAGTCGGAACAACAGCGTCATTGCGGTATAGATTACAATTCCCAAAAACAGAGCCGCTCCCAGGTGAAAAACCCGTGATAGCGCGCCAGCGTCAAAACTGAAAAAGAATGAGCTGTACATATAGACCAGAGTACCCATGATAGCCGCGGATAAAACCATCAGACTTGCGGACTTCACTATTCTGGCTCCATCGATAGTTCCGGTCTTCTTTCGCAGTAACCAGAGCAGAAAAGCCATATTCACCGCCGATGAGATCGATGTCGCCAGCGCTAACCCTCCGTGAAGCAACGGACCCATCAGTAACACGTTCAAAGCCACATTAAGAGTCATGCACCATGCCGCCACCCTGCTCGGAGTGGCGGTGTCTTTCATGGCGTAGAAAGCCGATACCAACGGTTTGACAGCCGAGAACGCAAACAGACCTACCGAGTAGTAGACAAGAGCGATGACCGATCCCGTCCTCGCCATTTCGTCAAATTCGCCCCGCTCGAACAGAACGTTGATAATCGGTCCAGAGAGAACAATCATGCCCGCCATCGCCGGAATCGATATGAACAGGGTCAGCCTCAAGGAGTGGGAAACAAGTTCCACGAGCTTCTCCTTGCCGTTTCTTACCACTTCCATCGACATGGCCGGAAGAGCCGCTATTCCCACCGCTACGCCAAAAACCCCCAGCGGAAACTGGGTCACCCGGTTGCCGTAATAAAGGTACGAAATACTCCCTTCGGGCAGTAAGGATGCAAGGAGTGTATCGACAAAGATATTTATCTCCGCCACCGCCATCCCCAGGGCCGCCGGCCCCAACAGCAGACCGATTTTTCTCGTCTGTTTGTCTTTCAGGTCGAAGGAGGGAGCAAAAGAGAAGCCGAGTTTTGCAAGTGGCCTTATCAGGAGGGTCATCTGGAAAACACCACCGATTATCACACCGATAGCAAGCGCAACTGTCGGCTCCTCAAAACTGTCGTGAAAAAGAAGGGCGCAGGTTATGATCGCAATGTTCAACAGGGCCGGTGTCAGCGCAGGCAGAAAAAATCGGCCAAAAGAGTTTAAAATCCCGGTCAGCACAGCCGATATGGAGATAAAGAGAAGGTAGGGGAACATGATCCTGGTCAGCAGGGTCGTCAGCTTGAGCGAATGATCGTCCGCCGTAAAGCCGGGAGCTATGGCTCTGACTATCTGTGGCGCGAACAGTTCTCCTGCAGCCGTCAATATGGCAAGGAAGAGAGCCAATATTGTGATTACGTTACAAGCGAGAGTAAACGCGCTCGTGGTTCCTTTCTTCTCTTTTTCGTCAGTGAATACCGGTATGAACGCCGCGGTCATGGCGCCTTCGGCAGTAAGCCTGCGAAGCAGGTTGGGGATACGGAACGCAACGAAGAACGCATCGGCCGCGACCCTGGCGCCGAAAAGCTCGGCTATGATCATATCGCGGACAAATCCGAGGATCCGGGAGAGAAAGGTCGCCAAGCCAACGGCGCCGGCGGCGCTTGTAATACTCTCTTTTGAAGTAGTCTTAGACCCCGGCATTCGTTGGATCGGAGCGTTCTGCAACCACCATATATTTAGCCATTTCCCGGCTTATGAACGCCTCTGTTTCGGATGCTCCGTCAAGTTCCAGAGCTTTTTTCGCTAATGCCCTGCAATCCTCCATGCTGATCGATCGGATGAATCTTTTCAGGCGTGGAATCGAGTGTACGTCCATTGAGAGAGTGTGCGCTTGTCCCAGTCCGAGCAGTAACATGGCGTACCGTGGGTCACCCGCCATTTTCCCGCATACCGAAACTTTCACTCCGGCGTCATCGGCCGATTTCATAACCCGCGCAAGCATTCGGATAATGGCCGGTGAGAGGGGCTGGTAGAGGTAAGCGACGTTTTCGTTGACCCTGTCGATTGCCATGGTGTACTGGATAAGATCGTTGGTGCCGATGGAGAAGAAGGAGCAGTGTCTGGCCAGGATATCGGCGATCATTACCGAGGAGGGTGTCTCTATCATTATGCCGACCTCAATATCTTCGTCGAAAGCAATTCCTTCTTTCCCAAGCTCCTCCTTGGCCGTTTCCAGTATTTTGTTCGCCTCCAATATTTCATCCGTGGCGGTGATGAGGGGGTACATGATCTTGAGTCTGCCATAGTGGGAGGCGCGGAGGATGGCTCTTAGCTGTGTCTTGAAAATATTCGGATTTTTGAGGCAGAACCTGATGGCCCGAAGACCGAGAGCGGGGTTCGGTTCTGACTCGTAATACTTCGCTACGCTGATGATCTTGTCACCGCCGATATCAAGGGTTCTGATGACGGCGTGGTAAGGGGTGACAGCCTCGGCGACTTTTTTGTAGTCCTCGAACTGCTCCTCTTCATTCGGCAATGTATTACGGTTAAGGTAGAGGTACTCGGTCCTGTAGAGACCCACTCCCTCCGCGCCGTGTTCGACCAAGTGGCGCAGGTCATCTGACGACTCGATATTAGCTTGTATGGTTATGCTGTGATCATCAGTGGTGGTGGCGTGCAGATCTTTCTGGGCGTGCACCTCCTGATCGAAGTAGAGATAGTTCTGTCGCCGTCTGTTGTAGTCTAAAAACTGCTCCTTGTCTGGAAGGTGGATTACCTCTCCCGAGTTACCGTCCACTATGAGGTGGTCGCCGGACCTTACAGTGTGGGAGAGATTCCGTAATCCAACCACCGCAGGTATATCCATCGATGATGCGAGAATGCCGGCGTGGGAAGTGGCGCCACCGCCATCAATGGCGAACCCGATGACCATTTCACGGTTCATCTGCAAGGTGTCTGTCGGGGTCAGGTCGTGGGAAACGATGATGACATGTTCGCTTAAGTCCGCCAACGATTGCGATTCGTGATTTATCAGGATCAGCTGAAGTTTGGTTATCGCCTGCTCAATGTCATTTAATCGTTCCCGGAAATAACCGTCATGTATTTTGGAGAACCTGTTCTCATATTTTTCCAGGAGAAGTTTTAACGCCCATTCGGCGTTGCATCCACGCTCTTCTATCGTCTCCTCCACCTCCTGGAGTAGCGCCGGGTCGTTTAAGATCTGGGTGTGGGAGTCGAATATGGAGAGAGGCACGGCGCCGCCGAACTCCTCCTTCGTTTTGTCCCGCAGTTCCGCCATCTCGTTGTTGGAGCGTTCCACCGCCTCCCTGAACATCTCGATTTCGCTCTCGATCTTGTCTGGAGGAATCGGGTGTTCCAGAATACAGATATGATGCCGGTCGAGAACGTAGGCCTTGCCGATAACTATTCCCGAAGAGGCGGGGATTCCGTGAGATATATTCTTGTTTATAGCTGGCATGTTCTGTCTTATTCCGGTTCGTCGAATTTTGTCTCAATAAGTTTAACTATATCGTCCACGGCGTTTTTTGCGTCTGGCCCCTTCGCGCTCACCGTTAATGTATCGCCGAAACCGGCTCCAAGCATTAACAGGTCGCCGATATCTTTTCCGTTGGCCTTGCGTTTCTCCCAGCCAATGACAACATCGGAGGTGAATCCCATCGCTTTTTTAGCAAGCTTGAACGACGTTCTGGCGTGAAGACCCCATTTATTACAAATCGTCGCCGGTTTTGAGTGATTGTTCACTCATATTTTCTCTTTTTTGGAGCCTGACAACACATCCGAAGCGAGGAAAATGTTGTTTCGACCGTAATCTTTCAACCTCACAGCTTTCTCTTTTAGCTTCAGATTATCGTCGATGGTTGTAGCGTATATAAGTAGTGGCATGTTGACACCAGCGACGATTTCGATCGGTTTTTCGTCTATCAGGGAGATAGCGAGGTTGGAAGGCGCTCCGCCGAAAAGATCGGTAAGTATAACGACCCCCTCCTCTCCCATTACAGCGTCTATCGCTTCGATGATAATATTCCTGGCGGCGTCAACGTCCACGGCGTGGTCGATGGCTATAGCTCCGAAATTGGGTTGCTTTCCGGCGATGAATTCGAGAGTGTTGAGCAACTCATGGCCCAGAGCGCCGTGGGCTATAATCAGGTAGCCGGTTCGTTTGCCGTCAATGTTGTCATTCATCCAAGAATCTCGTCTTCCTCCACGATTCTCTCGTAGATGGTCACAGGGTCGTCCAGGTTCTCTATATCGTTTCGGAAGGAGGTCCTCTTCAGGAGCCGCGAGATTCTGGCCAAAGCTTTTAAATGGGCGCCGGTAGCGCTTTTGGTGGCCATGAGCATAAAGATCAGACGGACCGGTTTATCGTCCACTGAATAAAACTCTATCCCTTCCCTGTTAATTCCGAAAGCGGCCACCATGGTTGATACACCGGCTGTCTTTGCGTGAGGTATGGCGATATGGTCCCCGATACCGGTGGAACTTAATCTTTCCCGGTTCACCAACGCCTCGTAAGTCAAGTCTATATCTGTGATATCGCCGTTCTTCAGTAGCAAACCGCACATTTCACGCAAAACGTCCTCCTTGCTGGTGGAGGTAAAAGGCGCGATACAATTTTCCTTTCTGAGGAAATCGGTAATCCGCATTTTATCGAATATTCATCAGCAGGTAAAAAGACCGACTAACCTTATGTTCACGCTGATTAACCCTACTCTTCTTCGGCGAAGGTTTCCGCCGCTGTAGGCGCCCCTTTTTTCCGGGCCTGAATCTTTCCCTTGAACTTTTTCGCCTGTCGGTCGATCTTGCTCATGGCGTTATCTATGGCCGTATACATGTTTTCATGTTTATCAACACCCTGGAAATCTACACCGTTGGCATGAATGATGATTTCAGCGATATGATCGAGTTTCTCGACTTTCAGGATTACATGGGCGTTGATTGTTGTGTTTAAAAAACGCCTGATCTTTGCCACTTTTTCTTCCGCGTGATCCTTCAGCGCGTCGGTTACCTCGATATTGTGGCCAGTAATCGTTATTTGCATTTTATGTCGGTCTCCAAACCATAGGTTAATCGTAATGACTACAGATACAATTTTCGACGTTTCGGCGTCGAAGGTATCTGAAGCTCTTTTCTATATTTAGTTACAGTTCTACGGGCTATTTTTACATCCTTAGCCTGTAACAGTTTTACCAATTGATCGTCGGTCAGCGGTTTTGTCGGATCCTCCTCCTTGACAAGGTTTTTTACCATCTCCTTGACACGAACCGAAGACATGTCGTTACCCAGGTACGACCCCACCGATGAGTGGAAGAAATACTTCAACTCGAAAAGCCCTTGCGGGGTGTGGATATATTTATTAGTGGTGACGCGGCTTATGGTCGATTCGTGCATTTTGATGTCGTCGGCAACATCCTTCAAAACCAGTGGTTTAAGGTACTGAAGACCGTTGTCCAGGAAGCCGCGCTGAAACTTGCACAGGCTTCTGCCGACTTTCAGCATCGTCTGACGCCTCTGTTCGATGCTTTTTATCATCCACAGAGCGGAGCGGAACTTGTTGTCGATATACTCACGGGTCTGTTTCTGATCTTCTTTTTTGTTTTTGAGAATAGCATGGTAGACCGGGTTGATCCGAAGTCTCGGTACGTCGTCGTCGTTGAGGTAGACCTGATATTCCCCGTCCACTTTCACAACGAAAATATCGGGAGAGATGTAGTGTGTATCTTCTTCGTTAAAGAGCAGGCCAGGTTTCGGATCGAACTCCCGGATTGTCATTACGGCGTCAACGATATCCTCGATGTCTACATCGAGCAGTTTGGCGAGTTTAGGGAAGTTTCGCTCTTCAAGGTTTGAGATGTGGTCCTTTACGAGATCCTCAACCAACATCCCTTTGAATCCGTTTGCGTAAACCTGCAACAACAGGCATTCCCGCAAATCGCGTGACGCTACCCCGTGAGGGTCAAAGCTTTGCACCAGAGCCAGACCATCCTCCATCTCATCGGCCGTGACACCGGCTTCATTGCAGAGGTTTTCAAAGTCTGTTGCGAGGTAACCATCGTTATTCAGGTTGCCGATAATTATCTCACCGAGCCTCCGTTCCTCTTCGGTCAGGGCGGCCATGTTCAACTGCCATAACAGGTGGTCTTCCAGTCCATCTTTCTGCCGCAGGGTGTTTTCAAGGCTCGGTTTGTTTTCGTAACCCTCACCAGTACTACCTTCGTAAAGCTCCTCCTGGACATACGCATCCCAGTCGATATCTTCGCGACTGTCCTGTTCTTTCTCTTCTCCAAGAGAGGTTTGCTCCTCGAAACCGGGAGCGTCCTCCGCTGATCTCTCTCCGGGAGCCTGTTCGGTGGAAGGCGCCAGGTCCGTCTCGTCCTCTTCCTGGTTCTCCTCCGGTTCCGCTTCGGCAAGCTCCTCAAGTAACGGATTTTCTTCGATTTCGCTCCGAATGGCCTGAACGAGTTGCAGGCGGGTCATGGGTAGCAGTTTTATCGCCTGTTGTAGCATAGGCGTCATGACCAGGCGCTGGGACATGCGCGCCTCAAGTCTCATTTCCATACCCATATCAAACTGCTTTCATCTGTCTATATTTGTTGATAGCACGATCCTTGCATCTATTTTAACGAAAAATTCTCGCCAAGATAGATATTTCTCGCTTTTTCGCTCTTTGCAATCCTTTCGGGCGATCCCTCCTCTATGATTTTACCCTCGTTTAGAATATACGCCCTATCGCAGATTCCAAGGGTGTCCCTAACGTTATGATCGGTAATCAGGATGCCGATACCCCGTTCGTTTAGTTGAAGTACGAGTCTCTGGATATCGGAAACAGCGATAGGATCGATGCCGGCAAAAGGTTCGTCGAGCAGAATAAAGGTCGGTTCGGTACACAAGGCTCTGGCTATTTCAAGCCTTCTGCGCTCACCTCCAGATAACGCAAGCGCCTGGCTTTCAGCAAGATGGAGAATTCCGAACTCGTCTAACGCCTCCTTGGCTTTCCGTTCCCGGTCTATACGGGTTAAGCTCTGCGTCTCAAGGATGGCGATCACATTCTCCCATACTGTCAGTTTACGGAAAATTGACGGCTCCTGGGGAAGGTATCCGATTCCTGTCCTGGCCCTCCTGAACATGGGCAGTTCGGTTATTTCTTCGTCGTCAAGAGTGACCTCCCCGGAATCACAGCCAACAAGACCTATAACCATATAAAAAGTTGTCGTCTTGCCTGCGCCGTTAGGCCCAAGCAACCCCACAATTTCACGGTTGGTCATGGAGATGGATACGTCATCGACCACCAGTCGGTTCTTGTAGCTTTTTTTCAGGTTGTTGGCCTGTAATATCCTGATCAATGGGAGAGATTGTAATCGATTACGGAAGAATCGAGGTTTTCGTTGTTTTTAAGATGATCGACCATTTTTCGCGCCATTTCCCGGTTTTCGTATTTTCCTATCCTGACGTTGTAGACCACATTCCCCTCTTCGTTGACCGGCGCCATGTATACCGCGTATTCACGTTTTTTCAACAATATGTAGACCCTGGCCGCGCTTTTTGTGTTTTCGTAAGAGGCCACATGTATTGTGTAAAACTGTGTCGTTTTATCCGCCGCATCGTTAAAACTATCATCCTGAGTAACCGTTTCAGGCGTGGTCTCCTTTTTTACCGGGGCGATCTCTTCAACCTTCATGATTTCCACCTCCTGTTTCGGCTGAGGTTTAATGTCTTCTTCAGTTATCTCATCGATGGTTACCGGGGCTTCAACAATTGTCTCTTGTTTTTCAGGTACTTCCTCAACAGTCGTTTCGGCCGGTGTAACCTCTTCAGGTGTAACCTCTTCAGGTTTATCATCGGACTTCTTCTCTTCTTTTGCCGGTTTGGGGGGGAAGGTGACTGTCGCCTTACCTTTTTCAGGTATCTTTTCCTCTTCTTTTTTCTTTGTGGGAAACAATGTCAGAGTGGAGCGTTTTTCAGCGCTACCGATAATTACCATATCCTCCCGGTCAAAATAGTAGATGACTTTTTCACCAGTGGCGCGATTCTGACCATCCTGCAGAACAGGATTGCCGATAAGCTCAATCATCTCCTTTTCGGTGTAGTATATTGCAGTGTCACCAGTGGCGGTTTTTTCTCCACGAGTGATTATCACATTGCCGAAAGCTTCTATTTTTTTAAAATCGCTCTGATCATCGGTTGTATGAACCACCATTTCCGTTGAGTTGACCTTCAGTTTTCCCTTTGTGGCGATAACTGAACCGTAGAAGGATATCTTGTTATTTTTCTTGTCTGATACCATACGGTCAGAGGTTACTTCAAGGGGGCTTTCCGAGTCCCCCTTGTCGCCTGCCATGTCAACTGGAGTTATAGACTGCTCCTCGGCAAAAATATCACCCGCAGAAATCATGAGCAGTAAAGTCAAGGCAAGGAAAAATCGCATCAGATTATTTTATCAACCATCGGAATTGAAAACAGCGTTGACATCGGCAAGCAATTCAACCCTCTCTTCATCGATATAAGCAATCATTCCCGATCCGGCTATCAGGAAGTTATTCCCGAAAATTCGCACACGGTCAGGAGTGGAGATGACCCTCTTGATATTATCGAGATTCAGGCTATCGGTAATCAGCGACCGTCCCATTTCATCCCGGATCAGTACGTTGTTTAACGCTTCGATATCATTCCCGGCGCTATCTATGGAGCCTGTCTCAGCGGCAAAAGTGATATCACCCATATCTTTCGACCCGAGCAGGACAGAGAAGTTGTCGAGTATGGTGCGTGATTTATCCACCGCCATAGAGGCGTTACCGGCAATCAATTCAATCTCGTTAATATTATTCTTCTTTTTAACCAACCGTACACCGTGTAACGCCATCGACCTGTTTTTGTTCAGGCCCATGGTGTTGACAAGCCCCGACCCGCCACTCTTCAAACCACCGGAAAGATACCATAATGTGGTTACAACCAGGCCTGCGATGAACAAGACCAGTATTGTACGCACAATCTTCAGTTTCGCACAGAAAATGGTTTTAAATTCAAGGATATCAGCAAGTTGTCGTCAGCCAAGATCGTAAATTCCCGTTCGTCCGGGTTTGGGTCTGCGATTGAGACAGAAAGGTCGCCTGAAAGGGGTAGCCCCGGCCCTTTATCCGCCCACTCTACAACCGTAATCCTGCTCGAATAATCCTCGTCAAAAGCGCCGATGGTCTCAAAATCTTCAACGTCATCCACCCGGTACAGATCGACATGTCGGACCGGTATTTTACAAATGTAGTCATTCACCACAGTAAAAGAGGGTGATTTTACCCTATCCGGGTGAAAACCACCTATCCCCAGGCACAAACCTTTCACAAATGTGGTTTTACCCGCTCCAAGATCACCAGTCAGCAAAACGGTGTCTCCAGCCTTTAGTCCGGAACCGAGGATAGAACCCAGCTCAATCGTCCCTTCCGGAGAATGGGTTTTGAGACGGAGACTTTTCATAGAGGAAAATAGAGACGAAAAGTAGCGCCTTTTCCAGACTCGCTCTCCACCTCGATTTTTCCACTATGAGCGTCCATCGCCATTTTACAGAAGGTTAAACCTAGTCCGGAGGAGTATTTTGCCGTAGACCCGGGCGCCTGGGAGTATTTATCGAATATTTTCTTCTGGTCTTCAGGCGTAATGCCAGCTCCGGTATCCGACAAACTGATTGTCGCAAAACCGTTCTCCGACGAAAGGTGAACCGTTATTGTGTCCCCGGAGCTTGTATGGTTGTTGGCGTTTGACAAGATATTCCAGATAACCCTTTGTGTGATCTCTCTGTCCGCTAAAATCTCCAGAATCGACTCTTGCGGGTGAAAAAAGATCTTCTTTTCGTCACGCTCGACGGTTTTTTCTATTCTCGCCACCGAACTTGCGACAAGTTTTACCAGGTCCAGCTTTTCCGGTTTAACAGTAAACCTGCCTTCTTCCATCTTGTTAACATCCAGGATGTTGATTATCATCCCGAAAAGGTCGTTTATGGCGTTTGAGGCGTCGTCCAGTGCGTCTTTCTGGAAACCGTCGTCAATGTCGGATTCGAGCATGTTCAGGTTCGCCATAATCTCACCGGTCGGCCCTTTAAGGTCGTGTACCAGCATTTCGGTCAGGTTCTGCTTTAATCTTTGAAGTTTCGACAGCTCCTCGTTGACGGTCTTGAGTTTGTCTCTTTCATTCTCAACCTCCTTGGCAAGCAGGGCGCTTATAAGCAGACCTGAGAAGACCGAGAGGATGACATCATCTTCAATCCTGAAACGCCCCTGGTCGACCCTGTCGGTGACATTGATTACCCCAATAACGTTATCCTGAAAACAGATAGGTATGGTAAGAAGCGCGTCGCTCTCATATTTCCCCTTTTCCGACTGTTTTCCCCCCGAACCTGGATTATGGATGGTTCGGTTCTCCCTGACCGCCCTGCTGGCTACAGAATTTCCTTCCAGCTTCTGAACGGCCCCGACTATCTCAGAATGGCTGGCCGCCCTGACAACGAGGGTATCCTCACCCTCCATGAGCATGATGGAGCCTCTTTTTGCGTCGAGGAAATCGAGGGCTATTGTCAGGAAACTGTTCAGCTTGTCGGCGAGGCTGGTTTTCGAGGAGGTCACCACGTTCAGCGTATCGCCGAGGGCCAGAAAGAAATCTATCTTGCGGCTTTTGAGCGAGTCGTCCCCCCGGTCGGTGGCGCCACTCTTCGTCACCGCTGTGATCGATTGGCCGATATTCTTTGTAATGGATGTAAAGACCGACCTGATGGTCGGATCGGGAGTGTCGGTGAAAAGGATCATTGATCGATCAGAAAGTTTTTCTTCGATCTCCTCCAATGGCTGGGCGAATATTACGGTTTCCACTTCGTAGGGGAGTTTTATTTCGTTGAATCCGCTGGTGGATCTGGTATCGAGGATGAGAAGCGATATTTTTTCCTCTGTTAGTCTCTCTTCAAGGTCGGTGACACTCTCCACAGATTCCGTTCTCCAGCCCAGAGCTGAGAGAATATGCGCAACCTTCTCCTCCAGCGCATTCTCGAATATAGCTGATAAGGCAATATGTTCCATTCTATTAACTCTTTATTTCGTAATAACCAACGAGGAAGTGGAAGAGTAACAAACCCGATAGCAGAATGGTTATGTTTACTACCATCGATATACCATGCAGTTTACCAAAACTCTTTTTCAGCTTTTCAAGTTTCGTCTCATCCGTTTCCGTTCTTATCTGCGCTTTTATTTCCCGGGCCGCCGGTCCGTTAACCCGCCCTGAATAGACAGCGCCAGTCAACATTACTAATAACAGAACCAGACCGATTTTCACACCGGTTGGGAAACTGAGTTTTACTCCTATAAAAATAAGCGCAACCAGCGAAACAAGCCCACAAATTTCACCCAACAGAAAGTATTTCGGGAATATGGCGCCGAC
The DNA here is from genome assembly GCA_029261405.1 of Nitrospinaceae bacterium. Lineage (GTDB taxonomy): Bacteria > Nitrospinota_A > UBA7883 > UBA7883 > JAJDBK01 > JAJDBK01. The sequence continues at coordinate 126,692 of JAJDBK010000043.1, forward strand.
CACATCACCTGCGGTCTTCTTGTCGAAGGTTTTGAAAATGGCCGGAGCGCCGATAAATGAGAAAAAGAATATCGATCCGATCCAGATGGCTGAAGAGAGAAGATGAAGGTATTTCGCGAATGTAAGCATTGGGATTCTCTTGATTAAATTGTGTTATCGAGTGTAAGTGACTATGAGAGTCGGCAACTTTTCCGTTTTTTCTATGGACGCGGCGACCCGTTTGGCCGCAGAGGATGTTTTGTAAACCCCGACCCGCACCCTGTACCAGGTAACGCCATCTTTTATAAAACGGACGATATACGCATTCCTGTTTTTCCGTTGTAACCTGTTTCGCAAAACTTTGGCCTCATCCATGGTTCTGAAAGCGGCGACCTGAATGGTGAGCATGTTTTTCGATTCACTGGCTCTGTCGATTTTCGCGACAGGTGGTGTAGATTTTTTCGTCGGTTTTATATTTTTTGGCTTATCAGTTTCTTTCACCGGGGCCTGTTTGGGTTTTTTTACCGGGGGCGGTTCTATTTCTGATTTCTTTTTGACAGGTTTTGGCTCAGTGGATAAGACCGGAGCAGTCTCGTCCTGCAGTTTTTGGGTGAAAGTAAACTCTCTTTCTTTTACCGGAGGAGCGGCAATTTCCGCAGAGTCGATAATTGCGCCCGTGTTAAGTTTTTTCGCTGTGACACCCGATAGCGAGTCGGGTTTGGAACTGGTATCACTTGTGACTACTTTCCCGTTCGGCTTGGTGTCTGGGTCTCCTGTAAGGTAACCGACGAGAAAGGCGACTGCGGCGACCAGGGTCGCTATGGTGATAGCTGTAAAGAGCCGTTTCCTGTTTGCCTCTCTCTCTCTCTGGTAGGTTTTCATCCCTTACATCCTGTCCGGGGCGGTAACACCCAGCAGTTCCAGGCCGTTTCGAAGGGTAATTCTGGTCGCGTCAACCAGTGCGAGCAGAGATTTTGTGCGCTCCGGATCCTCAGAGACTACCCGGTTGTGGCTATAAAACTGGTGGAAAGCCGCAGAGAGTTCGGTTAAGTAACCTGTCAGGGGATGAGGTTGGAAAGTTCTCGCGCAATAAGCCACAACATCAGGTAATTCAAGAAGTTTTCGGATAAGTCTTAGCTGGCTTTCTCCATTGAGGTGGCTCTTGTCGATATGGTTTACATCGCCTGTTTTGACCTTCCGCTCCCGGGCGGTGGCAAAAATGTTCACACATCGCGCGTGGGCGTATTGTATGTAGAAGACAGGATTTTCATCACTTCTTTTCTTGGCCAGGTCGACATCAAAATCGAGATGGCTGTCGGATGAACGCATCAGGAAAAAGTAGCGGGTAGCGTCAACACCGACCTCGTCGATGATTTCACGCAATGTTGTGAAAACACCCGACCTCGTAGACATAGGGACGATAGCTCCCCCCCTTTTAAGGCTCACCATCTGAACGAGCCTCACCTCCAGACGGTCGGGGTCGGCTCCGAGAGCCATCATCACAGCTTTCATTCTAGGTATATAACCGTGATGGTCGGCGCCCCATATATTCAGGATCAGGTCGAACCCCCGGTCGAGCTTGTTTTTGTGATAAGCCATGTCGGCGGCAAGATAGGTGGTTATCCCGTTTGCCCGACGTACCACCCGGTCTTTCTCATCTCCGGCAGGCTCGGTCTTTAGCCAGAGCGCCTCCTCTTTCTCGTAGATATGGCTATTTCCCAAAAGGCTGTCGATAGTTTTATCGACCTCTCCCTCCTCATGTAGCGTGGCTTCCGAGAACCATTCGTTAAAGAAGACACGAAAATCACCAAGGTCGTTTCTGATCCCTTCGAGAATCGTTTCCGCTGTGAACTTCCGGGCGGTTGCAAGGAGGTCGCTGTTCTCAAGAACCCCTTCGCCATACTCTTTCAGGAAATCCCCGGCTATTTCCTTGATGTAATCACCTTTATACGCCTGTTCTTCAAAAGAGAGACCGCTAAGCTCTCTTGCTCTGGATATGGCGCTCATGCCGAGATTATCCATCTGGAGCCCGACATCGTTCAGGTAATATTCGGAGTGTACGTCGTAACCGGCTTTTCGTAATATCCTGGCAATGCAGTCGCCAACAGCCGCCCCCCGCCCGTGACCAATATGTAACGGGCCGGTCGGGTTGGCTGAGACGAACTCCACCATCACGCTTCTCCCTTTTCCCACATCAAGCGCACCGTAACTCTTGTCTTTTATCAGGATGGCGCCCAGGGCGTCGATCCACTTCAGCGGATCGACAGTCATGTTGATAAACCCGGGACCGGCTACAGAAATGTCGGAGAGCAGGGGTTGGTTTTTCAGTTCGCTACAGAGTTTCGCCGCTATATCTCTCGGATTTTGTTTCAGCTTTTTGGCTAAAATCATGGCTACATTACATGAAAAATCTCCGAAACCCCGCTGTTTGGGAATGATGATCTCCAACGGCGAGTCGAGGGGGGGGTATCCCTCCCGGCTTGCGATGGTATTGTAGCTGTCTGTTACAGCATCGTTAATGGCTTGTTTCATGAGTAGTACATCTGGAAAGGGATAAATTACAGGCTTAAAAAGCCGATGTCCATAGATAACTTATGAATTATACAGGATCATCCGCCAATTCCGTAGAACAACCAGAGGCCAAACACGGTAATTACGATAAAAATTATCGTCATGCCGGAGCCGGCCTTCATGTAATCGATCGACGTGTACCCGCCCGGTCCCATCAACAAGGCGTTCACCTGGTGGGTTGGAAGTAAAAATGAGTTCGATGTGGCAAGACCTACAACCAGAGCCGCCATTCTCGGATCGGCTCCGGCCTCCAGGGCCATATTAATGGCAAGAGGTACAAGCAGGACGGTAGCGCCGACGTTCGATATGACCAGGGTGAATATCGTGGAAAGAATGGCGATAACGGTTAATAAAACAATGGGAGTTACCTCCCCCAGGGCCATGAGGGCGTTATGGGCCATATACGCCGCTGTTCCGCTTTTTTCCGTTGCTACCCCCAGAGGTATCAATCCAGCCAGCAGGAATACGGTGCGCCAATCGACAGAACGGTAAGCCTGGTCTACGGAAAGAACCTTTGTCAGAATCATCAGCAACGCGCCTGTCATAAGACATACCGACAGGTTTATCGGCAGACCGAGAGTGTCCCTGAAAAGAACCAGGAATATAGCGATGGCAAAACAGATCAGGGCGGCGCTTGCCTTTTCAACCTCGAAGAGCTCTTGTTTCCGGGAGGTGAGTAGCAGGTCGGGAGAATCGGATATTTTGGCGAATGAGTTCCAGGAGCCGTAGAGCAGAAGGGCGTCCCCCGGTTTTAACGGAATATCCGACAGTCCGGCCCTGAAGACCATGCCGTTTCGATAGAGGATAACCGGGCTTATATTATTCTTATAGGCAAAGTTTGACTCTCTCAAGGTCTCGCCGAGGAGCGGGGAGTGGGGCGGTACGATAGCCTCGGTAACTCCTGCAAAGTTTGACGAGAGTTCTTCCCTGAAATACTCCAGTTCCTCTTTCAGCACAAACCCGTACTGCTTCGCCAGTTTCCGTACGTTACGTTCATGACCCAGTACGGCCAGAATGTCGTTAGCGTTGATTCTGTGGCTTCTGGTCGGGGAGATGGCAATATTTTCCACACCCGACTGGGCGATGGCTACAACCGTAACCAGAAACGAGTTTTTAAACTGAAACTCCGCCAGAGTCTTTCCGGCGTGTTTGAAATCGGAGGAGGCTGAAAGCTCGTAGATTTTCACCACTGTCCCGTATCTCTTCAGCAAATTCAAGGCGCCGCCTGTATCCTCGCCGTCCACGGTTCTTGAAGGGAGAACGAACCTGCCGAAAAGGGAGAAATACAATATTCCTGACGTTACCAGCATCAGCCCGATCGGAGTCACGGAGAACAGACCGAAAGGTTCAAGCCCCGAATTAGCCAGAAGGTCGTTGAGAAGAATGAGGGGACTACACCCGACGAGAGTGACCGTGCCGCCCAGAATGGCGCAAAAACCCATCGGCATCAGGATTTTCGATAGCGGTATATTTAGCTGTTTGCTCACCCGCATTGTGACAGGCAGAAAAAGAGCGGCCGCTCCAATGTTCTGCATGAAGCTTGAAATGATGGCCACTGTTGCGCTTACGCCTGCGACAAGCCTGGTTACGCTCCCTCCGCATATTGATATAACAGGAGCGGCCACTTTGTTCATAACGCCGGTCTTATCCAACCCGGCGCCGATAATAATCACCGCAATGATCGAAATAACGGCGTTTGAGGAGAAACCGGAAAACGCCTCGTCGGTGGTGACGAGCCCCAGCATAGGCAGAACGACCATCATGATTATGGCCACAACGTCAACCCTGACGATCTCTGTGATGAACAAACCGATCACAACAACAAGAACAACAAGCACGGTGATTATTTCACCTGTAAGCGCAACCCCCATGCTTTCAGCGCTCTCCGGGCGCCAGGGAGAAAGCCGGAATCGAGTGTACCTCGTCAACTCTTCCTCCCACATACACAGGATCCATGATAGTAAGATCGATATCGTTCCGCTCCTGGTATATTTCGTGGACGACCTCTTTCAGTCCGCCGACACGGTAGATCGATTCAAAGCCGATTCCGGCTGTTTCCGCCATTTTCCTGAATGCGATCACGCCGTTCTCGCTATCGGGGGTCTCCATCCCTTTATTGGACGTGGCGAGCCTATCCTGGGAAAAATACTTGCTCTGGTAGAGGCGAAAGCTGACAGCGATCAGGGAGTACCCCATTCTGATCGACATATTAATGGCGTAATCGATCAGTGGAGCGGAGAACTGGGTATCTTTCCCTATAACCAACAGCTTGTCCCTGAACCCGGAGCCGTCGATAAGATTATTTATATTTTCAGGTTGTGCCATGGGTGATTCAGATGCGACAGATTGTCTGAGATTCTGGGAATGCCAATGTCTTCAATCGTTTTGTTCCTTGTTTGTCCAGGAGTCTGTGGGACTTAGGATGATTCTGCTACAAAAGCCCGGTTTTGGCCAGATTTTCCGCCCTTTTTCGGCGAATAGGCTCACTATTCACCTCAAAAGTGCAATAAATCTGACTCAAAACCAGACGTATCGCTGTGGCCGAGCCACTTCGCTAACGAACCCCAAGTCCGACAGACTCCTAGGTCGGTTTGACGTTGTCACTGTTTTGCGGTCTGTTTTTTGTGTCAGGTTTTCCTGTATCCTCCATGACCGCGCTTTCAACCATTTTCCCGACAGCTTTAGCGGGGTTTTTGGCAATTTCCACTTCTTTGTCAAGTTCGGCGCCTAACTCATCAAAACCCGCCCTGACATCTTTCATCGACCTCATGAACTCGTAGTAGCCCCTCCCAAGGGATCTTGCGATCTCCGGAAGTTTCGACGGGCCGATAACAATAAGAGCTATTGCCAGTATGACAATCATCTCCGGCATCCCGATACCAAACATTGCGGCCACCTATTTTTAATTATTATGTGCGACCCGTTATATTCATTCAGACGATCACCACTACAAACATTCATGAATTATTCGAGTTGAACGATTATCTCATGAGCTTAAAAAACATGGCAAGGCTCATCCAGATTGTATTCTGCACAAAAGCCTTATAGGTGATAGAATCGACGCTCATAATATTACAGGATACCGGGTCGGTAAATGAACGAGGTTGACGACAATACGAAGGAGGAACTCTTCGAAGAGTTCCTTGAAGAGTCGGACGAGATGATAATGGAGATGGAGGGATTCTCCATGAATCTTGAGTCGAATCCGAACGACATGGAATCGATTCACGGAATCTTCCGGGGCGCACACTCCATTAAAGGCAACAGTTCATTTTTCGGGCTGACCCCGATTCAAGCCTTGAGCCACCAATTTGAAAATTACCTGGACATAATAAGAGATGGTGGGATTTCTGTTAGCCAGGATGTCGTCTCGTTTATTCTCGAAGGGTCGGATCATCTCAAAGCGGTCATAGGCCGTTTAAGAGCGGAGCGGGAGAAGGTTTCACTTACTGCAAGCGAACAGGAGTATCTGGAACGGATCTACGACAAGATCGGCGAACAGTCCGAAGGGGGTAGAAAAGAAGAACTGCGCATAGAGCTACTAAAGTTCTTCAACAAGTGCCGCGAAGATGGTCAACTACAAGTGGAATCCCCGCCCAATGACCTTTTTGAAGCCATTAGCAGGCTTGCGCCGGACCTGGTGGAAGACAGAAGAGAGAAGGCCGAGAGTGAGAACGAACGTTGGAAATATGGCGCCCTGGACGTGTCGAGAGAATTTATCGCTTTAAGAAAATTCAGTGAACAACCGGGAGATGATGACGCATTCGCTAAAGATCCGTACACCGTTTTTATGGACAATATAGACGGGTTAATCGCAAAACATCTGGCCGATGAGTTAGAAGAGCCACTGCCCCTGCTGGAGGATCTTAAAGATAACTTCCAGATTTTTTACCAGGACGAGATCGGGGTTGATGAAATCCTGGCAAGTTCCATAGCCGAGTCGATGGACGAATACGCCAAAGCCCTCACCTATATCAAAATCGAAGTCAAGCCCAAGGCGGAGACTGCGACGGGTGGCGCATCGAAGGATAACGAAAAAGTTGTCAAATCAAAGACCATGCGGATTCAGGAGCGGTTGCTAGACGACCTGATCTACCATGTGGGCGAACTGATAACGACCAACGAACTGTTCAACGCTATTCAGCGGAGGATCGAACAGAAGAATTTTGATGGACTCTCCTCCGACATGAAGAGTACCAACCAGGCTTTTGGGGAGATATCGACCCAGTTACAGAAACTGCTCTACGAAATCAGGAAAGTCCCCTTCGACAGGACGCTTAGCAAACTACCCGGCATAGTCAGGAATATTGCGAAAAACAGCGACAAGGCGATCCAGGTGAAAATGACAGGTGGCGAAACAGAAGTCGATAAAAGCCTGCTCGATAAAATTGACAGCATCCTGGTTCATTGCATAAGGAACTGCGCCGATCACGGTGTGGAAACCAGGTCGGAGCGTGAGGCTTGTGGCAAGGCGCCTGAAGGGCTGATCGAGATAGACGTAAACGCAAAGGATAACAGACTTTTCGTCTCCGTTAAGGATGATGGCAAAGGGGTGGATATTTCCAGAGTCAGGAAAAAGGCTGTCGATAAAGGGCTCTACAGTCCCGAGGTGTGCGCGCAAATGCCGGACCAGGAGGCTCTTGATATTCTGCTTACCCCGGGCTTTTCCACTGCCGAAAAGGTCACTGAGACATCCGGGCGGGGTGTAGGCATGGATGTTCTCGGCTCGTATATACACGATATGGGTGGAAAGCTTAAACTTAATAACAATCCTGGCAAGGGTTTCGGTGTTGAGATGTCGATGCCTCTCGCGTACACCACAATGATCAAGCTTGGCCTGACCCTGGGGGTTGGAGACAACGTATTTCTTGTTCCCGCAGAGAATGTGCGGGAGTCTTTCAAGGTGACCCGCGAGGAGACAGGGTCGGTGGAAGGGAGGGGAGAGGTTGTTCAGCGTTGGGGCAATATCTTCCCCATACTCAGGCTTGGCGAGCTGTTCGGAGTGGAGCCGAAGTACGATAATATATGGGACGCAATATGCGTCATGGTCGAATCAAAAGGAAAAACCATCTGTCTGCTGGTGGATGAAATGCTCGGGCAAAGGCAGATCGTATATAAACAACTTAACCTGAAAACCAGGGAGCCGAACGCTTTCGAAGGGATCTCGATCCTTGATGGACGCCACATGGCGTTAATCTTAAGCGTAGATGGTTTAATAAAGCAATTTCAGGAGTGAAACGTGTTAACAGTAAGAATGATGAAAAAGGTTTACAATTTTTCGGCTAAGCCTGAAAATCTTTAATAGCGAGTTATTTAAATGGAAAAAAAGAAGATTTTCGTCCTGCCTGGCGAGATTGCCGTCACACGCCAGCCAGCCCTTATCGGTACACTCCTGGGGTCGTGCGTCGCGGTTTGCCTCTATAACCGCAAACTCAAGTTCGGTGGGATGAACCATTATCTGCTACCCAGTGGTACCGACCGCACATCCGTGGGCAAGTTCGGCGACAAGGCGATGGATAAACTTATCGGCGCCATGCTGAAAATCGACCCGGAGCCGAGAAACCTCGAAGCGAAAATATATGGTGGCGGAAAAGTTGTAAGTCACCTCGCATCCAGTTTCGATGTGGGTGAAAAGAACGTTGCAATTGCTGTAGCCAAGCTCAAGGAAAACAACATCTCCATTGTAAAGCGGGAAGTCAGGGGCGAACAGGGGAGGAAGATCCTTTTCAACAACTACACTGGTGAAGTCGAACTGCGCATGGTGGAAAAATCGGAAGTAACGCTCCAGGCTGAGGCGAAAAGCAAGGATCTTGCGGGACGGAAAATTCGCACCCTCATTGTTGATGATTCCTCCACTGTCCGGACGATCTTACGCAAGGCGTTGCAACAGGACGACCAGATAGAAGTTGTCGGTGAGGCCGAAGATGCGTTTGAAGCTCGTAAACTGATTCTGGAACTGGACCCGGATGTCATTACCCTGGATATAATCATGCCGAAGCTTGATGGAGTTTCGTTCCTGAAAAAACTGATGGTCCATTATCCGAAACCTGTAATCATCGTAAGTTCGGTCGCCCAGAAAGGGAGCAGAATGCGGATGCGAGCCCAGGAGATAGGCGCCGTGGACGTGGTGGACAAGGAAGACCTGAAGCTTTATCAGGGACTCGATACGGTAACCCGTATCCTGACGCAGAAAGTCAAAATGGCTTCCACAGCTCATGTTGGCAGGAAAGAAGTGGGGGACGTAGCCTCTATCTGAGCTGGGATAAGCCGCTCCTCTTGTAAGAACGGCCTGTCAGGCGGCTTGGTTATTCCCGTCCTTCATACAATATGGAATATCCCCTCGATTATTCAGATGTTCTGACAGTCGCAATAGTCGCCGTCATTACAGCATTCGCCGTCCGGCGAGGTGTATTGCACGGATCGGAAAAAATAAAAAGAACTATCGACTCCGCGCTGGATGGGAATATCGATATCCGCTCCGGTCTTGGCGCCGCAAATCCCTTGGGAGGTCTTTCTGACAGCCTCGACACCCTTCTTAGCAGAAGAGCGTCTGAAATAGCTGAAAGTCGTGGTGTGATGGAGGAGTATGAAAGGCGGACAAGGGAATTAAAACGCCTTATTAACAGCGGTTTTAATGTTGTTTTATCCCTTCGACTGGACGAATCTGTTGAGAGGTTTGCAAGGGCGCTTATGCAAACCACCTCCGCCAGTCACGCCATAGTATACCTGACCGCCAGAAACGGTCATAACGCAAGATCCTATCTTACAGATAAACAGAAAGGTGGCGTAACAAAGCTTAACCTCTTTTCTATAGATCAGTTCTTTCACGGCGCTTTGTCGAACAGCGAAACCATCGTGTGCAACAATCTTAATTACGATGATCGTATAGATCCAGAACTCTATAAATCGGTCGGGTTTGAAATAAAGAACTGTATCGTATCTCCGGTAAAACTCAACGGACTGGTAACAGGCGCCGTTTTGTTGGCCAACAGCAAGGAGGGGTTCGATACGTTCGATATCGAAGCGGTGGAGTTTCTTGGCGGGTTCATGGGAGTGGCCGCAGAAAACGACGCAGACAGGCCCAGCTAATCCGTATGAGAGTGTGCCAAAGTTAGTTGAAACTGGAAGCGTCCTCCGCGAAGATGAAGATATAGAATCAATGGACGTGGACAGCCGTTTTGAGTTGATCCGCTCATTGATACCCCTGGGTCTGATGGTTGTGTACGAGGAACTGGATAGAGGGACTGTCGCTGAATATGCCAGGCTTCGCCAAATCGGACCCTGTAAATTAAATTGTGTAACTGCTCATAGTTCCTTAATGTACTCAAAGGAGGATTATGAGCATGACACGAGACCGCAAGAGACTTGAGGCGATAGCCAAAGAGCTTGTAAAAGGCATCAAGTCTGAGAAAAACCTTTCTGATTTAAGCCGTGAGATTGTCAAAATGACAGTTGAGGCGGCTCTCGGCGCTGAGATGGAAGAGCATCCTGGTTACGCCAAACATTCTTCATCGGGCCAAAACACAGGTAACAGCAGAAACGGCTCCTCACGCA
>JAJDBK010000044.1 GCA_029261405.1 Nitrospinaceae bacterium
CATGCTTTCCCCAAAACACAGAACCACTTTTACTGCCAAACCCCTTAACACCGCCCATCCAGATAACCCTCCAATAAATATCGAAGGCCATCATCGCAAACAATTAAAAACCTGAGAAGATGCGGGTCATTGGACGGTTACCAAATAACGGGGACGACGGCGGAGCCACGCCTGAATTCAGAAAAACAGCACTGAACAAGCAGTTTCACCCGATTCTCCAGAAAATCTCTACACTTTTCGCGGAAAACAACGCTTTAGCACTTCCCCATGAAATATCCGGGCTATAGACAGGGAATTTCTGAAACAGTTGCACTGTTATTTCGACAATATTCCGAAACCTGTCCGAGAATTAGCCTGGATATTTGATACGTATCAGTGGGTAGCCCTGGAGGCCATGCGGTATTCACCACAGCCGTAATTCAGTGAACCATCCGCCTTACAGGCTCATGTAATGAGCCACCCGATGTATAAGATAGCTTTAATATCTCTTCTGTCCGGGGGATTTATCGAGTAATATTCTTCCTGCATGGGTTCACTTTACGGGGAAGGTTTAGGAAAGTGCTATGAGTGTAAGTTTTTTTGAAAAACCGATTTTAAATTCACCATATGAATACCCTGCCCAGCATTGGGAATTGGATAACGAAGGTCAACCCACCAACAAGATCGTAGAAAAACGCCGATCCGCTGACCTTATCTCCCCGGTTCCAAAGCCGAAAAAGCGGAAAAAGAACAAGAACCAGGAGGCGATCCTGTTCGATGAGGTCTCGTCGCAAGATCAACAGTACGAAACGACCGCACTCATCAACGAGATTCGGGCCCAGGTTGAACGATGGCGCGGTATACCTTCTCCTGACCAGTGGCAGGTGACACCGGAAACCGCCCGCCTTCTGCAACACTGGCGGAGTCACAAGTTCGAAAGTATCCGTCCGTTCTTTTGCCAGGTAGAAGCGGTGGAGACGGCGATCTGGTTAAGTGAAGTCCTTCCAAAATTGGGCAAGAGCGAAAAACGGTTTTTAGAACAGCTCGAACGGGCTAACAACGAAGCGAATCCCGACCTCTTTCGCATTGCCTTAAAGCTTGCAACCGGTGCAGGGAAGACAACCGTAATGGCGATGCTCATCGCATGGCAGACAGTAAACGCCGTCCGCCGTCCACAGAGCAAACGATTCACGAGGGGTTTTCTCATCGTCACACCTGGTATCACCATACGGGACCGCCTCCGCGTTCTCCAGCCGAATGATCCTGACAGCTATTTTCGGACACGGGAAATCATCCCCGGCGACATGCTGTCCGATATTGGTAGGTCAAAGATCGTCATCACCAACTACCATGCATTTAAACTTCGCCAGCGCATTGATGTCTCCAAAGTGGGGCGAGCATTGTTAAAGGGTCGTGGTCCCGACCTTGAGACGGCGGAAACGGAAGGCCAAATGCTTCAGCGGGTCATGCCTGGCCTAATGGGCATGAAGAACGTCATGGTTCTAAACGACGAGGCGCACCACTGTTATCGGGAAAAGCCGGACAGCCACGACGAGGCTGACCTGAAAGGTGATGATAAAACGGAAGCGAAAAAGAATAACGAAGCCGCCCGTCTCTGGATATCCGGTATCGAAATGGTAAAGCGGAAACTCGGAGTTAGGACTGTTTACGACCTGTCGGCAACTCCTTTCTTCCTGAGTGGATCGGGATACGCTGAAGGCACGCTTTTTCCCTGGACCGTTAGCGATTTTTCGTTAATGGACGCTATCGAATGCGGCATAGTAAAACTTCCTCGTGTTCCCGTGGCCGACAACATTCCTGGTGGTGATATGCCGAAGTTCAGGAACCTGTGGGAACACATCGGCAAGAAGATGCCGAAGAAAGGAAGGGGCAAATCTGGCAAGGGGCTCGACCCCCTGAGTCTTCCGGCTGAACTTCAAACCGCCCTTGATGCCCTCTACGGACATTATGAAAAAACTTACGAGCTTTGGGGAGAGGCTGGTATCGACGTTCCTCCAGTGTTCATTGTTGTTTGCAACAATACATCAACATCGAAACTGGTTTACGATTTCATTTCCGGCTTTGAACAGTCGGGTAAGAACGACGAAGGTCCTACCAATATAGCCGGTCGTCTTGAGTTATTCCGCAACTACGACGAACATGGAAACCGTCTGGCCCGGCCCCGCACTCTCCTCATAGACAGCGAACAGCTCGAATCTGGTGAGGCGTTGGACAAGAACTTCCGCGATATGGCGGCTGACGAGATAGAACGGTTCCGGCGTGAGATCAAGGAACGTACCGGCGATATAAAGGCCGCTGATAACATTTCTGAAGCTGATCTGCTTCGAGAGGTAATGAACACTGTCGGCAAAAAAGGGAAACTGGGTGAATCGATACGATGTGTCGTTTCGGTTTCGATGCTGACGGAGGGGTGGGATACAAACACTGTTACGCATGTTCTGGGGGTTCGGGCATTCGGAACACAGCTTCTCTGCGAACAGGTTGTGGGGCGTGCGCTGAGGCGCCAGTCGTACGACCTGAATGACGAAGGGCTTTTTAACGCCGAGTATGCGGATGTTCTCGGTATCCCGTTCGACTTTACCGCGCAACCTGTGGTCGCTCCACCTGTACCACCACGCGAAACTGTTCGAGTTCACGCTGTTCGGCCTGACCGGGATTTATTGGAGATCAGGTTTCCCCGTGTCGAAGGGTATCGAGTGGAACTGCCGGATGAACGGCTGACCGCAATATTTAGCGAAGATTCCGTTCTGGAGTTAAATCCTGACTTGGTTGGCCCGTCCGTCACGCAGAATCAGGGAATCATCGGTGAAGGTGTGGATCTGACAGTTGAAGGTCTCGAAGGAAAGCGAAAATCAGAGATTCTTTTTCACCTCACCAAACATCTGATCTACACGAAATATCGTGACCCCGGTGAGAATCCAAAACTTTACCTCTTCGGTCAGCTAAAACGGATCAGCCGCCAATGGCTGGAGGGTGGTTATCTAAGGTGTACAGGTGGAACATACCCAGGCCAGTTGATATATCAGGAAATAGCTGACATGGCGTGCGAGCGGATCAAGAATGCGATCTCCATAGCCTCCGCTGGCAAAAAACCTGTCAAAGCGATTCTCGACGCATATAACCCGACCGGCTCGACGACTCATGTGAATTTTACGACTTCGAAATCGACACGGTGGAAGACGGATCATCATAAATGCCATATCAACTGGGTGGTTTGCGACAGCGACTGGGAAGCGGAGTTTAGCCGAGTGGCCGAAGGGCATCCGCTGGTCCACTCGTATGTGAAGAATCAGGGACTGGGTCTCGAAATTCCTTACCTGGACGGATCGAAACAGCGGAGGTATATCCCCGACTTCATTGTGCGGATAGATGATGGGGAGGAAGACCCGCTCAATCTGATTGTGGAGATCAAAGGATTGAGAAAGGAAGACGCCAAAGTGAAAGCTGAAACCATGAAGGCGAATTGGATTCCGGGTGTGAACAACCTCGGCAAGTATGGTCGGTGGGAATTCGCCGAGTTTACCGAGGTGTTCGAGATCGAAAGCGAATTTGATAAACTATTGGAAAAGTTCACGGTGAAGGTTTAATAACGGGTCCCCAAGGAAACCATTATGCATAATATTGTTCTACACAAGTTGCACGCTCTTACTGAATTGTGCGCGAAATACCATATAAAACGTCTTGAACTGTTCGGTTCCGCCGCTACGGTCGAAGGGGCTGATGTTTCTATTGGTGACATAGATTTTCTTGTGGAATTTACGCCTACGACACCAAAAGAGCATTGTGACCGTTATTTTGGGTTTCATGAAGAGCTGGAATCGCTTTTTGAGCGGAAGGTTGATCTGGTGGAATCGAAAGCTATGAAGAATCCGTATTTCATTCGGCGTGTCAACGAAAGCAGAAAGCTACTCTATGCGGCGGCGTGACCCGGAGAAGTTCATTTACGATGCGCTGGAAGCCGCGCGTCTGGTTGAAAAGTTTACGCAGGGAAAAAATTTCCCCGATTATGTCGAGGACGACCTTTTACGCTCCGGTGTGGAAAGGCAGTTGATAATAATCGGGGAGGCGTTAAACAGGCTTTCACAGCTTGCGCCCGATATTGCCAGCGGAATCAGTAATTTCAGGCAAATAGTCGGGTTCAGAAATATCGTCGTTCACGGGTACGACCTTGTGGAAGATGAAACCGTTTGGGGAATCATAAAATCTCACCTGCCACCGCTTCATGATGAACTTGAAACCCTGTTAAAAAAATTGGATAACCCCAAATAGGTTTTGATGAATGGCTAAGAAGAAGTTAAAAGAGGTCAAGACCCTTAAACACGAGGAGGCGAGCCGGAAGAACATCCCGACGGCGGAGTTTGAATCGGTTATGAAGGATGAGGAGAAGTCTCCGCTTCGCATCGCTTATGAACGACGGAACCGCGACCTTGACCCGCAGTTGGTGTGGCGTGGTAAGGATGAACAGGACTGGTCCGACCTCGTGTGGTCCATGCGCCGCCTCTTTATATACAGGAGAAGGTGCATCCGAAAGTTCTGATAGACGACTTACGGAGGGAGAGCGACGAACGGGCGAAAGAAGAGAGCGGTTTTGCGTTTGATCTCTTTTCCGATTTTAATGGGCTTCCGAAAGACGCTACCGCTACCGACTTTTATCAACACGACGCGAACTGGTCGAACCGGATGATTCTGGGCGACTCGTTGCAGGTCATGGCCTCACTGGCGGAACGGGAAGGTCTGCGGGGTAAGGTTCAGTGCATCTATATCGACCCTCCTTATGGTATTAAGTTCAATTCAAACTTCCAGTGGTCCACCACCAGCAAAGATGTAAAGGACGGAAAAAAAGAACATATAAGCCGTGAGCCGGAGCAGGTAAAAGCATTCCGGGATACCTGGCGAGACGGTATCCATTCATATATGACCTACCTTCGGGACCGGATAACCGTTGCACGCGATCTCCTTTGTGAATCTGGCTCGATTTTCGTACAAATTGGTGATGAAAATGTTCATCGTGTGCGGTCGTTGTTGGATGAGGTTTTTGGGGAAGATAACTTTGCAGCTTCAATTGGATTTAGCAAAACTTCACTCCAAGCTTCTGGTTTGCTTCCATCAACCAATGACTCTATTCTTTGGTATGCTAAAAATATTCAAAACGTAAAGTTTCGCCAACCGGTACGCAAGAAGGTTGTTGGTGAAGTAGGTGCCACACAATACGATTTTGGTATCTTCTCATCTCTCAAAAAGAGACGGCTTTCACCAGATGAACTTAGGGATATATTAAAGGACAAAAAAAGTAATATTCAACTTTTCCATATCGCCCCTACCACTAGCCAAGGAGCAAATCCAAATTTTCGTTTCTTTAATTTTGAAGGTAAAGAGTATGATAGCGGCGGAAGTCAACACTGGAAAACAACTCAAACAGGCATGACACTGCTAAGTAAGGCGGATAGGCTCTACAGAGTTGGCAATGGGGTACGTTATGTAAGAAAACTGGATGATTTCCCAATCGTCCAAATAGCGAACTACTGGACTGATACAGGGACTAGTGGTTTCAGTAGCGAGAAACTTTATGTTGTTCAAACTAATCCAAAAGTAATAGAACGTTGTATACTCATGACCACTGATCCTGGCGATCTGGTTCTTGATCCGACGTGTGGCTCAGGTAGTACCGCATACGTAGCAGAGCAATGGGGGCGACGGTGGATTACTGCCGACACCTCTCGTGTAGCATTGGCTCTTGCCCGTGCTCGTGTCATGGGGGCTCGTTATCCCTACTACCTACTTGCCGACAGTAGGGAGGGGCAGGAAAAAGAAGCCAAGGTCACACGCACCGATCCTTCCGAACAGCCGACTCATGGAAACATCAAGCATGGTTTCACCTATGAGCGAGTCCCGCATATCACCCTCAAATCTATCGCCAACAATACCGAAATCGATGTTATCTGGGAGAAGTATCAGGAAATCCTCGAACCGATTCGTGAAAAGTTAAACGTCGCTCTCAAACAATCGTGGGAGGAGTGGGAGGTTCCGCGTGAGCCGGATGAAGCATGGGTCGCTACCGCAAAAGATCTTCACGGTCAATGGTGGAAACAACGGATCGCACGCCAGAAAGAGATCGACGCCTCTATCGCCGCAAAGGCTGAATACGAATATCTTTACGATAAACCGTATGAAGACAAATCAAAAGTCCGTGTCGCTGGCCCCTTCACAGTGGAGAGTCTCTCGCCTCATCGTGTTCTCGCTGTTGACGAAGATGACGAGTTGGTCGACCCGGACAAACCGAAACGGAGCGATGACGAAACAGATTTCGTCGAAGTGATCCTCGAAAACCTGAAAACATCGGGCGTACAACAAGCTCACAAAGAAAACAAAATCGAGTTCAACTCCATCACAGGGTGGCCCGGAAACTACATCTGCGCCGAAGCCAGATACAATCAAAGCGATAAGGAACAACGGGCCGGTATATTCATCGGACCCGAATTCGGAACCGTATCCCGCCCCGATCTTGTGGGTGCCGCTCGTGAAGCTGGTGACGCTGGGTTCGACACAGTTATCGCCTGCGCATTCAACTACGATGCCCTCTCCGCCGATTTCGATAAACTTGGACGTGTCCCGATCCTGAAAGCCAGAATGAACGCCGATCTCCATATGGCCGACGAACTGAAAAATACTGGTAAAGGAAACCTCTTCGTAATCTTTGGCGAACCCGATATCGATATCATCAACACCGACAACAACATGGTCCAGGTAAAGATCAACGGTGTAGATATCTTCCGACCCCAGACAGGCGAAATAGAATCAAGCGATCCCGCCGAAATAGCCTGCTGGTTCATCGATACCGACTACAACGAAGAGAGTTTCTTCGTGCGTCACGCCTATTTCCTCGGCGCCAACGATCCATACAAATCACTCAAAACCACACTAAAAGCCGAAATCGATAAAGAAGCGTGGGAGACACTGCACAGCGACACATCCCGACCTTTCACAAAACCAAAATCAGGACGTATCGCAGTAAAAGTAATCAACCATCTCGGCGATGAAGTGATGAAGGTTTTTGGTGTGGAGTGATGGAGCTTACAGGAATAAAAGTAGAACAATTCAAGCGTATTAAGGAAGTAGACTTAGAACTGGCAGATTTGAATATTTTAGTCGGGGCCAATGGGAGCGGAAAGTCATCAATAATTCAAGCAATACATTTTGCGTCTACCCTTCTTCGGCAAGCGGATAGGGTTCGACCAGATGCAACCTCTACAATAGCTGTAAATGAAGTTGATTACCTTCCGAGTGATCATTACTCACAGCTAGGACATGATGCGGAATGGGGCAATAAGAAAGATACTCCTTCTTCCGTTGTAAGGTACACATATAAATCTGATGAAGGTGAGATTCAAGAAGCACATTGCGAGATGCGTTCTGCTCGTAATGCGGGTATTTCAATAAGAGGAAATAATCCCACTATTTTCCGTAAAAAGGATGAATTCTTTAGTGCATATATTCCTGGCCTTTCAGGAATTCCTAATCAAGAAGAGCGTAAGTCAATGCGAGTAGTCATGAAAGCCTGTTCTCATGGCGATTCGAATGTATACCTTCGAAATGCATTGTTGCTTGTAAAGGATAAAGACGGAAATTTAGCATTTATCGAAGAATGGTTGGGCAATATTATCGATAACTTGCGCATAAATATTTCTCATGACGTTGTTCGAGATTTGGTTATTGATGCGAAGGTAAGTATTAACAGCAGAGAATATCCTATTGAAATGGTTAGCTCAGGGATACTACAGCTCATTCAAATATTTTGTTACATACGATTGTTCAACCCAAAAATATTATTAATTGATGAGCCTGACATCCATCTTCATCCAACTGTTCAGGAACAGTTACCTGAACTATTAGCGAAAGCAGCAAAAGATTCAGGCATGAAAATCCTGATGACAACCCATTCTCCTTTCATTGTGAGAGGAGCTCCTATAGATACACTAGTCAATTGGGTAAATGATGGAGCAATTAAACCAATTGGCCGAAAAGCCACAGAATACGCATTAGGATGGGGTGCATTTGGGAAAAAAGTACTTATTTTGTCTGAAGATGCAGATACATCCTTTCTGCAAAAGATAATTCGACAGTGGCCCGAGATTGATAAGTTCGTTTCGCTCATTCCAGGGCGTGGCTGTAGAAGCCTGCCTAAGCCAGACCAGGCAAAAGAGTTATATGATGCATTGGGTGGAATGTTTAAAATATTGGTACACCGTGACCGTGATTCCCTTTCAAGTAGTGAAGTGGAGAAACTAAGGCAATCTTACGAGGAACTTGGAGTGCATTTGTGGGTAACATTTGGCTCAGATATTGAATCCTATTTTTGTAACGTAGCGCTTGTTGCCAAAATTGTAGCGTGTTCAAAGGAAGAGGCTTCCGGCTATATCCAGACTGCTATAAATAAAGAAACCGCAAATGTCGATGCATCTTTTGTTAGTCAGAGGAAAGCTATTAACAGTGAGTTGAACTCAGACGGCAGTGGCCAAAGTAATGATGAAGTAAGAGCAGAAATAAAAAAAGGACCTTTGGAAGGAGCCCGAGGAAAGACAATATTCAATTCACTAAAAAATGTAGTTCCATCAGGAAAATATAACGATGTAGCAATAAATGATTTGGTATTTGATGGTAATGTTGCAATTGATTTGAAAAATTGTCTTCTAGAATTTCTAGATAAATAATATGGAATTCCGTATTTCCGACACCTTCACTGCAAGCCTCTCTAAACTCACTTCACAAGAGCAGAAAGCCATCAAAACCACAGCGTTCGATCTACAGATGGATCCTGCGAATCCCGGCATGAAGTTTCACAAACTTGATCGGGCGAAGGATCCGAATTTCTGGTCGGTCCGGGTTAGTTCCGATATCAGAATCATCGTTCACAAAACATCATCAAGCCTGCTCCTGACTTACGTAGATCATCACGACAAAGCATACAAGTGGGCCGGGAAACGAAAGATCGAGCGACATCCGACAACCGGAGCCGCACAGTTAGTAGAGATCAAGGAGACTGTTGAGGAAGTTGTTATTCATAGGCCCGTAACAGCTCCACTACCTATCGCAGAAAAACCGGCGCTATTCACAGATATTACCGATGCCGAGCTTCTTGCGTACGGTGTTCCCGCCGAGTGGATTGATGACGTTCGGAAAGTAAATGAAGATACGATTTTCGATGTAGCTGATCGGCTCCCACAAGAAGCGGCGGAAGCTCTGCTTGATCTTGCCACTGGTAATAGACCCACAGTCGCCCATATTAATGAACCGGAAGAGGACCCGTTCAACCATCCCGACGCGCAACGACGGTTCCGGGTTCTCACCAACGTCGAAGAACTGGAACGTGCGCTCGATTTTCCGTGGGAGAAGTGGACGGTCTTTCTCCATCCTGCACAGCGGCAATACGTCGAACGTGGTTACAGCGGATCAGCACGCATTTCCGGCACAGCCGGGACAGGCAAAACCATCGTAGCCCTTCATCGTGCTGTCTTCCTGGCTCGTAAAAATCCGAGTTCCATTATTCTCCTAACCACCTTTTCTGAGACTCTGGCCAGTGCGCTCTCCACCAAACTCGAACGATTGACAGGAAACGAAAAGAGCATCGCTGAAAGAATCACTGTCCGTTCTATCGGTGCCGTTGGGGAAGATATTTACGCTGAAAATTATGACAAACCCGTTTACGTAAACCGGAAGCAATTGAGGGCCTATCTGCTCGAAGCGGCGACCACTGTTGATAACCATCGGTTTACGGAAACGTTCCTTTATGGCGAGTGGACAGATATCGTAGACGCATGGCAGTTAAAAGATTGGGAAGAATATCAGGACGTACCCCGGCTAGGAAGAAAAACCCGGATCGGCGGAAAACAGCGTGAAACGCTCTGGTCGATTTTCGAGCTAGTGCGAAACCGTTTGAGTTCCGAGTTGCTGGTTACAAAAGCCGATATCTTTGCGAAGGGTACCAAAGACTTGAATGCGACGAATAATCATCCCTTTGATTTTGTCATAGTGGATGAATCCCAGGATATGGGAGTGCCGGAATTACGTTTTCTGACGGCGCTCGGCAGTGGGAGAGCCGACTCACTCTTTTTTACCGGTGATCTGGGCCAACGCATTTTTCAGATTCCGTTCTCCTGGAAATCTTTGGGAGTCGATATACGCGGGCGCTCCCACACGTTGCGAATCAATTACAGAACTTCCCACCAGATTCGGAGTCATGCCGATAGGCTTCTTCCCGCTTCTCTTTCCGACGTGGACGGTATTTCCGAAGGCCGAAAAGGAGCGATATCCGTGTTCAATGGGCCGGAGCCCGAAATTGTCATACTGAAAGACGTGGATGAAGAGATCGCCAAGGTCAGCGGGTGGATCAATGAAAGACTCGATGAAGGCTTCCAGCCGCACGAGATCGGAGTCTTTGTTCGCAGTGATGTACAGGTAAATCGTGGCTCCAAAGCTGTGAGTGCGTCTGGCTCCTCTCACAACATCCTTAGCGACAATGTTGAAACAGAGGCTGGTTCTGTCTCCGTAGGAACTATGCATCTGGCTAAAGGTCTCGAATTCCGGGCAGTGGTGGTGATGGCGTGCGATGATGAGGTTCTTCCTTTGCAAGAACGTATCGAAAATATTTCAGATGATGCCGACCTTGAGGAGGTCTACAACACTGAGCGACATCTTCTCTACGTCGCCTGTACACGCGCTCGCGTAACCGTTCAATGTTCCGCATCTTTTCTTGTGAGTAATTGTTTGTCATGATTGTCCTTCGATATTCATTGGAAGGTAATCCGTATGAAAGGTTCCAAGAGGATTGGCGGTAAAAGTCGGAGTACGGTATTTTGGGAAAA
>JAJDBK010000045.1 GCA_029261405.1 Nitrospinaceae bacterium
CTTGATCCGATGACCGCCGAGAACAGGAGGGACCTGCTGGAGATAATGGAAGACCGGTATGGGCTTCGTTCAACCATCGTCACAAGTCAGTTGCCTGTAAACAAATGGCACGAATCGATAGGCGATCCAACCCTGGCCGACGCCATACTCGACCGACTCGTTCACAACGCCCACAAGATCACTATGAAAGGGGAATCGATGAGAAAAATGAGATCGAAGTTGACGAATCCGGCTGACTGATAGAAGATTAAAACAAAAGCGTCGCTACGCTCCGATGGGGTGGCCGGTTTCCAGTGAAACGGGTGGCCGATTTGGAGTGAAATCACCGGCCAGTTTTAATTGGAATCGGTGGCCGTTTTCAGTGAAATGCGCAGCTTTGATTATATCCATACAATATGGCAATCCCAACCCGGTTCCAACCTCACCTGAGGTTCCCAATGTTGTGGTTTTCACCTCGCTCTTAAAGAGGTCGGAGGAGAGTTCGTCCATTACTCCCACGCCGGTATCTTTTACAACGATGACAAAGTCGGGGTCGGGCTTAATGAAAAGGGTGACGCTGTCCCCTTTGCGGGAGAATTTAATCGCGTTTGAAATCAGGTTTTTTAATACCTGGCCGATAAGCGTATGATCCACGAAAAGGCGCATACCTTCAGGAATCTCGTTTGTAACCGTTATTCCTTTCTCCTTGGCCTGGTTTTCCGATCCCCTGATCGCCGCTGACGCAACGACACCGGCGTCGCAGAATTTTCTCTTCAAACCGATTTTCCCTGTGCTAAACCGGCTCAGATCGAGAAGATCGCTTATCATCATCGTCATCCGGTCGCCACTATCAAGAACCGAGCGGAGCAGATCGGATTGATTCTTGCTCAGGGACAACTCCTCATCTTCAGCAAAAAGCCGTATCAATCCCAACATTGAGCAGAATGGGGATTTCAAGTCGTGGGCCACGAGGTTTACGAACTTGTCTTTCAGCAACGTGGCCTCTTCTGCGATAGCTTTGGCTTTGGTCTCTTCATCAAGCGCTTTGCCAAGATCCTCGACCAGGTTTTTCCGCTCTTCCTCCGCCCTTTTTCTCTCCGCTATATCCCGGATGACTACCAATGATGATGGTTTATCGTCAAAAGTTACGAGGGCGCCCGTGACTTCCACGTCTATAGTGGTTCCGTTGGCCCTGAGAAGTTTTTGCTCCATGAAAGGAATGCTGTATCCGGTGGAGTGGAGCCTGTTTATCCTTTTCGCCACCGGTTCCCGGAACCTCGGATGCACTATATCGAGAACCGGTTTGCCGATAAGCTCATCACTTGTTTTGTAACCGAGAAGGTTGACTCCGGCTGTATTGATAAATTTTATGGTCCCTTCATTGTGGGCTAAAATGGTTTCCGGCGATAACTCCACAAGTTGTCGGTACCTCTCCTCGCTCTCTTTCAAGGCCTTTTGTGTCTTCTTCCGAACCAGAACGCTCTCCACGGTTGCCGTCAGGACCGACAGGTAGTTGCAACTGGGATCCTTAACAAGATAGTCGTAGGCTCCAAGCCGGACAGAATGGGCCGCAGTCTCTTCGTCGCCGCTACCGGTTATGATAACGAGAGGGGTTTCACCTGCGCTTTCAAGCAGATCAACCCCAAAACCGTCGCCAAGGTTGTAATCGGAGAGAATGATATCAAAAACGGATGTCTTTAACCTCTCAAGACCGTCATTGTACGAATTGGCGAATGATATTTCGTATTTGACCGATTCTGAATCGAGCAGTTTTTTTATGGCTTTCCTGTCAACTACGTCGTCTTCGACGATGAGAATCCGGGTCGGTTTGTCTGACATTTTCCGGCCTGCTCAGGTCATACCTGGCTTAAGGTCCAGTAAAGATCTATGATCTTTATGGCGTCCTTGAAATTTTCGAAATCGACAGGCTTGATTATATATCCGGCGACAGAGAAGTTGAAACTCTCCACCCGGTCAGACTCCTCCTTGGAGGTCGTCAATACTATAATCGGAATATTTTTGAATCTGTCGTCAGCCTTGACAACCTTCAGGAACTCGATACCGTTCATCACCGGCATATTCAGGTCGAGCAAAATAAGACCGGGTCTCGGCTCTACTCCCGATGTGGTCTTTTCCAGATACGCAAGCGCCTGTTCTCCGTCACCGGCCACATGAAGCGGGTTGGTGATCTTGTTTATCCTGAAAGCGCGCTGAACGGTTTTCACATCGACATAATCGTCCTCCACCAGCATGATATGCATATCTCGTCGCATCAACCGACTCCCGATTCCTTTGATTTATTTTTCATGATTGTGAAAAGAAATTCACTCCCCGCGCCCGGTTCTGATTTTACACTAACCAGGCCACCGTTGTTATCTACAATTTTCTTTACCAGGGCAAGACCGATCCCCGTGCTTTCCTTTTCGTCACGAGATTTCAAACTCTGGAAGATTCTGAAGATTCTTTCGTGATGTTTTCTGTCGATTCCTGGTCCGTTATCTTTCACGGAAAACCGGTAAAAGCCAGACGCTTCTTCACAAGAGACCACTATTACAAGATCCGGGTTTCCACCATGAACAATTGCGTTACCAATGAGGTTCTGAAATATCATCACAAGTTGCGCTGTGTTGTACCAGATTTTCCTCGGAAGCTTATCGATCCTGATGGAAACGGTTTCGGGCGGATGTAGCAGGTCTATTACATCTTTAACGGTTTTCGAGCCATCGACATACCCTTTTGGCGCTTTGTCCCTCCCCACCCGGGAAAACTGAAGGATTCCTTCGATGAGGTTGTTCATCCTTCTGGTGCGTCCCATAAGAAGATCGAGATTTTCGCGACCATCTTCTGTCAACAACTCCCTGTTGTCCTCGGCTATCCATCCGGCCAGGGAGTTTATCGCCCTTAATGGCGCCTTGAGATCGTGCGAGACTATGTAAGCAAAGTCTTTTAACTCCAAGTTTGCCTTGTCAAGTTCACCTATAACCTCTTCCCTTCTTAGTTCCGCCAGTTTTCTTTCGGCTATATGAGCCGACAAGGGCTTGAACAGGAGGAAATAGAGAGCTGGCACAACCATGACCAGAAGAAAGAATATATCGAGAAACGCCACTATAGCTTTCGGTTGCGACTCGAAAAACGGCATTATCAACATCACAAGCGCTTCTGCGGTAACTAGAACAAGGGATATGATTATAAAAAGATTCACGGGCGAGATCGGGTCGGGAAGTTGCGAACCTGTATGACGAAAAGCGCGATCAATGAACCAGGACCCGATAGCCAATATCAGAGCAAGGGCGAGGCACAGAAATACCATCTTACCCAATATGCCTTCCCCACCAGACGAAAGGTCCTCATGGCTGACATGGGAGACTACTTTCCAGAAATAATAATCATCGTTCAAGGGGTATACAGTTGAGAATGTAAACAACCCGTCGATTGTGGTGAACTGACCCGATTTTTCTGACATTATCATGTGCCAAATACCCGGATACAGCGACTGAAATCTCTTCTCCGGCTTCCCTTTTAACTGAAACCCCCATTCGTTTTCCGGTTTGTCGCTTAAAAACCAATAACCGTCACGGTTGAGCAATGTTGCGTTTCCCTGACGTTTCCTGTTTATTTTTCTCAGATCGGAAAGAATCCTCTCCCCAAGATAGTTAAGCATGACTACGCCACGCTTTCCGCCGTTATTATCGAAAATTGCAATTCCGAACCGGATCACAGGTTTAAAGGGTATTTCAATCCTGTTATGTTCGACATTCAGATCGAAGGGCGAGACATATATCTCACCACGATCAAGGCCGATGCTTTCTGTAAAGTAGTATCTATCGGCTTTTGACTGAAGGTTCTCGTCATTGACAACAACCGGATTACCATCCTCTAAATCGACACGAATAACCTCATCCCCTTTTTCGTCGATATAACGAATCTGGTCGTAGATCTGTTTTTTCCGGGAGTAGAGTTTGAACAGGGATGTCAGGTTCCTGTATGCGTCTTCATCGCCTGCAAATATGTGATCGAAGTCTGGCTGACCTGCAAGTATCGCAAGGTCGATAAGCACATTGTCAAAGTTTAGTACAATGCTCTTGCTGGCAAGGTCCACCATTTCCGATTCGATAATTTCACGAATTGCTTTTTTGGACGATATTTCCGACAGGTAAAAGACCGCCGCCAACCCGCAAAACAACATGGCAAGCGTAATTATTATCGCAACGTTGCGTATTCGAACGATTCTCATCGGCCAACAGTGGGAAATTTATGATTTAACCCGATTATTCCCCGAATGACCGCTGGTTCCACGGTCCGGGCATGGAAGGGAATATGATCAGTCTATGGAAAAAACTGATAATGTCAAACTTACCGAACCAGACATCGGGGTTTTATTAGTGAAAGTATCAGGGTTGAAACGAAAGGGAAATAATATAAGCCGACAATAATCGTGGCTCTCTATTCTTCGGAGTAATCGTCCGGCAAAGGTCTTTCATGAAATTTGGGACGCCCACGGAGCAGATCAAAAGCCGGTTCGGCTGATGCGAAAGAGAGGAAATGAGCGCCGATTTCATCTTCCGGTTTTACAACCGCATACGCCGTCATACCTTGATCGGAAAGCTCCCTGGCCAACATGGCGACAAGAGCGGAGCCGTATCCTTCCCGGCGAAATTCCCGCTTTATAACCGGGAAAACAGCCTTTTCAGTATCCTTTTCCCCAAAATCCGTTACCACGGCGGCGCCAATCTTGACCCTGCCGTTAAAGAGGCTGTACTCCCTGAAAATTTTCTTTTTGGAAAATATGAGAGGCTGGAAAATATCAAAATCGCTCTCTTCTGAAAGCCCGAACAGACCGGAGTTAGGTGTCTGGGTAAGTTTCAAATCCTCGGGATCAACCTTCTCCTGGCTTGCATCGATAAGTTTGTATACCTGAAAAACATGATAATAATCGAGAGGGTAATGAACAAGGGTCCTTAACAGTTCGTTATCGTCGGAACGGACCAGAAGACTGTCCACTTTGAACGAACGGATAATATTGGGAAGAAGTTTCTGCATGGTCGCGCTGTTTTTGTCTCTGGTTCCAATCTCGACTAAAACCCTGGACAGATCCGCGCTGTCACTCTTTTCCGATACCACGCAGTAACCAAGCTTTTCACCACGATCACTCATGATAAAACTTGCGTCGCATTTACCTTGTAACAGCGGAGACAACTCAAGAACTATTGCCTTACCTGAACCTTTTGAGACGTTTCGTAAGACAGTACGCCTGAATTGGGAAAGATCTTCATCACCGGCTGCGAGCAGATACATACTATTTCACTTATTAATTCCAGATATTTGCTACCCAATAAAGGGTAATTACGCTTCTGAAAGATATCACAGCCTGAAAAAAAGATAAAGTGTAATGAATTAAACTCCAGATCTCGATCAGGGCGTCACCGGATGTTCAGCGGAATCGTAAAAACGTATGGAGGCAAGAAAAATCAGGTTACGGTTTTTTTATCGATTCCATAAGTTTATCAACATCTTCCGGTGTCGCTTCACCCTTCATGATTTTTGCTATGGTATCATTCAGGTCACGGCCTTTCATATGATTCATGGTGGCCTCTGCGATGGCGAAAAACTGTTCTGGCGGGATTCCTTTTTTCATGGCGGAGAGAAGTATGGATAGAAACTGGTTTTCTATTTCAGATTTAATATCTTCTGGCGCCATTTGTTTTCACTTTCAGTATTTTCTCCGTCCAGTATCATTTATATAGAGAGAAAAGTCAATGCGCCATCAAAATATTTGCAACGTTTTGTAGCAGTTATTTCGATTGATGAGATACGAAAACCCCGATATCCCCGAAGGAATAAATAGCGGTAAAGAGAGTCCACTAAAAGAACTTGCCTTGTTAGGTATAGTCCTGATTGGCGGATTTGTCGCCATTATATACACCTTGAGTCTGGTGGCTGAATCGGTGGCTGAGACAATTCCCTTCGAATATGAGCGGGACCTTATCGCTCATCTACCTGTTCCGGAGTCGAGCAATCCGGGGGTGGAGGAGTACCTTCAAGTACTGGCGGACGAACTTGCAAACGCGCAGGCGTTACCGAATGAAATGACTATAAAAGTCCATTATGTGGAGTCGGACGTTGTCAACGCATTTGCCACCTTTGGTGGACATATAGTCATATTCAGAGGGCTTTTGAATGAAATCCCAAACGAAAACGCGCTTGCCATGGTGTTGAGTCACGAGATAGCTCATATAAAACTTCGTCACCCGATATTAAGCCTCGGCAGAGCCATGGTTATCAGCGTCGCTATGGCCGCTGTATCCGGCGTATCGGGGAACCAGCTAGCCGACTATATTTTCGGCAACGCAGGGCTATTGACCTCCCTTTCGTTCAGCCGAAACCAGGAGGAGGCCGCCGATGAAATTGCTATTATGGCTGTGGCCGCTATTTATGGTCATGTTTCCGGGGCGGAGGATTTATACACAATTTTTCTTGAGCGGGAGAATAAAGAGCCGCTACAAGCGCCAACATTTCTTTCCACCCATCCCGACACTGCCGGGCGAATAGATCGAATAAACGAAATGGCAAAGTTATACGATTGGAGTCTGAACAAACCGACAAGACCGCTATCTGAAATTGCGTCTATGTAGATCGTTTTTTTCTCTCGATCCGTGATATCAGGTCTTTTACCGATGAAATCATATACGGTTTTTGTAAAAAACCGGCAAGACCGACCCCTTCGAATCTTTCGGTCACCTCCTGTTCAAAGTATCCGCTTACTACTATTATCGGTATTTTATTATTGATGGTTTGCAGATTTCCAAAACACTCTTCACCATCCATCACAGGCATGGTAAGGTCAAGAAATACAAGTTTAATGGTGTCTGCGTGTTCACGGAACTTTTTAATAGCGTCTTCGCCGTTTACAGCGGTTATGACCGAAAACCCCATCTTCTCCAGCATCTTTCGCGCGGTTTTCAACACTATCTCCTCATCGTCAACCAGAAGCACAAGGCCCGTTTCAAAACTGTCGTCCAGGCTTTCTACCCGCCCTTCCGGTTTCATCACAATCGGTGTCTCCGGTACCGGGAATAGTAGTGTGAACGTTGCGCCTGACCCAGGTTTGCTATCGACCGTTAAAGTTCCCTTATGCCCTCGGACAATCCCCAATACAGCCGACATCCCTAATCCCCGCCCGGTCGATTTGGTGGTGAAAAAAGGATCGAAAAGTCTGTTGAGTCTCTCCTTATCCATACCGACTCCGGTATCGACAACCTCCAGGTATACATAATGGCCTTCCGGTAGTTCATCTACCAGATACGATTCCGAAAGGTATATCGAATCGAATCGCTTAACCCCGGTTGAAATGGTGATATGGACTCCACTCCCCCTGATCGCTTCGGAGGCGTTGATGACAAGATTCATTATTATCTGGCGAATCCTGGTGGCGTCCCCTTTGATAAGGGGCGTATTCTCGCTCAACTTATATTCGATGGAGGCGTTCTTCGATATCGACGCAAAGAGGAGTTTATCCATTTTGAGTATAAGCTCGTTAAGGTCCACAGGTTCGAAACTTAATTTGCCACGACCAGAATACTCGAGCATCTGGCTACATAGATCGACAGCTTTTTTGGCCGCCATTTCCATATCTGCGATTCTCTGTTTTACCGCGCTTCCGCCGGGTGGAATTTCGTCTTTTGCCAGTAGCGCGCTACCGAGGATTCCCATCATCAAGTTGTTAAAATCGTGGGCCATACTCCCGGCCAACAGACCGAGGCTGGTAAACTTTTCTGTCTGTTCCACCCTGTTTTTATATATGTTCCGCTCCACATCCGACTTTGAGTAGTGCGAGAGATCTTCGGCTACGGAGAGGACCACCTCTTCTCCACGATATTTGCATAGGGTAGCGGATATTTTCGCATCGAATATTTCGCCGTTTTTCCGTTCTATTTTCAGGTAAAAATTGCGGACGAACCCCTCTTCGTGTAGCCGTTGGAACAGTCTTTCCCTGGTTTGAGGATCGGTGTGGATATTTTTTGCGTCCAGGTTTAGTAGTTCTTCTTTTGTGTAACCGAGGTCTTTTATTACGGTATCGTTGAACAGGATCATCTTCCCTTTTCTGTTCGTTATGCCCATGGCTATCGGAGCGTTTTCAAAAATGAACCTGTACCGTTCTTCACTCTCCTTGATCGCCTGTCGTGCGAGTTTCTCCGATGTTATATCCCGGAATATTCCGAGTACGACCTCACGTCCCTTCAGTTGGAAAACAGTACTCCGTATATCAACGGGGATACTACTGCCATCCTTGCAGGTCAACAGCAGATCTTCGCCAACCTCCTCGCCGGTTGCGATCTGGTTTATGAATTGCTCCTTGTATTCCTCTGTCAGCTCCTGCGGATGCAACTGCGACTGATGCATCTTTATAATTTCCTCCCTGCTATAGCCTGTTATCTCTTCCGCTTTTTTGTTGCAGTCGATCAGGTAGCCCGTCGATACGTCGGCCAGGAATATCGCGTCCCCCTCAGATTCAACGAGGGAGCGGAACTTTATTTCGCTCTCCGCCAACGCCTGTTCGATGAGGAGGGCGTCCGCAATATGTCTGCGTCTCATGGTGTGGATATAGAAGAGGGCCGCCGCCAGCAAAACGATAAGTAGTGTCGTGATCATGGCCCCAGTTTACCACTCGACGTGAGAACCGGGCAATCGCGGGAATGCCCTTGGCAAACCGGATCGCTGATGGTACTGTTGTGCGTATACCAAAAGTATAATGGGACGCGAAGATATGCCGGGCCATTCCATCACCGCCGAAACAGGCCTCTTTCATTTCTCGGATATCTGTCACCGGTTATATGCAAGCCTGAGTAAATAATAGCCGACTATAAAGTTCCAAGTCACACTGTCTTTGGAGGATGACATGATGGAATCAAAGAAACCTTTCTCACAGGAAGTTCTAAATGCGATATTCAAGGTTTCCTCAAGTGATCCAGAGCGAGTAATCTCAAGAGAGAGTAGTTCTCTTGAATTCAAAGAGTCTTTCGGGTGGGCAAGTCTTCCAAAATACATGAAAACAAGCGCGGCTTTTGCAAATGCTAAGGGCGGCTATATCGTCTTTGGCATCGCCAACAAACCACATACTCTTTCTGGTCTTTCTGGAACGAGCCTAAAACTGTTTGAAAGCTTCGACCCGGAAAAAATGTCCCAAAATTTTAATGATTATTTCGCACCTGAAATCGAGTGGGAAGTGCATATACATGAGCTTCAAGGAACAACATTAACTACCGGGTTCAATAAAAAACGTATTATCAAAACAAAAGGTATAAGAACCTCAGATATCGTTCTTGAAGCTTTAAACCAAGGGCGGGGGATAGAACCTATCGAATATATTAAGCAGGCGTGCCATGAAAGCGCTGCATTCCTGCCGATTTTCTATTTCATTAAACAATCACAGATGACCCCCAAATCAAACTATCACGATGCTTGAAGGTCTATTGACCAGATCTAAAACTCGCACAAAGTTGATTGAACGTCTGAGAGGTCTGGGCGCCGTTAAACTAACTACCCCAAACGGAAGCACACCAGCAGCTACAAAAAAGCAGGAATATGTTAAATTTCTCCGAAGTAAGAAAGTAGATGAGATGCTCTCCGGGAGGGAACTCGAATACTGTCTCCAAGCCATTTGTTGCCTGACAGAAGACGAGGTCATGAAAAACTCAAGCTATCTCAGGAAGCTTCTAACGACTTGGTTTAACAAGCACTACACCCCAGCCAAAGGTCCACTTGCTGATAAACTGCGCCGTGCGATTTGTTGGGTTGATGAAGCCCTGAACAAGGGAGCGTGAAGAAAAACTCTACTGACTGCTACCAATTCTTCTGTAAGCGTGTGGAAATAAAGTTATTACCAGTCGATCAATGTTCGTTGAATATCTTGTCGCAGTTGGTTACGTCGAGGCCGACATTCTTGAATACCAGATCTTTTCTGCTGAATTGCGCTGGTGTTGTGAGTCCACTGGCGGCGGCGAGGTGAAAAAGGCCCGCTCTGATGGTGATAATATAGTTCATCACACGGAATTTTTTCTCATCGATGTACAAGGCTCTCTCCAGAGTGGGGTCTGTCGTGGCCACGCCGACCGGGCATTCGTTGGTATGGCATTTTTGAGCCATGATACATCCGACCGAAATCATGAAACCACGCGCTATGTTCACAAGATCCGCCCCCAGACATAACGCCACCACGATATCTTCCGGCAGATGAAGTTTTCCGGACGCTATTAATTTTACCTTGTCGCGCAGACCAGCTTTTCTCAAGGCGTTATCGGCTATGACTATCCCCTGGGCCACAGGTAGTCCGATCAGGTCGGCCATCTCTTTATAAGTCGCCCCTGTGCCACCTTCGCCACCATCGACAGTTATAAAATCGGGGCCACGTCCGGTTTTATTCATGACCTCACATAATCCGTCCAGAGACTCCCCATCACCTATAACGACCTTTATTCCAACCGGTAGACCGGTTTCATCCTGTATTTTGCTTACGAAATCGACCAGTTCATCTTCATTGCCTATAAAAGGAAACCTTGATGGAGAGTCGATATTGTTCCAGGGCTGAACTCCACGAATGGCCGCTATTTCCAGGTTGACCTTCTTCCCTTCGACATGCCCTCCACGAATTTTCGCCCCTTGCGCCAGTTTCAGTTCAAAAGCCTTTACCTGGGGTATCTTGCTCTTTGCCCTTAATTTGTCCCAATCGACCTGGCCATCATCTTGCCGAACACCGAATAATCCGGGTCCGATCTGAAAAATAATGTCGCATTCTCCTGAAAGATGATAATCGGAGAGTCCACCCTCGCCGGTGTTCATCCACGATCCACCCGCCATGCCGATTCCTTTGCTCAAAGCTGTGATTGCGTTTTTACCCAACGCTCCGTAGCTCATGGCGCTCATGCCCACCATACCTTTTAACTTCCATGGAGACTCACGGTCGGGACCTACCGTCAGAATATGCTCATCGGTCAGGTACCAGGGGTTTACACGGTAACCCTGGGCGCTTTCGTATCGAAAAAAGAGAGTCTCTTTGTCGGTGGTATATTTCCGGGTCCTGATTTGTGGGGAGTTATCAACAGCGAGCTCCGATTCGAGCTTGGGAAACATGCTGTTTTTAAGATAAATACCGGGCAGACTAAAATCCCTTTTACTACCGAAACTGATGAGTGTTTTCAGATACTTGGCCGCCTTTACTATTGAAACGAACTTTATTCTGCTTATAGGTTTACCATCGTTGTCGTCGTCCGTAATATAAAACCTGAATTCCGGGCCGACATTTTCGATCATATAACGCAAAATTCCAAGAAACCAGTATTTGCCCCGTAACAATGAATGCTGGGTCTGGGATCGGTTTTTTATGTAGAGCCAGAGAACAAAACAAAGTGGCGCCAAAAACATTATCAGAACCACCAGGAGCGATAAAATCTGGGCTAAATCCAGTGCAAACATAAGCTTATAATCAATGAGTTGTTTTTGGTAAGTTGGATGATTATACGCTTTTTTTACTTGTAGTTATTCCAAAAACTGTCTATTGACCCAAATGGCCCAAAAGACTAGAATTAATCGTTTCACCATTGGTCTTTAGTGAAACGTGCCATCTAATATTCAAATCTGGATTTCGTGCAAAGAGCGCCTTAAAGAAAAGCTTAATTCTCATAACTACGACTCCTGGATCGATCCGATGGAGTACGTCAGTTGCCGAGCCAGTAAACTTGTCCTCTCTGTACCTTCCAAGTTCTTTGTGGAGTGGATCGAAGAGCACTACAAGCAGACCATTATCGAAAGCGTGAAGGTAACTTCCGATACCGATGTCACCTTGGGACTGGTGATCGTAGCCCAGGAAAAAGCCCCCGCCAAAACCCAGAAAAAACCGGCCGAGCCAAAAAAAATCTCATCACAGCCGAACTTGTCCAAAGCTAAACTTAATGAAAAATATACGCTTAACAAATTTGTAGTCGGCAAAAGCAATGAATTTTGTTACGCCGCTTGTAAGGCTATCACCAAAAATCTGGGTACCACATATAATCCCCTTTTTCTTTACGGCGGGGTCGGTCTTGGCAAGACTCATCTCATGCAGGCTATAGGTAACGACGCGCTTGAAAAGAACCCGGATATGCGAGTGCTCTACATTAGCTCCGAGGAATTTGTAAACGACCTGATCAGCTCTCTTCAGCGTGGTCACATGTCATCCTTTCGAAACAGGTACCGAAGCCTTGATCTACTTTTGGTCGATGATATCCAGTTTATCGCCGGAAAAGAAAGGACACAGGAGGAATTTTTCCATACTTTCAATACGCTCTTCCAGGAAAAGAAACAGATAGTGCTTTCATCGGATAAATTTCCCAAGGAAATTACCAATATGGAAGAGAGGTTAAGATCAAGATTCGCCTGGGGCCTCATTGCCGATATCCAGCCTCCGGAACTGGAGATAAAGATGGCAATCTTGCAAAAAATCGCCAAAGAGAACGGGTTTACCCTCGGAGAGGAAGTTTCGAGCTACCTGGGTAACAAGATTAAATCGAATATAAGGGAACTTGAAGGCTGTTTTTCCCGTGTCATGGCTTATTCCTCCCTTACGGGACGAAATATCGATCTTGAAATGACAAAGGAGACTCTTAAGGGAATTTATGATGAAACTACAAGCGCAATCGATATCAAAGATATCCAGAAGGCGGTGGCTGATTTCTACAAGCTAAAAGTTCTCGACCTTAAATCGAAAGACAGGAAGAAAAACATCGCTCTGCCAAGGCATGTGGCGATCTACTTGTGCCGGGAATATACAAATAACTCGTTACCCGAAATAGGTAGAGCGTTCGGGGGTCGTGATCACACCACAATTATGCACTCCGTACAGAAAGTTAAACAGGATGTTAACGATAACACCAAACTATACAATGAGATAAAAGAGATTAAGCGAATAATGGATCTGTAGACAACCTGTTTAAAAATCTATGAACAAATTCTGAATAAACTTTTCAGGCGACACCATTTAAAGTTATCCAGAAAACCGGATATGAACTATGGAAAATATAACTACTTTACGTTACAATGAGTTATGTTGCTTTTCCACCGACTTGTTCCCCTTATTACTACTTTTTAAGAAACATATATGAATACAGAAAATAGAGAGTATGGCGCTGAATCGATAAAGATACTCGAAGGTCTCGAAGCCGTTCGTAAACGTCCCGCAATGTACATAGGGGACATTAGTGTAAAAGGTCTTCATCATCTGGTATTCGAAGTTGTGGATAACTCCATAGACGAGGCGATGGCGGGGTTCTGTAACAATATTAACGTCATAATCCATATAGACAACTCGATAACCATCACTGACGATGGAAGAGGCATCCCGGTCGATATTCATGAATCAGGAATCTCCGCCGCTGAAGTTGTTCTGACGAAACTTCACGCTGGTGGTAAATTCGAGAATAACGCTTACAAGGTTTCTGGTGGTCTTCATGGTGTAGGTGTTTCGGTTGTAAACGCCCTGTCTACACTATTTGATGTTGAGATAAGACGTGGTGGAAAAGTTTACGCTCAGTCATTTCACATCGGAGCGCCGACAAAACCGCTCAAGGAGATGGGTGACGCCACAGGCGCCGGAACTAAAATCACATTCAAACCAGACGATTCGATCTTCACTGAAACGGAATTTAACTTCGATTATCTTTCGGAGCGGTTACGAGAGCTCTCTTATCTGAATAGAGGGATCAGGATAAACCTTGCGGATGAAAGATCGGATAAGGAGCGGGAGTTTCATTACGAAGGGGGTATAGTCTCCTTCATCGAGTATATAAACAGGAATAAAAAACCGCTGTTCGACCCTCCCGTATACATATCCGATGAAAAAAACGGGGTAACCCTTGAGTTGGCCCTTTTGTACAACGAAGGTTTCAATGAGGATATGTTCACTTTCGCCAATAACATAAGAACACATGAAGGCGGAACGCACCTATCCGGTTTCAGATCGGCCATGACGCGGACAATTAACGCATACGCCCAATCGAGCGGCATGCTTAAAGGTGATACAACCATCAGCGGAGATGATGTCAAGGAGGGTATGTCCGCTGTATTGAGTGTGAAACTCCCAGACCCGCAATTTGAAGGTCAGACAAAGACTAAACTTGGCAACTCGGAAGTTCAGTCTCTTGTAACCCAGGTGGTTAATAAAGAGCTGGGGATTTTCCTTGAAGAGAACCCGAAGATTGCCAGAACTATAATTGCAAAAGCGATCATGGCTTCCCAGGCAAGGGAGGCGGCCAAAAAAGCCAGGGATCTTACCCGAAGAAAAGGGGCCCTTGAAAATTCGACCCTGCCGGGTAAACTTTCCGACTGTCAGGAGAAAGATCCCGCGTTATGTGAAATTTTCATAGTCGAGGGAGATTCCGCCGGAGGTTCGGCCAAACAGGGGAGAGACAGGAAAAACCAGGCCATACTTCCGCTTAAGGGAAAAATCCTGAATATAGAAAAAGCCAGGATCGACAAGATTCTTGCCAATAACGAGATAAGAACTTTACTGACAGCGTTGGGTGGTGGGTTCGGCAAGGACGATTACGATGTCAATAAAATCAGATATCATAAAATCATTCTGATGACAGATGCGGATGTTGACGGGTCCCATATTCGTACTCTTCTGTTGACCTTCTTTTTTCGTCATATGGAAGAGCTTATCAGGAAAGGTTACCTCTACATCGCGCAACCCCCTCTCTATAAGGTTTCCAAAGGTAAAAAAGAGCGGTATATCAAGGACGATGCCGAGTTGAATTCCTATTTCCTTGAGATCGGGTTGTCTGGGCAGGAGCTTAATATCAATAACGGCGGTGACACAAAGATTGATGACAATATTCTTGTCAATATAATCAATAAGATGATCGATTATCGCAAGCTTGAGGAAAAGCTTATTCAGCGTGGATATCCAAAAATCATCGTTGATATTCTCCTCGAAAGAAATGTTAAGGAAAAAGAGTTTTTTATCGATCAGGCGAACCTTGATGAATTATTGGTAAAACTGCGAGATACCAATCATGACGCGATAATCAAGGCTGATGAAGAGCATGGCGGTTTTGCTCTTGAATGGAGAGACAAGAAAACCGCCAGCGTGCGATCTGTAAACTGGGATCTCATTATGAGTGTCGAATATCAGCGTCTCCACGCAATTCAGCGACAACTGGAAAACTACGATAAACCGCCATTCAGACTTATAAACGAAAAGGGTGTGGAGATAATCCTGAATAATAAAGAGGACCTCGTCACTCACATTCTCAGTACGAGCAAGGAAGGCATTTATATTCAGCGATACAAAGGTTTGGGTGAAATGAACGCCGAACAGCTTTGGGAGACTACAATGAATCCTGAGTCGAGAACCATGTTACAGGTGAAAATCGACGATGCTGTTGAAGCGGACAATATTTTCACACTGCTTATGGGTGAGCAGGTTGAACCGAGAAGGGAATTTATCCAGAATCACGCCCTTGAAGTTAAAAGACTCGATATATAACTGATTTTATTACTGTTAACCTGATGAAAACGGTCCTGCTCTTTTTTACCCTGACCCTGTTTTGCCCGGTTCCATCTGTGTTATATGCGGAACCGCAATCCGGGAAAATTGAAGAGCAACCTGAAACAACACCGGTTGTTCGTGTATTCCTTGATCCAGGTCATGGTGGTGAGGAACTTGGCGCTCGAAGTCCGGAGATGATTCTTGAAAAGAACATTAATCTTAAAATTGTCGGGGCGGTCGCAAAACGTCTCTCGAAAAACATAATGATTGACGTTGTGCAATCGAGAAAGGACGATAAAAACGTTAACGTTGAGACTCGTATTGAAATGGCAAACGCCACCGGTTCCGAATTGTTTGTCTCTGTTCATTCCGCTGGTGGTAGCAGACCCGTAACACGCAGTGGCGGGATTTATGTCATAAAACAGGTTGAAGAAAAGAAAAACGATACTTTATGGAAAAACCAGAACGCAAAATACATTAAGGAGTCTGATGAATTGGCCCGGATTATGTCGGAATATATGGAGGGGGTCACAGAGAAGAAATATGAGATATTTCGGAGCGGTAATCTCTTTCTGGGGGGTCTTATGATGCCAGGTATCATTATTGAAGCTGTTGATTTGGCCAATCCGGAAGAAAAAAGCATGATTGACGATGAAAAATATATCAGAGAAATATCATCCGCCATAGCCAGCGCAATTCAAAGTTATTTAATAAAAAACAAAGGTTTGTAATGGTGGGGGAGAAAAAGAAGAGATACGGTAACTGGTTTGTTTTATGGTTATTGTTGTTAACTACCATAGGGCTTGGGGTATGGCAGATACCTTTTCCGGGCGATGAATGGAGTGACGTGGATAACGATGCGGTTGCAGATAAAGAGACAAAAGCAAACGAATTCCTGAACAGGCAAAAGTTCACCTTTTACTTGCCGAACGATAATTTCACCGCATTGATAGAAAGCGACAAAAAAGTTCCAGCCGGAAAAAGTGACGAAGAGAAAATAAGGGCGATTTTAGGTTCAATGTTCAGTAGTGGTTCATATCCCTTTTTTAGTGAGGCCACAATCGTAAGGGAAGTCTTTGCGTATAACGACACTGCGGTTGTCAGCATAGATTCAGCTTACCGGTCAAAATTCTTTGGTGGTTTGTTTGACGAGTTGTTAACTGTAGCGTCCATAACAAATTCAATAACCGCAAATTTTAAAAATATTAAAAAGGTTCAGTTTCTGGTGGACGACACGATTGCCGAAAAATTTGTGTTCCATATAGATATTTCAGAACCGGTTCTCCCCGATATATCTTTGAATAAAAAAGAAAAACAGCTATCCGCAGGATGATTAACAACAGCCCCATCGGAATATTTGACTCCGGCCTGGGGGGGCTTACGGTTCTTCAAGAAATCAGATCTTTTCTTCCTGAAGAGAACATAATCTACCTTGGAGATACCGCCAGGGTTCCTTACGGAACGAAATCCAAAGAGACGGTAGTACGATATTCACTGAATAACCTCCGGTTTCTTGTAGATAATGGGGCAAAAATTATTGTTGTGGCGTGTAACACAGCTTCAGCTTACGCTCTTGACGAGATACGGGCTGAAGTTGATATTCCTGTAATTGGTGTTGTTGAAGGGGGTGTGAGGGCGGCTTTAAGCTGTGAAGGCGCAAAAGGGGCTATCGGCATAATCGGAACTGAAGCTACCATAAATTCAGGAGCTTACGAAAAAGGGATAAAAGAGCTAAAAAAAAATAAAAAGGTGATTTTGCAATCGTGTCCGCTATTCGTTTCTCTGGTGGAGGAGGGGTGGACCGATAATGATGTCGCAAAGGCTGTGGCGAACCGTTATCTGGCCTCGATGCGAGGTAAGGTTGATTCGCTTGTTTTGGGATGCACACACTACCCGTTGTTGAAAAAAGTAATTGGTGAGGCGCTGGGAGGAGAAGTTACACTGATCGATTCAGCTTATGAAACCGCAAAAACTTTAACAGCGCTTATTCGGGAACGTGGGATGGAAATTAAAAAACAAACAGGCGCCACCGGGGATATCCGGTTGGCGGTAACAGATTCCCCGGAGAGGAGTTTGCGTATTGCAAACGATCTTCTGAAGGGGAGCGTCGATATCAAAGGTGTTGAGCTTGTTGATATTCTCTAAAAGTGAGATAAGGAAAACATGGATAGAAATGATGGCCGTGGGCCTGAAACGTTAAGAGAACTTGTTATAGAAAAAGATATCAATATGCACGCTGAGGGTTCGGCCCTTATAAGTGTTGGTAACACAAAGGTTATCTGTACCGCCAGTGTGGAAGAGCGGGTTCCTCAGTTTTTGCGTAACAGCGGACGAGGCTGGGTTACCGCCGAGTATTCGATGCTTCCGAGAGCTACAGGATCAAGAGTCCGCCGAGAACGGAAAGGCGCCGGTGGCAGGACCATGGAGATCCAGAGACTTATCGGTCGATCATTACGCGCTGTGGTTGATTTTGACAGGTTAGGGGAGAGAACCGTAACCGTTGATTGTGATGTCATTCAGGCTGACGGTGGCACGAGATGCGCTTCTATAACTGGCGCATATGTCGCTATGTATGAGGCGATGAACAGACTTGCCGAGAGCGAAAGGATTGCCAGCAACCCTATTAAAGAACAGGTCGCCGCTATTTCGGTAGGAATCAGGGAAGGCAAGGCTATTCTCGATCTTGATTATGACGAAGATTCAAACGCCCAGGTCGATATGAATATCGTTATGACAGGTTCGGGAAAACTTGTTGAAGTTCAGGGGACTGCTGAAGAGGAGCCTTTCACAAAAGAAGAGATGGACACCTTGATAAATCTGGCTGAGAAAGGTCTTGGCGATATATTTCTGATACAAAAAGAGATTACCGGTTAGCGATTTGATCTGATTTTACTCAGGAGCGCTACGACATGGAGATGCCCTTTGTAAGAGGCGATGGTCATGGCGCTCCGTTTGTTCTTCATGGTTGCGTTCGGATTGGCGCCCGATTCGATAAGTTTACGGATAACAGATGTTTTTCCATTTTCAGCGGCAAGTATTAAGGCGGTGGCGCCCGAATTGAGTCTGGCGTTCACATCGGCCCCGTTTTCAATCAGGTAAGAGACTGTAGTGAGTTGGCCTTTTGCCGAGGCTGACATTAGAGCGGTGGCCCCGCTTCTTAACTTGCTGTTAATATCGACCCCTTTTATTATTAAAAACCGGACGGTTTCAACATCTCCTTTTTCGCTGGCTTCAAAAAGGGCGAGTTTATAGATAGAGGAACTTTCGGCATAACTGTTACCGTGGAGGGCAATTGTTGTCAAAAGGGCGATTGCCAGTAAATATCTCATTAAATCCTCAATATTGCATGAAAAGCCATTTATATACTTATCGGAAGTTTTGAGAAAAACGATTAGAAAAATCTAAAAGACCATTTAAAGATGACTGATCTGAAAAAAATCGTCCAGGAGGAGGCTATAGCGGCCATTTCTACCGCCAAAGGGGAGGGTGGTATAGGGTTGGTAAGAATCTCCGGTGAGACGGCTCTCCTTATCGCACAGAGGGTCTTCACCGGCTTTAAAACCGGGAAGATTGAACCTCGAAAGGTCTATTATGGACATGTTGTTGATTCTGAAGGTGTTAAGGTAGATGAAGTTCTGCTGACACTTATGGCGGCTCCGAGATCGTATACTCGTGAAGATGTTATCGAAATAACCTGTCATGGTGGTCCCGCAGTTGTTCAGAAGATTTTGGAACTTACCCTGAAAAATGGAGCGCGGATAGCGAGGCCGGGTGAGTTTTCAAAAAGGGCGTTTTTAAATGGGCGGATAGACCTTGTTCAGGCCGAGGCGATCATCGATCTGATAAAAGCCAGATCGGAGAAGGGGTGGAAGACCGCTTTTTCCCAGGTTGACGGAAAACTTTCCAAAAGGCTTTCTGATATCGAGAGCGATCTTCTTACTATAATAACCGGGATTGAATCTGATATAGATTTCCCGGAGGAGGATTTTGAACGTGATTCGATCGGGGCGAAGATTCAGGAAGTTAAGAGGGTTAAGCAAAACGTCCTGGAGCTGATTAATAGTTATAGTGTCGGTCGGTTATATCGGGAAGGTGTTCATATGGCGATCGCTGGCAGGCCGAATGTCGGCAAGTCGAGCCTGATGAATGCGTTGTTGGAGCGGGACAGGGTTATCGTCACACCTGAACCGGGCGCAACCCGTGATACAGTCGAAGAAACCCTTCATATAGATGGTATTGCGGTAAATATTGTCGATACAGCCGGAATTCGTGATACGGAAGATAACGTTGAGAGACTCGGGGTTGAACGAACGTTACGCGCTGTTGAAGAGGCCGATATTATCCTGCTGGTTCTGGATGGTTCATGCAAACTGACAGAAGAGGATACCCGGCTTATTGAAAAATCCATCATTAAGGATCGGCTAGATTCACTGGTTACAATAATAAACAAAACTGACCTGCCACCGGAAATTGACCTTGAAAAATATCCGCTCCTCTCGGAAAACCGAATTGATGTCTCCGCGAAAAGTGGGGAAGGCATAAAGCAATTAAAAAGAATGATCGCCGGAAAAATCGGTAATTCAGGGCAAATACTCGACGATGGCCCCGTTTTGACGCGAGAAAGACATACCCATCAGTTACGTTTGATGGTCGATTCGTTGGAAAGGGGAGAGGCGGCGTTGAAAAATGGAATGAGTCTGGAGTTTGTCGTAGCCGATCTTGCCGATGCGAAATCGGCTTTGGAAGAGCTAACGGGTAAATCGGTCACCGATCAGGTAATAGATAAGATATTCGATGAATTCTGCATAGGTAAATGACTATTAAATATGAAGTTATCGTTGCTGGAGGTGGTCACGCCGGAATCGAGGCGGCGCTGGCTTCGGCTCGAATTGGCGCGAAAACCTTGTTGCTTACCGGAAATATTGACCAGATCGGCGCCATGAGTTGCAACCCGGCTGTAGGTGGGCTTGCCAAGGGACACCTCGTCCGGGAGGTTGACGCTCTAGGTGGGGAGATGGGTCTTGCCATTGATTCGGCCTGTATACAATTTCGTGTGCTTAACGCATCTAAAGGCCCAGCGGTACAGGCGTACAGGGCGCAGGCGGACAGACGTTTCTATCGTGAGCGGATGCGCCAAGCTGTGGAAAATCAAAGTGATATAACAGTTCGCCAAGGAATGGTATCAGCACTGCTGGTTTCCGGGGGGAAAATCATAGGTGTTAAAACTGATACGGGTGAGCAGTTTCACGCGAAGTCGGTAATCATCTGTTCGGGAACGTTTCTGAACGGTAAAATCCATATAGGTCTGAACCAGTTTTCAGCGGGAAGAGCGTGGGAGCCAGCGTCAACAGGATTGACGGAGAACCTAAGGGAGCTTGGATTTGTAATAGGGCGGTTAAAAACAGGAACATGTCCAAGATTAGATAGAAATACCATTAACTATGAGAAGGTCGAAGAACAGAAGGGGGATGCGGAAATAAAACCGTTTTCTTTCTGGCCGGAGGGGGAGAGGTTGCCTCAGACTTCGTGTCATATCACCTATAGTAACGAAGAGACCGCAAAAGTAATCGAAGATAACCTCGAGAGATCTCCACTATATACCGGAGTAATAGAAGGGATCGGTCCACGATATTGCCCCAGCATAGAAGACAAGGTGAAAAGATTCCCCGACAAAAAACGACACCAGATTTTTCTGGAACCGGAAGGTCTCGATACGAACGAAGTTTATCCGAACGGTCTTAGCACATCTTTGCCGGTAGACGTTCAGGTCCGGTTTTTGCGTACAATTCCCGGTCTTGAAAAGGTCGAAGTGATGCGACCCGGCTACGCCATAGAATACGATTTTTCTCCGCCAACACAACTTGGACCAACCCTTCAGACCAAAATTGTGGAAGGGCTCTTCTTTGCGGGACAGATAAACGGAACATCGGGATACGAAGAGGCGGCGGCGCAAGGTCTCGTGGCCGGTATCAACGCTGTGCGATATTGCCGAAGTGAAGAGCCGGTTATTTTCACACGGCAAAATTCCTATATCGGGGTACTGATAGATGATCTTGTGACAAAAGGGACAGAAGAGCCGTATCGTATGTTCACTTCGCGAGCGGAGTTCAGGCTTCTGCTTCGTCAGGATAACGCCGATACACGCCTCTGCGACACAGGTTACAAAGCTGGTCTCTTACCAGAATTCAAATATAGAAGGTTCTGCGAAAAACGGGAAAGAATCGAACAGGGAAAAACGAACCTGAAAAAATGTCGTCTCACCCGTGCGGAGAAGGCGCCGACAGGGGGTGTCATTCCAGATGACGGAATTCTGTTATACGACTATCTCAAACGACCTGAGGTGAAGATAACCGATCTGTCGAGTTATGGTGTTGCGGATGGTTTGACAGACGATGAGGGGAACTGTGTCGAAATAGATGTTAAATTTGAGGGTTACATTAAACGACAGGAGAAACTTCTCTACAGAACAATGGAATCTGAGCGAAAGTCTATTCCTGTCGATTTCGATTATTCCTCCGCCAACGGACTCTCCTTTGAAGTGATTGAAAAACTAACCAAAATAAAGCCTCTAAACCTGGGACAGGCTTCCCGAATATCGGGAGTGACCCCGGCGGCGCTGGCTATTTTGCATATCCATTTAGAGAAGATGAGTCGGAACAAGGTTTAATGAAGCGGGCGTTATACGATCAGTTATCGGAACTTCAACGAACGGGGCTTGAAAAGTACGAGTCGGAGCTAAAAATCTGGAACCGGCGGTTTTCATTAACCTCCATTCCGGACGAAGAAATATTCATCCGGCTGATCGCCCCCTCCGTCTGGTTGGCTCTTCAGCTTTCACAACACCCCCCCGGTCTGATCGCAGATTTCGGTAGTGGCCCCGGCATTCCCGGCATGCCGATGGCTCTGATCGACAAGTCGCAAAAATTTCTTCTGATCGAATCGAACGGTAAACGGGCAGGATTCATGCGTCACGCGAAAACCTTGCTCGGCCTTTCTAGTGTGAATCTATTTCACGGCAGGCTGACTAATAAAGACCAGTTGCAAGGTGTAGATCTCGTTGTAAGCCGTGCCGCTGGAGAAATAGTGGATGTGATGGGAATTCTGCCTGGTGTAAGTCACGGCATATTTTTCAAGGGGAGTGATTCGGGTGAAGAGATAAGCAATGCGCGGGAAGCGTATGAAAACGTGTCGATTAATATTCTTAAAACCCCCGATTGGTTCGGTAATTTGAAAGTAATCGAAGTTAAATTGTTTCACGTGAAACATTAATATTTCATGAAAATTAATTTATTCGTTGTAAAGGCATAAAAATCAGGGGGAAACGGGGCTTTGTTTCACGTGAAACATTGAGGCTGGGGCGTTTTTAAGTGGTTTGGCGGATCGATTTCGTTGTGGTAAATGATTTTGACTGATATACTGGCGACTCTTCACCCATACAGAAAGCCCCAAATAGATGAAAAAAGTGATCTGTGTCGCTAATCAAAAAGGCGGCGTTGGTAAAACTACCACTGCGGTAAATCTCGGCGCATCGCTGGCCCTGGCCGATCAGGATATTCTTATTATCGATATCGACCCACAAGGCAACGCTACCACAGGGCTGGGTATCCAGAAACAGGAACTCGATAAATCTATCTACGACGCTCTGATAGATGACCATTTTGATCCTTCCATAATCCAGGATTCCGAGGTCGATAAACTTAAAATTATCCCATCTACCACTGA
Source organism: Nitrospinaceae bacterium (assembly GCA_029261405.1). Taxonomy (GTDB): domain Bacteria; phylum Nitrospinota_A; class UBA7883; order UBA7883; family JAJDBK01; genus JAJDBK01. The sequence goes on from JAJDBK010000045.1 coordinate 23,222, forward strand.
TCTTTACGGGGCGGAAATTGAACTCGTAACGTTTGAAAACAGGGAACAAAGGCTGGCACAGCTTATTGAAAAAATAGAGGATGATTTCGATTTTGTGATCCTCGATTGTCCACCATCGCTTGGCATGTTGACCCTGAATGCGCTTACAGCCGCGGATTCGGTACTCATTCCGATCCAGACCGAGTATTACGCTCTGGAAGGGTTAAGTCAGCTCGATAAAACAATCAAGCAGGTCAGGGATATCTTTAATCCAGACCTCCATATAGAAGGTATTCTCTTCACGATGGTCGATGGAAGGACAACCCTCTCACATCAGGTTATGGATGAAGTGAAAGAGTATTTTGGCGAAAAGGTTTTTAAAACTATCATTCCGAGGAATGTCAGGTTGTCCGAAGCGCCTTCCCACGGAAAACCGATAATCCTCTACGATGTGCGATCCAAAGGCGCTGACGCTTATATTGATCTTGCCAACGAAATGATCGCCAAATATCTGGACAAAGAAGCCGTAACCGCAGGAGCTATATAAAGGATGTCAAGACAAGCTCTCGGAAAAGGGTTGGGCGCCCTGATCCCGGTAAAACCGCAGGAAGAATCGAAAGACTTCGTCAGTGAGATCGATGTCGATGCAATCGTTCCATCGAGGTTCCAGCCGCGAATTGTTTTCAAAGAAGAGTCTCTTGAAGAACTGGCAAAATCGATTAAGGAACAAGGGGTAATACAGCCGATTATCGTTACCAAAAAGCGTAACGGGTATGAATTAATAGCGGGTGAAAGACGATGGAGAGCGGTAAAATCTCTCGGCTTGAAAAAGATACCCGCTATCGTGAAACTGGTGCGGGATTCGGACGCGCTCGAAATGGCGATCATAGAAAATATCCAGCGTGAAAACCTTAACCCGATAGAAGAGGCGTTGGCTTACGAGCGGTTGATGAACGAATTCGCGTTCACACAGGAGAATCTCGCCACAAAAGTCGGGAAAAGCCGTCCGGCAGTCGCCAACAGCCTTAGACTCTTAAAGTTGCCGGAGAAGATCAGGGACGATCTGTCAGACGGGAAAATCACCACAGGCCACGCAAGAGCCATACTTGCTCTTCCTTCTGAAACTGAACAACTTAAACTTTTAGACGAAATCCTGCGCGCTGGTCTCAACGTCCGGGCGGTGGAATCGAAAATAAAAAATGGTGGGGGGAAAACCGGTTTTAAAGGAAACGGCCATAAAGATCCGGTGTTAGAGCAGACCGCTATCAATCTCGAACGAAGACTCGGCGCAAAGGTAGATATAAAGAAAAGCGCAAAAGGTGGGCAGATAACGATCCGCTACAGCAACGACGATGAATTAAACCGAATCATTGACCTCGTTGGAGCTTGAAAAAAGTCAATATCTCCCTGTACGCCCGAGTATAGACGTGTTAACATAATGGCCTTCCTTTTGGGATACCAGTGGTTATCATAATTTTCAGCAGGAGTTTTGCAGATGGTTCGTGACGCTATCGAAAAAGACGTGATAAAGGCGTTTTTAGGTGATGATACAGAGTTTAAAGGACTCCTTTCATTCGACGGCACCGTGCGAATAGATGGCTCTTTCCAGGGAGAAATCCAGACCAAAGATAACCTCATCATCGGAGAAAACGCCAACGTCCAGGCGGAAGTGAATGTCGGCGCCATCATGGTGCAAGGCAGGATGGAAGGCAATATCAACGCATCGATCAAAATCCATATCACATCCAAAGGACGCGTTATCGGGAACGTTACCACTCCTGCGCTACATATAGAAGATGGCGCAGTACTCGAAGGCGCAGTAGCCATGATTAAAAAAGACGAACCCAAAATAATAAATATGAAAAAACCGAAACCGGAAGAAAAAGCCATAGAAGAAGCGGTATAAAAACACCTCCTCACCAAGCCTTCCCAACACAAAACAACGCGCCCGTAGCTCAACCGGATAGAGTACCTGACTTCGAATCAGTAGGTTGCAGGTTCGAGTCCTGCCGGGCGCACCAAAAACACCCAATCCCCGCCAATACCAACGGAGAAGAGGAATATCTACTTTTCTTTTAGAGGAAAAAGAAAAGTAGCAAAAGAAAACCTGACTGTTTTTGGATATGACCCCTTGGGCCATATCCAAAAACAACGAGTTATCGTGCGCTTCTTCCGCTTTCTCTACAAAGACAAGAGATAATCTTTTCCCCGATAACACTGGCATGGATTGCCTGAATCGTTAAGCAGTGACAAATAACCCTTCCGTATTCGTCGTTGTTCTCCACGATTATACTAAACCCCACCCCCCTTGTCGGCGCTGTCGGAAAAAGGTTTTTTTTTGCTACTTTTCTTTTTTCTAAAAGAAAAGTAGATATTCTCTTCTCCCACAACCCCGGCAAGGGGTGGGGTTGTGTATAATGTGCGGATGGGCCGTTAGCTCAGCTGGTAGAGCAGCTGACTCTTAATCAGCTTGTCCGGGGTTCGATCCCCCGACGGCTCACCATATTCCAGGAGTCTGTCGGACTTGGGGGTTCGTTAGCGAAAAAGCCTGGTTTTGAGTCAGATTTATTGCGCTTTTGAGGTGAATAGTGGACCTATTCGCCGAAAAAGGGCGGAAAATCTGGCCGAAACCGGGCTTTTGTAGCAGAATCATCCTAAGTCCGACAGACTCCTGGGAATATCTTTTTCAAAAGTCATGGTTTTGATAAGAGGGGTTAAGAATGTCGTCCGACATAATTTTTGAATTCAGATCATCGGCTTTCGATGATGATACATTCTCGGTTCTTGATTTCACCGGTTTTGAGTCGATATCGAGGTTGTACCAGTTTGAGATAAACCTGGTCTCCGAATCGGGTGAGATCGACATTGAAAAAGTAGCCAACCACGACGCTACATTCGTTATGGGTGGCGCAAAATTCCACGGTATCATCCAAAGTATCAAATACTTGAACATGATTCGGGGTATATATTATTACGAAGCGGTATTAGTTCCCCGGTTATGGTTATTGACGTTACAGGAGCGCAACGAGATCCATACCGGTGAGACAAAAGACAACGTAACGGTTCGTCATTTGCTGGAGCAATCTTTCAAGCAGAAGGATATTTTTTCTGGTGGGCTCTCATCGGAGTCGGATTACAGGTTGCCTTCTTATAGCGACAGCCTCGATTTTGAATGGAGCATGATCTGTCAGTACCAGGAATCGACATTCGATCTGATATCACGATGGATGGAGCGTCTTGGTGTTTATTACTATTTTGACCAGGACGAAACCAGTGGCAAAGAGCGGCTAATTGTATCGAGCCGTTTTAATGAGCAGAAAGATATTGATATTCCGATACCGTTTCGTCAGATGGATCAGTTATCGACAAAAGGTCAGAATGAGTCGATTCGGGCGTTCATATGTGACAGGAAACGACTACCTCGAAAGGTTATTCTCACCGACTACAACTACATGGACGCTGGAAAACCGATCAGGGTCGAGTCGGAGGTTTCGGAAACCGGTATTGGTGAGAAACAGTTTTACGGTGAGAACCTCGTTGACGCCAGAGCAGGCTCCGGTTTGGAGCAGGCTCAGCAAATGGCCAATATCCGCGCTGAGGAGATTTCGTGTCGCGGAACTCTGTTTCATGGTGAAAGTTCCTCATCCCAAATACGTTCCGGATTTTATTTCAAACTATCGAATCATTACCATGACGAATTCAACGATAAACGGTATCTGGTGACCCAAATCAAACATGAGGGGTCGCAGAAGGATTCGGTATTATCGACCGCACACAGGGAACATGATGAACATGTCAGGTCTCCCTTTTATATCAATACGTTCGAGGCCATTTCCGAAGGTGTGCAATTTCGACCTGAGCGGTTCACGGAGAAACCCCGGATAACAGGTTCGATGAGCGCAACGATCTTCGGTGAAGAGGAGGCGGAACACGCCGAGCCGGACGAGTTTGGACGGTACAGGGTTTTGCTACCTTTTTGGAACGATGAGAAGGAGGGGAAGAAGACATGCCGGATAAGGTTGCTTACTCCTTCTTCGGGTAGTAACGGACAGGGGGTCGCATTTCCCTTGCGTAAGGGTACCGATGTTATCCTAAGTTTTATAGATGGTGATCCGGACAGGCCGATAATAACAGGCGCTGTTCCAAACTCGATCAATGAAGCTGTTGTTACAGACAAGAACGCCACCGTGAGCAGGATTTCAACCGAGGGCGGCAATGAGATCAAGCTTGAAGATAAAGATGAAGGTCAGTTTGTAAGCGTCTCCGCCCCGGAGGAACAGAGTTATCTCAACCTTGGAAAACCTCACACGGAGTGCACGACAATCTCCGGGAGACTTGAGAGGGCGGAAAAGGCGGAGACGAAAGCTGTCGAAGCCAGGAAGAACTCCGAAGCGAACCTGGCAACAAAACAGAAGGAGCTTAAAAACGCGGAAATTAGGTGGAGTAGAGCAGACGTAGCATGGTCAAACGCCATAAGAGAGGATGGTGATAAGGGGCCGTATGGAATGCTCGGACGTGATAAAGAATGGAAAGAATATAAAGCGGCAAAAGAAGCGAAGAAACTGGCACAGAGAGCTTTGGATAACGCGAATGCCGATCTCGGCGCCAAAACCGCCGCTGAAACCGCCGCGAAAGATAAACTTGAAAAAGTAAAAGCGGATGAGGCCAATGCAAAACCTCGCGCTCATGTGGATATGAGATCCAGCGCAGAGGTAGAGCTTGGAACGGATGGTAATAATCGTGTTCGAGTCCGGGAGGGTGGTTTAAGGATTGATGTCGGACCGGAAGCTGACAAGGAGGGGAAAGAGGTCATCATCAGCAAGGAGGGAATGAAGATCAACGTGGAGGAGAACCTCTGGATCGAGGTCTCGGACATGGACACCACCGCCAAGGAGAAGGTCGAGTTTAACGTTACGGGCGACGAGGGAGAGTTTGTAGTCTCATCAAAAGGTGAGATAAAGATGGACGCGGACAAAGAGATAAAAATTAACTGCAAAGAGGATATGATTTTCAAGACCCCAAAAAAGATCGAGCTGGAATCGGAAGAGGGGTGTCATGTCAACTGGGGACATCACGCTCACCATATCTACACAGGCACATTAATCGAAGAGACTTATGGCAACATCCTTGAAATGAAAGGGGCTTCGGTGGAGGATTTCCATTTTGGAGAGTCGTTTGAATTATTTGCCGGCGCGTCCCAGAGTATTGACCTGATTGAAAAACTTGATATCTGCGTAGGGTTTAAACAGGAAATCGACATAGCTGGAATCCTTGAGATCTTCGTAGGACTAAAACTGGAGCTGGCGCTGGCTGGAAAAATAGAGGCGGTATTTGGAAACGTGGTCGAATTGCACGCCGCCGGGAAGTGGCATTTCTCACCATTGGCCGATGGTGAGGTTGTTCCTTTTAAACAGAAGGTTAAAGGTCTTGGCGCCGCATTGATGGGACTAAAGGTCGAGAATTCGGGTTTTCATTCACAGTAGGTTATAGGCACAATAATGCGGATAATAAAACCGAAACAGCTAAGCCTGCTCTACAAGGTGTATGAAGAAGGTTCCGAATGCAGACTGATGGTGGCTGTAATGGGAATGTTCTCCTTCGACAGACCCTCCACGATCCTCCCTGAGGGTGATTTATGGGCCATGGTTGGGGAGACCATAGGTAAAGAATCACCTATAGATATGATAATGCCAAAACCTGTGGGGGAGATTGTTGTAGCGGGCAAATGTTTTGCCCCGGGCGGTAAACCTGTTGAATCTATGGATGTTAGCGTTAACATGGGTCCGATTCATAAAACGATTAGGGTGACAGGTGACAGGTTCTGGAGAAAAAGTTCTCTGGGGGGATTTGACATGACTAACGCCAAAGCGTTTACTGAAATGCCGATCACCTGGCAAAACGCTTTCGGCGGCGATAAACATGAAAGCAACCTTCAGGGTAAGGGTTTTCCAACAGATAAAATGAAAGCGGGCAAAGTTCCGTGGCCTCTGCCCAATATCGAAAACCGGAACCACCTTATACAAAAACCGGAAGATAATCCGCCACCTGCATGCCTTCTCCCGCTCGACATAATGTCCCCGAAACGAATGTCGAAACTCGGAACTTACGATAACAAATGGAAAAAAGAGAAGTTCCCCGGATTTCCAGAGGATATGGATTGGACCTATTTTAATATTTCCCCCGAAGATCAGTGGTGGGAAGGCTTCTTTAAAGGAACCGAAAAGTTCGAGATAAGCGGGATGCACCCTGAAAAACCGATGGTATCCTCCAACCTCCCCGGTATCGGCGCGCGCTGTTTTATGACAAGGGAACGGGAACCGAAAAAGCTCGAAGAGCTTGAAACCCGACTCGATACAGTTTTTATCTTCCCGGAAACAGAAGCCGCAATAGCCCTTTTTCGGGCGGACGTAATAATAGATAGTGACGACGCCACCGACATCCCGGAGTTCATGGCGGGGTTTGAGAAACTCGACCAGCCAAAATCCAGTGAACATTACGAAGATACCTTTGCGAGATGGACGCACCCGGAACACGCATCTGTATACCAGCTAAAAGAAGAGGATCTTCTACCCCAGGGAGAACCTGTCACTTCGTCTGATATCCAGAAACAGATAGAAGAAGTCACAGATATTCAAGGTATTGCCTCAGAGAAAATGAAAGCGAATGCGGAAAAGAAACTGGGTGAAGCCAAGGATAAGATAAAAGAGAGGTTCGATAAATTAAAGTCGTTGGGAGTCGATATTCCTCTCCCGGGTATGCCCGAAATACCTGACACAACTATACCTGAGACCAAAAAGATGAGTACGGATGATTTTATCAATTTCGCCACTCAGGACCGTGAAGATCTGCTAAGCAAATATAAAGAACTTGCCAAAATAAAACTGGCCGAAGCGGAAGAGAAGAAGAAGGAAGTTTTTGACAAGCTAAAGAAAATGTCGGAAAAGCATGGTCTTGACTATGAAGAAATGCTTAAAAAAGCTGAGGCTGGAAAGAAAAAGGGCGCGCCACTCTTTAAAGCCGATGATGTCATGGAGAAGTTCAAGAAGTTTGAAAAACTAAACCCGGCTTCCAAAAAGGCTTTGGAAAACGCGGGTGTGAACATTGAGGAGCAGTTCGGTTCGCTTAAGGACGCGGTGGGAAAAGGGAATCTTGCGGAGAAACTGAAAATGGCGGAGAAGAATTCCGCCGATATGTACAGGAAATTCGCTCACAAATACCCACCATCAGAGCCGCTCGACCCTTATACCCTTGAACAACTCAAGAAACAGCTACTTGAAGGAAAAGAGGAGGGTAAGAGTTTTTACGGATGGGATTTGACCGGGGTTGATCTGGCGGGGCTGGACCTCTCCGGGATTGACCTTAACAACACATTTCTTGAGGGCGCCAATCTTGCCGGATGCAACTTTACAGGCGCCAACCTGGCCCGCACAGTCCTCACCAGAGCAAATCTTTCAGGATGCGACTTTACCGGCGCAAAACTGATGGAGGCGAATATCGGGGAGGCGAACCTTTACGGCGCAAAACTCTCTCCAGCAGGGTTAACTGGCGTAGTGATTGAAAAATCAGACTGTACAGGGGCCGATTTTTCAGGGGGCGATCTTGGCGGAATAGATGTGAATGACCTTTCCACCAGTTCCCCGGTGGAGTTAGCACAGGTCTCTTTTAACTATACAAAGCTGACCGGGGCCAATTTCAGTAAAATTTCAGCCAAAAGCGCATTCTTCCTTGAGGCTGATCTTGAAGGCGCCAATTTCAGTGGAGCCTCTCTTACAAAAGCGACTTTCATAAAATCAAATCTTAATAACGCAGATTTTTCTGAAACTTCCATGAGCGGTTCTACAGTCATTGAATCAGAAGCTGACGGTATCAGTTTCTCCGGCGCACATCTGGAGGGTGTTGCGTTGGTGAAAGGAACTTCGATGCAGGGCGCCAATTTCAGCAATGCGAAAATAAACCGCTCAAACTTGCGAGAAGCGAACCTTGAAAAAGCGAACTTTACGAAATCGCTACTGGATGAGTCAGATTTTAGCGAAAGCGACATGAAAGGCGCCGACCTGAGCTTCTCGTCAGCCACACGGACCCGTTTTCAGAAAACGGACCTCACAGGCGCGGTGGTAGCGCATGCAAACCTGACAGAAGCGTTGATGATGAAAACGATTCTGCACGATACCGACCTGACCGGATCGAACCTGTTCGGCGCCGAGCTGATAAAAGCGAAAATAAACGATAAGACCAATTTCAGAAACGCCAACCTCAAGCGGACCAAAATCGAAGAGTCAGAGGAGCCGGAGAAACAATGACAAGAGATGAACTGCTCCGTATGAACCAGTCGGGTGAACCTGTCCCGGACGCTGATCTTACCGGTGTGGACCTTTCAAACGCCGACCTCTCCGGTGGGATTTTTGAAAATAGTTGTTTCGTAAACGCCAACTTAAGCGGCGCCAACTTTGTGGAATCAATTTTCACCAATTGCAGTTTTGAAGGGGCTAACCTTTCGGATCTGAACATGCGCATCTGCACCATGACAAAACCTAACCTGAAGAGAGCGTTGTTTAAAAACGCCGCTATTCGTGGATCGACCATGCTTGGGGCTGACCTTACGGAAGCGAATATGGAGGGAGTAACCCTCTTTTGTAGCAACATAATAAATTCAAACCTTACAAAAACAGATTTCAGCGGAGCGGACCTGACCAGGGCTAACCTCGCGGAATCTACAATGGATAACACCATATTCGAGAAGGCTGACCTGACCAAGGCGACTCTCTATAAAATTGATATAAGTAGCGCCAGGGTACGGTCGGCAAAGTTTCATTTCACAACACTTGTGAAGGCGAAAATAGGGGCTATCGATTTTTCCGGGATGAGTTTGAACCACGTCCAGTTTGGTGAGGCGGACCTTACGGGGGCGGATTTTACAGGGGCCGACATAACCCAGGCCGGATTCGTAAAGGCGAACCTTGCAGGCGCAAAACTTCTGAACACCAAGGCGACAGGCGCAATGTTCGTTGGCGCCAACGTCAAGGATGTCGATTTTAGCGGCTCCCTGCTCCAGCAATCTGTATTTATGGACGCCAGAGCGACCGGGACAAAATTTAACCGGTGCAACCTTCAGCAAGCGCAGTTCGGCAAGGCTGATTGCGCCGAAGCCGATTTCTCACAATCTGACCTGACCTACGCCGATTTTTCCCACGCAAACCTGACCTCAGCCGATATGAGGGGAACAACTCTGTTCAGAACAAATCTGCACAAGATAAGGGAAGAGAAGAGTGAGTGGGATAATGCTGACCGCGTACTGGCCCTCGGTGAAGACCCGGACAGAACTGAATCTGAAAACTGGCTATCATAGATGGAGGATAACGGAATGAGTCAACATGCAAATATAACCACAGCCCTGGAGGAGGGGGCGGTATTGACCTGCGAAGGTAATATAATTCTGGTGCAAGCTGAATCGGGGGTTTATACGGCAAAACGTTCAGCGAGTTGTCTGCTGAATCCGGCTCCGGGTGACAAAGCGTTGTTATATACCGGAGGAGAGAAGGGCGCTTTTGTTCTTTCGGTGCTGGAGAGGAGTACAGGGGTTCCGAACTCTATCAGAATAGAGGGGGATACCGATCTATGTGTGATTGATGGTGAGTTAACGATATCCGCCAGGGATGGTGTCGATATTGGCTCCCCGGAGAAGATTTCGATCAGTTCGGACCGGTTTGATCTGGGGGCGAGGGAAGGAAGCGTAATGATCGATAATATGTCTTTCGTCGGAAGTCTCCTCTCAGCCCATGTAGGCATGGTGAAACTGGTCGCAAAAACATTCGATTCAGTTCTGGACCGGCTCTCCCAACGCCTGAAACGATACTACAGAACCGTCGAAGAGATAGAATCGCTCAAAGCGGACATGATCCACTACACTGCAGAGAGAGCGTTGGTGGCCAATGGTGAAAATACGATAATCACCGCCAAAAAGAACATCAAAATCAACGGCGATCTCATACAGATAGGATAAACAAATGTTTGCCAATACCCAGTTAGGCGCCATGAACTTCGGATTTCCCGATGTATGCAACACTCCTGTTCCGCCAGTGGTTGTCCCGATTCCATATCCGAATCTTTCCACCAGCATGATGGGTGTGCCGGCTGTATATAACTGTTTTATCGGGTTTACCCCCGCCCAGAATCTTTTAACCACCGTTCCGATGAGTAATGGCGACAACGCAGGTCTGGCCCTCGGTGTTGCGTCCGCACTTGTGATGGGTCCCACAAGACATGTGCTTGGAAGTTTTACCTGCCTGATCGGGTGTATGCCCGCGACAAAGTTGACTTCCATTTCAGGTCACAACGGCATGAGCATGAATGTACCCGGACTGAGCGTATTTCCTAGTCAGTTCCAAACGGTGATATTGACATAAGAGTCTACACTGCGCATACCGATCTCACCTGCGAGATATCGGTATCGCCTTTAAGACATTTCCAGATGCCGTCTTGCTTCAAGGTTCTCATACCGTTTCTTACAGCCGAAGAACGGATTTTTTCGACCGGCGCTCGTGACTGAATCAGCTCTTTGGTTTCCGGGTTCATAATCAGGATTTCGTGAATACCGGTTCGCCCCCGGTACCCGGTGTTATTACACTTCGGACAGCCGACAGCTCTACTCATCAAGTTGGCTGTAACGGTCCCGGCTAGTTCGGGCCACCATTTTTCCCCATACTCTTTTGCAAGGAGAGCAAGTTCGGTTTCTGTAGGGACATGAGGTTTTTTGCAGTCGGGGCATAAGGTTCTCACAAGACGTTGAGCCAAAACTCCCACAAGCGCATCGGCGAAGTTAAATGGGTCAATTCCGAAATCGATAAGCCGGGTGACAGTTTCAGGGGCGGAGTTTGTGTGCATGGTGGAGAAGACCATGTGACCAGTAAGTGACGCTTCAACACTTATACCCGCAGTCTCGCTATCCCTGATTTCACCTATCATTATCACGTCAGGATCAGCTCTCAGAAATGAACGCATCGCTGTTGCAAAGGTCAGGTTGATATCGGGACGCATCTGCATCTGGCGCAAACCCTCCTGCGTTATTTCAACAGGGTCCTCGGCGGTCCATATCTTTCGTTCAGACGTATTGATATGCCCCAAGGCGGAATGAAGCGTGGTTGTTTTACCCGACCCTGTGGGACCTACAACAAGAAAAATACCGTAAGGTTTTTTTACCGCTCGTGTAAAACTTTTCTGGTTACCCGGATTGAGGTTCAGTTTGTCGAGCGGCAACGGTTTTGAGGCGGCGAGGATACGCAAGACCGCGTCTTCGTTACCACCGTATGTCGGGAGAGTGGCAACCCGCAGTTCAAGTTTCTGGTTACGGCTATTGAACTGGATTTTTCCATCTTGTGGCAGTCTGTGTTCCGCAATATTCAGGTTGGCCATGATTTTTATTCTGGCGATAATAGCCCGTTTCAGCCGTGGCGAGATCTTCGCTTTATCGATACAGACACCATCCTGCCGAAACCGGATTACAGTTTTATGATTACCGGGATAAGTCTCCACATGTATATCGGACGTATCGGTCTCGTAAGCGTCGATAATGATATCGTTGACTAGTTTGATAACGCCCTTGTCATCCTCCTGTTTCTCTTCCGGCAGGTAGGGAGTGGGCTGAATTTCGGAGGATTGGTCCTCATCCGGGGAGATCGTGAGGGTCTCTTCCATTTTCAGGTCGATTTTCGGCTTTTCACCCGAAAGCCTTGAGATAATCAAATGGATATCAACTGCACTCCCGTAGAAGAGTTTGAATTTTTTATCATTAACCACCTGCCGAATATCCTCGACCTTTTGTCGATCGGAAGGATTTTCGCAAAGAATATGAAGAACGCCTCCCTCTTCCCGAAACGGCGCCCACCGGTTATGCTCCATAAACCTGAACGGATGTTTCATCTTCAGATGGTTGAGCAGTGTCGTGGGGGGATCGAAGCTGTTATCACACGAAAAATATTGCACACCGTGAAAGGCGGAGATCGAATGTCCGATGTCTGAGAGCCTCACACCGAAATCGTTAACCAGAACATTTTCGACGCTCTCTTTTCGTTTCCACGCGATCTCTTTAGCCTGTTCAAAAAGTTCGGTCGAAATAATTTTCCGAAGTATCAGGTAGTCAAACTTTCCACGGTATTTCTGGTTTCTATCGCAAATGTTCTGTAGAGCGGCGCCAAATGCGCCCCCGATTTTGTGAATGGTTTTCCTGTCGGATGAGGTAAACGACTGACCGACCCTTTTGTTTATTACCTGAATAACGCCTGTTAGTTTTCCTTTCTGGATTATTGGAGCGGCCAGAATCTGGCGGGTATGATATCCGGAGAGCCTGTCCCAGGAGCAGTCGAATTTCAGATCGGGATAGATCGCCATAAGTTCAATATCGTTGTAAGCGTCCATGATGGAAATTATGCCGCCTGTAGTGGCGACATATCCGACAACAGAATTCTTGTCCATCGGCAACCTTATCTGTTTGATGTCATCCCCAACTTTGAATCTGGAATTAATGGTTTTTTTGCCCTGATCGAGGGTATACAGGGTAATGCGATCCCCCTGAACCAGGGAGAGAACCGGCTCGTGAGCGTCTTCAAAAAGTTCATCGATATTTTGCGCCAGGTTCATCTTGTGAATTATTTGATTGATCTGGTCAGCCTGAAACTGATCCGTGATGTTGAGTTGGGACACCATTGTCTTGCCTTACCGAAAATATGTTTATCCAATGTTTATCCAATTTATGCATAAATTGAACCCAAAGATACTACCTGTGTTTTCAACATGTTAAATGGTAGCCATTGCTCGGCTGTCTGCTTTACACACGGATGATAAGAAAATTTGTTCAAATTCCACGGACATTTGGCGTTTTTGAACCCGCGAGTCGTTGTAGCTGTTTTGAAATTAAAGTTAATATTTGTTATAGTTCGACTTTACGAGGGGTGTAAATCTGAATTAGGGGCCACTATGACTGCATTTCGGATTGTCTGTCTGTTAACTCGCCGATGGAGTTTTGTGTCGCATTTCGCCATCTACCTCTCCAGCGCAATTCTACTTACCGGTTGCACCGAGATCCCAAACGAACCTCTTAAAGTCGGGACGAATGTCTGGCCCGGATATGAATGTCTCTACCTCGCAAGAGATCTCGGATATTACGATGGTAGCGCCATAAGACTGGTCGAATACACCTCCGCCTCGGAGGTTATCAGGGCATACAAAAACAAAATCATCGACGTAGCCGCCTTGACCATGGACGAGGTTTTTTTATTGGCTCGGGGTGATGAATCACCACGAATTACACTTGTAATGGACTATTCGAATGGTGGTGACGCGCTCATCGCAACGCCGGAAATAAAAACCCTCGGCGACCTGAAAGGGAAACGGATAGGGGTGGAGACAACAGCTCTCGGAGCATATTTTCTAACTCGCGCTCTTGAGAAAGGGGGTCTTACGGAGAGGGATATCACGATAGTTCCACTGGAGGTCAACGAGCATAAAGCGGCTTTTCTCGAAAAGAGGATAGACGCCGCTGTTACCTTCGACCCGGTTCGTACAGAACTACTGAACAGCGGAGGGAAAATATTGTTCGACAGTTCAAAAATTTCTGGAGAGATCGTTGATGTTCTTGTGGTGAGGGACGAGGTTCTAAACCGGCGACGGGAAGATTTACATTCATTGCTTGCCGGTTGGTTCAAGGCTCTTGACTATTACCGAAAGAAACCTTTGGAAGCGGCAGGTCGTATGGCGCCCCGCGAAGGATTGACCGGGGAGGAGTTTACAGAGTCGATGAAAGGTCTCTTCATTCCGGACGTGAATGAAAACAGAGCGATTCTTGATGAAACCGATCCAAAATTGATTGATGGTATGAACCGGCTCGCCCGATTCATGGTAGAAACGAACCTGCTTCAGAATCAGATTAACCTGGAAAAGATCTTGGCCCCGGGTCCTGTCAAAGATTTGAAATGATTTATACAGTACCCCTGCCACTCAGGTATAAAGTTCCCCTCTCCCTGTTCTTGCTGTTGATTCCGTTCGCTCTTTTCAGCCTTAAAAGTGAAATTGATAACACCGATAAAGTTATCGAAATGCAGATATCATTCCGTGGAAACTCCGAGGGCATAGAGCTTGTGAACGTCCTGGAGCATTTTCTGTTTAAAGGGGACCTTGAAGGGGCCAGAAGAGCATTTGTCTGGAGGGGTGGGGATGCGGATCTGAACCTTGCGTTGCTCGTGGATGAAAACGCTCTGATACGGATGTCAACCCGGTTTGATCTTATCGGCGCAACCACCGAAAACCGAAAACTGAAAGTTGACACAAGGTTGCTGGACGCAGTGGGTAAAATCGGTGTTGGAAAACAGATGTTTTCCGGGGACAGAATGACGTGGCGCGGTTACTTTCCGGTGGCGTTGAAAGCTCATGAGGGTGAACTACGTTCCTCCAGGAATGGCGTTCTTTATATGGAATTCGACCTCACGAGAGAAAAGAGCGTCGGCAGAAGAGAAGCGTATACGCGATTTTTTGTATTCGCCGCTCTTCTGACGGTGGTCTGTCTGGGGTTCCTGGTCTATTTTACGATTGAGGTGTCTGACAGGATTGCAACACTTGACACCTTGAGCAAAAAAGTGGCGGAAGGTGATTACGATGTAAAACCACTACTCTCAGGGAATGACGAGTTGACCAACCTCGAAAAATCGTTTCTTGAAATGGCCAAAAAACGAGAAGCGGTGGAGCGAGAGCTTGAAAGTTACCAATCGGAACTGGAGGAGAAGGTAACGAAGAGGACTTCAGAGCTTCTTGGCGCCAACAAGGAGCTGGAGGCTTTTACATACTCCGTTTCCCACGACCTCCGCGCCCCTTTAAGGAGCATTACCAGTTTAAGCGGTATTGTTATCGACGAGTATGGAGACCAGGTGAAGGGGGAGGCGGGGGAATTCCTCTCCAATATTCGGGAAATATCGGTTGAGATGACAGGCCTTGTAGACTCTTTGAGGCGGTTATCCATAGTTTCTCGCAAGGATCTGAAGATAGTTAAGGTGGACCTGTCGGAGCTTGCCTGGGACGTTACGGAAAAAGTTTTAAATGCGACCAAAGGACGGGATATAGACATCAGGATCGGGCAGGAAATGAGGGCAATGTGCGACAAAAGCCTTATGAGCGCCGTTTTGACAAACCTCCTTGGCAACGCCGTCAAGTATACGGCAATGTGCGACAAGGCCGAAATCAGGTTCGACATGATGAACGATAAAGATGGGAGACGAATTTTTTTCGTGAAAGATAACGGCGCCGGGTTCAATATGAAATATGTCGAAAAACTCTTCATCCCGTTTCAGCGACTTCACAGGGCGGCGGATTTTAAAGGTGACGGTATTGGGTTGTCGACGGTGCAACGCATCATCCACAGACTCGACGGTAACGTATGGGGGGAAGGCGAAGAGGGGAAGGGGGCTACGATCTATTTTTCACTGGAAGTGGGCAGGACGAGGGATGACTCCGGTAGCATCCCCGAACCGGCCTGACAAAAGAATCGGATCCATGATGGTTATTCCAGTCTGTTGGCCCTGGTCACACCATAAAGCATGACCAGAGCCCTGACACAGACGGGAACCTGTAATATTCAGTTGTTCAGTGCGCCCTCCGCAATCCATCGCCGGATCAACTGGTAGTCCGCACTCGACTGGTTCCAGAAACTCCCCCCGGCGTGGATTCCGCCAACGGTCGTTTTCAGAAGAATCAGGCTTTGATCCGGTTCAGACACATTGACGATATCGGGTATCCCCCGTGATGACTTTGCATCTTTCTCGTATGCCGAAAGATCGAGTCCTGCGCCATAGTCATACTTCTCATCACCGTAGCTTGTGATTGTACTGATCGAACCTGGTTTATGGCAGGCCATGCAGTTTTTCAGAACAGGCAGTACATGTGTGTAAAAACTGATCCCGGAAGATGGGTATGACGATAACACGGCGAAATCGCCAGTGGTAAGGGAGCCTCTGCTTCCTTGCCAGCCGTGATGCATGTTACAACTCATACGGGCCGTCGTCGAGGAACTGCCCCCCACCCCGGCAAGGGTAACCATGTGACGAGTGAAATCGCCATATTTCACCCACGCCTTGTAGCGCCAGTTTCTGGAACTCTCCAGATCCGATCCGTAGGCGGGGTCTCCAGCTATGGGAGCGTAGGTGAAAAAGTTGCCGACAGAGTTGCTGGTCATACTGATAATGTTTCCTTCCGCGTCCTGAAGTATGATCTCCGCATCTGAAAGGGGCATTGTACCCGCCTTGTCCTTGTAGACGGTTCCGGCCATGCTGAAGACATAACTTCCAGCCTTGCCGTCCGGTTTATGACAGATGCCGCAATCATTACCAGCCATATGAGTGGCGTTTCCCTGGGAAGCTCCGGTATCAGTACCGTTATCTTTCCCTACGGTATGCCCGGATGGCGCCTGCTCCAGCAACATGCCGGAGGGGGTGAAAGTAGCGGCTGTAATGGTTCCGGCCATGGTCGCTTCCATTATCAGGGCGATCGACATGACCATAAAGAACTCTCTTGTTCTCATTGATTATTATTCCTCAAGTAGTCAGTTAATTGTTAAGTTCAAACGGTCAGCGCAACATTACCAGGGCAGTTGCGTGTAACCGCCTGTTCTGGCGTTGAACACAAAGGCGCTTCCTCTTCTCCCGTCAGAAAACGGGGCGCCGACGAATATCTCCCCCCTTTCATTGGCGGAGAGTGATGAACCAAATTCCCCACCGTTATCTCCGGCCGAAAATGTTCGTTGAGCGGTGGTGGCCGATCCCTCTTCACCATGGAGGCTGGCGAGGTTCTCGGAATTGAAAAGGTATATTTTTCCGGCGGCCATGGTTGCGCCATCGAAGCCTCCCGTAGCCCAGATAGCTGATACCAGAAGTTCAGGCTTGCCGTCACCTGTAATATCTGGAAGCGCGGCTACTTTTGAGCCGAACTTGTCCGCAATCCCTTCGCCCACGATTTTAGTTATTCTCGTCGACTCGTCTTCGGAATTGATCTCTGATGGCAGGTTCGGTCCACCTTGAAAAAGGTAGACGGTACCGACGTTATCGTAAGTGTATGGATCGGTTCGCCGCGGGTTGGCCACCAGAAATTCTCCGTAACCATCTCCATTGATATCGCCGAGGTATCCGGTGGTCCAACCGAAACCGGAGCCGGTATGTCCACCGCCACCCCCTGTACCGATAACAGTCACATCAGGTGTCTGACTGCTATTCAATTTTCCCGCAAAATCTTTGGAACCGTAATAGATGAACGCTTTATTCCCGGTACCCACGATCAGATCGTCGATACCATCGCCGTTGATATCTCCGGCGGAGAGGCTTTTGCCGACGCTGGAAGACCCCGACTCTCCTGCGATGTGAACCGAAGGGGTGGTGGCAAGATTGGCCCCTCCGAAATAGACGTAGACAACGCCTGACTGGAATTTGACACCGTAGGCGTAGAGGGCGGAAACGATTACATCGCTATACCCGTCTCCATTCAGATCACCCCCGGCTACCGCATAGCCATATTTGTCGAGCGGATCGCCCCCCGACAGCCGGGCCAGCTCCAAAGGCGAACCTTGCCCGCCACCATAAACGGATACAGCGCCACTCAATGATGACGCCCCATCCGCGTTAAGCGCCCCGGTGGCGAAATCACTTATGCCGTCACCGTTTACATCACCGACATCGCTGAAGGAAAAGCCGGTGAAACCGGTCCAGGAATCACCATCCTTTGACCACGATGGTGAAGTGGCGTCAGACCCGGTGAAGGCCACCAGACACCCCATGGATGGATTCGAAAAGTCACCATCCCCCGGCGCGCTTGTTACAATCGAGTTTGAACCGCTACCGTCAAGGTTTACGAAACCTCCGGCAAAACCGAACTGGCTGTTGGAGGAGCCGGTCGTCTGACCATCTCCACCGTTTGAACACGCCCCGATAGAAACCAGAGCGGTAAAAAATAAGCAAAAAGATGCAAATCGCATTGATGCAATCTCCAGAAATTGTTTGATAATTGTGCCTGCAAAAAACTAGTGGCAATCCTCGGCCCAGAGAACCGTCTCCTCCGATGGCTCGCTCTCCACTGAATCTGCAATAGATGAAACCAGATAGTAGTAGGTGACTCCGCTGGTAAAACCTACATGTTCACAAGGGGGGCCGGGGCAGTAGAAACCGGTTCCGGTCTCCGGGGTAATTCCGGCGTTCCTTCCCCAGTAAACTGTGTACAATTCGGCGCCGGGCACCGGATCAAAGGAGAGGAATATACGCCCTCCTTCGGCGAAGGCTGTCACAGTTCCGGGTGAATTGCTAATTGGGCCATCCGAAGTTCCGTCGGCGGACGATACATCTCCACCAGAGCCGACTGAACCTCCACATCCTGAAAGAAGAAACAGAGTGAGCAGAAAAATCTGCGAAAATAAAAAGGCTGTACGGTACATTTGCACAAAACCCTCCTGTCCCGCTCACCACAGTCGATGGACCAGACACAGCAGTTGCGCCTGATTGGAAACCGGGTGAGCTTGTTTGGTAAATAG
This sequence comes from Nitrospinaceae bacterium, assembly GCA_029261405.1. Lineage (GTDB taxonomy): Bacteria > Nitrospinota_A > UBA7883 > UBA7883 > JAJDBK01 > JAJDBK01. The sequence goes on from JAJDBK010000045.1 coordinate 41,751, forward strand.
TGAAGGCGGCCCGACGAAGTTGCAGGACGCGCCTTATTAACCCTGAGAAGAGTTAGAGCGAAGGGGGACGGGGGTCGAGTTGAAAGTAACCGGTCAGAGCCGATATCCGGCCGTTGGGGATATTTTTATAATCGAACCTTGTGTACGCCTCAGTTGCAAAAGGTGTGATGGCCAGGAAAAAACCTTCGTTTCCATTCACCGTAGCCAGCGGTTCAGAATTTTTGAGACAACAGCAGTTCCAGGACATTGCCTCCATGTCGCAAGGAATATGAAGTCCGGCGGATCCGACAGCCGGTTTCCGTAACGGGCAAGGTTTCACGGCTGTATTGGAAGAGTTGTCATGCCGAAAAAAAACGGCGATTTCAGAAACAGGAACCGAAGGTTTTAAAACTGGTTCCGGTTGAGGGGTTGGTGGTAGTGTGGCTCTAGGGGTCGGTTCCGCTTCTTCGCCAGTTTCATGAAACCCGCAGATTACTTCAGCCAGCGGTTTTGATTCGCTACTATCGACGCTTGCGAAACCAGCCTGCGCGGAGAAGGCCAGGAGGCTACAAGCGAAAATCAAAACCAGCCTGAAAAAACTACTCATCAGGAACAGTGCGCCTACAAAAGCGGAACACAACCAGCGATACTGCATGTTCCATCAGAAAAATCAATAATAACGAGGCAGTCTACCGGTACTTACGCTTGTATACAACAGATTTTTGGAATGCTGGTTTATTTTTCTTTGGAAGAAGGTGAGAAATTATAACCTGACATGGGACATGTTGAGGCTTAGGAGGTAGTTCCTCTTTAAAGACTTTCGGAACGATAAGGATATCGAAAAAGTTACCTGCAAGGCCGTTTCGGGGGTATTCCCCGCTTTCTTTTTGGAGGAGTTATTCCACCTCCTTCCTCATCTAATAAAGATATCGGGAGTGATTAATGGCAAAGGGAAGGAGACAATTTACACGACCTCTCGATTTTCGTACCTCTCGCAAACTCTTCATTATCGTGGCTGAAGGTAAAAAAACAGAACCTCAATATTTCGGTTTATTAAACAATCGGAGATCTACTACCCGTGTAACGTGCCTGGAAAGCGGCAACTCACCAGCTCAATTGTTGGAAAGGATTAGGGAATACCTCAAAGATGAAGGCCTAAAAGATTCCGATGAGGCGTGGATAGCGCTGGATAAGGATCATTGGCCCGACAAACTGCTGGAGCAACTCCATGAATGGTCAGTAGTCGCAGACAATTACGGTTTGGCTCTATCCAACCCGATGTTTGAATTTTGGCTGTTGCTTCATTTTGAAGAGGGAGACGGTGTTTCAACCCGGCGTAAATGTATGGAGCGTCTAAAGGTATACATCCCCAACTACAACAAAGAGGTCAAAAAGAATAAATTCCCATTGGATAAGATCAAAGAAGCAGTCCATCGGGCGAAGAAACTCGATAATCCACTTTGTCCAGACTGGCCCCGACAGGCAGGAACCACAGTCTATCGGCTGGTGGAAAACATCCTGAAGCGTGACTAACTAGCGTTACACACCGGTCGCCTGATAGCCCGCGTCTACATACAGAATCTCGCCCGTGGTGGCGGTTGAAAGGTCGGAGAGGAGGTATAGCCCTGCGTTGCCCACTTCGTCGATGGTGACGTTTCTTCCGAGGGGCGCACGGTTGAGGCCCTGTTTGAGCATCTCCTTGAAATCGGAGATACCGGCGGCGGCGAGGGTTTTGATTGGTCCGGCGGAGATGGCGTTGACCCTGATGTTTTTAGGCCCTAAATCCACAGCCAAATATCGGACGGAAGCTTCCAGCGCCGCCTTGGCCACACCCATGACGTTATAGTTGGTGATGACTTTCTGTGACCCGTAGAACGTGAGGGTAAGCATGGAGCCCCCTTCGTTCATTATCGGAAGGGCGCGTTTTGCCATAGCGGCGAAGGAGTAGACCGAGATATCCATTGTCTGGAGGAAATTGGCTCTCGATGTATCGTAAAACGGGCCTTTAAGTTCGTTTTTGTCGGAAAACGCTACGGCGTGAACCATGAAATCGATTTTCCCCATTTTCTCTTCGATTACCTTGAAGGAATTATCCATTTCTTCATCGGAGGAGACATCGCATTTTATAACCAGGTCGGACCCGGCTTTTGCGGCAAGCGGTCTGACTCTTTTTTCGAGCTGATCTATGGCGTAGGTAAAACCGATTTGAGCGCCTTCTTTAGCCAGAGCGTTTGCAATGCCCCAGGCAATGCTCCGTTCATTGGCGACACCGGCGATGATCCCTTTTTTCCCATCCATTATACCCATTTGCGACTATTCTCCTTGTTTGCGTCAGTCGTTTTATCGACCGGCGCTAAAGCGCTTTTTATTTTATCAATCTCTTCCCGGCTTGCGATACCGTGGTACACCACATAATCCTCCAACCGGTAGATGTTCTGCTCTTCGAGCGCATTGTTCAGTTTTACCTTATCCAGAATTCCTTTTGCCAATAACCAGTCACCCAGACGAAGGGTGTTGACCCTGTTGCTAAGGTGTTTGGTGAAGCTGGCTTTAGTCATGATGCCAAGCCGTTCCATAACTGATACGACACTTCTTTTCGACGCGTCATCGGCCAGGACTTTTTCCAACTGGTCTTTGCTCATGAAACCCGATTCGGCAAGCTCTTCGCAAAAGTTAAGGTAGAGCGCATTGTTCTGCTCAAAAAAACTCTCCACATGCTCCCGATCAACGTAACCTCTGGTAACCAGTATATCCCCCAGATAAGGTTTGCCGTCTTTATCTGATCTTTTTCGCATTCCGATAAAATCATCGAACGTAGCTCTATTCAGCTTTCCACCTTCGTACAGAACATTGGCAAGGTCTTTCTCCAACTGTTCCAGAAGATCGGTGTCAAGCAAAGGAGTGATGGACATTTACAGAAGAACCATAGCTAAATTGGTCAATTATCGGATATTCTATGTTTTTCATTCTTTTTCGGCAAGTAGTTTTACTGATGCGCCGGTTGTTATCTTTTGGAACATGTAGCTGGGGAGACTCTCCTTTAAATGGACAACAAGGATCGTTTACGGAAGATGGGGGCGACGATATCGCTGGTAATTTGTGATGTGGACGGCGTACTGACCGACGGGAAAATAATCGTTAACTCAGACGGTGTTGAAACGAAACATTTCAATGTCCGGGATGGTTACGGAATCGTAATGGCCAAAAAGGCGGGGATCAAGGTCGCCATCGTTTCCGGGCGATATTCAAAGGTCACACAACTTCGGGCGGCGGAGCTTGGTATCGAACATGTCTACCAGGGCGGATCACCGAAAGATGTGGAAGTGAGACGAATTGCGGATAAGCTTGGTATCAACCTTGACCAGATCGCCTTCATTGGCGACGATCTGAACGATATACCCGCGCTGAATATTGTTGGTTTTCCAGTGGCGGTAAGTGACGCCTGCGATGAGACTCTAAAAGCGGCCAGTCTGGTTACGAATAGAGTTGGAGGCGCTGGCGCGGTCCGTGAGCTGATAGATTTCCTGTTACACAGCAGGAAGCCGTCATAGTATAATGTTTTATAAAACTGTATCATTACTTGTCAGTATTGTGATATTCTCTAACCATTAGCCAATAAGTAACCTAACAATTAGTTGATCAAGAGTTGTCTCCCATAAGGTTGTTCCGCAATTTAATCGATGAATGCAGAGAAAACAATCCGGTTTGAGCAGGTAATAAACAACCTCAAAGACCTGCCTACCTTACCCGTATCCATTCTGAAAATAATTGAAGAGGTCGAGAACCCCGACTCCACCGCCCAAAGCCTGACCAGCGCCATCTCCATGGACCAGTCGATAAGCTCCACGATATTGCGCCTGGTCAATTCCGCATACTACGGGCACAGGAGGGAAGTCGCTTCCATACCTCAGGCGGTTGTCATTTTAGGCTATCAGATGGTGAAAAATATGGCTCTGGGGGTATCGATGTTTCAGACTCAACCAGTTGACGGACAGAAGTCGATCGACCGTGGAAGTCTCTGGTCACACAGCGTTGCGGTGGCGACTTGCGCAGGCGGGATCGCTTCGGACAAGAAGGTATCAGCGAAAATAAACAGGGACGAAGCGTTTCTTGCAGGATTGTTGCACGATATAGGCAAGGTGGTTTTCGATACCTGTTTTCCAGACGAGTATCGTCAGGTTCTGAAGATGGTGTCGGATAAAGGGGGATGGATCGGCGATGCGGAGAGGCATGTAATGGGCCTGGATCACGCCCGCGCAGGATTCCATCTGGCGTCGAAATGGAATTTCCCGGAGCCGGTATGCGAAGCGATCAGGTGTCATCACGATTTTAACAAATTATCAATTGGTGAAAACCACATTTCGGCCATTATTCATGTAGGCGATTATTGCGCAAGACAGATTAAACTGGGATCTGGTGGGGATATGTCACAAGCTCCATTCGACAAAAGCGCCCTCACCATGCTTGGCATAACAGAAGAAGGGTTTGTCGATCTGCTTATGGAGCTTGATGAAAAACGTAGCGGTATGATGGCGTTATTTCATTAGTAGAAATATTCAGGAGAGATTTTCGGGATGGATTCGGTAAAGAAAAATATCAGGCTTCTGGTTGTTGACGACGACGACGCCTTCCGTGAGTTATTGCTTCGCAGGTTTTCGGCTGGGGAGTTTAACGTAACAGCGTGCGCTTCGGGGGAGGAGGGGCTGGACCATTGCGTAAAAGAGGAGTTTGATGTCGGCATTTTCGATATCATGATGCCGGGTCTATCCGGTTTCGATCTGTTACGGGAGATAAAAAGGATCCAGCCGCAGTTCGAGGCGATCATGCTTACCGGTCAGGCGTCGCTCGATTCGGCTGTGGAAGCCATGAAACTTGGCGCTTACGATTACCTCTCGAAACCGTGCAAGCTGTTCGAACTCGACATTACCTTGCGCAAGGCGTACGAGAAGAAACTTCTATCCGAGCAGAACGTCAATCTTAAAGCTGAACTTCAACGCCGCTCCGCCAGCAGGCCGCTGATTGGCGAATCAAAAGCGATACTCGGTTTAAAAGAGCAGATCGGGAAAGTCGCCCCGATGCCGGAACCGGCCCTGATTGTAGGAGAGATGGGGGCTGGCAAGGAGGTGACGGCAATGGCCATCCACGATGCGTCTGACCGGAAGGAACAACCGTTCGTCACCGTCAACTGCGGTGTGCTTACGGAAGCAATGCTCGAATCACACCTGTTCGGACACGAGGCGGACGCCTTTGTCGGGGCGGGAAGAAGAAACCGTGGCCTGATCGAACTTGCCGACAAAGGTTCCCTCTACCTGGACGAAACCGAACAATTAACACCATCGATGCAGGTGAAGCTCCTTCATTATCTCGACACCGGAGAATTTCGGAGAGTGGGTGGAATTCGGGATATTCCGGTCGATACCAGGCTCTTTTTCGCCACGACCGAAAATATGCTCTCCCACTCAAAGCGGGGGAAATTTCGTGAGGATCTATATTACAAGATATCGACTTTCACCATTAACGTGCCCCCACTAAAAGAGCGAAAAGAAGACATCCCGGAACTTGCCACCCATATATTCAGCGCCAACAACATGGCAATCGGTCATAAGAAGAAGTTGGCCCGAAAGGCGCTCGAAGCCTTGATGGAGTACAACTGGCCGGGGAACGTAAGGGAACTCAATAACGTCCTTGAGCGGGCTGTCAGTCTTTCGACCAGGAATGTCATTCAGTTAAAGGATCTGCCCCTGTCGTTCGAGAAGAAATCAAAAACGAACAAAAACAGGCATCTTTTGAGTCTGCACGAGATTGAGAGGGAGCATATCCTGTTTGTACTCGACGCTGTTAACGGGAACATCTCCAAGGCGGCGAAGATACTGGGGATATCGAGGCCCAAACTCTACCGGAAAATTGAGAGGTACAGGTCTGGCCCGGGAGTATGAGCGGGATGCGAGACCAATTACGGTTTCCTGTCGCCGGTAGAACCGAACCCGCCTTCTCCTCGTACAGAGTCTGAAAGCTCGTCGGCGACTTCAATCTCCCACTTAACCACCTTGACCGGTATCATCTGGGCGATTTTTATTCCTTGCTCAACAACAAAGTCTACTTTGGATCGGTTGTTGAGTATGATTACGATTTCACCCCGGTATCCGTTGTCTATGACACCGGCGGCTACGGTCAACCCCTTGAGAGCTATGGATGAGCGGTCCTTGATAATGCCGCCGTATCCTTCGGGGAACTGAACCGCGATTCCGGTGTCTATTTTTCCGATACCGCCTGAAGGTATTGTCACCGTTTCAGCGGAGAAGAGATCGTAGCCCAGATCACCCGCGCAGGCCCGCTCCGGGGGATGGGCGGATTCGGTCAGTTTTTTTACATGAAGTTTTTTCACACCCGCAATGGTATTATAGTCGCAGGTTTTATAAAAGATATCTTCACGGAGGATTTGATGAATAATCGATTTGCTGGCTTTTCGAGAACTAACTTAAACGCTGGAGGCGCCACCCAACATCACGGGATGAGCGCAGAGGCTGTCGCCGCCGAACAGGCCCGTTTCATGATGCGTGTCTACAACTGGATGGCGTCTGGCCTTACCTTGACGGCGGTTGTCGCTTATACAATTTCAAACGACCCGGCGTTGCTCCAGATGATATTTGGAAATACGATCGTTCTGATCGGTCTGGTGGTGGCGCAACTTGGCCTCGTGGTATGGCTTTCAGGCTGGGTGATGAAAATGAGCCAGATGACAGCCATGATGGTCTTCATGGGTTATTCCGCCCTTACGGGTGTAACGTTGTCGTCAATTTTTGTGGTCTATACATCGGCTTCCATAACCACCGCATTCGCAACAACCGCCCTTACTTTCGGCGCGATGAGTTTCTACGGATACACCACAAAGAAGGATCTGACCTCCATGGGTTCATTCCTTATGATGGGGCTGTTCGGCATTATTATCGCTTCCGTACTCAACATCTGGTTGCAGAACCCGGCGATCTACTGGGCAATCACCTATATAGGTGTATTTATCTTCGTTGGACTGACCGCATACGACACCCAGAAGATAAAAGAGATGAATATTCTCGGAAACGAAGGGACCGAAGAGGATACCAAAGAGGCCATTCTTGGCGCCCTTACTCTTTACCTCGACTTCATTAATCTTTTTATTATGATGCTAAGGCTTATGGGGGACCGCGAATAACGGTTGATTATTACGTTCGGTTGTTGTTTAATTCCCTCTTGCTGATAACCGTGGTGGGTGTAGCTCAGTTGGTAGAGCGCTGGATTGTGGTTCCAGTTGTCGTGGGTTCAATCCCCATCACTCACCCCAAAAGGTGGCGCTACGGTTATCTTTGTCTTGAACATCTTTGTAAAAAAGTATAAACTCCTGCGTTTTGGCTCCCAAGGTTTTCAGGCTGAAGGTGTGGGCTGATTTTTAAAAGAACAACTGTAAGGAAAAACTGTGCATGATCGATCTTGATTTTACCCTCTGGATACAAGCGGTCAATTTCCTGATAATCCTTTTTTTTCTCAATATATATATATTCAAACCGGTGCTTGCGATAGCCGAGAAACGCAATAAAGATAATGCGGAGCTAGAACGCCACGCAAAAGAGAATACGTTTAAAACCGAAAAAGCGATGGCCGAATACGAACAACGATTGACCGAAATGCGACGCGAATCGGCGGAAGCCATAGCCACCGCCCGGAAAGAAGCCTCTGCGGCCACTGCCGTGATTCTGGAAAAGGCTCAGGATGAGTTTCGGGGAAAACTGAAAGAATCGAGAGACGAACTCGACAAACAGGTCGAAGTGGTTTCCGCCGCTCTTCAAAAAGATGTCAAAGGATATGCGGATACCCTGGCCTCACGAATTCTGGGCGAAGGAGCCTGACACGATGAAATCGAAAATCATCCTTCTCTTTACCGGCCTCATAACCCTTGCCGCCGCTACCGCCCACGCCTCGGGACTTCCGATGGCGGAGAGTTGGTCGTGGGCCAGGGACGGAGGCAGGATAATAAATTCAGTTGTAGTCCTCAGCGCTGTGGTCTGGCTGATAAAAAAGTATGGCGCCCCGATCCTCCGAAACCGCGCCAAATCCATCGCCGAAGAGATAGCTTCCCTCGAAAAGAGCAGGGCTGATACCGAAAAATCACTTAAAGAGAGCGCCGAACGACTTGAGAAGATAGAGACGGAAGCCAGACGAATCCAGAACGAATCGAAAGCCGATGGCGAGCTTATAAAAAAACAGATTATCGAACAAGCGGAAGAATCGGCGAAAAAAATAGTCGAAAAAGCGGCTGGTCAGATCGCTCTAGAAACCGATCAGGCAAAGGAAAAAATCTTCCGGGAAACCATGGTCGCCGCCATTGAGCTTGCCGAAAAGACAATCAGGCAGAAACTGGGGCCGGACGACCAGAAGCGAATCGTCAAGGATTTCTTTGACAAAATGGAGAACGCCAATTGAAAGAGACCATCGTAGCAAGACGATACGCCAGGGCGTTCGTGGATACGTACAGCGATCCTGTTGTCCTTGAAACCCTCTCAGGCGATCTTTCTTCCCTGGCTGAACTGTTCGGGGAGAGCCGTGAGCTTGCATCCGTAATGGGAAACCCATCCATATCGTCAAATGTAAAAAGCGGTATCATCGAAGACCTGCTAAAGAAGAACAAAGCCTCCAAAGAGACCGCAAAAGCTGTAAAGGTCATACTCGACAACGGAAGGATAACCGAACTTCCGATTATTGCTGAAGAGTGCAAAAGGCTCTCCTTTGAAGCGTTGGGCAAAGTAAGGGTTGATGTCGTAAGCGCCATGAAACTTACCAAAAAGGATGTTGAGGAGATTTCCGACAGGTTGTCAAGAATCACCGGGAAAACGGCTGTCGTAGATGTCTCTGTCGATCCCGGTCTTCTGGGCGGCATCGTCGTGAAGGTCGGAAGCAAAGTATATGACGGTAGTGTAAAGAACCAGCTCATGTCTTTAAAGGTTGGGCTGTAAGGAAATAATCAGAAGGGCGAAAATAAAAATGAGCATTAAGGCGGAAGAGATCAGCTCGATAATCAAGCAGAGGCTTGAAGGGGCTGAGAATCAACTTGAGCTGAGTGAAGTCGGTCATGTAATCTCCGTTGGAGACGGTATCGCCCGTCTTTACGGCCTCGAAAACTGTATGTCTGGTGAGCTGTTGCAGTTCCCGGGCGGAGTCATGGGCATGGCTCTTAACCTTGAAGAGGACAACGTAGGCGCTGTTCTTCTCGGTAGTGATATCGACATCAAGGAGGGGGATGAAGTAAAGAGGACCGGCAGAATATCTGAAGTTCCTGTCGGTATGGAGCTTGTTGGCAGGGTGGTAAACGCCATTGGCGAGCCGATCGACGGCAAAGGCCCCGTCAACACCGAAGTATTCGGACCGATAGAGAGAATAGCCCCCGGCGTTATCGACCGTAAATCGGTCCACGAACCGCTCCAGACAGGTATCAAGGCTATTGACGCCATGATCCCCATTGGTCGTGGTCAGCGCGAACTTATAATCGGAGACCGCCAGACGGGTAAAAGCGCTGTGGCGATAGACGCCATCCTGAACCAGAAAGGGAAGGATGTCTTCTGTATATATGTCGCAATCGGGCAGAAACGGGCCAACGTAGCCCAGGTGGTAAAAGTCCTCGAAGATAACGGCGCCATGGAATATACCACCGTTGTGGCCGCCACGGCTTCTGACCCCGCCCCGATGCAGTATATTGCTCCCTACGCAGGAGCCGCCATGGGTGAATGGTTCCGGGACAATAATAAACACGCCCTTATCGTATTTGATGATCTTTCCAAACAGGCCGCCGCCTACAGACAGCTTTCACTGCTGTTACGCCGACCTCCGGGCCGTGAAGCGTATCCGGGTGACGTTTTCTACTGTCACAGTCGGCTGTTGGAGCGGGCTTGTAAACTCAACGACGAACTTGGCGCTGGTTCATTGACCGCATTGCCGATCATCGAAACCCAGGCCGGCGATGTCTCCGCATATATCCCGACCAACGTTATCTCCATTACGGACGGACAGATTTATCTGGAGCCAGACCTTTTCTACGCAGGTGTGCGACCCGCTATCAACGTCGGTATTTCAGTATCCCGCGTCGGTGGATCGGCCCAGATCAAAGCGACAAAACAGGTCGCCGGATCGCTCAGGCTCGACCTGGCGCAATATCGTGAACTGGCGGCCTTTGCGGCTTTCGGCTCCGACCTGGATGACGCTACCCAGAGACAGCTGAGTCGTGGTGAGATCATGGTTGAACTGCTCAAACAGGGCCAGTACGTTCCGATGTCCATTGAGAATCAGGTTCTCTCCATCTTCACAGCTGTAAAAGGGTATCTCGACGACATTCCGGTTACGTCGATCCAGAAGTTCGAAGGGGAGTTCCTCTCTTACTGCGAGACCAAACATCCGCAAATCGCCGAAGGAATCTCGAAGGAGAAGAAGTTCACCGAAGAGATTGAGGCTCAGATCAAAACGGCGGTTACCGAGTTCAAGGAAAGATTCGAGGCTTAGGACGGACTGATTAAGATATGGCTAATCTAAAAGATATCAAGCGCAGGATCGGCTCGGTCAAGAACACCCAGCAGATCACCAAGGCGATGAAACTCGTGGCGGCGGCCAAACTCCGCAAGGCGCAAGAGGCGGTTACAGCCGCCCGGCCCTATTCGGAGAAAATGGCCCTTGTCATGGAGTCGCTTGCAAAACGTTCAGGCGACGCAACTCATCCGCTTTTGCAGAAGCGCGACAAGAAAAATGTGCTTATTGTAATGATGAGTGGCGACAAGGGGCTTTGCGGCCCTTTTAACACCAACATCATAAAGACATCCCAGAAGCTGATCGCAGAGAACGAAGGTTGCGATATCTCGATAATCTCGGTAGGGAAGAAGGGGGTCGATTTCTTCTCGAAACGCCCTCACCCGATTGTGGAAAAGTATCTCGACTACGGCAAGAACATAAGCGCCGACTACGCGAAAAATATGGCCCGGACCATCACCAAATATTTCACCGATGAAAAGGTGGATCAGGTTTACCTCGTCTACAACAAGTTCAAGAACGTTGTTGTCCAGGAACCACAGTCCATACCGCTGTTGCCGGTAGCCCTTGAAGGGGGGAATAATGATCCTGATCTGGTCGATTACGAATACGAACCTTCCGCCAATGAAGTTTTGGGAGGAATCCTTACTCTCTATGTGGAGAACCGGATCTATCAGGGTCTTCTCGAATCGGCCGCATCGGAAAACGGCGCCAGGATGACCGCCATGGACGCGGCCACCAAAAACGCCAAAGAGATGATAGAAGAGCTGACACTGCAATACAACTCCGCCCGTCAGGCGGCCATCACCACTGAGCTTATTGAGGTGGTTACCGGCGCAGATGCGTTGGCCGGATAGACCGGGGCCACGCGAGGGTGTTGAGTTACACATACTATAAAAAAATATGAACCGGAGGTTTTTTAAATAATGTCGACTGATATTGAGGCCAAGGGAGCTACAGGGAGAATAACGCAGGTTATCGGACCGGTTATCGACGTGGAGTACCCTCCTGGTGAACTGCCGAAGATTTATAACGCTATTGTGCTCAAGAAAGAAGATGGGGAGCGTGTTGTCTTCGAAGTCGCCCAGCATCTTGGTGAGAACAGGGTCCGGGCCGTAGCCATGAGTTCTACCGACGGACTGGTCCGTGGTATGGATGTTACCGACACACTGTCAGCAATTACAACACCGGTGGGGAAAGAAGTTCTCGGCAGGGTGCTAAACGTTATTGGGGAACCTGTCGATGGTGGTGGCCCTATCGGTGAGAAGACCCGATGGTCGATCCACCGTGACGCGCCAAAGCTCGTTGACCAGTCCACAGAAGCGGAACCGCTTGAGACCGGCATCAAGGTTATCGACCTTCTGGAGCCGTACCTCAAAGGTGGCAAGACCGGCCTCTTCGGCGGAGCTGGTGTTGGTAAAACCGTTCTTATCATGGAACTTATAAGTAACATCGCCCGCGAACACGCAGGATACTCTGTCTTCGCAGGTGTTGGTGAGCGTACTCGTGAAGGTAACGACCTTTACCACGAGATGAAAGATAGTGGTGTTCTCGACAAGGCGGCGCTGGTCTACGGCCAGATGACCGAACCTCCCGGCGCCCGTTTGAGGGTCGGCCTCACTGGTCTGACCGTTGCGGAGTATTTCCGTGACCAGGAAGGACAGGACGTTCTTCTCTTCGTCGATAACGTTTTCCGATTTTCCCAAGCCGGATCAGAAGTTTCGGCGCTACTAGGCCGGATGCCTTCCGCCGTTGGTTACCAGCCTACGCTGGCTACCGAGATGGGTAACATGCAGGAGCGCATCACCTCGACCAATAAAGGATCGATTACATCGGTTCAGGCTGTATATGTGCCTGCTGATGATCTCACCGATCCGGCTCCGGCGACTACGTTCGCTCACCTCGACGCTACCACGGTTTTGTCGAGGCGTATTTCGGAGCTTGGTATCTACCCGGCTGTCGATCCGCTCGATTCCACCTCCCGTATTCTCGATCCCGTCGTCATCGGGCTGGAGCATTACGAAGTGGCCCAGGGCGCCCAGAGGATTCTGCAACGATACAAAGAACTTCAGGACATCATCGCCATTCTCGGTATGGAAGAGCTGTCCGAAGAGGACAAAATCACCGTCGCCAGAGCGCGTAAAGTGCAAAGGTTCCTTTCGCAACCCTTCTTCGTAGCGGAGACTTTTACCGGTTCACCCGGCAGATATGTTTCCACCAAAGATACTGTCAGCGGTTTTAAAAAACTGATAAACGGCGAATGCGACGAACTGCCGGAACAGGCGTTCTACATGGTCGGAAACCTCGACGAAGCCTACGAGAAGTGGGAAAAGATGAAAAAAGGGAAATAAGGGATGTCGGACACTTTTACGCTACAGATCGTCACCCCGAACGAAGAGGTGGAGGATACTACAGCGTCAATGGTGACTCTTTCGGGAGTGGAAGGCGATTTCGGTGTGCTGGCGGGCCACGCGCCTCTGCTTACATACCTTCGACCGGGAACCATTATTTACGATACCGGCGGAATGCCCCGTTCATTTTTCGTAACCGGCGGTTTCGTGGAAGTGACGGAAGATCGGGTTGTGGTTCTGGCGGAAAAATGTGAATCGAAAGAATCGATAGACCCTGTGGCGGCGAACGAAGCTGTGCGTCAGGCGGAATCGAATCTTGCGCAGGTGGCGGACGACGACGAATCACGCCCCGCCCTTCAACTCGCTCTCGATACCGCAACCGTAAGGGTCCAGTACATCAACGACGAACTGGAAACCTACGCCGGGCATTAGACTTTATAGATTCATAAAATCCGGGTGGCCGCTTGGTCGCCCGTTTTTTTGTTTAAGAGCTATATTATTTAACTTGTCCACGAACAAAATCATTAACTATTTGCTCGTAAATCCCATGTGGAAATCCATCGAACTCGAACAGCGTAAAAAGCGGCTCTAGGAGTCTGTCGGACTTGGGATGATTCTGCCAAGGATTTCATTAAGCGGTGTAGTTAACAGAATCAAATTTCTTCTGTCTATTCAATCAACATGGAAGGTGTTAAAATGTCGCTCCTCATTGCGGCCCCGTAGCTCATCTGGATAGAGCGACAGATTCCTAATCTGTAGGTAGCAGGTTCGAGTCCTGCCGGGGTCACCACTTTTCAACGGAAATGCCGCAGTGGCAAGCGCCTACAACGTTGTAATAGAATACTCATGAATTATCCGGGTTAGGCCATCTCCAATTCAGTTACCCCACTCACACCTGTTCAGGACCAACATCAGATATCCTGACCTGCGGGTCATCATTTCGCCTCGAACCGGACCTCTACAGCCGCTTGTTTTAGTTGAGCCATGATTTTTTCGGCCCGGTCTCTCTCCATGTTTTTTGCCAGTGTCACCGGGAGTTTCGATAGCTTGGCGTCGATTTTTTCCGGGCTGGTTTTTGACAACTTCGCGAGGTATTGGCACACCTTTTTCCTTGTAGCCTCTGGTACATGTGTAATCACCAGACTACCGGTGGTGGAGACCGTTTTGCGGTCGATACGCTCTTTTATGTCACGCTCTTCTCCCCGTACAATGGCGGCGCCGTAGGCCAGAACCTCCACCGACCCTATGGAGGAGCCTTGACCTTTCGATATCGATGAGGTCTCAATTTTCACGTTGAATATCATGGTGGCGCCTTTATCGCCCGCCTCCTGTTTCATTCGGAGAACAGCCTCTCTTCGACCCCGGTCGAGAAGGGTTTCAAAAGAAATCATTCTGCCGCCAATGATACTTCGAAGGGTAGCGAGGAACCTTTTGAAATAATCTACTGAAACTACTACGGAGCCTGTTACCAGGAATGTTTCCCTGATTACTAAATCGGCGGGAAGCGTTTTTGCGGCAACCAGAATAATCTTGCCGAATTCTTCTTCCCGTTTCCTGATGGAGTTGTAGCTCATGGTCTCCGCAAAACGCCCGAAACCGTAGCCGAGAATTAGCAGGACGAGAAATACGACCAGCTCAGACATCGATTACCGCAGTTCTACAGCGGTCCCGTATGCGAAGATCTCCGCCGCCCCCTGGGTGACAGAGGATGTGGAGTAACGGATATTGAGAACGGCGTTGGCGCCCACCGCCTCGGCTTGCCGGACCATCCGTTCGGTAGCCTCCTTGCGCGACTCCTGTAAAAGCTCTGTATAACCTTTAAGCTCGCCGCCGAAGACATTCTTGAGTCCGGCCATGATATCCCGGCCCACATGTTTGGCTCGCACCGTGCTCCCCTGCACCAGCCCAAGATGCCTGACAATCTCTTTTCCGGGAATAGTTTCGATATTGGTCAGAATCATCTCAATCCTCCTGGAGAAAGCCTACAGCCGGATCAGAACCTGTAACCGATCTGGCCGTATAGTGTCGTTGTGCTAAAATTGTCGGCGTATCGGGTTGTATAGATCGAACTCACGTCGAGATACTCTTCCTGTGAATAAGAGAATGAAACCGTCCCGTATATATACCTGCTGAACCACCAGGTGGCGTAGAGGTCGTATACCCACTGTTGCATCTCATTCTCAAGCCCATCCTGGGAGTTGGTCAACCGTGTCACGGCGGCTTCGATGTCTATCTTGTCATAACTCCAGCCTACAGATCCGTAGAGCGACTTGACATTCGCCGTGAACCAGCCAAGATCGGAGTAGCGAAGGTTCCAGCGGGTATTGTAGATGAAATTGTAATTTCTTATGCCGAGATAATATTGGCTGGCGCTTTTGCTATCTATCTTCCGCTCCCTGCTATCGCCACCTATGTATAACCCGTAGTTCTTTATCGGCCTCACCTCTGCGCTTATTCGCGCGATGGAGTAGTTCTCCTCGACAAACGAATCTTCACCAACCAGCGGCTCGAACGATTTTTCCCGGTTGATCGCCCGGAAAAGGTTATATGTAAAACTGAACAGAAACATCTTGTTCGGTCGCCAGTTTCCATGGAGAAGAAGGTTTGTGATTTCCCATCCTTCTGATTCACCTTCCTCATGTTCATATGTATCAACATCGTTATCAAGATCAATCGACGACTGAAACTGAAACCGCTGTGTGGCGGGCATAAAATAGAAAACGCCGTTCGCCCTCTCCCGGTCGACTTCACCTTTGTAGGTGTCAAGAGCGTAACCGCCGGAGGCTCCGAACAGGTCGGAGTGTACAAAAGCGTATCCGCCCCAGGTGAGAAAATCGGTATTGATATTGTCCTCGAAAGGATCAGGTCGGGCGCCACCGAAAACACCAACACCATTCTTTTTGTTGAACCAGTATTTTAGATCGAAGCCATCGACGTTCTGGGAGACAAACTCCTCAATGAACGACCTGCCGATGGTAAGATCCAGGCCGCCAAACATTTTCTTTATCTGCACGTTAGCCTGCAAAAGTCGGTTTTCAGGAATTTCGTTGTTGTAATCGCTGGAGGAAGCTCTTGCCCGACCATCTATGTTAAGGGAAATGTTGTCGTTGGGTCCCAGTTTTTTCGCCATGTAGCGGTAATAGAGATGAGTTACGTTGACATCTCCGGCGCTGGAGGAGTCGTCCACCATGTAGTGTCCGAGGGCGAATCTGCCCCGTTCATCCCGATCCTCAATCCGCTGGGCGGCGAAGAGGCTCCCGGCCAGCGTAAAACAGAGCAGTCCGCTTATAAGTGAAATCCGGTTTATCATTTTAATACCCATCCCGATCACTGACACGGCACCGCCAGACTGGCGCCCTGGAACGAAGTCGTGTTGTGGCAGAGGGAACATGTTTGCGGGCAGGTGACATGCCTGCTCGAATAGTTTTCCTGATGGCACAAGTAACAGTCCGCCTCGTAAGTGGCTCCGGGCCATTTCAGCGTACCTCCTCCGCTCGGATGGCAGGTGGCGCAATCACCTCTGATCGCAGAATGAGCCCCGGTGAAGGTCATAGTTGTGTGGGTGTACCGCTTTGCCGGAGCGAAAACGTAGAGGTTGTGGCAGTCGAGACAGTTGGTGTTGCTCGGACTGTGGAAAAGCGCGTTCCGGTAAAAATCCTCCTGGTGACAATTAAAACAGTCGTTTGGCAAGGTTCGGTAGATCCGGTGTTTGTGGCACTGCTGGCAATCGGCGAACCTGTGGCCCCCCTCCAGCCTGAACCCCGTCTGGGAATGTTTGAACTTGAGTGGCTCCCAGTTGGTCATGTTGTGGCAATCCCCGCAAAGCCGACCGAACTGGTTCTGGTGTGGTGACGTGTGGCACTGCTGGCAGTCGGGCGAGAGACCGGTATACTCCCCCGCTCCTTTGGTATGGCAGTCGGAGCAGACCAATTGGGCGTGGGTCTGGGTCAGTGGGAACCCGGTCACTTCGTGGGCTATACTCTTTGGGTCCCACGATGCGGTGTGGTGACACTCGTCACACCCTTTGCCCAAGGCGCCTTTATGTTTGTCCTCTTTGGCGTGACAGTCGTTACAGCCGATAGATACCGGTTTCCAGACCTTTTTACCCTCAATGAGATGACACTTGTCACACTTGGTTGTGTAGTGTTTTCCGATCAGTGGAAACTTCGTATCGAGCGTGTGGTCGAATTTATTCGACAGGTCGGTCCAGCCGGTTACCACATGGCACTCGTCGCATTTTTTCGGCCTGAAAACGCCTTTGTGCGGATCGACGTTGTGGCAACCTGAATTGCTACACAACGTTGTGTTGAACGGTTTGTACCGATTTACCGGAAAACTCTTCCCTTTGTATGCGACCGTCTTCGTGGTCGCTTGGTGACACTTCTCGCACTTGACCTTGGAGTGTTTCCCCTCGAGTTTGTATTCGGCGGTTTCATGCTTGAAGGTGGTAGGTTTAAAACCATCAACGGTATGGCATTCGGCGCAGTCTTTCCCTTTAAACTGACCATTGTGGATGTCGCCCCGTTGCGGAGAGTCGTGGCAACCTGATCCGTTACAGGTAGTACTCACTATAGGTTTGTATACAACCTCGCCATTACGCTTTTTGATATGGCACTTCTCGCACGCCACATCCTTATGTTTGCCGCTTAGTTTGTAACCTGTGTACGACGGGTTTGAGTGTTTGAAAACAGATGGTTTCCACCCGGTCTCGTTGTGGCATTCGTCACATTTCCTGCCGACGAACTGGGCGCCGTGGGCCTGGCTACCCCGTTTCTTCACATCGTGACACCCTTTGGTGGAGCAGGAGGAGGTGTCGATCGGCCTGTAGAGCACAACCCACATGTTTCTTTTGTATTTGGCCGTCTCGGAAGTGGCGCTATGGCAGTCCTCGCACTTGACCTTAGCGTGTTTCCCTTTCAGTTTAAACCCGGTATACGTCCGGTTTTCATGGCTGAAGATGACCGGCTTCCACCCTCTCTCAGAGTGGCAGTCGTCACACTTCCTGCCCGCAAACTGAATGCCGTGGATCTGCCCCCGCTCCGATATGTCGTGACATCCGCCCGCAGAGCAAGTGTCATACTTCTCGACCTTGTAAAGCCCCTTCTTCGCGTCGGGGTGACAAGATGCGCAATCCACCTTCATATGTTTGTACCGGAGCGCGTACCTTGTCTTGCTGTGGTCGAATTTCGGAACCTTCTTCCAGTCGGAGGTCAGGTGGCAATCCTCACACTTGTCGGAAAGAGCGCCTTTGTGCACATCCTGGGCCTTGTGGCAGGTGATGCAACTCTCGAACTTTGCAACCCTGAATATCGCTCGCTGTTTGGTGGCGCCTGTGTGGCACTTGGAGCAAGCGACTTTATTGTGTTTCCCATCAAGCCGATATTTGGTCTGTTTTGTATGGTCGAATTTTACGTCTTGTCCTTTGAAGGAACGGGCGTTGACGTGGCAGTTTTCGCAGGTCTGCTTGAGAGTTTTTTCGTGGATGTCTTTATGGCAGGAGATACAAGTGGTCTCAAGGCCGAGATATGTAACGGCGCCCGACTCGGTCTTCTTGTTATGACACGCCTCGCACTTGGCCGTTTTATGTTTGTCTTCAAGGGGATAGTTGGCCTGATTATGGTTAAACTTTGACTGTTTCCCGTCAGGCCAGGCGATCATTTTGAACTTGCGACCCTTATGGTCAGCATGACACTTTTTACAGTCTTTGGATGTTACCTTCCGGTGGGCGTGATATCCCTTCTTCTCCTGGATTCTGAGTTTGATATCCTTGTGGCAGTCGAGGCACTTCTCTTCGTTGACCCCACCTCGCAGATCGTGGCAGTCGATACATTTGAGGATGCTATCCCACGGTTTATGCTGTTCGGCCAGATCGCCGGGAGAAATAAGACGTCCAAACCCGAGACCGATAGACTGGGCGTCTGCGGAAGAGACGAAAAGTGTGGACGTAAAAATCCCGGCAATGAGAACCATGAACAGGGCTTTGCGCAGAAAACCCGACGTTCCGTTTTTCAACTTTGTATCGATCCCTCCAACTTTCGATGATATTATCTGAAATGGCTCATTCATTGTCAAACTGTCTCTACTCAAATGATGATTTTACCTCCACCTTGCCGGGGGTCGATACCGGCTACTATGATACTCTTCGACGCATACTAATCTTGCATTGCGGGGTAAATGGTTTCACGCACAGACTGGCTTGACGATATCTCGGCTGAGATGGCCGCCGGACAGCTTTTTATTTTCGGGTTCGACGGGGATAGGTATAACCGTCGTATAGGTTCCTTTTTCGAAAAGGTGAAACTTGGCGGGGTGATTCTATTCTCCCGGAATATCTCTTCCGCCGAACAGACAAAACGGCTGATCTCTGATTTAAAGAAACTTGGGGAGGATACCACCGGTCTGCCGCTTTTTGTCTGTATCGATCAGGAGGGGGGGCGTGTGGCCCGGCTGTCTTCCGACCTGCCAACATTCCCGACGGCCCGTTCGCTAGGCGAGGATGGTAGTTCAGGCCAAGTTGGGGAGGTTTACGAGAGGATCGGGTCGGAACTTAAAAACCTCGGTTTTAATGTCGATTTCGCCCCTTGTCTCGATCTTGATACCAACGATGCGAACCCGGTGATCGGCGATCGATCTTTCTCGCGTGACCCTCAGGAGGTATCCCGGCTCGGATTAGCGGCTATCGAAGGTCTCAGGCGCCAGAAGATCCTTACCTGCGCCAAACATTTCCCCGGTCATGGCGACACGTCTCTCGACTCTCATTTCGATCTACCGGTGGACGAACGCTCCAAGAGCCGTTTCGACGAGGCGGAGCTTGAACCGTTCCGCATGTCGATCGCGCAGAAAGTCGATTTTATCATGACAGCGCATGTGATCTACCCGGCGTTTGACAAGGTTTATCCGGCGACGTTGTCGAAGAGAATCGTAACCGACCTTTTGCGGGAGAAGATGGGTTATGACGGAATTATCATCGGCGACGATTTTGATATGAAAGCTGTTTCAGACCGGTGGGACGAGAAGGGCGCCGCCATCGCTTTTGAGGCGGGGATTGATATGGGCATGGTATGCCACGAGACACCGCGCCGCGAAAATCTTTATGAAAGCGTCCGTAAATCGATAATAGAAGGTAGAATAAGCGAGACCTCCGTTAAGGAACGTTTGCACAGAATTATTTCAGCCAAAGAAAGATTGGAAGAAGTGTAATGCCTGAGATAACAGAACTTTTGCACGAATACGGTATAGACCGGTTCGACCTGGACAATATCAAGATCGCCGCCCCGAAACTTCTTGCGCGAAAAGAGGAGTTGGCGGACTTCCACTACGCCGCTCTTATGGGTAAGAGTGGTACCGCCCATTTTTTCCCCAACGAAAAAATCATGGTGAAAGCGCGACACGCCTTTATCAACTGGGTGGAGCTACTTCTGAAAGCTGAATACAACCACGCATATTACCTCACCGTCAACCGGGCCGGCACCATGCATGTGAGGATTTCCCTGCCGAATTCCCATGTCAACATCGCCATGCAGAGGGTACGCCGGTACCTGAATGACGCGATATCTGAAGATTTCGCCGACTCCCCCGAGACGGCTCTACGGATAGGGAGATCACTTAACAAGGTACTCGATCTTAACCTCGACATTCTTACCCGCTCGTATCGGGAAGAGGAGATGAAGATCAGCTTCTTGAGCTACAAGGTGGACAGCATGGCCCTTTACCTTG
Organism: Nitrospinaceae bacterium; assembly: GCA_029261405.1. Lineage (GTDB taxonomy): Bacteria > Nitrospinota_A > UBA7883 > UBA7883 > JAJDBK01 > JAJDBK01. The sequence continues at coordinate 62,342 of JAJDBK010000045.1, forward strand.
CGAAACGGGTTGTGAGCGGATTTAACATGGCGCTGGTCCTCGGCCTGATAGTAATCGGTGTGATGGTGGTGGGGCTATGCCTGCACGATTTTTCCCGCCTGTTCGACGCTGGCGGTCTGGAACATGGTGTTTTGGGGGCTTTGGGGTCGCTGTTGATTTTGTGGGTCATTATCGAGCTTCTCGACACCCAGATAAAACATATGAAAGGGAGCGAGTTTGCGATCAAGGTTTTTGTATCGGTGGCGTTGGTAACAGAACTTCGGCACGTCCTGATTATTTCGATTGAAGGCGCCACCTGGATACAGGAAGCTGTGCTGGCCGGTACAGTTCTGGTACTCGGAATTATCTACTGGCTAGTCTCACGGGTGGACCACTCTTCCTGATCTTTTGATACGGGAGCCTGTTATTTGTTGCTGTCGAGGTAGTCTTCAAGTCGCTTGATATGCGCTTCCATTCCTCTCGCATTTTGTTGCGGCCCGTTTTTCGCATAAAAAACTCTTGCCCGAGTAGCCGCCTCAATCGCCTCCCGAACCTTTCCAACGTCAGAAATGGCTTTACCTAAATTGGCCAAAGTAAGGCTTAAGTGGTCCTGGGTCTCCGCCCAATCTAATGGCATAGCGTCACTGGTACGAACTTCAAGAGCGGACCGGTACGCTGTTACCGCCTCTTCAAGACGGGCGGTCTCCTCTTCCCGTCCTCCAAGAGTACTCAAGACGTTTCCCAGATTGTTCTGGGTTTCGGGTAAGAATCCTTTGGTCGCTCTGAAAGATTAGTTTTTCCCAACTCAATCGCTGTCAGCAGTGACTCCCTCTCCCCATGCCTCTCCCCATGTCTGAAAAGTGCATTAGCACGCCTGTCGCGCATATAAAAACGGAAACCCTCCTCATCCGCTAGGGCTCGAGTCAAAGCCCTGTCAAAATGGTCCGCCGCAACTTTGTAAGCCAGTCGTGTTATCGCGGACTCCCCCTGCTCCACAGCAAGCCGAGCGGCGGCCATAGCTCGTTTCCCTGCGGCTTGCTTTGCATCTTCTGCAAGTTTCATCGCCTGTTCAGCGGCCAGGGCTTCTTTCTCTTCCGCTTCCTTGAGTAACCGCTCGCCATTTTTGGTGTCGCCATCCTCTAACGCTTTTCGCGCTTTCTCGATCAATACCCCGATTTCAGGATCGTCGGATTCAAGGGTAGAGAGACGGTCCATCTGTTCGACATACCGTTTGGCGATATCGATCATTGTCTCCACAAGTTTCTCCGGCGGAACCTTTTCAATTCTGATGGTTGCAAAAAAAGCGGTCAGAGCGGCATCGGTGATAGTGTGTTTTTCAGTCAGTTCGAGGAACTGCTCCCGCTTTTCCAGAAGTTTCAGGAGGGCTTCTTCCGAAAGTCCGTTCTGGATGCTGATAGGTGAATCGGTGATGTTTTTTGCCGTTACCCCACCAGAGGCCCCGGTGATCGTGGTCACGGTGGATGGTGGCTCTTTGCCTGATCTTGACAAGAAATAGACTAATATTGCGAAGCAAACAATGACAGTTTAATAAATAGGATCGAGACTGTAAAAGTATGCGATAACCTCTTTGAAAGCTTCCGCCAAGGCATCGTCAACTTCTTCAAGAAATTTGTCCACTGGAATATCCCCAAAGCAAAGACGGCATTATACACCAAGTATGGATAAATCCGCACACTTGGAGCGAATCTAATTGGTTGTGATATAATCTCCCTCATTTCGTAGTCTCTTCTTCAAAACCAACTAATTAACGCGGAATTATCATGCTGTTTTTCACTGTCGCGCTCCTCTTTTTCCTGGCCGTGATGATGCTTACGACCGATATATGGGAAGAGGTCAACAGGAGTCTTCCAAAATTTGCCCATTCGGCTATTATCGGGCTGATCCTTATTCTGCTGGTTGTTGTTGCAAGCTCTCTTGCCACAAAAAAAGTGAAGGATAAAGAGGTCGATCCCATTCTTTACTCAAGCGCCTCCACGCCCGTCACCGAAAAAAGTGAGACCACTCAACCTGAAGACGATTTTATCCTCCCCACTATTACCGAAAACCCCTCCGCCACTCTCCTCATACACAAGTACGCCACTGTCGCGGTAGACTCCATGGAGGTGCGGACCGAACCCGGATTCGATCAGCCGGTACTCGACGAACTACCCATGGGTGAAAAACTGCTCGTTATCGAAAAGAGAGGGGAATGGGTAAGTCTGATTTTCCGTGAGAACAAGCAAGGATGGGCGCCAGAATCTTTAGCGCTGTTCTCCGAAGAATCTGTAGAGACCGATTCTGAAGAACCTCAAGTATCTGAACCGCATAAGGACAGGTTAGCCAAAGTCGCCGTCGATCTGCTGAATGTGAGAAGCGGACCCGCATTAACCGAACCTGTTCTCGAAACCCTTTCACAAGGTGAGAGTGTCCTTGTGCGCAGAAAAGAGGGGGATTGGGTCGGCTTGGTATTTCATGGCGCCAAACAGGGGTGGGTTTTGGAAAAATACCTCGAATTTTTTGACGGTGAAGAAGATGCTGAGCTTGCCGACTGAAAATAAACCTCCAACCCCTCCACTGTTACATATCGCTACACTACGTTTATTGTCCATAACGTCTGATAGTCAAAACAGCACAATCGGGTAATGCCTTTACCAGAGAAGATATATTCGACTCCAACCTACTTTGCAAGCTTTCTGTTTCCTTGAAAATCCCTCATAAATATGATCCATAAAAATTACTACTGCCTGCATTCCAGGTTTGCAGATACGTCAAATTTTCGGAGTTAAAATCGGGAAAGTCTTGCAACGGCGCGAATATTGCTACCGATCCCTGCCGAGTGAGGACGATCAGTTAAACACGCAAAGGTCATAACCATGGATAATGAAAACAGCGCCACAAAACATTATTGCCAGCCAGACTATAAAAAGTCGGCCTGCAACGGACAACCCACACCGGAGGTTAGCCAGGCGGCATTGGCTACTGCGGCGAAATTGCTGGGGCTAAGTTGCCCGGTAAATAACGACAAACGAAAACAGTAATGCGCTAACTCTCCGTTAATCGCGGTTCTTTGCGCCCACAGCCAGACTGACTTCTTCTACCACCATCGCCATGATCCGCTCTTCGGACATTTTTACCGGCGGTTCCGGCGGTTCGATTCCCGGTACGGCGCAGGTGGAATGTTTTCCGCATGCGTTGCAGTTATTGCAGGTCTCGATTTTTTTTCGGGGCCAACCCTGACCATCTCCAATTTTCTGAAGCCGTTCCACCTGCGTCGGTGACAGTGGTGTGATGGTTCCCAGCTGCCTTGCGTGGTATGTGATCTCCGCCACATGCTCCATCCGCTCCAACGTGTTGTACGCGTCAAAAATGTCCACGCCAACGGTAACAGATCCGTGACGCTCCAGGATAACAGCGTTGTAGTCGCCGATATGTTTCCGTATCGAAGCGGGAACCTCATCCGTGGAGGGGGGCGCATACGATGCCGTCGGGATCGAGCCTAACGTAAATACAACCTCCGGCAGAAGACATTTAGCCAGCGTGATACCAGCCAACGAAAAGGCGATGCACATGGTGGGATGAGCGTGCACCACGGCGTTGATATCGGGTCGTTCCTTATAACAGGTCAGGTGCATCATCATCTCACTGGAAGGTTTTCCGGCGCCCGATAAAGTCTTGCCATCAAGATCAACAATCACAAAATCCCGTTCCGTCATGTACCCCTTATGGATGCCGGAGGGGGTAATCAAAACCTTATGCCCACCAAGACGGACCGAGACGTTGCCATCGGTGGAGCTGATCCAGCCTCGTGAATGGATTCGTTTGCAGATCTCCACGATCTCCTTGCGGTGTTGCGATTCAGTTTTCATTCGTTCCCCCTCTCTACCCGGTCAACGATCCCCTCTATGACAGAATGGACCGGAGCCGTCTGATCGTCAAAATGCTGGCGGGCGGCGTTACCTTCCACCGCCACCAGAACAGTATCCCCCGGCCCCGCCTGTACGAAATCGACCGACAGAAATGTTTCGCCATCCGGTTCAAGATTTTCATCAAGCGGTTGTACAATCATGATTTTACGCCCTTCGTAGACCGGGTGTTTTATCGTGGACTGCACGTTCCCTATCACCTTTGCGAGTTTCATTTGTTTTCCACATTCACAGAATCTATGATCGCCACAACACCAGCGTCCACCGGTGTGAAACTTGTGTCGAGAGCCAGAGCCCCCTCCCTGCCGGTAACATAAGCGACCAGGTCACCTTCGCCCGACTGGAGCGGGTCGGCGAGTACGAGCTGTTTACCTTTAGCTTTCCCATCGTGATCCACAGGTTGTGCGATGAGAAGTTTCACGCCGGTTAACGCCTCATGTTTTATTGTGGCGACCACTCTTCCGGTTATTCTTGCCAGGCGCATGATTATAAAAGTTTAAGGTTAATGTCTGGATGCGGGTTCGGGATTATTTCACTGCAGACCAGCGTTCCCAACTCTTCGATAATATCCACACCCGCCTCAACAGCCGCTGTCAGTTCGTGTAACTCGCCAGTTAATGTGTAGAACGATTTTCCGCCGAGACCGTTTGCCATACGAAGTTCGATCAACGTCACGTTAGCCATTTTTACAGCCGCGTCAGCGGAGAGGATCACCGATGCGACGGTAAAAATCTCCACCACTCCGAGAGAGTCTATCTCCGACACATCAACGCACGATTCCATCACCGGGATCAACTGCTCGTGCGCGTTCGGCAGAAAAAGATCGTCGATCACCATCTCCGCTCCGATAACAATGCCCTGCTTGTACGACTCTTCCACGGCGGCTGTTTCACCCGCTATCAGAATCATATATTTGCCGGGACAGATCGTGCGGGCTTCAAGTAACCTGACCGGCGCCTTTTTCACCATCTCGTCGGCTGTCTTGATACCTCTGGCTATGGAACGCAGTTCGATCAGGGCGACCGCAGGTTCGTTGTAGTTCATCTTCCGTTTCTCTCTATGGTGACGCTTTTTTCCAATACCGATGTGACCGTACCTGTTATCGACGCATGGTAGATCGCGCCCATGGAGCCTTCAGGGATTTTTCCGATAAGATCACCTCGCGCCACCTTTGCGCCAATAACAACCACAGGCTTTGCAGGAGCGCCGATATGAGTATCGAGCTTGATAACAACTTTGGAAACAGACCACGGATTCGGGTCTAACTCCGGGCGTATGTCGTACTCTGAAAGTCCGAGCCTTGTTACCAGCCGACTTACCGGAGTTCCCCGCATCGACCTCATCTGATCCGGCTCAAGCTCGCTCCTGTTGTGCGGATTTTTTATCCCCGCGTCTTTTAATTTACGTTTAAATTCGCGAAAAAAGACCCGTGGTGAAAGCGCCATGGGACAGGCAAATAGGTCACACACTCCGCACTCACAACAGAGCCAGGCTGAGGTTATGGTTTTTGTATCGAGATCCCGGTCATAGTTTATGACCCGCATGATCTTGTGTGGCTCTATGGCGTGGCCCTGAAGGTATCGGGGGCAGTAGTCGGTGCAATACCTGCAAACTTCACAGGCAGATTTCCCTAGTCTTATTTCTGTTGTCAGTTTTCTCGACAGGCGACGGACGTGACTATGATCTTTCGGCAGGATAAAAAGGCCACCCATGGTCTTCGTGGTAACTTCCGCAGGGTCGGTTCCGATCCTCCCCATCATCGGCCCGTTTATCAGAAAAACGTAGTCGTCCATCTTCGGCCCGAGCTTCGGAACAATTTCGGAGAATGGGGTTCCGATTGGGATATCGGCGATCAGAGGTTTTTCCACAGCTCCGCCAAGGGTAACGAGTCTTGATGTAACCGGTCTGCCGTTTAACGCCTCGTTCACCTGAGCCAACGTGCCAACATTCATCACCATCGCGCCTATCATCAGGGGGATTCCACCTTCAGGCACAATGCGCCCTGTAGCCTCAAAGAGCAGAAACTGCTCGTCACCAGCAGGGTAGACGTTTGGAAGCTCAAGGATTTCAATATTTTCGTTCGGCTTGATAGCTGACTTAAAAGCTGTGATCGCCGCTTTGTATTTCCCTTTTACACCGATTACCGAACGTACTTGCGCCCCTCTCTTTTCAGATATGGAATGGGTCACTCTTCGCAGTCCCGCGACTATATCGCCTGCGCGGTTCTCCATGATCGACTGGTCGCCGTAGAGGAGCGGCTCGCACTCCGCGCCGTTAACGATGACCGTATCGACCTCACCGGCGAGTTTCACATGGGTCGGGAAACCTGCCCCCCCCGCTCCGATCACTCCCGCCTCCATCACCTTTTGAACAAGAGTCATTAAACGATCCGAAACCGGTCCTTCATTACACAACGCCGCTCTCTTGTGAAGTGCTTTGCGGTGGTCAACCCCTCGCCTGTGGGGCTTGCGATGGTAAAGGAGGTATGCCCTTCACCCCCCGCGCCTAACCCGGCGAAACTTGGCCCGTTCTTGACGAAGATCGATGTGTCGCAGACCCTTGCCATCTTCGACAGATTGTCGATATTGGTCGAGTGCATCGTTGCGGTGTGCCGGAAACCATGCTCCACCTTGAGCGCAAGTTCAATCGCCTCATCGACGTTCTTCACCCGCACCAGAGGTATGACAGGCATCAACTGCTCCAGGGCGACGAACGGATGGTCGCGGTCCACTTCGCAGAATACGAGTCTTACGTTCTCTTTTGCGTCGAGGCCGATGGCCCTCAGGATTTTCCACGCGTCTTTGCCGACCCACGCTTTGTTTGGCATTCCATGAACACCGGGGGCAGGGGCTTTGTCGATAATGAGCTTCTCCATCTTCCGTATCTGGACCGGATTTAACTCAAAAGCCCCATTTTTTTTCATCTCCTGTTTTAACGCATCCGCCACCTCATCAACGCAGATGATCTCTTTTTCGACCACACACACTATGTTGTTGTCGAACGATGCGCCATCCACAATATGCTTGGCGGCTTCTGAGATGTTGGCTGTCTCGTCAACAATAGCCGGAGGGTTGCCGGGACCGGCGGCAATCACCTTTTTACCCGATAACATCGCCTGATTCACTACAGCCGGACCACCTGTCACTACCAGCAGTCGCACACCCGGATGTTTCATAAGGTCTTGCGCCGACTGAATTGTAGGGCTGGCAACCGCTGTCAAAAGATTCGGGGGGCCACCTGCTCTGACTATCGCCTCGTTCAAAGCTCCGATAACATAAGCCGTAACCGACTTTGCCGTCGGGTGGGCGTTGAAAACCACCGTATTGCCACCCGCTATCATTCCGATGGCGTTGCAGACTACCGTCTCGGTAGGGTTGGTACACGGGGTAATAGAGCCGATGACACCGTAAGGCGCCCGCTCCATCAAGGTTATTCCGTTATCACCTGTAAAAGCGGTCGCCTGCAAAACCTCGGTACCCGGTGTTCCCGTGGCGGCCAGCCTGTTTTTGATAATTTTGTCTTCCACCCGGCCCATGCCGGTCTCCTCCACCGCCAGCTCCGAGAGCGCGCGAGCGGAATCGACTACAAACTTTCGCATTGAGGTTATCATGCGGGCTCGGTCTTTTAACGAGTGGCTCGCCAAAGCCTGAAACGCTACGGTAGCGGCGTTTACCGCTTCATCCACCGTGGCAAACATGCCCGACCCGGTTGATGTTGGTTCAGCCTGTTTTGGCGCTTCGTTACCGGTGTTTAACCGGGCCACCACCCGTTCCACTATCCGACCGATCTGATCCTTGTCGAGATTAACTCCGCTCATCTTCCTTCACCTCTACACATCGGCTGTATCGACCGACTCGTATTTCGAGAAGACCGTCTTACCGCCGACATCCCAAGTGTCCACCACCGCCATGATGATGGCGTCCACCGGTCGGTTGTTCGTAATATCGGTCTGCCGGGCTGAGGAGCCTGTGGCGTATAACACCATCTCCCCCAGACCCGCGCCGACGGAATCAGCCGCCACGACATAACCGCCCGCCCTCTTCCCGTCCGCATCAAAATTGCCTACGATCAGGAGTTTTAAACCGACTAACGACTCACTCTTCTGTGTCGAAACAACAGTCCCGATCACCTTTCCGAAGAGCATGATCTACTCCGCCGCTGGCGCTTTTCTGCCCAGAGGAAGGGCCAGATCAATATTGCTGTGCGGGCGCGGAATCACATGGACAGAGACAAGCTCTCCCACCTTCTCGGCGGCTCTCGAACCGGCTTCGGTAGCCGCTTTTACCGCCGCCACGTCACCACGCACTATCGATGTGACGTAACCGCCACCGATTTTCTCATACCCTACCAGCTCTACCTTGGCGGCTTTGAGCATGGCGTCAGAAGCCTCAACCATGCCGACAAAACCTTTCGTCTCAATCATTCCGAGAGCGTCTCCCATTTTCCTTATCTCCTCTATATGTATCTGTTGTTATTTCTTTTTCTTCAGTTCTTGTCCGGTGATATTCTCTATCGCCTGTACCGCCGCCTCCTGGGCCGAATCTATCTCCGCCTCCGGGCCAGACATGTAGAGCCTGCCGAAAGCGCCGTAGGGGCGTACTTCAATAAGTTTTACGTTGGCGGCCTTCTCCGCTTCATTGGCCGCATAGATAACGTATCCGGCTGGTTCGGTCTCCATTATAAAAAGCGACTCCCCCGGAAGTATCATCGACCCGCTTTTGTTCCGGTTGATAAGCTGGCACTGGTACGCTTCCATGGAACGGATAATCTGGTTGGCGACGATGTTCGGTTTTACCCTGTCTTTCTCCTCAAGCTCCAGAAAATCGAGGATCGCCTGTCCGGCGCTTATCACCTCTCCCTTGTCATGCTCATGCACTTCCAGCAGACCGAACGCCCTTTCTACTATCTGTACCGCAGGTTGTACCTTTGTAGCCTTTAACGCAACATCGGTTACCCGGTTGATAGCCAGACCGGGCGCAATCTCCACAAATAATGACGCCACCCCCGGCACCGGCAGAAAACCCCGGGCCGTGGAACCGATATAAGAGGCCAACTGGTCCTGCAGGGAGTCGAGAAATATAAATGTCCTGAGCTGTATCATTGTTAATCCTTTTACCTAGAATTGTTTTGCTGTTATCACGTCTTCGATCTTTCGGGAGGAGGCAAGCGCCCGTTTGCTCGTTTTAAGACCGATGGTGACGTATAGAAGGTCGGCGATGCACGCCTGCGCTATCCGGGAGGCTAACGCCTCGCTCCGGAATTTCGTTTCACGGCTGGCCGTTATCAGAGTCACATCCGAAACAGCGGCCAAAGGCGACATCGAGTTATTGGTGATCGAGACTACCTTGACACCACCGCTCTTCCGCCCGACCTGAACCGCCTCCACCGGGTCTTTTGTTGCGCCGGAATGGCTTATGACAAGGATAAGATCGTTTTTCGTCAGGAGAGCCGCCTCCATCATCATCAGGTGAGCGTCGGTCTGCAACGAGACAGGAATGCCGAGCCGCATAAGTTTTGTATAAGCGTCAAACGCTATGGGCGCCGATGTGCCGACACCGATAATGAGGGTTTTGCCGGCGTGCGCGATCATCTCCCCCGCCTTGTCGACGGCAAACGGGTCTAGCGAATTAAGAGTATCGTTCAAGGTATCAATGTTCGCCCCGAAAACCTTCCGGGCGAGAGTTGATGGATCATCTTTGGGAGACACGTCTTCGTGCAGGGTGGAGGCGAGAGGGTTTACCAACTCGCGGGCCAGGCCGATCTTCAGATCAGCGAAACCGAGAAAACCGGCTGTCCGGCAAAACCTTATGACTGTGGCTTCCGAGATCTGCGCGCCCATGGCGACTTCCCCTACGGAGCTTGCCAAGGTTGTTTCCTGGTTTTCGAGAACGTATATTGCGACTTTCCGTTCGGCTGGTAGCAGTGACGGCAAAGCGCCCCTTAACCGGGCGATAGCTCCGGCTTCGCCTCCCATGTTTTTCACACCGGTCCGTTCAGTCGCCCGTCTGGTTTTTGTCATGGTTATTGGTCAGGTTTTGGTTTTCAATTTTTCGCTACCTGATTAATTTTCACAGGGATACTTTTTCTCGTCAAGTTATTTTACATTATTTTATTGTTTATGAAGAAAAACTACATCCTTCAAGCGCTCCGACAGGTTGTATGGCGCTGGTTATGGTGGTACATTTAAAGGCCGTACCAGGGAATGCAAACAGACAAAAGAGCCGACTCCAGATTATATGAACTCTCCATCAGTCGTAATTCCGTCAAGCGCCATTATCCTTACAATAGCGCTGGTAACGGCGTTTAACGGCTACGATCCGACCATCTTCTTTCCGGGCTCGAGCCTGAGCGCTCATGAACGCTTCGGGGCGGCTTGCCAGTTGTGCCACGATCCTTTTAATGGCCCCGCAGAGGAGAAGTGCGTCGGGTGTCATGAAATGGCGTTGCGCTACGACACCCATTCAAAAAAGATACTGGCCAGACCGGTCAAGGCGGTGATCCCGGAAGGGATGAAATCGCTTCGTTGCCTTGATTGCCACAAAGAACACTCGGTTTCAGGTGAACATCGTTATTCCGGCCCGGTCGATTTATGCGGAAAATGCCACAAGCCACCAAAACTTTCCGCCAGTCACAAAAACTATTCTGAACAAACCTGCAGATCAGAAGCGTGTCATAACTATCACTCTTCTCTTTCCAGAGAGGATCGACTGAAAACGGACAAGTCGAGAATCAAAAAAGCTAGCAGGGTTGTGCTGGTCGAAAAAAAAACGGGTGGTTTGAGATTGAGCGACGTGAAAATAAAAACCATGAAGTCTGATCCTTTCTACAGAAGTGACAAGGCTATAGCGGCGAAATACGAGATAGGCCCCCACTACGGGACTGAGGCCACATGCGCCAGATGCCACACGGTTAACGGCGGTACCGAGCTAAAACCCCCACCTGAGGTTTGCAAAAAATGTCACGAACCAGAGGTAGTTACCTTCCTTAAAGGAGGGCACGGCGCTTTTGAAGGCTCTTACCTCAGGGCCGGGCTTGCAGGCGGAGTACGGGTGACCTGCGGAGCTTGTCACGATCCGCACTCCCTCAAATCGGACGGCGCGGGTCTTTACGCCTGTATCGAATGCCACGAGGGGAAACATGTAGATTGGTACCTCAGGTCGGGCCATAACCGCTACATCACCGACCCTGTTTTCGCCGACAATCCCCTGAAAGGCGCGATCTGCTCAGAGTGCCATATGCCACGAATCGCTGAACTTGACGGCGCCACCCTGCACAACGAATCGGTGACCGTAAGTTCGAATATCGTAATGGCGAAGATAGTCTGCGAAAAGTGCCACGGATTACGTTTCTCCTTGCGTAGCCTCTACGACGAAAAATCTCTCCTTTCGAGTTTCACCTATTCACCCACCGGTGAGCGGACGGCTTTGACTCTCTGGTTCGAGCGCGCCGATGGCAAGGAAAACTGAACATGAGTGAATCCAACTCCCTTCAGCAAGAGATTCAAGCGCTGGCGAAGTCTGATTTTTTTAAAGGCGTCCCTCTTCCAGCGCTCGAAAGGTTATTCGCATGGAGCAGGATCGTCACAATGAAAGTCGGTGATTTTGTGATTCATGAAGGAGAGTACGAATCGATATGCTTCATTACCTTATCTGGCAAATACAAGGTATCAGTCCTCGACTCGTCCAGCGGTAAACATCGGCAGATTGATCAGGTGAGCGGCGGTGCGATGATAGGAGAGATGTCCGCCCTCTCCGGACGCTCCAGGACGGCTGATGTTGAATGCCTGAAGAAAGGGGAAGTTCTCAAAGTAAGCGTAGAGGAGTTTGCACGGTTTTTAGACAACGCCCCTGCGTTCAAGGAGCGGATGGACGAAGAGTACCGAACCCGTGCGCTCTACACCACTTTGCGCAAGATCGATATATTCTCCCCCATCGCCGACGAGACCATCAACCTCCTGGCGAAAAACGTGGAACTTGTCACTTATCAGAAGGGAGAGCGTATCTTCAAAGCCGGGGAGGAGGCGGACTGTATCTACCTCGTTCGGGACGGTTTCATGAAAATGGCGAGAAACATGAACGAGACCGAGGGTGTCTTCTTCGACTCGAGGTTCGACAAGGCGCAGGTGGCGGCCCAAAGGAGAGAGAAGGAAAAGTGGTACACCATAGCTTACCTTGGTCGCGACTCCTATTTTGGGGAACGCGCCCTCTTTTTCCACAGAAACAGGGTCATGAACGCCACCGCAGTTACAAGAGTGGAACTGGTCAGAATAGGTTTTGCCGATTTCGGTGAAATGATGCGTCGCCACCCGGATGTGGAAGAGACGATGAAAGAAATCGCAAAAACCCGCTACTCAAACGAAATTTTAGGTGGCGGTCAGGAGAGGCAGGAGGCTCTTTCGTGGATGGAGAGCCAGGATCTGCTGGTGGGCGAAAAAATACTGGTGATGAACCTTGATCTTTGCGTGAGATGCCTCAATTGTCTCGACGCCTGCGCAGGGCTTCATCAGGGGATATCGAGGATTACCCATAACGGGATCAGGTTCAGGAACATCCTGATACCGACATCGTGCCGACACTGCCGGGAGCCATCCTGCATGATCGGTTGTCCGACAGGCGCGATACAACGCGACAAAAACGGCGAGGTGTTCCACGAAGAGAGCTGTATCGGTTGCGGTAACTGCGCCAGAAGATGCCCGTTTAGCAATATAAGTATTGTCGATCTGAAAAAACAGGGCAAACGTAGAACATTCAGCCTTGCATGGTTCGGCCAGGGTACAAATAAGGAGGACGAATCAGGCTCGGAGAAAATCTCGCCCCGGAAGCGTCTGAAAAAAGCGGTTAAATGCGATATGTGTAAAGGATACAAGAATCTGGGGTGCCTGCACAACTGCCCCACCGGGGCCATTCTCTCAGTTGTTCCGAGCCAGTTCTTCTCCGGGGAGATGAAATGACCCGCGAAGCGAACCACTATATTCTCCTCTCCATTGTCACCCTTCTCGGAATGTTGGTGGTTTCTTATTCGGAACCGTTCGACCCTCCCGGATTTATGACGCAGGATCATATCCGCCCCGCCCTGGGGTGGTCCTCCCTTGCATTCGCCATCTCCACCCTTCTTTACATTTTGCGAAAACGGGTTTGGCTTCAGGGGGCTGGAACTCTTCTGTTGTGGAAAAGCGTACATGTGGTGACCGGGTTTATATTCGTCATATTGTGGGCGCTACACACAAACGGCTCATTCGGTTTCGGTCTTCAGGCTGGTATAAGTATTTCAATCTCACTGCTTGTCGCCACAGGGGTTTACGGCATTGTTCAGCAAGGTCATATTCCCGGAGTGATGAACAAAACCTTGTTCGACCCTGTTTACAAAAGTGTGTTGCAAGACGAGGTTATTGCGCTTATGGGAAAGATAGAAAAGTCTCTGGCGAAATCGTCGGACGAGTTTTCCATGGCGTATCAGCGGCATATCCTCCCTTATATCTCTATCGATCGTCCCGACTCCGACCAACAGAAAGGCGCCATGCGACGGCTGTTTGGTCGGGAGGAGGCTGGTCGAAACGCCGCAATCCACGATGTAAAACACCTTTCCGCCCCGGAGAAGGAGAAGTTTTACGAGATAGCGGCTCTGACCATAGACATTATCGAGATAAGAAGAAGTCAGGCCTACCAGAAACTGATGAACCGCTGGCTTTTGTGGCATATCGGCGCCACCCCGCTCTTCCTGATTCTGGTGGGATTCCACATATTCGCCGGTTTTTATTATTAGTCCAGGACTCTGGAATGTGAAATGTACAAAAGTTAACATTAATCGACGGAAACTGTTAGAATGTAAGGTTTATTGACAATTTAAGAGCAGGTTGCGGAAAGTTTCAATGGAGCCCCTTGACGTCAAAAGACTAACCCCGATTACCATCGAGGACGAAATGAAATCGTCGTTCCTCGAATATTCAATGAGCGTGATCGTGTCACGAGCGCTCCCGGACGTGCGGGACGGCTTGAAACCTGTGCATCGGCGCATTCTGTACGCCATGCACGCCCTCGGCAATCAGCCGACCAAGGCGTACAAAAAATCGGCCAGGACCGTCGGCGAAGTTATCGCCAAGTACCATCCGCATGGCGATACAGCCGTTTACGACGCCCTGGCCCGAATGGCTCAGGATTTTTCGCTCCGCTACCCGTTAGTGGACGGCCAGGGTAACTTCGGTTCCGTCGATGGCGACTCCCCCGCCGCCATGCGTTATACCGAGGCGCGATTACAGAAGATCGCCGCCGAGATCCTGGTCGATCTCGACAAGGACACCGTAGATTTCATTCCCAACTACGACGAGTCTGAGCGGGAGCCAGTCACCCTGCCGGGCAAGGTTCCGAATCTGATGATAAACGGGTCGGGTGGTATCGCAGTAGGAATGGCCACGAATATTCCTCCCCATAACCTGAGTGAAGTGACCGATGGCCTGATTCATCTTATAGACAATCCCGACTGCTCCATAAACGAGCTGATGGAGTTTATACCCGGGCCGGACTTTCCCACAGCCGGACAGATCCACGGAAAAGCCGGAATCCGCTCCGCTTATCACACGGGACGCGGCTTGATAATCATGCGGGCCACCTCCACCATCGAACCGATGGATAAAGGAGACCGGGAACGGATCGTTATAACGGAGATCCCATACCAGGTTAACAAGGCTAAACTTATTGAAAAAATAGCCGAACTTGTCCGGGATAAACGAATCGTTGGTATATCTGATATCCGTGACGAATCTGATCGTCGCGGGATGCGGGTGGTTGTGGAGTTAAAAAGGGACGCCATCGGCCAGATTGTGCTAAATCTGCTCTTCAAGCATACCCAGCTACAGGATACATTTGGCGTAATCATGATCGCTCTTGTGGAAGGGAGGCCCAAACTTCTTAACCTCAAAGAGGTACTCCACTATTTCATCGAACATCGTCGCGAAATTATCACCCGCAGAACCCTCTTCGAGCTTGCCAAGGCGAAGAAACGGGAGCATCTCCTTTTAGGGTACGAAAAAGCCCTCGACCACCTCGACGAAGTAATCTCGTTGATTCGTACTTCCGATAGCCCCGACTCAGCCAAACAGAGGCTGATCGAAAAGTTTGAATTTACCGTAACCCAGGCGGTCGCCATCCTTGAGTTGCGTCTGCAACGCCTCACCGGTATGGAACGGAACAAAATCCTCGCTGAACTTGAAGAGATCAGGGCCATTATCAAACGGCTCGAGGAGATCAGGGATACAGAAGAGGAGAAGCTGAAAATAATCAAGGCCGACCTTCTGGAACTAAAGGAAAAATTCGGCGACGATAGAAGGACCGAACTGGTACCCGTGGAGAGCGAAGTCGATATCGAGGATCTGATCCCGGACGACGACATGGTCGTCACCATATCGACAGAGGGGTATATCAAACGAAACCCTCTCGCGGAGTACAGAGCGCAGAAGAGAGGTGGAAGAGGTGTACGCGGTATCAGCATGAAAAACGAAGATGTGGCGTTAAAACTCTTTATCGCGTCAAACCATACCCATCTTCTCTTCTTCACCAATAAAGGACGGGTCTTCCGCAAGAAAGTATACGAAATACCGGAGTCGAGCCGTACCTCCCAGGGCAAGGCGATAGTTAACCTTATCCAGCTGCAGCCGGATGAAAAGGTTGCAACGGTCTTTCCATTAAAAGAGTTCGACGAAGAGAGCTTCCTGATTATCGCCACAGCAAAGGGATTCATAAAAAAGACCCGACTCATGGCCTACGCGCGTATCCATTCGGGCGGCATCTTCGCTATCGACCTTGCTGAGGGGGATTCTGTCATCTCGGTCAAGGTGACCGATGGCAAAAAACGGATACTTCTCTCCACACAAAACGGAATGGCCATATGTTTTGAAGAAGAGGGAATTCGGCCATTAGGACGTGTATCGCGAGGTGTCCATGGCGTAAGACTCGATGGTGACGATGCGGTGGTGGCCATGGCGGCCCTCACTGGTGACCCGGAGGAGAATGAAGTCATCCTGAGCGTCAAGGAGAACGGATACGGTAAAAGGACCGAAATCGACAAATATCCACTCCAGGGACGTGGCGGCAAAGGTGTTATTGATATCAAGACCGAAGGAGGGAAAGTCGTCTCCGTCAAGAAGGTCGCCCAAGGCAACGAAATTATGATAATCACCAACGATGGGGTTGTCATCCGTATGAACGTGGACGATGTTCCGATCATCGGTAGGAACACAAAAGGTGTAAAGGTGATAAACCTCAATCCTGGTAATATTGTAGTCTCTGTCGGCAGGTTTGCGGAGAGCTCCAGGGATGGGCGGGGCGCCGGTGACGACGAACAGAATGGTGGGGACGGGCAGAGCGCCGGGGATGAGACCGGGTAGGTCCGCCTGACACAGTGACAGAGGGTAGCGGAACAAAAAGGGTTCTTTGTATGGCGGCGCTTTGTGTTGCGCTCATATCATTCGGAGGATGTCTTGATCGGGGCAAAACGCTTTACGAGGAGGCGCGTAAACTCTGGCTGGATGAGCGCTACGACGATGCTGTTGTCAAGTTGCTTATAATCGTCGATGAAAACTACGGCGATTATGTGGATGAGGCGAACCTGAGGTTAGGAGAGATATATTATCTGAACCTGGACGATACAAGCAAAGCGCTTAATTACTTCGACCAGGCTGGCAAAGATTCAGCTGACAGGGAAATCGCCCTTAAAGCGCACGATTACAAGTCGGAAATTTATCTGGATGTTCTCGATAACCACGATAATGCAATCCTCGAATATCAATTTATAATCAACAACTTCAAAGACCGTGTCACTGAGGATAAGTACCTTTACAGGGTCGGTGAGGCTTATTTCAAAAAGGGTGATTACGAACAGGCGGCCATGGAGTTTTCCAATATGCTGGCCCGGTTTCCCGAAAGCGCGCTTAAGATTGATGCGCGTTATCATATAGCCAACCTGAAGTTTATAACCGGACAGTCAGAACAGGCTCTAAAACTGTTCAGGGATCTGCTGACTATAGACAAAAAAGGGAAGTATACCTACGACATCAAGCTCGCATCGGCGATCTGTTATGAAGATATGGGGAGACTGAAAACCGCTCTTTCAAAATATAGTGAGCTACTGGGACTTTACCCTGAGAAGGATCTGCTGAGCAGAAAAATCATATCGATAAAAAAACGGATGTCGAGAAAAGTGGCTCGATGACGACTGACAGGAATGGAACATGCTGGATATAAAGGTGTTACGTGATAATCACGCGCAGATAAAAGACCTGCTCGGCAGAAGAGGAGGCCAATACCCTGTTGACGAACTGCTTACACTCGATGATAAACGCCGTGAATTGACCAGGCGTACAGAAGAGTGTCAGAAAGAGAGAAACGAAAAAAGCAGGGAAATCGGTCGCTTGATGAAAGCCGGGGAGAGCGCTGTCGAGATGCAGGAGCGGGTCCGTTCGATGGCCGACGAGATGAAAAAGGGGGAAACGGAGCTAAAATCGTTACAGGAAGAGATAAGGGAAATACTGCTTGTCATCCCGAATGTTCCAGACAAATCGGTTCCGGCTGGCAAAGATGAATCGGACAATGTCACCATAAGGAGCCATGGTGATCCGGGCAAATTCGATTTCAGACCCAAACCGCACCATGAGCTTGGGGAAGCGCTCGACATCATCGATATGAAACGAGCGGCCAAGATCTCAGGAGCCAGATTTTCCATTCTCAAAGGGGCCGGAGCGAGGCTGGAACGCGCTCTGGTCAATTTCATGCTCGACCTGCATACGGATGAATTCGGATACCAGGAGGTTTTTCCGCCCCTGATGGTAAACAGCGACACCATGAGAGGAACCGGTCAGTTACCAAAATTCGCCGATGACCTTTTCAAAATAGAAGGCTCGGATCATTGGCTCATTCCCACCGCCGAGGTTCCTTTGACGAATATCTATTCAGGGGAGATCCTCGACGCCGAAACACTACCCGTAAAACTTGTGGCGTTCACCCCCTGTTTCCGGGCCGAAGCCGGCTCCTACGGGAAAGACACCACCGGCCTTATCCGGCAACACCAGTTCAACAAGGTGGAGCTTGTCAAGATTGTAGAGCCGGAAGAGTCGGAGAATGAACTTGAGAAGTTGACCGACAACGCCGAAGAAGTTTTGCGACGGCTTGGCCTTCCATACAGAGTGGTGCGGTTGTGTGGTGGTGATCTCGGATTTTCAGCCTCCAAAACATACGATATTGAGGTGTGGGTTCCTAGTCAGGAAAAATACCGGGAGATATCCTCCTGCTCCCTCTTTACCGATTTTCAGTCACGCAGAATGAATATGCGGTTCCGTAAAGGAAAAAAACCGCTCTTCCCCCATACGATTAACGGTTCCGGTCTTGCCGTAGGAAGAACTATGGTGGCGATACTGGAAAACTATCAGAATATAGACGGAGCGATTACCATACCAGAGGTTTTACGTCCATATATGGGCGGTATGGAGACTATAATAGTGTAGGGAAAAAACAATCAAAAAAAATCGATCATGTTCAAGGTAGGCCAGGAGATAACTCTCGAACGGGAAGGCAGGATCTTCAAGTCCGTTCTGCGCGGTTACAAGGAGAACGACTACCTGATGGTTGATCTGCCGGACCAATCGTGGATGGGGAGCTATGGCGGTGGCATAGTGTTCAGGTTTCTTCAACGTGACAAAGCTGTATCGTTTACGACGATATGGATATCGTACCTCGCCGGAGTTGAGCAGGTTATCCTGAACTACCCGGCCTCCATGCTCGATACGGAGCGGAGGCTGAAAGAGAGGTACAACATCTCGATGCCGGTCAACATCTACCGGTTGGAGGGGGGGGAGGAAAAGGACGCCAGTAAAAGCGTCATAGTAGACATGAGCATCAGTGGGTGCAAGGTTAGTTGTGAGCTGACATATGAAGAAAACAGCAGGGTGTTCCTTAAAGGGTCCCTTCCGGAGTTGGGAGATTTTACCGACATCGGCTGTTATGTCCGCAATATCAGCAACGTCAGGGGGAGACGTGTCTACGGGCTCCAGTTTGAGATGGGCGCTACAGCCCAGATAAACAAGTTCAGGCATTTTCTCGACGCGGTAGCCATTTACCAGGCGGGAGTCAACGATGTCGGATAATAAAGAGACATCCGCCACAGGTCTTCTTATCGGTCAGACATGTCAGGTAGAGAAGAAGAAAGCAAGAGCCGGATCTGTTATAAGGGGATACAGAAAAGGAAGATTTATTCTTATCGATTCACCGTTTCAGGGAAAAGAATCGATACTCTCGGTTCCCGGAGAAAGTTGTGTGATCCGGTTCCTGTCGGACGGGAAG
Organism: Nitrospinaceae bacterium; assembly: GCA_029261405.1. GTDB lineage: Bacteria > Nitrospinota_A > UBA7883 > UBA7883 > JAJDBK01 > JAJDBK01. Next base: position 81,570 of record JAJDBK010000045.1, read on the forward strand.
GTTTTCGGGTTCACCAGCGCCCTGTTAAAAACATACACCACCCCCGCCTCCTTATGCGCAATCCAGTATCCAGAGAAGATAGAGTCGGTCTCCGTCAGGCAGAGCAACCGGATTCCAGTCTTTTTCCCCGGTAGTGTTTCGGCCGGGTCCAAAGCTCCTGTCCCCGGCGCTCTGGTTGATTTAAGCGCAAACGGTGGCTGTTTCATCGTGCGCCACCTGGTTGTCTCCAAAGGGGAATCGCTGAATCTGAACCTGCTGTTGCCCGACAACCTCAACCTTGCAAATATGCCCTGTCTGGTTCAAAGCGTTCACGCTACCAAAGGAAAAGTGTTTATGGGCCTGAAATTCCTGTTTACCGAAACGGAGGATTTTGAAGCCCTGAAAATTTTTTATACAGCATGCGCCTACCACCTACTCTAATTCTGGTGATAGAATCCTCTCTGCTTCAAAAGACGCTATAAAAAAACAGAATTATCAGCGGAGGGTTGGCCGAGCGGTTTAAGGCGGCGGTCTTGAAAACCGTTGAGCGTTCGCGCGCTCCGTAGGTTCGAATCCTACACCCTCCGCCATTGCACGCCGGGTCCGACCCGGAGACAGTGGTGCGACCACAGCGCTGTGGCCGAGCCACCGGGGTAGTCGCCTACTCGCTAACGAACCCCTAAGTCCGACAGACTCCTGGATGTAATAAAGCTCATGAGTTGCGTATACAGTATCTTTAAAATAAGGCGATTGACGATGCCACGCGAATCAGGGCTTTGAAGATTTACGACAAACATACAGTTAGCCCCATTACACTCAGCGCCTAAATATCCACAACCGCAAGGGTAATGTCGTCTTCAATCTGAACATTGTTGATCTCTTCATCGCAAGCGTCTCCCGGCAGTCCTCCTGTCCAGCGTTTCACCCCTGCAACGATCCCGGAATGCGCCAGATCAGCGGATAGGGAGCGGGTATTAACGAATAGATCGACCAACCGTTTCATGCTGAACTGCTCACCATCGGGGTTGCAGGCTTCCGTTAAACCATCTGTAAATGAAAATATTCGGGAGTTTTTTTTGACCTTGCGAATGATCGAAGCCATATCATCAAAACCGTCCTCGAACATGCCTAGCATCATAGCTTTGCCCGGTTCATTCGCGGGCCACTTCCACTCGGTTACATCGCCGGTTTCCCTGTCGATCTCAACAACAAAATGTTGCCCTATATTATACTCCTCTACCCAAAGCCAACCCTCGATGGCCCCCTTTTCGCCCTCCCGCATCACACGCCACACGTTGCCCACGAGAAACCGACCTGCGCCGATCCTCTCTAAAAGTCTGTTCGTAATAATCAGCGCTTCTTTCATTGACCGCCCTTTGAAAAGCAACGCCAATAGTGAACCGAGCGCCACTTCCTGAAACTTGGCGGCGCCTTTGCCATGCCCCGACGCATCCGTCACCATCAACCATTCACGCCCGGTCAGCTCATGGATAAATCCGGCCCTGTCACCACCCGCTGTTGAGCTTTGTTCCATTCTTACGCAGGTCGTCAGCCTTTTATCTTCAGGTATCGCTTTTAATAACGACTTTCCGATCTGCTCGGCTTCATGATGTTCCTCTTCCAGGATTTTCCTCGCCTCTTCAGCTTCACTTTTGGCCTTGCGTAAAGCCTCCTCGGTCTTTTTCCTCTCCGTTATATCCTGCAGTGTGCCGAGCGCGCCAACAGGTTCACCATCATCGTCAAAGACGACCTCCCCTTGCAAGGAGACAACCTTTTCCGTACCGTCCGCCAGCGAAACGCGAAAATCGCTTACCAACGGTTTTTCCTCGAAAATAGCCCGGAAGAATGTTTTTTTTACATATTCCGCATCATCAATATGGACACCGCCGATTAAACTCTGGTAGTTCGCCACAAATTCCTTCGGCGCATATCCCAGGATGCGGTATTGCTGGCTCGACCAGTACATTGTGTTTTGTTCAAAGTTCCAGTCCCAGTTCCCGATTTGTGCGATTTCCTGCGCCTTTGTGAGGCTCGCCCTGCTTCTTGCCAGCGATTTCTCCCTACTCTTACGCCTCTGCGTTTCTTCCTTGAGAGTTAATGCCGACCTTACCCGCGCAAGAAGTTCGATTTTGCTGTACGGCTTTTTTATGTAGTCTATGGCGCCCGCATCGAAAGCGGCCTGCAGGATATGGTCCTCCGAGGATCCGGTGACCATGACGATCGGAATATCCTTCAGACGGTCTACAGTTTTTATGCGCTCTGTTGCCGCAATTCCACTGATTTCCGGCATGGAGTTATCCATCAGGACCAAGTCTACATCTTCGCAGTAATTCGGGCCTCCCATACCGAGCGCTTCGTAAGCGCCTCGTGCGGACGACACCAGAACCAGATCGGTGTAACCACCCTTTTCAAGATGCATCTTCAGTAATTGCCTGCTCAGCTCCGAGTCATCTACAATCAATATAGCCATATCGAAAGGAAATCCGTTATCGGTTATGGGTAGTTTGCTTTTCGTCCCATATTACCCCAATACAGGCTTGGCCCGGAAAATTCATGAGTGATCTACCGCATGCGAGCATCCACTTGCCATTACGGCGTTTGAGCATATTTGGTCCTCAAGTGGCGCTACCACAGCGAGTAAGTGGCGCCACCTCGTTACGAACACTCATGAATTATCCGGGTTAGTGTCCTTGGCCACAGTAAATGATTCCGGGTAAGCGCCGACAAACTCTGAAAATATGATGTATCCGGTTAGTTATGCTTTCCGGCGTAATATATGGCAAAATCATCTACACATTAGCATCATGAGGATCCGCGCTTTATGAAAATCGCCATTGCCGGGGCGGGCAGGGTAGGTCGTCATATCGTCCGGGAACTGAGCCGTCACGGTTACGACATGGTCATTTTTGAACGGGATCAGAAGGTGGCCTCCGCCATCGCCGATCAGTATGATGTCACTGTGGTTACGTCCGACGCCGCTGATATGGCAAAATTCAAACTGCACACCAAAGGGGTTGACACCCTTATCGCGGTCACTGAATCAGACGAGTTAAACCTCACGCTTTCACTCCTCTCACGCAAACTTGGCATAAAGCAGAATATCGCCAGGATACGAAACGAGGAGTGGTTCAGTGAAACCGGCATTACGCCCGAGGAACTCGGCATCTCCCTTCTCATCCATCCGGAGCGGGAAACGGCGGATTATATTGACCGGGTTATAGCTGTCGAAGGCGCATTTGATTACGCTGAATTCGATAGTGGCCGGGTAATTCTCCTGGGGATCAACGTATCTGATGAAATGGGTATAGCCGGGCTGAGTTTGGCTGAATTGAGGGATGGTTATGGACTTACATACTTCACTGTAATAGGCGTTTACCGCAATAACAGGTTCATTGTGCCCAACGGAGCGGAAATTATTGAAGGGGGCGACAAAATCTGGGCGCTTACTATCCGGGATCTTCTTCCATTAGTTGCGCCAATTATCAAACCCCCACAAAAAAACTCATTTAACCGGGTGGTGATTTTTGGAGGATCGCGGATTGGCGGATTGGTTGCCCGTTCGTTTCTTGACCGTTTCAAAAGTGTTACCCTTGTCGAAGCTGACGCAGTCAAAGCCAGGACCATCGCCGAAGAGATTGAAGGGGTCAAGGTTCTTCATCTGGACATTGTGGAAGATCTGGAGGCGATAAGAGAGCTTGACCTGGAGACTCTCGACTGTTTTGTAGCCGCGTCGGGGGATGGCGGGAAGAATGTCATGATCGGACTGCTCGCAAAACAGCTTGGCGTTGGAAAAGTGGTAGCGGTCAGCGATGAGTCAGGTTATCTGCCGGTCATCACCGCAATCGGACTCGACGTGATCGCAGACCCTCACCTCCTGACAGCGGCCGCTATTCTCAGGAACATCCGGAAAGGTATAATACATACCATTGTTCAACTTATTGGTGGGGAAGTGGAGATCATCGAATACGATGTCTCCCCTGGATCGCCGGTAGCCGGCAAAAGGCTGGCCGACGCCGGAATGCCGAAAGGATCTATCGTCTGCATAGCCATCCATAACGGCGCTGTTGACATACCAACGGGTGAGACCATACTCGAAGCGGGGGACAAGGCGGTGATTATCGCCACGTCTTCACTCTTCCCGGTGGTTGAAAAACTCTTCACCCCACGGCGCGGATTCTTCGGTTAACCATCCTGAAATATGCGGGTTAACCTTTGAATCGCGCGCTGTTTCGAACCGTTGGCTGGTTGTTAATAGCCTTGCCGTGCGCGCTTGTCTTTCCGCTAGCGGTAGCATTGGCCCATGGCGAGGCTTCATCAGAGGTTGAAGCGTTCGTTGGCGCCATACTCTTCTCGCTGGTTTCAGGCGCCATAATGCTGATAGCTTTCCATGGGTCGGCGCCACGTAAAATCAGCGCCCGGGACGGCGCCATGACAGCTATCACAAGCTGGTTGGCTGTTGGTTTGATTTCGGCGTTGCCCTACCTTTTAAGCGGGGTGATTCCCGACCCGGTGGACGCCCTTTTCGAGTCGTTAAGCGGCCTCACCACAACAGGCGCTTCGGTCTTAAGCGATATGGACACCATCCCGCGCGGTGTAATGTTCTGGCGCTGTATGACACAATGGTTAGGCGGTATCGGCATTATCGTACTGTTTGTTGCGATCTTGCCTTCGGTGGGAGAGGGGGGGTACAATCTGTTTCGCGCCGAGATACCGGGTGGTGTCAACTTTGAAAAAGTCACTCCGAAAATCCGCCAGACCGCCCGGTTTCTGATAAAAATATACCTGCTCCTGACCCTACTCGAATTCGGTCTGCTTTTTGCCCTGGGAATGTCGTGGTATGACGCGTTACTGCACACCTTCACCACCCTTTCCACGGGCGGTTTCTCGCCATACACAGGGTCAGTCGGCGATGTGGATAGTCTGGCGATCAGGTGGGCTATCATTCTTTTTATGCTTATCGCCGGCATGAATTTCACCCTTCATTTTCACGCATTGAACGGTATGCGGGATGTTTATTTCAAAAACGCCGAATGGAGGCTCTATCTGATATTTATCGGTATTGCGGGGTTAGCGTTGTCGGTTTCCCTGCTCATGAATGGTGTATCGGGCGTGACCGCCATTACCGACGGTTTTTTTCAGGCCGTATCGATACTTACAACCACAGGGTTTGCCACTGCCGACTTCACCCAATGGTCTCCTTTTTCACAGTTACTGCTCGTGACCCTGATGTTTGTCGGGGGATGCGCAGGCTCCACGGCAGGGTCTATCAAGGTGGTCCGGTTAATCATGGCGGGCAAGGCGATAATGGCGGAACTGCGCAGAATCGTAGAACCGAACGAAGTGATCGTATCCCGGTTGCCGGGTGGAATTTTGTCAGAGGGGGATCTGCGAAACGCCTTGGTATTCACATGTCTTTTCATCGCGACCTTTATCGTCGGCTCGCTACTTGTTGCCATGACCGGAGTTGAGCCGGTTACCGCAGTCACCGCATCCATCGCGTGTCTGGGCAATATCGGTCCCGGTCTTGGGGAGGTCGGCCCGGCGGGTAATTTTGGCGGACTGCCGGCGCTTGCCAAGCTGACCCTGATAGCGGAGATGGTTGCCGGAAGGCTGGAGCTGTTCGGAATGCTGGTCTTTCTGACATCAGCCATGCGCAAGAAGTGAACGAGCCGGGTTAAAGCTCTGGCGGCTCCCGATGGTCGGCGACGTACTTTTCCACTTTGCCTTTCTTCCCCATTTTATTCGCCCACTTGCGAAGGCTCTCCCGTTCTCCAGCAAATTCGTAGAAGGGGACAGACTCGCCGCAACTCGATTCCACGGCGTAGATACCATATAGAACCAGACGACGAACAGCCGCAGGGTTATCGATATCGAAATGAGTCAGCTGTCCGGGGAACCTTTCGTCATCTTTTTCGATCAGTGTTCCTTTGCAGAAGAGACGCACTATCCACGCCTTTTTTGTGAACGATGTGAACATGATCGTCACCTCGCCACCGGCGGTAATATCCCGCGCGGTCCGGTCGCCACTCCCCGGATAGTCGAGGTAGATGGCGCTTTTTTCGTCGAGGATTTTAAGGCAGTCGTACCCTTTCGGCGAGATGTTCACCTCCGAACCGGAGCAGGAGGCGACGAAAAAGATTTTCTGCTCCTTGATGAAGGCGATCTGGTCGGATGTGAGCGATTTATACTGTTTTCCCATTACGATACGGTCCAGTTTTGTGGAAGTGGCAGGTTAAACTCCATCTTCTCTTTTGTCACAGGGTGCGCGAAACCAAGGCCATCGGCGAAAAGCATGATGTTTCCCTCTGTTAAAGCCTCCGGGGCGCCATATTTCAAATCCCCAACAATCGGATGCCCCGCTTTTGCCAGTTGCACCCTGATCTGGTGTGGCCGACCCGTTTCAGGCGTGACGTTCATCAGCGAGAACTTTTCGCCAGTCTCTACAACTTCATAGTTTAAAACCGCTTTTTTGGCGTTTCCCCGTGGTCCTGCGTAGGCGGTAACCCGGTTTTTGATCCGGTCTTTCTCAAGGTAGTTTACCAAAGTTTTTGATGGGGGATTTGGAAATCCGGATACCATGACCGAGTAGATTTTAAAAACATTCCGTTCCCGGAACTGTGAGCTTAACCGCGAGGCGGCTTTTGAGGTTTTCGCCAGTACCAGTAGACCACCAGCGGGTCGGTCGAGCCTGTGGACCAGGCCGAGGTAGACGTTCCCCGGTTTTTCGTATTTCTTCTTGAGGTAAGCCCTGACGAGGGTCAGAAGGTCCGGGTCGCGGCTTTCATCCTCCTGAGTCGGCAGGTTAAACGGTTTCTCTACTACGATGACGTGGTTGTCTTCGTGTAAGTACCTAATGCCTGAAGTGGCGGACACCGGTAAAGACCATCGCTATGCCATGTTCGTTGGCGGCTGATATCACCTCTTCGTCCCGCACGGAGCCTCCCGGCTGGATAATGGCTGTCACCCCAGCTTTCGCCGCCTCGTCTATACTGTCCCTGAACGGGAAAAAAGCGTCGGAGGCCATGACCGATCCTTTAACCGGCCTTGTCGCTTTGGTAACGGCTATCTTCGAGCTATCGACCCGGCTCATCTGCCCGGCGCCCACACCGATAACGCTGTTACTGTCCGCATAGACAATGGCGTATGATTTGACATGTTTGGCCACGGTCCAGGCGAACATCATAGCCCGCATCTCATCGTCGGTCGGCTCCCGTTTGCCGACAGATTTGAGTTTCGATTCGTCCGCTGTGATCGAATCATCATCCTGCAAAAGGGCGGCGCCTCTGATGAATTTTGGCGCAAGTTCATCGTTGGGTGTGAGCTGGGGAAGTTCCATGATGCGCAGATTTTTCTTTCCGGTAAGTTTCACCATGGCGTCGTCGTCGAAACCGGGAGCGATGACGATTTCGAGGAACAGTTTGGAAAGCTCCTCAGCGGTAGCAAGATCGACCGTGCGGTTAAACGCCACCACACCACCGAAAGCCGATACCGGATCGACTTCCCTTGCCGTGACGTATGCGTCGGTTATGTTATCGGCGCGGGCGACACCGCTGGGGTTGGTATGTTTAATTATCGCGCAGGCCGGTTCGTCAAATTCGCACACAAGCTCGTAAGCCGCAGACATATCAACGACATTATTGAACGATAACTCCTTGCCGTGATGTTGTTTGGCGTCAGCGGCGCCTGCGCTCTTTGATCCTGTCAGTTTATAAAAAGCCGCGTCCTGATGTGGATTTTCGCCGTACCGCATCGACTGGATTTTTCTCATTTGCACGATTTTGCGTTCCGGGAATTTTTCGGTTACCCCGAATTTTTCCGCCAGCGTAGCGGAGATACGACCGTCGTACCAGGCGGTATGGAAGTAGGCTTTGGCGGCCAGCGATCTTCGTGTATCGAGAGTTACACAACCGCCGGTCTCTTTCATCTCGGCTATCACCCCCGCATAATCGACCGGATCGACCAGCGCCACAACGTCGTTATGGTTTTTGGCGGCGCTTCTTATCATCGCCGGTCCGCCGATATCTATGTTCTCTATGATCTCCTGTAACTCCACCCCCTCTTTTGCCACTGTCGCTTCAAACGGGTAGAGGTTGACCGCCACCAGGTCGATATTCTCTATGCCAAGTTCGGCCATTTTCGCGACGTGACTTTCAAGGTCGCGTCTGCCGAGGATGCCACCGTGGACCTTCGGGTGCAATGTTTTGACCCGACCATCGAGACATTCGGGGAATCCTGTGTGTTCGGAAACGTCCGTTACCACAACTCCCGCGTCTCGTATCGCTTTTGCCGTGCCGCCGGTGGAGAGGATCGCAACCCCCATGTCGGCAAGCTCTTTGGCAAATTCAGCAACACCGCTCTTGTCTGATACACTTATCAAGGCTCTTTTAACGGGGGCCATTACTCTTATATAATCCCAAGGATGGTTAAACTATTGATAAAGGAAGGGATGGTATAGGTTATCCCGTGTTAAAGTCAAGTGATTGAATCGCACGGCCTATTATAATCCCTAAGGATAGATTAAATGAATGACATCAACGTCCAGGAGACCCCTTGGCTTGCCCCGTATGAACGATCTTTCGTTCCGGTCGATCTGGTTATCAAAAACTGGAAAGACGTGGAGCCGGTTTACCAGAGACTGCTCGACGCGCCGATTAATAACGTATCTGATCTTGAAGCGTGGTTAATTAACTGGTCTGAGGTGAGAGGTTGCATCGACCAGTTCGCCACAGGCAGGTATGTCGATATGACCTGTCATACCGACGACGACAATAAAAAGAACGCATACCTTGAGGTGGTGCGCGATTTTTATCCTGAAGTAACCAGATTCGAAGACAAACTCAACCGAAAATTTACCGGTTCACCATACCGTAACGATCTTCCCGACAAAAGATACCGACAGCTCGACCGGGAGATTTCTGTGTCCGTCGATCTGTTTGTGGAGAAAAACATTCCGCTACAGGTGAAGTTGCAGGAGCTATCGCAGAAATATCAGGAGATATCGGGTTCGCTGATGGTCAACTTCGACGGTCAGGAGCGGACCATGCAACAGATGGCGGTCTACATGCGTTCAAACGAGCGCTCCGTCCGGGAGAACGCCTACAGGGCCACATTCGCGCGGAGACTGAAAGAGGCTGACAAACTCGAATCGATACTCTCTGAGATGATCGCCTTGCGGCATCAGTACGCCCTGAACCTCGACCTTAATGACTATAGGGAATACGCCTTTAAATCGAAACTGAGAGATTACACATCTGATGACTGTCTCGCTTTTCACGACGCTATCGAAAAATGCGCCGTCCCCCTCGCCCGGAAACTCACAAAACAACGCGCCGCCGACATGGGGCTTGAAACAGTGGCGCCGTGGGATACCGCATGTGACCCGACGGGAAAACCTCCGCTAAAACCTTTTACTACAGCCGACGAGCTTTTCACCGGCGTTACAAAAGTCTTCGATGGTGTCGATGGAAGGCTCGGCAAGATGTTCGGCAGTATCGGGTTTTCGATGGACCTTGAGAGCAGGAGAGGGAAAGCGCCGGGCGGTTATCAGACAACTTTCGGTGAGTCGCGCATCCCGTTTATTTTCACCAACGCCGTTGGTCTGCAAGACGATGTGAACACCCTTATTCACGAAGGGGGACACTCTTTTCATACGTTACAGTGCAGGGACCAGTCGCTGATATGGTATCGGGGCGCCGGCATGGAGTTTTCCGAAGTCGCCTCCATGAGCATGGAGCTTTTGGGGGGCCAGCGGTTATCTGCCTTCTACTCCGATGAGGAGTCGATTAAAAGGGCCAGACGGGAGAGGTTCGAGTCTATCATCGGCCTCTTCGGATGGGTGGCCCAGATCGACGTGTTCCAGCACTGGCTCTACACCAACCACGCCCACACAGTAGAAGAACGGGGCGCCAAATGGCTCGAATTGTCGCAAAAATTCGATCCGGGTCTCGATTGGAGCGACACCCCTGAAGAGGCCAGAAAATACCAGTGGCACCGGCAACTCCATATTTTCGAGGTGCCTTTCTACTACGTCGAATACGCCATCGCCCAGATGGGCGCGTTGCAGGTCTATCGCAACTACAAAAGCAATCCGCAAAAATCGGTGGACGATTATCTCTCCGCCCTCGCTCTCGGCGGTTCCAGACCGATGGCGGAGCTTTTTGCCACCGCCGGTATCAGGTTTGATTTCTCACCGGAACTTCTGGGCGAACTCATGGATATGGTTAGTGACGAACTGGGTCTATAGGTATGGAAGGGGAAAAGCCGAGACGGGCGAAGGTCACAAAGAAGAAGATTGATCTGCGACCGAAAAGGGAACCGTCTCAAGGGCTTCCACCGAAAAAGAGGCCAAAGGTGTTAAAGAAGCCTCTCCTTGATGAACCGACCCGGAACACCGGTATCAGCCTTGTGATGACCGCAGGGTTTCTCGTTATGATGAAATCCCTCATGTTCCACAATAATGGGGATCAAACCCTTCCACGGCTGATGGGCAAGGCTATCCTGACCTGTCTCCTGATCTGGCTGACGATCAGCCTGCTTATTACAAACCGGTTCCTCATCTATCATCAGCAACCGTTTTTGCATCTCATCAACCTGCCGTTCCACGAAGCGGGACATATTTTCTTTATGCCTTTTGGAAGTTTCATGACCTACCTGGGTGGCTCGTTGTTACAGGTGTTGATACCGTTTTTATGTCTCGGTACGTTCCTGCTTAAACAACGTGACCCTTACGCCGGATCGGTGGCGTTATGGTGGGCTGGTGAATCGCTTTACGACCTGGTACCGTATATTGACGATGCGCGGCGACAGAAACTGATGTTGCTCGGCGGTTTTACCGGACGAGAGAACCCCGACTCCCACGACTGGTTCAACATCCTCAAGGATATCGGGTTACTTCAATACGAACATACCATCGCCAACATGGCGGCGTTTTGCGGCGCGATGATGATGCTGGCCGGAATAGTATGGGGCGGCCTGTGGATTTTAAGCGCCTACGGAATTGTCTCGCAACGTTGATAAAGGGATCATGAAAAAACTGTCTGAACTCGTTTTTGTTCTCTTCAGCATTGCAGGCGCCCTGATCTTCGCCGGAGTCGTCTACAACTCGTGGGGGGTGATCCAACCGAAGGTTCAGGGACAATTTAACGGGGCTGAATGGAAAAACGCCGGTCCGCTGGCAAGCGAGAGGACCGGCATGATAGAAGACCTGATGGAAAACCATCTTACCGCCGGTGTGACGGAAGAGACTGTATTGGAATTACTGGGTGAGCCGAACTACAAGGATGGGAATTGCGTTTATTACAACATCGGTTTCTACAGCCAGATTATCGATCCCGATTCACTGCTGGTCTGTTATACAGTTACCCGGAAACTGGATACTTTCACGATCCACCATCACTGATCCGACCTGCGAGTGTAATTGCGGCGCCGACACCCTCATCCAGGTTTTTCTTTTCGGTTTCCGTTATTCCGGTCGGGTCGAAGCGCATTCTGTTGTGCAGGTCGAGAAGCGGCTGAACGCATTTGATGACCGGCCTTGTCTCGTTGTCTTCTATGCGGGCGATCCATGCGCTGTATGTCTCCCACGGATGTCGGCCTCGGCCTGTTTTCGCCAGTTTTTTCTCCAATTTATATAGACCACTCTCCGCGCCACTCCGTATCTCTCCTGACTGATCTTCTTTACTACTGATTTTCGTCCGATTCAGTTTCGTTCCACCCATCGACCTTGACACCATATAGATCATCAACAGAACCAGAGCCACCCCAATGGGCAAGGTGTAGTCGGTATCGCTATCGCTGTTACGCCATGTTGAAATCAACCAGCCTATATACGAAAAGAGGTCTTTGAGCGGTTCCAACAAGGTGGAGTTTTCCGCATCGGCGCTTACCCACGATGGTGGTGTGGTATCAAAGCTCCTCCATTTGCCACCGATGTAAACGCTGACCCAGGCGTGCGCGTCCCTTCCCCTCACCACAATGCTCTTTTCGAGCCAGCTATATTCATGGGCCAGGTATCCAACGGTGTACCTTGCCGGAAGACCCGCCTTGCGCAACAGCATGACGGTGGCGGTGGCGAAAAACTCACAATGCCCCTGTTTCGTCCTCAAAAGGAAATCGGCTACCGGGTCGATTTTGCCACGTCGGCCCGATAGCTCCAGAGAATAACTGTACTTCTCTGCAAAATAACGGCTGACAACCGCCAATACTGTTTCAGGCCGAAGGGTTGCAAGTTTCAGCTCCTTTGCGATAGCGCCCACCACAGGTTCCAGATTTTTTGGAATCGCCAGGTCAAAATGGTCTGGTGAACCGATATTAGTCGATTCTTTCCCCAGCGCCACCGAATAGTTGAGAAACTCGGGCGCCGAAGTCAGCTTGACCGCTCCCATTCTGTTGACACCGACTTTTTTAGCCGCAAGCGACTCAAACGTGACCGCCCGCTCTACACTGAAAGCCAGTCCGCTCCCTTTTTTAAGCTCAGTGGTTATTGCGATTCGTTCCGGTCCCGGCGTTCCTTTCCCTATCCGCCATGTGACACCATTCTTTTCAGGTTTCAGATCCTTGAAAGCCGACCTGGCGGTATACCACGCCGTTCTGCGATAGGTGTTGTAGGACGACTCAATCAGAAGTACCGGATCAGCCAGGTTTATTTTCACACCTGCCCGATGCACCCGGGCCAGAATCTTCTCCGATAGTTTTAACTTCCCAAGCTGACCCATGGCTGTGTGGGTTTTGAACGGATCGGTATCCTCTCTCAGCGATTCCGCGAAATACTCGACCATCCTCTCCGTGACGTAGCTGTCCGCCATCTGTAGCCCAACGCTTCCTGCAAATCCTGCTGTTATCACTATTGCCAGAGCTAAAATCCAGAGCCATACCGGATAACTCTTCGATCTGAACCGCCAGAGCGCCCACGTCATAACAGCGCATAAACCTGCGTAAAACCAGATATCCCGGACATTGGCGGCGCTTGTGGCGGCGATAATAGTGGCAATGTAGGGGTAGGTGAAATCGAGACCGATGATCTTTTTTCCGGCTCTCTCCCAATAAAAGAGACGGAAGACCCGGTAATCGACAATCCTCGATTCACTGTACGACACGACCACCGCCAGCAAACCGAAAATCATCGGGAGCCATTTGATAATCGTCAGAAAATCGTAGCCACCACCCGACGTGTATACGAAAAAAAACACGCCGATAAAAATGGCGCCGCAAAGGTTCCAGACGTTCCTGAAATCCCTCTGTTTAAAGTCGTACTTAACCTGCGTGAACCTGGCGCCTTCGATTATCGTTGCAAGAGCGATCCCGGCGATCATCATCTCCGTCTGCCAGCCCCAGAAGAGGAGCGCAAAACCTGTCAGGAACTGCGGAGGATATTTCACAGGTTCGACAACCTATCCTTCACAGACCCATACTCTAATACCGTGAACCGATCCGGAGAGGATTTCATCGGTCCGGCGTCGATTTTCGTTTCATCATCAGTTACAACAAAGACTCTTAACTGACCTCCCATGCCGATCAAGCGCTTTACAAAATTTTGTCGCTCTTCATCGAACTGTAAAAAGACACAGACACAGCCGCTCAGGATCGGAGCCCTCTCAATCACGGCCTTTTCAAGCAATGAGAAATGTTTGTCGGTACACGCCTTCACCGATGAGAGAATTTCGAGCATCGGTTCACCACCACCCATGCCACGACCCGAAGTGAAACGGTACGCTTTTGTACCGACAAACATCAGGTCGAGAAACGACTCCCCGGTATCGACACTTGCGACAAACGAGGCGGCCACCGATACCGCCTCTTCGAAAATCTTTCCGCCATCCCCAAAAGTATCGAGGATCAGGGCGTGCCGCGAAAAATACTCCTCCTGATACTCTTTCACCACCGGTTTGCCCGACTTGGCCCAACTGGCCCAGTGGATTTTACGAAGGGGATCGCCCGCCCTGTAGTCACGCAACGACATGAACTCCTCCGAGTCGCCGACATGGGATGCAAGGGCCACTCCACCCTGATTGTATTTGCGAACTCCGGGCAACCTGACATCGGCTGTTTTGTATCTATTCGGCAGTACCACCACCGACTGGCCCGACTTTATATTTACGAGAGACCGGAGCAGGCCGAACGGGTCTCTGCGCGTAATACCGGTTGAGTCGAACCTGATAACCCCTCTCTTAAGCGGTGTCATCTCCATATCGACGGTAATTTCCCCTCCCGGGGGGATAAGGGGGAGAACTCGCTCAGGAGGCGGATTGTTGCGCCGTTGTTCGATATACCAGTTCCACCGGTAAAAACCAAAAACCGTGTCAAACCGGTTCCGCTGTTCCTCTCCCGGTTCCCGTAGTGTCTGGAATTTTGCGAATGAAGGTCGCGGATCGGCGAGTTTTTCCATAAGGCTAAGTCCGTCCATTGCTTTATCGGAGAAACTTCTGATCGTGATTCTGTATTTAAACGGTTCTCCCGCCGTACAGAAACGGGGAAGGTCGCGGTTCACGCCGAATCTTGCCTTGAACGAAAACGAAAAGAGGATTGCAAAGAAGAAAAGCGTTGTCAGAAGGGTGAACGCCTGAAACGCCAACGTCCTGTTGGTGTCGAGTCCGAGGAGCGCCGAAACGATGATACAGCCTATGACCATGCCTCCGGCGGAGGTAATCCGCTCCCTTGCAAAGTGGCGTAAGGAGCTTGTGAGCCAGTAGGTCTTGTACGCAATGGCGGGAGGCATCGGCGCAACTCTATGCGGGAGCTTTGATCGATTTTACGACCCGGTCCACAATCCCCTTTGATGTAATACCGGAGAACCGGGCTTCGGAATCGAGGACCAGCCTGTGGGCTATAACCACTGTCGCAAGCTCCTGAATGTCGTCGGGCGTTACAAACTCCCTTCCGTTGATGAGGGCCAGAGCCTGGGCCGACTTGAACAACGCAAGGGACGCTCGTGGACTGGCGCCGATCTTCACACCCTCCGCCGAACGGGTGGCGGTCACAAGATCAACAATGTACCTTTTCAGTTCGTCGCCTACCCGTACCTCGCGGGTTTTCTGTTTAAGCTCAATCACCTGCTCCATCGTAGCGCACGCTTCGACCTTGTCGATAGGGTGAACCAGCGCCTGATCGCCAAGAATTGCGGTCTCATCCCCGGCGGAGACATACCCGAGGGAAAAATGCATGGCGAACCGGTCCATCTGCGCTTCCGGCAACGGGTAAGCGCCGTGGGATTCGATCGGATTCTGGGTGGCTATGACAAAAAAGAGATCTTCGAGCTTTCGTGTTTTACCATCTACGCTCACCTGCCCTTCACCCATCGCTTCCAGCAGGGCGGACTGGGTTCTGGGGGATGCGCGGTTGATCTCGTCGGCCAGAAGAAGGTTTGCAAAGAGCGGCCCTTCGTGGAAATGAAACCGCCTGTCGTCCTGATTAAATATCGACACACCGATAATATCGGAGGGGAGCAGATCGGGAGTGAACTGGATCCGTTTAAACTTCGAGGAGACAGACAAGGCCAGAGCTTTTGCCAAAGTGGTCTTTCCCGTTCCCGGATAATCCTCCAGCAATACATGTCCACCACTTAAAAGCGCCACCAGCAACCGTTTTATCGCAAGCGACTGACCTCGCATGACGGTCTCTATATTGTCCGATATTTCTTCTGTGACAGCTGTGGCCTGATTCAATTCGACTCCCCTATGAGATATAAAACTATCGAATAATTATACAACGACACTATGCGTCAAGGATTGAGTTTCAAGGTAATCTGGCGATGATTACTCCCTTAAATACTGATCAAAACCGGGACAGATGAAGCGAAACGTGACATATTTGACACACACTCATTTTAGATACTACATTAGGGGTAGCTTCTTGTTTTACGCATGAGTGGGGGTAAAGGTTGTGTCGTATTATGTGGAGGACAATCTGTAAGGCGAGGTTTTTTTATAAATTAAGCTGGTAAGCCGGGGTTTCTGCCATGTTAATTTCTTCAATCGACAACAAATCCGATCCTTCACTTGTTTCAACAGTTTTGCTCGGCTGTATCACCCTTCTGTTAATTTTTTATCTGCATGAGCGCACAGAACATATTATCGCCGAGCGGGAGATTTATTCAGGCGACATTCTGCATGCCAACATTGATATAGCCACCGGTCATCTATGGCTCGAAGAGTATCTGACCGGCGACACCACTATAGAGATTGATAGAACTCTTTCATTAATCAACCAGTCCTTGGCGGCGGTGGACAGCGTTATCGATAGTGGTGAATTGGCGCAACAGCCAACAATGGCGAACTATCTGAAGGAACTCAAGGCGCGTATTCAAAAAATAGAAGCCATGTCATTACAGCGTATTAACGCTATCGAAACCAGCGGTATCGGAACAGAAATCGACCAACGCTACGACACCCTTTTCAAAGAAACCCAAGACTCGTTTGACGCCGTTAACGATGTCGCCACAAAACATATACTCGAAGAGGAGAATAAAAAACATACAGTTCACTACACCGTTATTATTTTATGGATTCTTGTTGTCGGTGGTGTCGTTGCGGTTCTGAGGAAACACCTGACCTTCCGCGAACTGGTCGAGTCTGAGCTTGAAGAGAGCCGGGAACGTTATAAAACGGTTATTTCCACCATTCCGCACGGTGTTCAGGAGTGCGATCTTAACGGTGTGATTACCTTAAGCAATCAGGCCCATCACACAATACTCGGTTATGAATATGGTGAACTGATCAGTAGACCGATATTCGATTTGCTTGCATTGGAGGAAGAGGCCGATGAACTTCGCAAATATCTGAAAAAGTTACAAGAAGAAAAACCAGAGCCTACTCAGTTTTTTTCAGAAAACAGGAGGAAAGATGGCGCTGTCATCGATGTTCAGGTCGATTGGGATTATAAGTGTGACAGCGAAGGAAAGGTGGTCGGGTTTATAGCTATAATTACAGACACAACAGAGCGAAAAATAGCTGAGGAAGGTTTGCGTCAAAGTGAGCGAATCGTTTCAAGCTCCACCGACCTGCTTACTCTCGTCGATTCGGGGTTCAAATACATTGCCGTGAACTCATCGTTCCTGAAAGCCATTGATAAAACAAGAGATGAGGTTGTTGGTCATTCCATGGCGGAAGTGTTGGGTGAAAAGTATTTTGCTACTGTCATAAAGCCTAACGCCTTGCGATGCATGGCGGGTGAAAACGTGAATTTTCAGCAGTGGTTTGAATTTCCATCCAGGGGTCGCAGGTTCCTCGACATTAATTATTACCCATATTTTTGCTCTGAAACTGAAGTTATGGGCTTTGTAGCAAACTTTCGGGATATTACTGAAAAAAAAGAGGCCGAGGAGATCCTGGAAGAGAGCGAAAGAATCCTGAAACAAGCCCAGAACATTACACATCTGGGGCACTGGAAATTTTATCCGGAAACCTGCAAATTCGAAGGATCGGAGGAGATGTCCCGTATTTTCGGGCTTGACCGTGGCGAGACCACCCTTGAAGCTTTCACTTCCGCACTCCATCCTGATGACAGGAAGCGTTTATTGGGTGAAATCAACGAGAGCATCCATGATGCGGAGTCGTGGGACATTGAACACCGGTTGATTTTAAAGGACGGAACAGAAAAATGGGTTCATTCAATCGGAGAACCGTCTCTGGATGAAACAGGCAAAACAAAATACATTCTCGGCACAACGCAGGATGTTTCGGAACGGAAAAGCCTCGAAGCTCACGTCCAGAACGCTCAGAAACTCGAAAGCCTCTGTGTGCTGGCAGGTGGCCTGGCCCATGACTTCAATAATATCCTGATGGTTATCATCGGAAACACACAACTGGCGCTCGATACGCTCCCCCTCGAATCACCCGAGTGGGAAAATATGGAGGAAATCTACAAAGCCTCAAAACGAGCGACCACTTTGACAAAACAGATGCTCGCATATTCTGGCAAAGGCAAGTTTGATGTAAGACGTGTAAACCTCAATGAGGTTCTGCTGGAGATGACCACTCTGCTCGAATCCTCCATTTCAAAAACCGTCACCCTCGATTTCAAGCCGGGTGACGCTCTTCCGGTCATTGACGCCGACATCGCCCAGCTCCATCAGGTTGTCATGAACCTGGTAATAAACGCTTCCGAGGCTATCGGTGAGAATAAGGGTGTCGTTACAATCACCACAGGGAAAGCTAACAAGCCGGATTGCGACAAAACATATCCTGGTGAAATTGATATGACTGAGCATCCTGCCGGGAATGGATATGTTTACCTTGAAGTCAGGGATGACGGAGCGGGAATGGGGGTCGAAACGGTGAAAAAAATATTCGATCCGTTTTTTACTACCAAGTTTATGGGACGCGGATTAGGCATGTCGGCGACCCTCGGAATCGTCCGGGGACATAAAGGATGTATATCAGTCGATAGCGAACCGGATAAAGGTACGACATTCAAGGTCTGGTTCCCGGTCACGACAGATGAAACTCCCGATGTAAAAGTTGAGACGCTAGAAGAGATACTAAAGTGGCGAGGCAGTGGAACTATTCTGCTTGTCGATGATGAAGATCAGGTGCGGTTACAGGCGGAAAAAATTCTGAAGAAGTTTGGTTTTACTGTAATATCCGCAGTTAACGGCAAGGATGCGGTCTGCAAATTCGTAGACAATATCGATCAGATTGTATGTGTTCTTCTCGATCTGATGATGCCTGTTATGGGTGGAGTGGAGTGTTTTGCCCGTTTACGCGAGATCAGGGAGGATATCCCCGTAATCATGGTGAGCGGGTACAACGAAAATGATATCACCTTAAAATTCAACGAACAGGGACCAGACGAGTATATAGGCAAACCGTATGATATTATTGACCTGATAACACGCATAAGGAAGCTGACAGAAAACCGTGACCTGTAATTTGTCAAAGGGTAATTAAAGAAGTTTTGAACACGCATAAAGATATTCTGGATAACCTTAAAACTGTCTGCCAATGTAAAGGGATCAAGAAAGGCGCATTTAAAAAACTGATCGACGAAGGGAAAACCACTCCGGGGGAGCTTAACAAAGCAAGCGGCGCTGGCTCCGGTGATTGCCAGGGGAGAAGGTGCGGTCCCCGTATCGACGATCTCTTGAAGAGCCATCCCCGGGAATAGACTTTTGGCATAACCATTAATGAATCAGGTTATTTAATTAATCTATTTTCCACAGGGGATTAAATGGCCTATATTTATCCTATGGTTGGTGTGAAAAAATCTGATTGTCGGGATTGCATCCGCCAACCATAGGCGCTTTCCACCGGAAACTATTATCCAGGGAACATGTAACATATGCGAATTATCCATTTCACCGCCTGTCTGATATTTTCAGCCTCCGTCTCTTTCGCATCGGAAATCGATGTCGATGCAATAGAGAACCCCGTAACCGTCGATTCGGCCTCCATAACAAAAGGCGCCAAACTCTACCAGAAACATTGCGTCGTCTGCCACGGTGAGAAGATGGATGGGAACGGTCCATCTGCAGAAAGTTTTGAAGTCGCCCCCTGGGGATTTATCGACGGTGAACTAAAAGAGATAAGTGACGGTTATCTATTCCAGCAGATTAAAAACGGTGGCCCATGGTTCGAGATGCCACCTTTTGTTCTGGCGCTCAAAGACGAACAGATCTGGAACCTTGTGAACTATCTGAAGTCGCTGGGCAAATAACGAAAGGTTTTACAACGTTCCGGAGCAGGGCGTTATAATTCAGATATAAACAATTATTGTAGGGGAAACCTAAATGTTCAAAAGTAGATTGGTGTTACCTGTATTTGTCGGCCTTCTCCTGGCTGTCGGAAGCGTTACTCCAGCCTCGGCGAGCGACTACCTTGTAAACGTCGTTCTCGATAAAACGAAGAAGATGGCCCTTATCAACCCCGACACTTATGAAGTGGAGCGGTATATCGACCTTCCGGTTCTCGGAACTCATGGAGTCACACCATCGCCAGACGGAAAGTATGTCTATATCAACGCTATGCCACCTGCGGATATCGTGGAGTTTGATGTAGCCAACGGTGGTGTCAGCAAGTGGTTTGAGATCAAGGAGACCTCCAAAAGCTGTGGTATCCAGGTGGCGCCGGACGGGCAACACATAGTCTCCGCAAGCCAAAGCAAAAAAATGGTTATCCTGAACAGGGTGACGGGTGAATATACCGCCATCGATACACCGACCGACACGCATCAGTTCACTTTTGGCCCCGATGGCAACGTCTATGTAGCCGGCGGAAAAGGTGGAGAGGTCTATATCGTAGACTGGAAAGCCCGCAAACTTACCGGCAGTTTCAAAGTCGGCAAAATGCCTCACGGTGTCTCTTTCTCCGCCGATGGATCGAAAATCCTCGTTAGTCTTCGTGGTGAAAACCGGGTCGCTATTTTCGACGCCGCATCCAGGAAAGAGGTTGGTAGCATTCCGATAGAGGTCTCTGAAGGGGGGCTATGCAACATCGCCCTCATGCCGGACCATAAAACCTACTGGCTGGCTGAAACTTTCGGCAGGTCTATCCATATAATCGATGCGCATACTCTCAAGCCGATCAAGAAGATCGCTGTCGATGGGGAGCCGCATCACGCTCTGCCGACAACAGCGAAAATGGCCGCTCCGAAGTAACGGCATTACGACTCAATGATGGCAGTCTCCCCGACGCTTTGCCAGGGAGACTGCGCTCGTAAATATATGAACTCCTCACTCAAATTTGCTCTGGCGACACTGGCGGTTCTTCCGGTCTCTGTCACCGCCCCTTTTGCCGGAGAGATGTTTCCAGATAAAACTGTAAAAATGACGTATGTATTAAATTGCGCCGAATGCCACGGGAGAAGCGCGGAAGGTTCGATGGAGGGGCCGCCGCTCGTAAATATGGAATTTATCAAAACAACAACCGTTCAAAATATTGAAACGATAATAATTAAAGGCGTTAATTCCACTGAGAAAAGATACCCGACAGAGAAAATGGCGGCGGTAATGCCGGGATTCAAAAACGATTTATCAGCTGAAGAAGTCGCGGCGCTTGCCCGGCTCGTTCAAGGCTGGAATAAATAACAGGAGGGTTTATGATGAATGTTAACCGGAGAGATTTTATTCAACGGGTCGGCCTGGGGGTTTTTACTGTAACCCTGGGAAGCATGGCTCTTTCCCGGGTCGCTTCAGCCGTCACACTGCCAAACGATTTAAACCGGGCGAAAGATAAATACAACCTTCAAGGTCTCGAAAAACAACATACACCGCAACTCAAGGTGCCTCTGGTGGCCGAAGATGGCCGGGTCGTGCCTGTGGAGATGACTCTCGACCATCCGATGGAAGAAGACCATTACATCGAAAGCGTCACCTTCGTTGTCATAGACGATCCCCTGGCGGCGAAATGCCAGTACAACTTCACCCCGCAAAGCGGGAAACCGTTTTTCAAGTTCCAGTCCCGAATGGACGCAGGCACAAAGACCGTCTCCGCCATCGTGGTCTGTAGCAAACATGGGCGATGGGTAGGCGACGCCCAGATGCGGATCGTGGGAGGAGGGTGCTGACATGGCGAGAAAAACATCTCCCAAAATCAAACTGGTTAAAAGGATCAAAAAAGGGGACGTGATCGAGGTTCAGGTAAGCCAGAAATTCGAGTCTAAAACCGGCCTGGGCCTCTTCCCCGACTCTGAGGAATTTCTGCGGAAAGAACCGGCGGTCTATCTCAATGAGATGAAAGCCTACTACAACGGTAAAGTTATCGGCAGTATGTCGATGTCCTCCGCCGTCAGCGCCAATCCGAGAATATCTTTTCCATTGCAAGTTGATGAACCGGGAACCCTCAAGGTGGTTTTTACATCTAATACCGGGGAAACCTTTGAATCGACCAAGGATATAAAATTCTGATTGGGTAAAAGTATTGGAAACGTATAAATCCCTCTTCAGGGAGAGTTGGAACCCCCTGATGGTCGGAGCTTTGATCGGCTTCGTTAACACCATGATGTTCGCATACGAAAGCCCTTGGGCCGTCTTCACCGGTCTGCGAAACTGGGGTCTGCACTTTCTCGAATTTTGTGGTGTCGGCGATGTCGCTCAGGTATCTCCGTGGGAACATGTCAGCTCCGTTATGGACTTGGGGTTTTTAGCTGGCGCGTTCGGCTCGGCGTTGCTGGCGCGGGAGTTTGCGCTACGTTTCCCACCGGTTCGTGAAGCGATAAAAGGGATTGTTGGTGGCGCGTTGATGGGAATAGGCGCCAATCTATCAAGAGGTTGCACAGTGGGAGGTTTCTACAGCTCCATAGCCTCCATGTCGGTGAGCGGTCTCTGGATGATGCTGGGACTTTTTATAGGCGTTATTATCGGCCTTAAATATCTTATCTGGGAAAAACGGTCCGGTCCGGTCAAAGGAGGGCATGGTTTCATGCTCTCCGTTCCGGCAATGGTACAGATACCGTTTGGCGCCATCGCCATAGTAACCGCTTTGCTCGCTATCCCCTACTATTACGACTACCTAGACTTTAACGAGCTGGCTATCATGTTCAGCTTTACCGCCATGCTAGGCATTATCAACCAACGCTCCCGTTTCTGCGTTGTCAGGGCCATTCGTGATCCGTTCATGACTGGTGACGGAGAGATGACTCGGGCTCTCATTGTCGCCTTTTTTGTCGCCATAATTGGATTTACGACCCTGAAGTATGCGGAAATCCGGGAGGTCACTGTCCATATCAACCCGTCAGCGGGGTGGCCCGCTCTTGTTGGAGGTATTATTTTCGGTATCGGTATGACGCTGGCCGGTGGTTGCGCGTCTGGCGCTCTCTGGAGAGCTGGTGAAGGGCATGTCAAACTTATCCTGGCCGTTATCAGCTTCGCTATTTTTGCGGCGGCCACACATCTGTTCCTGCAACTGGTTGTTGAATATTCGTATCACAAGAGAATGTTCCTGCCAGACGTAACGGGGAGTTGGTTATACGCCATCGGCATTCTGGCCGCTGTCATGGCTCTGTGGCACTTTGTTGTTTCGTGGAACGAACGAACCGAGAAGCTGGTTATTTTGAAGTGATCGAATGGATCCTGATTCGGCAATCGTAACCATCGAGTTTGAGGAGGTCGAGTTTGAAGACCTGCTCGACAGCCTGATCAAGGAGATCGAACTAAAAAACTACCGCGTTCTGAAAGTCGCCAACGTCGATAATATCAAGGATCGGGTCGGGCTGACCAAAGACCTTGAAATAGTCTATAGCCACTACAAAATCATTGAGTTTTGCAACCTTTTCACCTGTAGCGCCATGACGGTGGCCGATAGCAGGGCGGGGGTCTTTCTCCCCCAGCGTTTCGCCCTCTATAAAAGGGTAGATGAAACGCTCATAGAACTCTCATACCTTAAACCTACAGCGGTCGCAAAGTTCTTCGGCTCTAAAGAGATGATGAAAACCGCCATAATACTAGATACGGAAATGAACGATGTCATATCAGCTATTGAAGAGTAGTCTCCTCACATTCGCTCTGTTAGTCATAATTACAACGGCAACCAACGTTTATGCTGAAACCAAAACTCTCCTGGTGGCTTTCGACAGAAACCTTCTCTGTTGCCTCATGAATCATATGCGTCTCGAAGAGTTGCTGACAGATATCGACGGGATTGAAGGCGCCGATTTCCGCCAACGGAAAAGGGAGATTCTGGTGAGCTACGATACGTCGAAAATTGCTGTTCCAGCGATTGTTGATCATGTAGTCAGGATTACCGGAGTCGATAAGGAGATCATTCTGCTCCCCGATTCAGAATGATTACGCTAGGAGTCTGTCGGACTTGGGGGTTCGTTAGCGAAGTGGCTCGGCCACAGCGATAAGGTTTTGAGTCAGATTTATTGCACTTTTGAGGTGTAATCGCCGTGGTCGCACCACTTCGCCGAAAAAGGGCGCAAAATCTGGCCGAAACCGGGCCATATCGCTGTGGTCGCACCACTTTGTAGCAGAATCATCCCAAGTCCGACAGGCTCCTAGGTAACACTATAAGCTCTTGAATGTCTTGACATACACCCCTTGTTACGGTTGAATGGTGGATTGATGGGGCCTCTCTTTTACCCTGCATAAACCACTTTGTTATCCGTAACTGCGATGTTTGAAAAGTCGAAGATCAGAAGTATTCTTGCAAGCTATCCGAAGGCCGAAGCGGCTGAACGTAAGGGGTTTATCGAACGACTCAATACATTCGGCGATATGTGTCTGCCTTTATTAGCCGATCAGGTACGTTCTCGTGTCATGCTTTTCGCCGATGCGTTGGAGATATCAACCGGTCTCTACTCAAAGGATCGCCTTGCCGCTTTCATCAGCGGACTTGCCGACCCGATGGAACCTGTCCGGGAGCTTTTTATTCAGACAATACGCAACGAAGGGAAACCCGCTATAGCCCCTTCGCTTGTGGAGAGCCTGACCGATAACGACCTGCTGGTAAGAAGTAATATTGCAAAACTTCTCATCGAGCTTGGCGGAGTGGCCATGGCGCCTAAAATATTGCCGTTGCTTCAGAGCCGGAGCGTTGATGTTAAAAAAACCGTCATCGAACTATTAGGTGAACTGAAAGCTGAAAATACCGCTGTCGCATTGGCGCCATTGCTCGACGACCCCGATTCGTATATACGCAGAAAATGCGCTGAAGCCCTCCATCTGTTAAAAGACAAGGCGGTGTTGCCCCAGCTTCGCGCCGCCGCTCAAAAGCATAACGATCCGGCGATGATGAAGGTCATTATTGAGACCATTGGTGATATCGGCGGACCGGAGGATGGTATCGCCCTTCTCAAGCTTGTGCAGAGCCAGAATATGGTGGTCAGGAATATGGCTGTAGACGCCATTATAAAAGTCGCCGACTCGACCCTGGCGCCGGAGGTGGTCAAGATTCTGGGTCATGAAGATGTGAATATACGTCGATCCGCGGTCGATATCCTTAACGGCCTGAAAGACAGGAAAACAGCGGCGGCCCTGATACAAGCGCTCAAGGATGGAGATTGGTGGGTTCGTGAGATAGCCACTGAAGCCTTGAGCGATCTTGGCGGCGGAAAAATCAGCGGCATGATTCTGGGCCTGCTGTTCGACGAGGATGTAAACGTTCGTCGCTCCGCTGTGGAATTCTACTGCAAGGTGAAAGAGGAGCGAGCCTACAGGTACCTTATAAAACTACTTAAGGACAAGGACTGGTGGGTCCGAGAAAAATCGGTCACAGCTTTGGGGGTTATCGGATCACCGGAGGCCATCCCAGATATAATCGCCCTGCATAACGACACCGAGGTCAAGTGGGCCATTGCTCCAGCCTTAACCGCAATCGGTACCGATGCGGCGGCAAAGGCGCTAAAGACACTTCTCTCTGACGACCAGCGGGGGATACGCCTCGAAGCGTTAAAAGCCCTCTCCCAGATAGAAGGCGCCGAGTCGCTTGAGTCAATCAAATACGCCGCCCGCGACAAGGACCCGGAAGTCCAGAGCGCCGCTCTTGTAACCTTGAGAAAAATCACAGGCAAAGTCTGGATGGCGGACGATTTTATCGAAGAGGAGAAAACAACCACAGGTTCCAGTCTGATAATTTCCCGCAACTGCAATCCCGGCGACATACTCACAGAAGCGATCATGGTGGTTGATGTTTATAAATCGACCAATATAGCCGCCACTTATGGCGACTCCGCCGCATACAAGATGCTTTCCGACCTCGGCGAAATTATTATTCCTTTAGCTCAAATGCGTAACCTCGCTTTTTCCAAAGGGACAGGGGACGGATTCCTGATGACGTTCAATTCTGTTGATGACGCTGTTTATGTGGCCACGGAAACACTAAAGAAAACCGCTGAACGGAACAGCAGAACGGACAAAAAAATCTGGTTGATACTCAGGTTTGCCATTCATCTGGGGGAGACGAGGGTTGATAACAACCTCGACCGTATCGGGCTTGCTGTGAACATGACATTCAGGATAGAAGGGGTTCGGGGGCATGGTGTAAAAATGGGCGAAGGGGTAAAGGTTGACCTGCCCGAAGAGAACCGAATTGTTCTGTCGGAAACGGCGCACAACCAGATTGCGGACGAAGAGGGCGATAGATCGTTGCTGTTAGGTTATTTTGAGCTTAAGGGTATCTCCGGGTTGCACCCGGTCTATTATCTGGATCAGTCGGGATCGGTTAACCGGGGCTGACCGACCTGTTTATTGTTCCACTTTCAGCACATTTTTTGCGTGGATTCCTTTAGGGCCCTGGCAAATTTCAAAACTTACCGCCTGCCCATCCTCTAAAGATCGGTATCCATCCTCGCTGATGGCTGAAAAGTGGACGAACACATCCGCTTCGCTACCATCTTCCTGGATAAACCCGTAACCTTTAGCATTGTTAAACCATTTGACCGTGCCTATCGCCATGTTATACCCCCTTAAACGACGCAAGGTTCACAGCGTAGGGCTGTGGTGGAAAAACAGGCGTAGCTACCGGAGAAAATATCGGTTTCGTTTGGTGGCAAAATAGAAACGCTTTTTTTCTCGCCGGGTAGACCGCCAACCCCTCACCGTTTTCCGGACCCCCTGCCAGTTCAGAAAACGCAACTATAATCAGGCAAGTTTACCATACATAAATGGATCTGTAATGGCAAGCTTTTTTTGTTGGAGTCTGCGCTATTATTTCCCGGCATCTATTTGCGTATCACCAGAGAGAGAATCCGCCATAAATTGAATATTCCGGCCAGAGACGTGGCCACATAAGTTAACGCGCACGCCAATAACACCTTTTTTACAGCCGACTCCTCCTCTTGTGTAATATAACCACCGCTCACCATCGTTGGAAACGCTCGTGCGAAGCTGGCGTTCAACTCCACCGGCAAGGTTATCAGGTGGACCAAAGCGGTGATCGCCGCCGCCCCGAAAGCCGCGAAAAAGAGGACCGCCGAGACCGGGAACGACTTTGTAATGGCGAACATGACAGGCGACATGGCAAACGCCACCGCGCTGATTTTTTCCACACTCCTTGCCATGGCGACCATTGTTCCGCGAACCCGGAAAGGCGCATAACCCTCCATATCCTGCTGGGCGTGGGCCACCTCGTGGGCGGCCACTGTCATGGCTGTAATTGATCTGCCGTTAAAAACAGCTTCGCTCAACCTTACGCAACGGCTCGTTGGATCGTAATGGTCCCCACCCGGTGTGGATTCGATGGTGACCCCGACTATTTCAAGAGTTGCAAGCAGGGTTTTCGCAAAATCACCCCCGGTTCCCGGAAGATCCTCAATTACTCCGTTATATCGATTAAGTACATACTTTGCCCAAACGGAGGGTCCGAACATGAGAAGAAGGAATGAAACAGCCAGAAATATCGGAACCATACTTATTAAGCGTTGTCACATCTTGCGTCGCCGCCTGTGTCACGAATCAGCGCCGAACCATGAACGATACCGTCAAGGACTGAAGAGAGATTCTCCACCGCCCCCTTTGGAGAGCCTGGCAGGTTTATTATAATCGTCCGGTTTCTCACCCCCGCCACCGCTCGGGAGAGCATGGCGTTTGGCGTTATTTCTAAAGACGCCGCCCGCATCGCTTCAGCAATTCCAGGTATCACCCTGTCGAGCAGGGGCAAGGTAGCCTCTGGAGTGGTGTCCCTCGGCGCAACACCGGTGCCGCCAGCGGTCAGCACGACATCGTATTGCCCGGAATCGACATGTTTTTTCAGAGCGCGGTTTACCGACTTAATACCATCAGGCGTAATCTCAAGAAGCTCCAGATCGTACCCACGATCCGACAAAAAACCCTTAAGCGCCGGGAAACAGCCATCTTCATACACACCGGCAGTGGCCCTGTCACTTACCACCAGAAGGCCGAATAGAGGGGGAGACCCATTAACGATGAGAGCCGTCCTCAAGAAAAACATCGTCACTCGGAAAATACTGATCGGAACCGGTTGAGTAGAGTGCGTATTTTGTTTTGTCCACATTAAGCACATACGGATTGTTCCAGGGATCGACCAGGTCCGACCTTGGGACAATGCCCGCGTCAGAGAGTTTGTCGAGATGTTCCGGCATAGCGCGGTACAACGTATAATAGACCTGCAACCCATACTTGATCCTCTTTAAAGTCCCCTCCGCCTGTTGAGTCTTGACTCTCTCGAACGCCTTTTTCTGAGCGGTAAGAACCGATGGCATAGAGGCTATCTGCCAGTAACCTCCGCCTACCACCACGGCGATCAGGACCGCCACGGAGGTGATCCATTTAGCTGTAAGGGACCGATCGACAGCCACCAGTCGCTCTTTTTTTCGTTGGGATGGTTTGAGGACCCTCAACTGAAGAAGGCGGTTGAGCGCTTCCAGGGTTTCAAACTCCCCCTGCCGGGAAGCGTTGATGATCTCATCAATGGTCTTCCCCTCCTCAACAACGCACAAAACCTTAACGTCAGTGTCTCGTAACTCGATACCCCTGGCGCTGAGTATCTCCTTTTCGAGAGAGCTTTCCCATCCAGCGGCTCCCCCCTCCTGGCCCTTAATCGCTATCGACTCGTCATCGTCTTCGCCAATGATGTTCTTTACCAGAAAGGTGTTGGGAGGAGGTATGGCCTTCTTTGCTCTCGGCCATTCGTCAGCCAGCCTGCATCCCTCCATCAGAAGCCCGTCCACATCCATGGGGGTCATCACTTTTTCGTTATAGCGGATCTTTTTTATCGGGGTGAATTCGTATTCGCCGATCTTCCAGCGCAAGGCGTGGTAGACATTATCGAGAGTCTGACGGCGAATCAGTTCTATCAGCAGGTTCGGGTGTATCTTTCGCGCCAGCAGTTCCCAGTACGGTTTCAGCTTATCTTCATGCTCACGCTGGGTGTCGTCCCAGTCGGCCTGACTTAAAAGGCTGTTTGCCACGAGGGTAAGTTTCATCCTCGCTTCGTCTTTGGCGGGCTGGGTTTCTGCGTAGATAATCGACCCGGAGTCGAAAGTTATCTTCACCAGATCAACACCCTCTTTCAGGTTCAAGCGGCCCGTTTTCCCTTCCAGCTTAATCATCTGGAAGATATTCAGGATGTTGAAATCGTCGAGATTACCTTTTAGAGCCATAACAATTTACCAGACTATCCAAGGTTAATAATAATCCCTGTTAAAAACCGTATTCATCAATACCCAATAGGCGCCAGCTAACCCCAGAAAGATCGCGTGCCTTGTAAGAATCTCCGGGGTTATCGAAGCGCCGACACCCTGCTCGGCTACTATCTGGGCGATGGCGTATACGATAAAAAACGCAGTGACGAGTACGAAACCGAACGAGAACACACTCTCGTCGTAATAGGCCCTTCCGACACCGGGGAGGATTCTGTCGAAAATGGACGCTACGGTCGCTCGACGGTTTTGATGAATCCTTATCTCGATTCTTTTTCTCTCTTTTTTTGTCGATGTTATGCCCGACTTCGTGGTGGATGAAAGCCCTCCTCGGGAGACCATCCTGACAGCGACACACTGGTTGCACTTCGGAGTCTCGCTTGTGAGCAAAATAGGCGGTCTGAATGGGGAGCCGCAACTCTGACATACCTGATGCGATATCTTCCTTTGCCAGAAAAGACTTGCAAAGACCAGCAAGAAGAGGAATCCGAAGACGATGCCATGGTAGACATTCCCTGTGATAGGCCCGAAATAGAGGCTCCATAACGCTCCGGCTACGGTAGTGGTCTTGATGGCCAACGCCTTCTCGAAACGGGCGAGGTCTTTTGACGTGATCGGAAAATCGATGACCTTTCTCCACTCACTTGTCGCCGACCTTTCCCTGAATTCGGCGGTAAGATCCGGGTCGAGTTTGAAAGCCGCCTTACCTTCGGTTTCCGCTTCCTTGGTATTTATGAGCTTAAGATGAGCCGACGACAGGTTGAAATGAGCGTGGACCGATGTCGGGTCGAGTTTAATCGCCTTTTTGTACTGTTCCGCCGCTTGTGAATAAGCGCCGCTTGCGAAATATACGTTCCCTTTATTTACAAGGCTACGCAGGTCTTTAGGGTCATGTTTCAACAGCGAGTCGTAAGCGTCAATAGCCGCCTTGCTGTTTCCGGCGAGTTTGTTTAGCAGACCCAGGGCGAAAGTGATGGTTTTGTCGTTCTTCCCCTTTATAGCTTCCCTCTCAAGGGCTTCCTTTGTCTGAAAGTCCCAGGTGTCTTTCGACAGAAGATAAAGGGCCCGGAAGGTATCGGCGTTTGAAAGCACCATCCCCTTGGCCATGTATTCGAAAACCGATGGCGCCGAGAGGATCAACACTGCGAAGAGGGCGGCTACCACCTGCCCCCTCTTTCTGAGATAAGGCCATAAAAAGAGAGGAATAAAGAGCAGAAAGACAAACCAACCCCCGACAGCAAGCGGTACGAGGAAAACGAGAACCGCCAGAATGGTTTTCCTGTAGTTTTCTGTGACGGAGGGGAGGAATGTTGCGACTTCGGCTATCATCGCCCTGAAGTTGGCGGCAATGAATGCAAGAAATATCAGGAGAAACGCCAATAAAGCGGCGACAAACACTCTTCCTGTGGCAACCGATAGAAACCGCGCCAGATCAATCCTGTCGTCAAGAAGAGCGGCGGCGCCGGAGGCGAAATATGCGCTAATGGTCCTGAAATCTGTTTTATCTTTCTGGAACAGCGCCCAGGCGGCGAAAAAATTCGCCTTCGGGTAGTTGGGGGCGAAAAGAACAGCGTGTTCTCCGGCGATAGCGGCCCGGTTGATCTCTCCATTTGTCAGCCCCTGGTAACCTATGGCGATGGCCATGTCGGCGATGGTGACAAGATTATTGGTGCCGAGGCGATCCTTGATCGACTCTATTCTTTCGCTCGCCGAAAACGCCTCCGCCGCATCGTCCCGCATGAGGGCAGAAAGCCAGCTTGTAATGGCCTGTTTTAAATCCTTGTCGCCATTAAGGTCGCTTAGCACCAGTCCGGTCTGGGGGGAGAAACGTGAAGAATCGAGGGAGACCTGGCCGAAAGAGTCCTTATCTCCGGCAAAGCAGATGAGAGCTGTAAACAGAAACAGGAGCGCAGGGTATCTCATGGAAAAGGTGATTAGCCTGTTATTCCTTGAACATGTCCTCGAGCTTGTCTTTCACGGAGTCAGAATAGCCTGACTGCAGGGAATGCTCCTTCGCCTCTCGTTTGGAAGCTATATTAAAAATGACCTCAAGTTTTGTCATCAGTTCCTTGGAATAAAGATTGACCATGCCAGCGGTAGTCTGTGTATCGAAAACAGTGGCTGTCATGGCTCTTTCCCCCACCAGTGAAATATGTATATTCTCCTTTTTCCCCTGATGAAACATCACGGAAAACTCCGATTCGCCAAGCATTCTGGCCATCTCCTTTGTGGCCGCAAAAGAACCCGCCACGAGAGCCGATAAGGTTTCCGGGTGTATGGACGGCGCCGTTCCTTTCTGTGTGACCAGATGCCCATCCTTATCGATAAGGAATATAGCGACAGAGCCGGATAGTTTAATGAACTCATCCAACAGTTTGTCTATCTGATCGATATCTTCTTTGTAGTAGACCAACCGCCGTTGACGGAGTTTTTCATCTTTCACTTAGGTTCACCCCGGAATTCTTATATGTTTGAATCAAATATTTCGATGGTCGATTTTTCCCGCAGTTTCATGAAAAACTCCTGGAGCAGTTCTTTTTTGCGGGTCGCCTTGATCCTGCCTACCACACTGCTCTTGACCTGATCGTAGGTTTTATCTCCATACGCCCCTTTATGGCTCTCGTAATATTCGGCGACTTCCTTGCTCGATATTTTCAGCCTCTGGTCGATATTCGGAAGAACGTTCTTTATCACCATGCCGATAATAACATTTCTGGTGGCTTCGTTTCTCAAGTTGTCGAGGGTGAGCCTGCGGCGCCCCAGATAGTCGTCAAGCTCTTCTTGCGATTTGAACTTCCTGCCGAAACTCTTGACCTGGGTCTCCACATGATCCTTGTCCGCCTGGATGCCTCTTGCCTTGGAGTCCTGCAACAAAAGTACATAGTTGATTAGCGAGTCGAGCAGTTTTTTCTTCTCCTCGGTAGAGAACTTTTTAAAATCCTCCACATCGTTGCTCTTGGTCGCCAGTCTGTACTGGATCTGACAATATTGGTTGAAATAAGAACGGGATATCTTGTCGGCGTTTATATTTGCGACATAGACCTCTTTTTTCTCTTTCGGTTCGGCGACTTTCGCTTTGGCCGACGTTGGGGCGCCTGGTTCCTTGGAGTTGAGTCTCTCAAGAATCAGGGAGGCGGCAAGTTTAAGGGTGGGAAGAACCCCCTCCCCGGTGGCGGCTACAGCTTCGGTCGTCGCCGCATTGAGCCAGTTGATCGCTTTTTCCAGTTCCTCAACCGGCAGGGCGTTTGGAAGGTCGCGCTTGTTCCACTGAATGACCACCGGCAACTCATCAATCTTGACGCCATATTCCTTCAGGTTGTTTTCGAGGTCCTTTAGCGATTCAATATTCTCTTCGATCTTGTCGGCGTTGGAGTCGGCCACGAAAATCACTCCGTCGGAGCCTTGCAACACAAGTTTTCTGGTCGAAGCGTAGTAGACCTGACCTGGAACGGTGTAGAGTTGGAATTTTGTCGTCATTCCCCTGATCTTGCCCAGATCAAGAGGGAGGAAATCGAAAAAGAGGGTTCGGTCACCCTCTGTGGCGATGGAGGTCATCTCCCCTTTATTATGGTCCGGGACTTTCTGGTGAACCACTTCAAGGTTCGTGGTTTTCCCGCTCATCCCCGGCCCGTAATACACCAGTTTGCAGGAAACCTCTTTTTTTGCGTAATTAATCTGCAATTGTAATCTCCGGGTTTCTACTCACAAATGATTCCTGAAACGAAGTTTTTCCACGGTTACATGCTCCCGCCCCTTCAAGTCGGCTTCCGCCGATAAGGTACGGTCTATACATCCAACCTACCTGTTTTCTTTATCTGGGTCGCCGCCTGAAACAGCGCGACGTTCACCTCGTCCACAGAGACATCCTGCTCCGCCACCGCGACAAGCGTAGACTTGCCGAGATCAACAAGGTAGACCCTGTGCTGGTTCGTTCGGATTATATAACGGGTAAACTCGCTGTGTCCCAGATTTTTAAGGGAGTTTCGAATTGTGACGGTGATTTGGGACATAAAAGCGGAGAGCGACTCGGCGCTATCTTTTTCTATCTGGCTCGATTCGATAATCATTCCGTCAAGGGTTATGATCAGGGCGGCGGTTATAGATTTCTCACAAAGGCTATCGAGAATAACGGATAGAGCGCTCATACGGTAACCTCGGAGAGATAACGTTGCACCCTTGACTCGGCCAACTGAAGGTTCGAGTTTTCATCCACAACAAGGGCCAGGGTGGCGTAAAAAGCGTTGGCGATGATGATGGCTCCGATGGGGCATACAAGGACTCCCAACTGGAACGTTCCCATCCCGCTACGCCTGATACCGTTAGTGGAGGCTTTGAATATGTTGAATACGAGGGAGGGAATGATGTTTTCGTCCAGCCCCGCCTTGTTGATGATCTTTACCGGTTGACCGTTGCTGTCGAGCAGGAAGATACCGCGCAATCCTTCGGTACGCGAAAACATCGTAAGTTTCCCTGTGAGTGTCTCCATGACGTATTCGTCGTTATCGCTTTCGCCAGCGGAGATGACAACCTTGTCGTCGAGTTTCCAGGGGAGGGATACATCCCGGGATGTCCCTCCGGTGGAGGGGTCGGATATTTCGCTGGTCGGAATATCGAGTCTCGATTCATCAAGAGAGGAGTCTTCCAGTGAAGAGCTAATGACAATTTCCGACTCAGGCTCGCTCTCTTCCGCAACCTTGGTCTCCTCGACAGGCTCTTTTGCGTTCATCACAGCCTCAACCTCCTTGCGGGAGTAATCGGCGGTGTCCGCATTCTGGTCCACAACTTTCTCTTCGGTTGCCGGAGCCTCCTTAATGGTGGCTTTCTCTTCAGGCTGTACGGTTGCAATCTTTTGGGTTCCGGCCTCTTTTCTGGTCTCAGCCGCGGCTACGGCAGTCTCCTTATCCTTTATACCTTTCAGCAGTGAAGTAGCCTTTTCGTCGCCAGGAGTCTGTTTCAGTATATTTCGCAGGAGCGCCGCCGCTTTTTTTCTGGCCCCCGCTTTAAGGTATATCTGGCTTGCCAGAAGTTTTGCCAGGTAGTTATGGGGATCAAGCTTTATCGCCTTCCCGAAACATACGAGAGCGGTCTTGAGATACTCCGGCTTCTCTTTCCGGGTAAATTTCCCCAGGAGTATCTGCCCTTTGATTATATAAAGGGAGGCGCTGTTCGGCGCTTTTGCAATTCCCTGCTCACAGGTTTTAATGGCAAGGGAAGACTCCCTTAAGGCAAGCAGTTCTTTTGCCAAACTGCCGTAACGGTGGCTTAAAGCCTGGTCCGTTTTGCCGGAGGAATCGTTTTGCGCCATGGCGTTTCTTTCAGAAATTATGAAACCGCTATTGTCACAACAACGGATAGCGGGAGCCATACAGGCTTACCTGTGAGCGATACAACGCTCCAATACCCCGACAAGCCAGCCCTTTGGCTCCAAATTCAAAGCCATCCAGATTATTCCAGAGACTCTTCACATGTTATCAACAATTCATTTTAAGCGCGGGAGGTTTTTTTGTCAAAGAGTTTAATTACCCTATAACTAATGTAAATTGATCGTAAATTACCAGAGCGACCGGAAACAGGCTATCAAACACCGTCTTTATAATTTATAAAGCCGTAAATAGAACAGTCATCCCTTATTCGACCGTATTGGTGGGGAGGCGAGTAGTTTATAGCCGTTCGCCGTTGGCGCTCCACTTTGCTAACGAGCTTCTGAGTCCTGCAGAATCCTGGTGCGCCTCCAAAGGGGGTTGAATACCCTCTGACCGATCCGGGAGTTTCTCTTATGTCCCTATCTTTACGCCATAAACGAGTGGGGGAATGAGCTTCCGGAGAAAGATTTAGCAATAAAGTATATTCTTGCCGATTTTGTCTAATTGCCTATACAATATCAGGTTTTAGATGTTTTTTCAGGAGAGCGGTGAACCCGGACTTATCCGGGTAGTCTCGTTATTATACTGGAAATGGCAAAAGAACCTGATTCCGATATCGATCTGGACGAGAGCGCCGAAAACCTCTACGCAAAACTTCTTGGCATTGAAGAGTCGAGCGGCGCCGACCAAGGCCTGACTGTTGGCAGTGGTTTCATAGAGAGTCTCGCCGAAGAAGAGAAAGCTTTGGACGAGCGACGCGCCCTGCTCATTGAGCTTCTCCATAATATATCCACGTTTCTCAACTCTGCAAGGATGGGCGAGGACGCAAAAAGCAGGGAGCGTCTTCTCGGTCTCATAACCGGCCTGCTAACCAGGGTGAAGTCGGGGGATTCGTCCGGGTTCCTGATCCGGCACAGGGGAACGGCGCGGAATCTGGATGACAACGGGGAGGAGGTATCAGATTACATAGTGACTTCCGGTTCTTTCTTTGTAGACATGGCAGTGGCGAATGAGGTTGCACGCAGACAGGGCAAATCCCAATCTCATCTCCCGGGTCGTTTATCTATCGCCTGCAAGACTTTTGAAGCGTTGCGGTTCAACTCACTATATATTGAGGCGGAGGCGAAACCGAAAGATGTCAGGGATTCGTTACTGGCGTTAGCGGATTATATCCGGCAGACCGCTACAGCCGAGAGCGCCAAACAAGCGGCGGGCAACCTGATTTACGACGAGAACCACCTGCCCGACCCTAACCTCACAATTCTGGCCGCTCTGAGTGGGTACGACCGAGGGGCGTTGCAGGGTATCGTTAAGAAGGTAGCCGGACTGATGGATCAGGCGGGTACCCATGCGCTTGAGAGGTATCCCAACGTTTATGAAGCGTTGTTCGATATCAAACAGGTTAAAGACTCTTTGCGAAGACCGGCGGTTGAGGTCAACAACGTGCGATGGTTAATGATTCGCCGGGGGCAAAGCGTCATGTCGAAAGAAGACGCGACCATCGCCAGAACAGCTCTCGCATCTTACAGGGATACTCCAGAATCGGTCTCCTCCATCATGTCGAGTATTCAGGGTTCGAGCTATAACAGCGCCACGGCTGATACGTTACAGCGCACCTTGAGCGCCGCCAACGGTTTCCTTGCGAAAGTAAATACTGGAGATAACAAGCGGATTACCCTGTCCAGAATTCGTTCCGGCTTAAACCAGGTTTCGGACGAAACTCTCGATTCGATCACTGTTCGTGATGGGCGGCTCTTAACCCAGTTGGATCAGGGTAATATTGTATTCGGCACGATGGAGCCTGAAATGGTGAAGGCGATACAGTTTTACAAACATCGGTCTATCGCAAAACGAAAAATCCGCGAAATGATGTTTAAGCCGGTCAATCTCACTCCCACCGACCTGAAGGTAATGGCCATAGATTTTGGTGTCTCGGTGGAAGATGTGACGTTGATATTCAGGAGGTTGAAAAGCTGTTTTGGGGCCAATGGTCGCTTTTTGCGACGGGCCTTCGATGAGAACATGGATCTTTTCGCCAAATATGAACTTAAAATCTTCGAGTTTCTTTGGCGTTTCATGGACGACATGGTTCAGCGGGACGACAGGGTGGCCTTTCTGAACGCTGTGCAACTGCTGATAGAACGCCTATCAGACCGGAGAGGGGTTCTTCGTTTTCTGCTGGAGGAATTTAGCGCTGAACGAAAAGAGATACGGTTTTCCGACCGTAACAGCCTCCTGATGGCGACATTGCTACTGCGTAAATATAACAAGGAACTGCACCATAACATCGAGATGACACCTGAAGAGGTCATTCTTGTCAGGGATGGGATCGACGGTAATCTGGTCAAATGGATCGCCGCTTATATGGACAGCGACCCGGACCGTTTCTACAAAAAAGCTAAGGCTCTGCATATGGAGCTGTTTGAACAACTCGGCGGCGTGAGGACAGCGGGAGCGCCTTTCAGATTTCTGGTGGCCACTGTTCGTGAGTATTACATCTTTATGGCGCTAAACGGTTCTGAAGTTTCCCGGAAAATTATCAGCATGGCGGTGCGCGAATTTGGAGAGCCGTCAGCCCCCACATGGTCGTTGGTGGACGAGAAGACCGACATGCGCGGCATGATGCAACTATTCCAGGTTTCGGTCCGTGGGTTATGCAGGTTCAACAACCTGAACGATGAGCCCACCCTGCGCAGAATTAAAAACAGGGAAAGCGAATTCACCAAACGTCACGGCCATCTCCTTGCCGAAGGCACAATCGGAAAACTCGTCTCCCACATAAACGACGGATTAACAAAAATAGCTAAAGCCCACTCCCAGATAGTGTCGGGCAGTGTTTTGGGCCCCGAGGGGGCAGTGGAGTGG
>JAJDBK010000046.1 GCA_029261405.1 Nitrospinaceae bacterium
GATTCAGGTTTGGATTTCAATGAATAATCTCCAGGTTTTGAGAGGTATTGGTGATTACATGGCAATATTATACACTGCTCAAGTTGAGAATAACCAACGTTTATAGGGCTATTTCTGCTTTTTCAGGGGCGACTATTTAAAATAGGCTGGTTCCCGCTAGGCAGTTGTTCATCCCTCTCTTCTTGTGTCAGATTGAATTTTCCGGCTAACGCATCGACCGCTTCGCCAACAGTATGAGTTTGCCTGTCACCCGCCAGTTCAAGTAGCGGAAAAAAAATCTTTTGAAAATCGGGTATGGCCATTAACTGTCTCCGTTTAATAAATTCCCCATATGACACAAGGTACGATGCAACATTACCAACATAACCGTGTTCCAGCAACAGGATTCAGCCCGACCATGCATGGATCACTTGTTCCTCTATGGGGCCTTGATAGTCATGCCGTCGTGGCAAACAGTCACGTCGCCTGTATATCCATGTTCCTTCATCAGGGCTGGCAGTTTCGACGTGTCTACAAAGGGGTAGAAATGGGTCAGCGCTAGGTGTTTTGCTCCCGATTCTGTTCCGGTTTTGGCAACCTCTTTCGGTCTCATGTGGCCCTCACCCTCGTAACCGTCCGGCCATGAGACCTCCACCAGCAGTAGATCCGCGTCTCGCGCAAGCTCAATCAACGAGTCGCAATAGCCGGTGTCGCCCGAATAGACAAAAACAGAACCATTGCTATCGGCGAACCGATATCCAATAGCGCCCGCCCCGTGAAACATCGGCGCCGATCTTATCGACAGGCCGTTTTTCACCCACTCAATACCGTTAGCGTCGATGAGGTTGACCGAAAACTTTTCGTCGTCGAATAACCACGCCTTGAACGGGGCGGTAATGGCGTCGAAAAGGTTTAGAAATTCGGTCGGCGCGATTATGGTCACGTCTCTCCACCCATCCGACCTTCCGTTCCTGTAAGCGAAGAGGTAATAAGGCAAGTCACTGCAATGGTCGAGGTGGTGATGGGTCAGGAGAATTGCGTCGATATCGAACGGATCAAGCCCGGCTGAGATCGCTTTGTTTACCGATCCCGGCCCCGGATCGATCAGGAATTTTCGATCAGTGGTCTCAAGGAAATAAGAGGCGGGCGTTCTGGTCGGGTTGTCAGCGCATGTGCCGCTCCCCAGGATGTGGAGCCGCATCAGTAACGTTATTTAATCATGTCGGGAAGGGAACCGGTATGGTATTTTCCCGATATAAACTCTTCTGAATTGATGACTTTCGAGCAGAGACTTATGGTGGTCTTGACACCTCCGACATGGAACTCCAAAAGCGATCTTTTCATCTTGGCAAGGGCTTCTTCCCGGTTGACACCATGCACGATAAGTTTGGCTATCAGGGAATCGTAGTATGGTGACACCCTGACCCCCGGATATATTGCGGTATCGACCCGCACTCCCGGTCCCCCCGGAAAGTTAAGCTCTGTGATGGTACCGGCTGACGGCGTAAATTTTTCCGGGTCCTCAGCATTGATCCTGCACTCTATGCTATGTCCGTAAAACTTTACCTCATCTGCGATAAGGGGTAATTTATGACCTGCGGCGATCCTGATCTGTTCCTTGACGAGATCAAGCCCGGTTATACATTCGGTGACTGTATGCTCCACCTGGATACGGGTGTTCATCTCGATAAAATAGTAGTTCCCGTCGCCGTCCATGAGAAACTCTATGGTGCCTACGCTTTCATACCCGATATTCTTTGCCAGATTAATAGCGTGGTTGGCCATCTCCCCCCGAGTCTCACTTTTAAGTGTGACCGACGGGGTCTCCTCGATAAGTTTCTGGTGGCGCCGTTGCACGGAACACTCCCGGTCTCCTAAAGAGATAACGTTTCCGTGAGAATCCGCCATGACCTGAATCTCGATATGTTTCGGATTCACAATCATCTTCTCTATATAGACATCAGGGTTGCCGAAAGCCGAATCGGCCTCGTTCCTGACAAGATCAAAGAGTGAACGCAGCTCATCCTCCGAATCGATCTGTCGCATTCCCCGTCCTCCGCCACCTGCGGAGGCTTTGAGCATTACCGGGTAACCAATGTCGGCGCATATCTCAAGCCCCTCTTCAAGCGACCCTACAGTACCACCGGAGCCGGGAATAACCGGAACTCCACACGCCACAGCCGTTTCCCGCGCTGTGGATTTATTTCCCATACGGCTTATATGATCTGGAGATGGGCCGATGAACTTGATTTTACATGCGCCACAGACTTCGGCGAATCCGGCGTTTTCGGAGAGATATCCGTATCCGGGATGGATCGCGGAGGCTCCTGTGACATCCGCCGCGCTTATAATGCCGGGAACGTTGAGGTAACTTCTTGAACTCTCCGCAGGGCCGATACAGACCGACTGGTCGGCGAACCGGACATGCAGGGCGTCTTCATCTTCCGTGGAGTGGACCGCCACCGTTTTTATCCCAAGCTCCTGACAGGCCCGGATCACACGGATGGCGATTTCGCTACGGTTGGCTATAAGTATCTTGTCGAACATCAGGGATGTTTTGTAGTTTATTCCGGGTCGATCTCGAACAACGGTTCGCCATACTCCACCGGTTTACCGTTTTCCGGGAAGATACGGATGATTTTACCGCCGACTTCGCTTTCGATCTCGTTCATCAGTTTCATCGCTTCAATGATGCAAAGCACATCCCCTTTTCGCACTGTTTTCCCCTCGTCGGTGTACGGTTGCGAGGTGGGGGAGGAGGTCCGGTAAAATGTTCCGACCATCGGCGAGGCTATGACCCTGTATTTCGACTGGGTGGCGACAGGCGTATTTCCAACACCGGGCAGAGCCGATTCGGCCAACGATGGACCAACAACATGAGGGTTAGGCGCCGGAGAAACTGGCGTTGCAGGCTGAACCGCGGCCGCTGGCGTAAAATCTCCGCCCTTTTTCAGTACAACTTTCGACCCATCCTGCTCCAGGGACAACTCGGAAACGGAGCTACTTTCAAACAGGCGGATCAACTTCTTCAAATCACCTATATTCATGCTCGAGTCCAGTTAATTACTTGTTAAGCGGTTGAATCCAGGCAGAGGGCAAAATCTAAATTGCAAGAAGCGTATTCCTGGCTTTTCGCAACGACATTGACCACCTGTCCGGCAAATTTCAGTATCGCCGTCATTTTAGCAGATTTACCCTGAAATGGAAGAAATTACTCTATTTTCATTCATTTTCAGCATAATTCTTAATGAAACCGGGCAAGACACTCCGATTTTCCGCAGGTGATGAAAGTTGACAATGGATAGTCAGTTCACGCAAGATATACCGCTTATAACAAACAGGTGAGGTCCATGCATCATTTTTCCTATAAGAACGGCGAATACCACTGCGAAAACGTACCATTAGCCCAGATTGCCGAAGATGTCGGGACACCATTTTATTGTTATAGCCATGCAACGCTACTCAGACATTTTACGGTGTTCGACGAAGCGTTCTCCGAGATAGAACATATCGTCTGTTTCGCCGTAAAAGCCAACTCCAATCTGGCTGTTTTAAGCCTTCTGGGCAAGGCCGGGGGTGGCGCCGACATCGTCTCCGGTGGTGAACTGTTCCGCGCCTTGTCAGCCGGAATAAGCCCCGACAAGATCGTATACGCCGGGGTAGGAAAGACGCGGGAGGAGATAA
Organism: Nitrospinaceae bacterium; assembly: GCA_029261405.1. Lineage (GTDB taxonomy): Bacteria > Nitrospinota_A > UBA7883 > UBA7883 > JAJDBK01 > JAJDBK01. Next base: position 3,664 of record JAJDBK010000046.1, read on the forward strand.
GGCAGGCGCTCAACGTCGGTGTCATGATGTTCAATGTAGAGTCATCCCAGGAGTTGCTGACCATCGACGCCGTCTCCGCGCAGGTGGGCGTAAAGGCCAGAGTCGCCTTGCGGGTGAATCCGAATGTCGATGCGAAAACCCATCCATACATATCGACCGGTCTGAAGGAGAACAAGTTCGGTATCGGTTTTGATACCGCTATAGAAGAGTATAGGCTCGCCGCCGGTCTGAAGAATGTGGAAGTTGTCGGTATCCATAAACATATAGGATCGCAGATCACCCAGGTCGCACCCTTTGTGGACGCGTTGGAGAAAACCCTTGGCCTTGTTGCGCAGTTGAAGGATGATGGTATCCCGATCCGTTACATCGACATGGGTGGCGGACTCGGAATCACCTACAAGGATGAAACACCACCCCAGCCGAAGGAACTTGCGGAACAGATCGCCCCAATGTTGAAAGGGACGGGCTGTTGTGTTGTGTTTGAACCGGGAAGAGTCATAGCGGGCAATTCCGGCGCCCTTGTAACGAGGGTCCTCTATACCAAAACCAATGATGCTAAAAGTTTCATCATAGTAGACGCCGCCATGAACGATATGGCAAGACCGAGCCTCTATGGAAGTTACCAGGGCATCGTCCCGGTAAATGAATCGGCTTTAGGTTACAAGAAGGTATCCGCCGATGTGGTGGGGCCGATATGCGAAACGGGAGATTTCCTCGCCAAAGACCGGGTGTTACCCGCATTCAAGCAGGGGGAACTGCTCTCTGTCATGAGCGCCGGGGCGTATGGGTTCACCATGTCCTCGAACTACAATTCGCGATGCCGGGTTCCCGAAATTCTGGTCAACGGTGACAGGTACGATGTGGTGCGGGAACGGGAAACCTACGAAGACTTGGTGCGCGGCGAGTCAATACCCGATTACCTGAGCTGATTTAATGGCGGCAATAAATTTCACCAAGATGCATGGACTCGGCAACGATTTTGTCGTCATAGACTGCCGGAACAAGAAGGTTGTGTCCCTTGCGGTAAAAGCGGAGTTGATCGGCGACAGGAGGTTCGGTATCGGGTGCGACCAGATCATAAGTATCCACACGTCACGGAGAGCCGATTACAGGATGAGAATCATCAACTCCGATGGTTCCGAGGTGGAGATGTGTGGAAACGGCGTTCGCTGTTTTGCAAAATACCTTTGGGACAGGAATGATCCGGTTATACGGAGTAAAAAAACGGTCACAGTGGAGACACTGGCCGGAATTGTACGCCCGACGATAACCTCTCGTGGTCTGGTCAAGGTCGATATGGGAGAGCCGGTTCTCGACGGTCTTTTGATACCCACAACCCTTGCGGGGGAGGTAGTCAACCGTCCGATAAAGGTAGGCAAGAAAAGATACCGTATAACCGCCGTCTCCATGGGTAACCCCCATGCGATCATCTTTACGGACGACGTAGAAAAAGTGGCCCTCGACGTGGAAGGCTCCGCTATAGAAAACTGTACGGATCTCTTTCCGAACCGGGTCAATGTCGAGTTCGCCCAGGTAACGGCGAAGAATCGTATCAAGGTGAGAGTATGGGAACGCGGATCGGGCGAGACATTGGCTTGCGGAACCGGAGCGTGCGCCGTGGCCGTAGCCGGATTTCTGAACGGCAAGACTGGTAACAACGTAGATATCGACCTTCCGGGAGGCGGACTCAACGTCAAATGGAATGGTAACGGCCCTGTTATCATGACAGGCCCCGCCAAGGAAGTCTTTACCGGGACCATCGACGTATAGTATTCTGTCACATTGTCCGTTAAACAATAACCTGAGCTGGAACAGGCTGTTTCCAGTTAATCCTTGAAGAACGACTTATGAATATCAGAGGCGCTATTACCGCTATCGTCACCCCTTTTGACGATGGTAATGTTGATGAGACAGCGTTTGTCAACCTCATCAACCGACAGATAGAGGGTGGAATCGATGGCATCGTAGCCGTTGGCACTACAGGTGAATCCCCGACCCTGACCCACGAAGAGCATAAAAGGGTTATCGAACTTTGTGTTGAGACTGTTGACGGGCGTGTCCCCGTCATCGCAGGCGCCGGCTCCAACTCCACAGCCGAGGCTGTAGCCCTGACCGAATTCGCCGCCGTCTCCGGCGCCAACGCCGCTCTTGTGGTTAACCCTTATTACAATAAACCGGGGCAGGAGGGTCTCTACCAGCATTTTACAGCCGTAGCGGAGGTAAATTTCCCGGTGATCGTTTATAATATTCCGGGTCGAACAGCGGGTAAGGTGACCGTTGATACCATGGCAAGGCTTGCGGAACACGAAAATATCATCGGTGTCAAGGACGCCGTTGGGGATCTTGCCGAGACATCGGAACTGATAGCGAGACTTGGTCCCGACTTTATCGTGCTGTCAGGAGATGACGCGCTGACCTTGCCGATGATGGCTCTTGGCGGATTTGGGGTGGTTTCGGTGCTGGCCAACCTTGTGCCGGATAGAGTGACCGCCATGGTCTCGGCCATCGATTCTGGCGATTACGATACCGCAAGGTCTATCCATTACGAAATAAACCCGCTTGCCAGAGCCATGTTTATCGAAACCAACCCGGTACCGGTAAAGACCGCCCTCTCCATGATGGGGCTGATAAAAGAAGAATTTCGACTCCCGCTGTGTCCCATGTCCCAGATAAATTGTGAGAAACTTCGGGATGTCACAAGCAAAGCGGGATTGCTCAACGGATAAAAGACAGGAGAAAGTCAGATGACTGTAAGAGTAGGGGTGATTGGAACCGCAGGCAGGATGGGTGTCCGCATCGCGAATATTGTTGAGACCACCGATGGGGTTATATTAAGCGGTGGAGTGGAGGCGCCCGGCAGTCCCTTTGTCGGAATGGATATCGGTGACGCCGTTGGCTTGCCTAGCAAAGGAATCGCCATCAGCGGTTCACTGGCCGATTGTATCGACAGATGCGATGTCATAATCGATTTTTCCGTGCCATCGGTCTCGCTGGCAAACTTTCTTCTGGCTCACGAAACAGGAAAATCGATCGTCATAGGAACCACAGGGTTCAGAAGTGAACACTGGGAGTCGTTCGAGTCGATGTCGAAAACATGCAGGGCCGTCATAGCGCCCAACATGAGTGTCGGTGTCAACGCGCTGTTCAAAATGGCATACGAAACCGCTAAAATACTGGGGGACGACTACGACGTGGAGATCGTCGAAATGCACCACAACCTGAAAGTAGACGCCCCGTCAGGAACCGCCGCCCGACTGGCGGAAGTGACAGCCAACGCCCTCGGCAGGGATATATCCAAAGTCGCCAACTACGGACGACACGGACAGGTCGGAGTCAGACCCAAAAAAGAGATCGGCGTCATGACCCTTAGAGGGGGTGATGTGGTCGGAGAGCATACAGTCATTTTCGCAGGTCAGGGTGAACGGGTCGAACTTACCCACAAAGCCGCATCCCGCGACAATTTCGCAAAAGGCGCCATCCGCGCCGCCGCATGGATAGTAGACCAGCCCCACGGCCTGTACGACATGCAAGATGTCCTCGGCCTCTCTTAGGTGCGTGGCCCACAGCCAGCTTCGCTTCGCTAGGATGTGGATGGTTGCTTTACGTTCGCTCCGGTAGCGGTCGCTACGCTCCCCGCCTCTGGTTCTATTACTGGTGATCAAAAAATGGCTGGGGAGCGTTCATACCCGCCCCTCGCCGGAGGTTTTGTCTCTCAGTGCCATTAGGGAATAGAATCATTCCGACTCCGGGGCGCTGTTGTGTTATTATTTTCCTTCATGCGGAGAGGGGCGATGAGCGGTCATTGAGCCTCGTTACCGTACAAGTTTTCTTTAACCGGATTTGAGAATAAATGGACGAGATAACTATTAGTTCGGCTTTTGGGAAAATATTTGGCATGACCGGAATCGGGTCGCTCGATTTCGGCGTTATGACTATGCTTGTCATCAGCCTGGTTTTCCTCTACCTCGCCATAGCCAAGGGATTTGAACCCCTGCTTCTTGTTCCCATAGGGTTTGGCTGTCTGTTGGCGAACCTCCCCCACTCATATATGACATCCTCGGATCCGGGTGGTCTTTTCTACTACTTCTACCAGGGGGTCAAACATGAGATATGGCCACCCCTGATTTTTCTGGGAGTGGGCGCCCTTACAGATTTCGGGCCTCTGCTCGGTAATCCGATTACCCTTCTTCTCGGAGCGGCGGCGCAGATCGGGGTCTACATCACCCTTGTCATAGCTGTGGCTCTCGGTTTCTCTTTGCAACAGGCCGCCGCCATAGGAATCATAGGGGGGGCGGACGGGCCTACCGCTATTTTTCTTGCCAACAAACTCGCCCCGGAGCTTCTTGGGCCGATAGCCGTGGCGGCTTATTCATATATGTCGCTCGTTCCGATCATCCAGCCTCCTATCATGAAGTTCATGACTACCGAAGAGGAGCGGAAGATCAAAATGGAACAGTTAAAACCGGTGAGCCAGAAGGTAAAGATCATCTTCCCGATCGCAGTCACAGTCATCTGCCTGCTACTCCTGCCGGCGGCTTCGCCCCTTATCGGAATGCTCATGCTCGGTAATCTGTTCCGTGAGTGTGGTGTCACCAAACGTCTGCACGAAACATCCGAAACACACCTTATCAATATCGTAACGATCCTGCTGGCCTTGGCGGTGGGAAGCTCCATGACCGCCGAATCATTCCTGAGATGGGAAACGGTGAAGATTATCACCCTGGGGCTTTTCGCTTTCGCTTCGGCGACTGCGGGAGGTATCATCCTCGGAAAAATCCTTAAAACCGTTACGGGCGGAAAGGTGAATCCGCTCATCGGTTCGGCGGGAGTCTCGGCTGTCCCGATGGCGGCGAGGGTCTCCCAAAAAGTCGGGGCGGAAGCCGATCCCCACAACTTTCTGCTGATGCACGCCATGGGGCCGAATGTCGCCGGAGTTATCGGAACGGCTGTAGCCGCTGGAGTCATGCTCGCCCTTTTCGGCCAGGAAGCGCAGATGACACCTGGTCACGCGGAACTAATTATTCAATACGGCGCCGATTTTGTGCGCTCAATCTTTTTCGGTTAAAGAGCAATGGGAAACGTAGGTATAGCTCTTATCATTACCGTTATCGGTATGGGTGTGATCTTCGTGGTGCTGGCGATCCTGCTCGGAACAATTGTGCTACTCAACAGGATGTTTCCGTATATACAAGCTCCGGTGGAGCCTGCAGTCACTGGTAACGATTCGGAGACTGTTGCGGTTGTCACTGCGGCGGTAACAGCGTTCCTTAAAAGAAAACCGGGTAAGGTAACGATTAAAAGGAGCCAGTAGCCCGGAAATTTCCGTTCTGGCGCCAAATAAGGGAAAAGGCTACTCCCTACCTGCGCCAGCCTGCTGTTGCGGGTAGTCTTAGTCCCCCTCCTCGTTCTTCTCCTTCACCAGCGATTTCACCAGGTCGGTAAGGGAGACGATGCCGAGCATTTCGTTTCCGTCCACCACCAGCATCCTTGAAACACCGACTCTTGTCATCAGTCTGGCGGCGTATTTAATATCCAATTCGCTCTGCACAGTCATGCACGGTTTGCTCATGACATCAAACACATTCAGAAGGTCCAGTTCCTGCTTGTCGTCGGCGATGACCTCCTGGGCTATGTCGGTAAACGTCAGGATGCCGAAAGCGTCGTTGGCGTGTCTCGGTTTGATGATAATCGACTTGACCGAACTTGAAAGCATCATGTTCAGACCTTCCATCAACGGCGCCATACCGTCGATCGTCAGAACATTGGTTACCATCACGTCTTTGACTCTTACAATCATAATTCCTCCTTTTATTTTCCAGAAAGGATCACCTAAAGTAATTCCTCGGTTTTCTTTTTAAGGATGGCAAGCTGGCTCTCCAGTCCCACAACAGAATCGATAGGCATGGAAAAGCAGATACCGTTGCCCGGCTCTTTCATCCCTCCCGAACTGTAGACCGCCTTCATGACCTTGCTACACAGGTGTCTTTCCACAAGCATCACCATCGCCTCCTGAGGTCTGTCGAGAGTCAATCCGAAAAAGGTCTTCGCCTCCTTGCTTCCTGTCCCTCGCACGTTTAGTATCGTGGCGCCTGTCACCCCCGCCAACTTGGCGCCGTCCAGGATATCCTCCAGGTTTTCCGCCGGACATATGGTAAAGAGCATGTTAAACCGCATTTTTCATCATTTCCTTTCAGTTGGTCTTCTGTTTATCGCTTTTATCACAATTGCGTAACTCAAAACCGAAATCATCGGAAAAACCGACGCGAAAGCTATCAGGCCGAAACCGTCGATCAGAGGATCACGACCGGGTATGTTCGAGGCCAGCCCCAACCCCAGCGCCGCCACCAGTGGTACGGTAATGGTGGAGGTTGTCACGCCTCCAGAGTCGTAGGCAAGTGGAATGATCTCTTTCGGAGCCAGAAACGTCAGTATCACTGTAATAATGTAACCTACCAGGATGTAGACCCATAGTTGGTCGCCGGAAAAGATGCGGTAGACCCCCAGGGAAAGCCCGAAAGCCACACCGATAGCCACAGCGTTGCGCAGGTAGAAGCTCGGCAGGCCGCCCGATGAGATCTCCTCGGCTTTCTGGGCCACCGCCATCAGGGCCGGTTCAGCCATGGTAGTGGAGTAACCGATGCAAAAAGCGAAGGCCAGGGTCCACATCCGTTTGTCTGGATGGGAAAACTTTTCGGCCATGTCCTTGCCAACAGGAAAGATACCCATATCAAGCCCCACCAGGAAAACATATAAACCGACCACCACCGCGACAAACCCCAAACAGATCATTCTCGGGTTAGGCAATCCTTTTCGCAGAACGGCGAACTGGAAAAAGAGGATTACCAGCAGAACCGGCATAACGTCACGGAGAACTGATAGAAGGTCGCGTCCGATGGTGGCAAGAAATTCCATTATAATACTAGCAACCCATAACCCATGACAGTTATCATCGGGGTCAACGAAGCGAAAGCGATGAGTCCGAACCCGTCTATGAGTGGATTACGCCCCGATATAGAACTTGCCAAACCGACACCCAGAGCGGTTACAAGCGGTACAGTCACAGTAGATGTCGTCACACCACCCGAGTCGTAGGCCAAACCGATAATTTCATTGGGAGCGAAAACGGTCATCACCATAACAATAACGTACCCGGTGATTATGTAATATTGAATAGGATGGCCCAGTACGATTCTCAAAGACCCCAAAGCGATGCCACCCGCCACTCCTATGGCAACGGCGTTTCTTAAGTTCCACGCCGAAAGAGTTCCGTTGGTGATAGTCTCCGCCTTTGCGGCGATGGCTATGAGCGCAGGCTCTGCAATGGTTGTGGTATAGCCTATGGCGGCGGCGAAAGTCATCAGCCACCATATGTTGCCCTTGGCGGCGAAGGCGTAGGCCATCGACTCACCAATAGGGAAAAGAGCGGCCTCAAGCCCACGCATGAACAGAAACAGACCGAACACCACGAGCGCAATACCGAGTATAACCTTCGTTGTATTGGGAAACGGTTCGCCGATGACGATAAACTGGAAAAAAAAGATAACTACAATAAGAGGGGCGACATCTACGAAAGACCTGTAGAGTAGATAAAGGAAATTTTTCATTACGAGATCTTCATCCTGTTTTGCCCTGTTATGGAGACGACTCTGCCTAATATATCATAAACTCTTTCGGCACAGCGGAAGTTAAAACTTCACACGAGCCGGCCGTAACCAGCACAAGATCCTCGATTCGGACCCCACCTTTGCCAGACAGGTAGATTCCCGGCTCTATGGTGATAATCATGCCCTCCTCAAGAACAGTGTTGTCTCTCCACGATACGGACGGTTTTTCGTGAATGTCGAGACCAACTCCGTGCCCGGTTCCATGCCCGAAAGCCTCTCCGTACCCGGCCTCCACAACTATATCACGAACTACCTTGTCAATATCGTTCACCCTGACTCCCGGTTTTACAGCGTCTATCCCGGCCAGGTTAGCCTCCAGGACTATCGAATATACATTTTTCATCTCGTCATTTACGCTCGTAACAGCTATCGACCGGGTATTGTCGGTGTGGTAGCCCCAACCCTTAGCGCCCCAATCGAGAGTCGTCATATCCCCGGCTGATATCTTTTTTGACGAGGCCACCCCGTGCGGCAGGGCCGATCTTTCACCCGAAGCCACGATAAAATCGAAAGCGGGTCCGTCGGCTCCGGCTTTTTGCAACAGGTATTCGAGTTCCAGCGCCACATCCCTCTCCACTGCGCCGGGACGAATCAGTTCGACTGTCCTGGGATAGACTTCCGCCAGCATTCCGGCCAGACGTTTTGTGGCTTCGATCTCAGGCTCATCTTTGCGTAACCGAACCTCCTCACACATCTGGAGGGTATCTTCGAGTTTGACGCCGGAAAATTTCTCCTTCATCTCCTTAGCCTTTGCGACCGACACCTTTTCAGCTTCAAATCCGAGAGTTTTTACATTCCGTTCGCTCAAAAGTTTTGCGATGGTCTTCATCGGGTCACGATATTCGTGAATGACAGCGTCGCTGACCTGATCGAAAGCCTGACCTCTGTATCGAAAGTCTGTGAGAAAATCAAAACCGTCCGGTGTCACGAGGACCGTAGCCGACGTACCGGTAAACCCTGCGAGGTAACGGATATTTACCGGGTGGGTAACCAGAAGGGCGTCTAACCCGGCGTGAACGATCTTCTCCTGCAGGGCGGCTCTGCGGCGCTGGTAAAAGGGAGCGGATAGCTCCTTTGATTCGAGGATAAGTGGTTTACACCTCAAGATTGGCGACCACATCGAGGGCCAGAAGATAGCTGAAAATACCGAATCCAGTGATGGCGCCCACTGCGATATCCGATATGTACGACTTGTATCGAAACTCTTCGCGCTTGTAGACGTTTGACATGTGTACCTCCACTACAGGAAGACCAACCGCAAGCAGAGCGTCCCGGATCGCCACGCTCGTATGAGTGTATCCACCCGGATTGATTATGATGGCGTGGCACTGTCCGTAGGCCGACTGAATCGCGTCTATAATGGCCCCTTCATGGTTGCTCTGAAATATCGCGAGATCGATATTCAAGCCGACCGCTCTCTCCTTTATGACTCTGTTCATATCTTCATATGTGGTTTTTCCATAAAGCGCCGGCTCCCTTTTTCCTACCATGTTGAGATTGGGTCCGTGCAATAGAAGGGCTTTTCTGGGTGGTGGCATTTTCTTTTCCGGCGGTGTCATATTTTCTGGTGGTGTTTCATTTTCCATTGTTTATCATTCCTGATGAGGATTTCATTTCCGTTATTCGATTAAGCATTCTCTCAAGTTTCACTCTGCTCTTCGATATTTTCTTCATGGCAGGGCGAGCTGTCTGATGTTCTGGAGCGATTTCAACAGGTGAATCACCCGGTAATGGCAGATGCGTTAAATGGAGAGGCTTTCTGGGTAGAACCGGTTTAGCCGCAACCTTTGACTGTTTGACTTGCGCCTGAGTCGTTTTCGGTCCAACTCTTTTTGCAATTGGCCTTATGGGAGCGGCAGTTGTGCGCTTTACCGATTTGACAGCGCCGGGTTTCGGTTTGGTTCTTGTTCCCCGATTTTTTTTAGCCGCTGGTATCTGATCCTCCACTATTGAAAAGAGAAGCTCTTTTTCCTCCACAGGCAGTTCGTAATGTTTAGCCAGACGTTTTATGGATGGCGTATCCGGGTAATAATCGAGCAAACGACGGCTCAACAGTTCCGCCTTCACAGGTTTTCCCTCCTGCTCGTAGACACGGCAGAGCAGGGTAACCGCGCCGAGTACTCCGGGCCATCTCTCCACAACCTCTTCGAGAAGCCTGCAACTTTTACCGAAATCACCCCGGTCATAATAGAGGCGTGCGAGCAGGATCCTGGCCACCCGGCTGTTCGGTTTCTCCCCTACCCCATGCTCAAGCAGAGTCGTCGCCTGATCGGTCATTCCAAGCTTGGCCAGCGAGTCGGCCAGCGGGACGAATATGTACGAAGACCTGTCCTTTGCGAAGATAGCCGAGTAGTGTTTAACCAGCCGGGCAAAGAAAGGCGAGGTTTTCCGCCACGCTATGATACCGAAATCACGCATAATTAACATTAAAATAACCGTAATTAGGATATAATATAGCGAAATCCCCCCTCCGTCAACACCAACTCCTGCCGAACGGCAGTTGCGGGTGCGGAGCGATAATCAAAACGATCCGATTCTCAGCGGTCACGATAATTGGTGTGCCCCAGCCACCGGAGCAAACGTAATCAAACCCACGAATACCAGCGCCAGCGAGATTCGCCGTGGCCGCGCCACTGGCCCAGCCACCTTGACAAGTTCCTGTCCTGATTTTATCTTCTGAGCGAGAGAGTATGATTGTTGGCATTTATAACTTTAAACTATTTTTCATGGAGGTATGAAATCATGTTGACACATTACAGGGAAAATTCGCTTGCTCCACTCGGCGGAATCGACCCGTTCAGGACGCTTTCTCTTTTTGACGAACTATGGCCTTCAACCCTTTCCGACCACTATTTTACTCCCGCTGTGGAGGTTACAGAGACCGATTTTGCATACAAGGTGACAGCCGAACTGCCCGGAATCGGGAAAGATGCGGTCAAGGTCGATTTTGAAGGATCGGTTCTTACCATCTCCGGCGAAAAAAGCGTGCGAAAAGAAGAGAAGGATGAGAAGGTATACCGCTCCGAAAGAGGGTACGGCTCCTTTTCTCGATCTTTCAGGTTCAGGAATATCGACCCGGAGAAGATAAGCGCGTCCTGGGATAATGGTGTGCTTGAAGTATCAGTCCCGAAATCGGAGTCGGTTCAGCCGAGAAAGATAACCATTAAATAATAGCTCCCACTCCACCATAACCTGGAGGCGGGTGGCAAGTATGGCAATGGCCCGGTCACCCGCCACACGGCGCGAACGTAAACAACCTTTTGCAACGGCACACCTATCCCGCATTATTCATGAAGATTTGTGATGAAAGTGGTGCGACCACGGCGAATAGTGGTGCGACCACTCGAGAACCAAAATGGCCGAAAGTGACGCAGTGGCAGGTGGATACGAAGATGTAACAGAAGCCTCATGAATTATCGGGGTTAGGGGTCGGTATTCTCTTTGTCGCCTTGTCGATCCACATTACCCATAAAGGTGACTCCAAAAAGCGCTAATACCACTTCGCTCCCTTCTCTCCACAGGCATTAACTCATAAACAATGATGACTAAACAGATCTGCCGCTAAAGTCTTGAATTCAATTACCATTTTCGACAGAGACAGATTTTCAAAGCTGAAATAAGCCGCGAGGGCCATACCTCATATGAGGTATAATAAGCCAAAGATAAAATAGAGAATTTCTCCCGGCCGAAGGTGATGAGATGAAAATATCGACCAAGCTGATCATCATTCAGCTACTCGCTTCACTGGCCCCTTTCATAACCATATCTTATCTCTCCATCGTTCTGAGCCGAAACGCTCTGGAAAAACATATTACCGCATCGTTCGCGGAGTTAGCCGAAGATAAAGCTAACTCCCTGGCGTTGATCATTGATGAACGAATACATGAGACGCGTCAACTGGCTCATCGTCCAGACATCGTTGACGCGGTAAAACTGGCTAACGCCCGCTACAACGACAATACCGAACAAGAGGCGTTACAGGGTATCCTCGAAAAGGACCTGCGCTGGATCGCGCAAAAAGGGGAGACTCAAACCGCAAAAGAGATACTCGAGTCACCCCTCTCCGGCCTGCTAAAAAGCTATCAGGAACTCGACCACAACCGTTACGGCGAGCTATTTATAACCGACTCCCGAGGCGCCGCACTGGCTATGACTAAAATCTTGTCAGATTATTATCAGGCCGATGAACAGTGGTGGATCGAAAGTTTCGCCGACGGTCGGGGCAACGTATTTATCGATGATCGCGGAATGGATAAGAGCGTTAATGCGCTGGCTATAGGGGGAGTCGTTCCGATCATGGACGGGGATACCGTAGTAGGGGTACTGAAAATCAATTTCAAGGTTAGCGCCATCCTTGAGATCATAACCGATGAAGCGATCAGGAAGCGGGGAGCCTCGGCGGCTCTGGTCAGGTCACAGGGAACTGTATTGGCAAGCACCGAAACGAGTAGCCAATCCCCCCTCCTGTCCAGCGTCGAGAAGAGAATCCTGAAAGGCGAGAGCGCTGGCGTGTTAGAGGACGAGCACAAGCATGAGACTATCATGGCTTACGCCCCGGTGAAGGCGTCAATCAATACCCGCATCCAGGCGCCCGGCGCCATCAAGGGAATATCGGGTGAAATGTGGGAACCGACCGTGTGGCATGTGTTCCTCGAAATCGAAAAGGAAGTAGCTTTTGCGGAGATCATCCACGAGCGTAATCTTTTCATCCTGATAAGCCTCGCAGTGGCCATGCTGGTGGTTTTTCTGGCTGTATCTCTGGGAAAAACCATCACACGCCCCGTCGAAGCGTTGGTGGAGGGGACAGAGAGGGTCGGGCGTGGCGATCTCGATTACAAGGTGGGGTTGAAACGGTCTGACGAACTTGGAACCCTCTCCCGGGCGTTCGACGATATGACCGAATCTTTGAAAACCACCACAGCCTCGCGTGACGAACTTGAGCAGGAGGTTACAGAGCGCATTGCGATTCAGCGTTCGCTGGCGCTTGCCAAGGAAGAGGCGGAAGCGGCGACCGAACAGAAGGACAAGTTCGTATCACTGATTTCTCACGATCTGAAAAACCCGCTTACCACCATCGTCGGTTTTTTAAAGTTGACCCTTGGTAATGATAAGACCGAATTTGAACCGGAGACCCGCCAGCGCCTGGAGTACGCCATGAAAGCCGGGGAGAGGATGTTCCGCCTGGTGGAGGAGGTTTTGAACATGAGTCGGCTTCGGTCCGGCAAGATCGTAGCTATGCCTGCGTTCTACGATCTGCAGAGCATTGTATCGGGTATACTGACGCATCTGCATCCCGTATACTCCGCAAAAAATATTGTGATAATAAACGGGATTCCCACCAATAAACGAGTCTATGTCGATTACATACTCTTTTCTCAGGTGTTGGAAAACCTGCTCACAAATGCGGTGAAATTCTCCTTTCCCGGAGGTACGGTGACCATCTCCATGCCAAAAGGAGATACGTCTTCTGTCATAGTGACCGATGAGGGGGTCGGCTTAAGTCAGGAGCGAATCGAAACTCTATTCGATTTTTCCAAAAGGCAGAGCACACCAGGTACTGTCGGTGAGGAGGGGACAGGATTTGGGCTACCCCTCTCCAGGGAGATAATGGAAAACCTTGGAGGTACCCTCACTATAGAATCTAATGAAGGGGCGGGAAGCTGTTTCACAGCGCGACTACCACATCTTCGTCCGGTGGCGCTGGTGGCGGTAGACAACGAAGATGCGATTATCATCCGTCGAGTTCTGGAAACCGCAGGCATTGATCTGGTCCATGCCGTTGAGGCGCGTACCGCTTTGAAACTTGTTGTAGAGAGGAAGCCACATCTCGTCATTGTCGATAATCACTTACCCGAAATTGACGTATCCGCATTTCTGAAAGAGATAAAGGGAAACTACCAACCTACCTCCATCCCTATCATTCTGATTATAAACAATGATGAAATAAAGTCCAGCGATCAGACCTTTGACCTCGTCGCAAACGACTGCATGACAAAACCGCTCGACGAAGGGGAACTTTTCACCTGGGTATCACATCACCTGCCTTGATTAGGCGCATCAGGTGATGTAACGCCTGATGCGAGGAATAAGATCGTCCCGCATATCGGTTGTTTTTATAGTGAAATCGTTGGCGCCGAGCATGGCTACCTTCTCGTTCACCTCCACCACGATTGAACTGGTAAGTACGATAATCGGAATATCTTCCTGTCTGATATCGGAGTGGACACGTTCGATCAATTCAAATGCATCCATTACCGGCATGTTCAAGTCGGTGAGTAACAGGTCTGGCAAAAAACTCTCCATCCCGGCCAGAGCCTCCTCTCCGTTGCTCGCCTCCATAATCATGCGCCCGGCTTCGATCTTGGAGATAATGTCGAGGTTTTCCTTCAGCCAGGAGTCTGGATGGGTGAAGTTTATTAATCATCCGTTGAAAGGTCGGAGGAAAGGCGTCAAGCGATCGCTACCGATGCGAAGGAAATGTGGGGGATTCAAATGTGCGACAGCGTCACAGTGTGTGACCAAGCCACTGATCACGCCTCCTACCGCTCTATTTCTGTGCCGACTCCCTGGTCTGTGAAAATTTCGAGGAGCACGGAGTGTTTTATTCTGCCGTCAATGATGTGGGCTTTTTTTACTCCGTTGTCGAGGGCGGAGAAACAGGCCTGCACCTTCGGGACCATACCTCCTGCGATAACTCCTTTTTCAACAAGGACTCGCGCGTCAGGTTCGCTGATGGTGGACAATAACTCACCATCCCGCAAAACACCAGCGGTATCTGTCAGCAGAACAAGTTTTGAAGCGTTCAGCTCTGCGGCGATGGCGCTTGCGACGAAATCCGCGTTTATATTAAAAGTTTCTCCATTATCACCAAAACCGACAGGAGCGATTACCGGTATAAAACCGGCTGATTCGAGGGATCTTAACGCCAGTGTGTTAACTTCCACAACTTTGCCGACCATGCCGATGTCTATGATCTCCGGTCGATCCACTTCGGCGGAACTCTTTTGAACGAACATCTTTTCGGCGCGGATGAGTCTGCCGTCCTTACCGGAGAGACCGACCGCCATGCCTCCGTGGGAGTTTATGTTCGCGACGATCTCCTTGTTCACCTTACCGACCAGAACCATCTCCACAACGTCGATGGTCTCCCCTTCTGTAACACGCAGACCATCTATAAAACGGCTCTTGATGTTCATCCTGTCGAGAGTCTTGCCGATTTGGGGACCACCGCCGTGAACCACCACAGGGTTTACGCCGATATGTTTGAGCAGTGTCACATCGCGGGCGAAACCGTCCTTTAATATGTCGTCCACCATGGCCGAGCCGCCATATTTGATGACGATGGTTTCTCCGGCGAAGGCCCGCATGTAGGGCAAGGCTTCCATAAGGACTTCCGCCTTGCCGATCAGGTCGTCTATATTCTGTATTTCAATTATCCTTCGCGAAAATTGGCGCCAGTTACAGGTTAAACAGGCTGGTGGCCTTGAGACGCATTGTACCGAATGTCATCGATAAACAGAGTGTAAAACGTCTTGCAATGGTCTCGATACGCAGAAAATGGATTTCATTCATCATTAGCTCCCTCTATGTCTTTGGAAACAGAGTGAGAATTGCGGATATAGGGGCCAGGTTGAACACTCCTTTTTTGGTAAGTCCGCTAATGTGGTCACGAAGTTTCTTTGAAGTGATGGCTTTACTGGTAAGGTCGTCTATCCTCCACGACCCCGCCATACTACTCGCCCCCTGTTTTTCGTATAAATCCTTAGAGCTGTTGGCGCCGGATTTTGATTTCGCAGGTGTGCCCCTGGCGATACGGGGATAATCGACTTTCCGACGGGCCGGGCTCAGAAGCACAACCTTTCCGTTGTCGTCGTAGACCGCGACCTGGGTACCCCAACGCTTGATGTATCGAAAGACCCTTTCGTGACTCTCGGCAAAATGTTTGAGGCTTATTTTCCTTAACGCTACGCACATGACCTTTTCCTCCTCTATAAACCCGGAATCTTCTTGAGTGACGCCCGCGGATGGGCTGAATCGTACACGCTCATCAATTGCTGTAGACCGACGTGCGTGTACTTTTGCGTTGTTGACAGGCTCGAATGCCCGAGCATCTCCTGAATAGCCCGAAGATCGGCGCCACCATCCAGAAGGTGGGTTGCAAAACTGTGCCGAAGCCTGTGCGGCGCCACCGGTCGTAATAATCCGGCTTCCAGCGCCCGCTTTCTTACTATTGATCGTATAGATCTATCGGAGAGCCGTTTTCGGCTTCCGTTAAGAAACAGTGGCTCCCCGAGATCATCTCCAATGGCTTCCCGAGGCTCAGACAGGAACGCTCTCAGGGAAGAATTCGCTTTCCCGCCAAAAGGTACGAGCCTCTCCTTTTTTCCTTTACCAAGGATTTTGATGAATTGAGTGTCGAAATCTATATCGAGCGCCGAAATGGAGGCTATTTCGGAAACCCGGATCCCGGTAGCGTAGAGTAGCTCCAGAATGGTTTTATCCCTAAGTCCATTCCCGCTCTCTATATCAAAGGGGCTGTCAAGAAGAGTGAATACTTCATCGGCTGTGAGAAAGTCGGGGTTTGTTCTCGGCTTCGATGGGAGCGAAATCTCCCTGGCCGGGTTGCTTCTTATAATAGATGCGCGAAGAAGACTCTTGAAAAATGAACGGATGGCCGCCACTTTTCGCTCCATGGTGGAGGGTTGGTTTTTGCGTCGGTGAAGATGAGTTACAAACTGTCTGATAGTGTTAGCGTCTAAAGTGTCGAGGTCGTGTTTTGTGGAGGAGTTGTTCCAGGCGTTGATTTCCCGGAGGAAGGTGAAGAACTGGCGCAGATCGACGTTGTAGCCTCTTATTGTATGAGGGGAGGCGTTCTTTTCTACGATCATCTGATCGAAGAAGAGGTCGAGGAACTGTTGTTCCGGTTTTTCCTGCTCTCTTTCTTTCATGTCGCTGTTAAATAGCAATTGTGATGCCAATTATCTAAAATCATAAAGGCTTATTAAATAAACAGATACGATATTAGGGTTAAACAAGAAAATTAGCGCACCCTCCAAAATGAAGTTTTGCTACAATTTTGGTAGCAAAACCACCCAGTCTCGCTCATTTATTATTTTTATTACCTGCCCTGGATAATTAAAATGAGGCATCCTGGTTAATCGCCAAAGTATTGACGGATTGCGCAGAACAAAGACCCACAGTAAAACAGCGTAGCTGGTCGTCTGTCCATTTACAATTACATATAATTAGTATACCATTTAACCATATTTAATGCTAAATCAACCAAATTGTTGATAATTTATACCTAACATTACAGTTTTATGGCGTCAGAATTGTTCGATCTTTCTATAAGAAAAAATCGAAATATCAGTTTCGTTATGCTATAGTGTCACGAAGTGTCAAAAAGTGTTAGAGATTCGCCATGTTTATTGGACGGCATTCCGTCAGCGTCGATGCAAAGGGTCGAATACATCTCCCTGCGAAGTTAAGGGACGTACTGCTAAAAGATTTCGAGCCTCCGTTAATCGTCACAATCTCGAACAATTGCCTGTCGGCGTATCCGGTCAGGGAATGGAGAGAGAAATACGAGGCGTTAGACAGCCTTCCTTATACACCTGAGAAGGACAACCTTTTGCGGCTCGTGAGCGAAAACGCAGAGGAAGCTCCCATAAGGAATGGAAGGATTCTGCTTCCCGCAAGATTGCGCGAATATGCGGGGATACTGAAGGAGGTCGTAATCATCGGCAGAATGAAGAAGATAGAGATATGGAGCGCCGAGCGGAGAAGAGAGGCGACAGCCGAGCTTACTGACCTGAAACTTTCAGAAGATATGGGGAAGTTGGGTTTTTAGCCGGTATTTTGGGGGCTGGCGCCACAATGGGGGATCAAAATCTGGAACGGACGCATACGCCGGTTCTTTTTGAAGAAGTCATCGGTTTTTTTGACCGGGCGGGCGTTGAAACGATAGTGGACGGGACTCTTGGCGGTGGAGGACACGCCGAGGGTTTTTTACAACGAATAGACGCGCTGACCACTTTTATCGGGATTGACCGGGACATTGAGGCTGTAAGGCGTTGTGAAATAAGGCTGAACAGCTATCAGGGGGTTTTATTGTTCCAAGGCCGGTTTATCGATATCGATGTCACGCTCGACAAGATTGGAATTGAAAGTGTGGATGGGATTTTGCTGGATCTGGGGGTTTCCTCTTTTCAGTTGGATAATCCTGACAGAGGCTTTTCGTTTATTAAGGATGGACCGCTGGATATGCGTATGGACGTAGGCTCAAAGACCAGCGCCGCTGATCTGGTAAACCAGCTTGGCGCCGATGAACTTGCGACGATTTTCCACAGGTTCGGTGAAGAGCGTTTTGCAAAGAGAATTTCACGCGCCATTGTCCGGGAGCGGGAGGATGATCCGATTTTAAGTACGTTGCGCCTTGCCCACATAGTCGAGTCGGCCATACCGGCGGCCTCGCGTCCCCGGGTTGGAGGCTCCCATCCGGCCACGCGAGTCTTTCAGGCTTTGCGGATTGCGGTAAACGACGAACTGGATTCATTACGGGAGGCTATAAAAAGAGCCATATCCCGCCTCTCTGTCGGAGGGAGAATCGCCATCATTACATTCCACAGTCTGGAAGACAGGATAGTAAAACAGACTTTTTTCGATCTTTGCAAACGGTGCGTCTGCCCGAAAGACCTACCTGTATGTGTATGTGGCGAGCCGGGACTGATAAAGACCCTCACGCACAAGCCGATTACGCCGGAGGAGTCGGAGATAAGCGAGAATGTGCGTTCCAGATCGGCCAAGCTCAGGGTCGCAGAAAGGCTGGGCGCCAGTTGAGAGAAAGAGCGATGCCAACATTCGAGAGGGAGAAAGCCCGGCTGAACAGGAGCGCTATAGCAGTCTGGTCGATAGCCGGGATTGTGTTCCTTCTCTCCTCACTATCGTACATATACCCTTCGATCCGGGCAACGAGCCTGATGTACGAATATTCGCATCGAGTAAAACGGTTAGATGACCTCAAGGAGCTTAACAAGAAACTGACGCTGGAGGCGGCGGCCCTGAGGTCTTACGACTATATAGAAGGGCGTGCGGTAACAGACCTTGGATTTGTGTTCCCGAAACAGGAACAGGTGGTAATCATTGCGAAAAAATAAGATAACCGAAACTCAGGTAAGCAAAGATCACTGGTACCGGTTCCGGGCGCTTTTCGCTCTGTTTATCCTGTTGATATGGTTTTCCGCGCTCGGTGGCCGACTTGTACAGCTCTCTTTTTTTACCGACGAACGGGTGGAGCGTTATTCGAAAAGACAGGGGGCCGGAGACGTAAAGATCCATCTTCCGCGAGGCATCATATACGACCGTAACATGAACGAGCTTGCGGTATCGATCAAGACCCATTCCGTATATCTCGACCCTGCGAAGGTAAAAGACATCGAAAAAACAGTAACAGCGCTGACAAAGATCCTTGAGCCGTCCGATGTAAAGGCCCGTCACAAAAAAGAAGAGCGGCTGATAAATACGGTTCAACGAAAAAGGAACCGCAGGTTCGTCTGGGTGAAGCGAAAAATCGATCCGGCGCACTACACAAAAATCAAGGCGGCCAATCTCAAGGGTGTGGGGTTCGTGAAGGAATCACGTCGATACTATCCGAAAAGGGATGTGGCCGCCAGAATCGTCGGTTTCTGCGGGATAGACAACCAGGGTTTGCACGGCCTTGAGGTTTATTACGATGACGTTATAGGACCGAGAACATCCAAATTCAACGTACTCAAGGACGCTTTGGGCAGGCCGGTGTCGATGCCGGACGCCATGACTATCGCCGAAGAGTCGGAGCCTGTGGATCTCGTTACCACAGTGGACGAGCGAATCCAGTATGTGGCGGAGAAGGCGCTGGAGCGGAAGGTTACCCAGGTCGGCGCCAAGGGTGGTATCGCCATCGTCATGGAGTCCGCCACCGGACAGGTCCTCGCCATGGCTGAGCAACCAAAGTTCAACCCGAACAGCTATAAAAAATATAAAAAAGGGATGTACAAATCGACATCCGTCACCAACGCCGTGGAGCCTGGATCGACTTTCAAGGTGTTCGTTACGGCGGCGGCTTTAGAAGAACGACTGTTCAAACCGTATTCGGTCGTCAACTGCGAAAACGGTAAATACAGGGTTGCCGGGCATGTATTCAAGGAAGCCAACTACCAGCGCCATAAGGACCTGACCGTCGCCGAGATTATTCAGAAATCGAGCAACATAGGCGCCATTAAAATAGCCGAAGCTCTTGGAGAAGATCGGTTAATGAAATACCTTAAAAAATTCGGTTTCGGATCGAAATCCGGAGTCGATCTTCCGGGTGAGAATTCCGGGCTTTTACAGCCGGTCTCCGCCTGGTCGAAAACGACTCTGCCATCGATTTCGTTTGGACAGGAGGTTGGTGTAACTCCCCTCCAGTTGATTGTCGGTCTTAACGTCTTTGCCAACGATGGATACAAGGTTAAACCCCATTTCGTGAAAACCTTGTTGCGAAATGAGAAACCGATTCCCAACCAGCCCGTAATCTCCGCTACGAAAGTTGTATCGGGTGCAACCGTCGCACAGATACGGGAGATGATGACAAACGTCGTTAAAAATGGGACCGGCAAGAGAGGGGCTGTTCCAGGCTTTGAAGTCGCTGGAAAAACCGGAACAGCCCAGAAAATAGACCCTGCGACCAGGGCGTATTCGAAAGACAAGTTTCTCTCTTCTTTTTTCGGGTTTTTCCCCGCAGAGAACCCGAAACTGACCATTCTTGTGATGATCGACGAACCGGTAGGGTTGGCGTGGGGAGGTCATATAGCCGGACCTGTATTCGCAGAGATCGCGGCTCGCGCTTCCAGAATCCTCCGTATTCCCCCTTCAGGCTCCGAGGTATACGAAGTCGATTGGCGCAGGATAGAGGAAGCGGCAAGTAAAAGCAGAGGCGACTATAAAACGTCGGGTATTTAATGAAGCTGTTTATGGAGGTATTGCGCGAGATGAACACACTTGAAATAAGTGGCGCTCCACCCAAAAGCATTACCAGTGTGACTTCCAACTCCAATGATGTCAGACGCGGTGGTGTGTTTGTGGCTGTCAGAGGCGAGAGCGTTGATGGGCACGATTTCATCGGCGAGGCCGTTCGTCGTGGCGCCTCGACCATCGTGGCGGAGCGAAAACCGGATATCGGACTGCCGGGCAAGGTGACCCTTGTAATAACGAAAGACACCCGTAACGCCCTTGCCAGAATGGCCGACTACTACTACGACTCCCCTTCGAAGAAGGTTAAGGTTATAGGCGTCACAGGGACCAACGGTAAAACCACAGTGACCTATCTTGTCGAAGCTATGTTACGCAACGCCGGGCGCGCCTGCGCAAGAATAGGCACCACCGGTTACGATACCGGGAAAAGCCAATACAAGGCCACAGTAACAACTCCCGATTCTGTAGCGCTTCAGCGCATGTTAAACGAAGCCAGCGACGCCGGGGCGGAGTATTGCGCTCTGGAGGTTTCATCCCACGCTCTCACTCAAAGTCGGGTCGATTTCGTCCGTTTCCAGGTTGCTGTATTCACCAATCTGACTCAGGACCATCTCGATTACCACAAGTCGATGGAGAGTTATTACAAGAGCAAAGCCAGACTGTTCATCGATCATTCCCCTAAGGTCGCGGTGGTAAACATCGACGATCCGTATGCGTCAAAACTGCTCGGCGCCATCGAAGGCGATCTTTTCACCTATGGTCTGGAGGGTTTTGCGGACATCACCGCCGAAGATGTTGTGATGTCTATGTCTGGCACAAACCTCACTTTAAAAACGCCGAAAGGATCGGTTGAGGTGCGATCAGCTTTGACAGGCGCCCACAATATCTACAACATCCTGGCCGCTACCGCAGTCGGTGTGGCCGAGGGGATAGATATTGATAAACTCGCCGAGGGGATCGGATCGCTCAACGCCGTTCCGGGTCGATTCGAGCGGATAGTAGAAGGACAGGGATTCGGAGTAATAGTCGATTACGCCCATACACACGACGCTATTGGCAAAGTAGTTGAGACAGCCCGGAAACTTACTCGCGGAAGGGTGATAACCATTTTCGGATGCGGGGGGGACAGGGACAAGGAGAAACGACCGCTTATGGGAAGAGCCGCCTGGCGTCTATCCGATGTGGTGGTGGTCACGTCTGACAATCCCAGGTCGGAAAGTCCGGACAGAATCATCGACGATATCCTGGATGGGATTATCGAAGAGGAGAATCCGGGCGCCACATTAAAGGTGGTGGACGACAGAAGAGAAGCTATCAGGACCGCTATATCGTTGGCTGTAGCCGACGACATCGTTCTTATCGTCGGCAAGGGACACGAGGATTACCAGATTATCGGCGACACACGACATCATTTTGATGACCGAGAAGAGGCCAGAGCGATCCTCAAGGAGAGATATGGCTCAGTTTGATATGCGGGAGGCGGCTTTCGCCATGGATGGTACGTTAAGGATCGAAGGCAGGTCCGGTAAGGTCCGGGGTGTGTCGATCGACAGCAGAACCATCAAACCCGGTAACCTGTATATAGCGATCAAGGGGGAGCGGTTCGACGGGCATAAGTTCGTAAAGGATGCGTTTGAAAAAGGCGCAAAACTTGCCGTGGTTTCAGAAGGGGCTGTTGGAGCGTGGAGCGGAAAAAATATCATCGTGGTAAAAGACACCGTTACGGCGTTGCAACAACTGGCCCATTACCATCGCCGCAGATTTAAAAACCTGAAAGTTGTGGCGGTGACAGGATCAAACGGCAAGACCACAGTAAAGGAGCTTTGCGCAACCGCTCTTTCGGTCCGTTTCACTACTCACCGGACAAAAGGAAATCTTAACAACCATATAGGGCTTCCCCTGACCCTCCTCCAACTGACCGACAAACATACAGCTTTAGTGGTCGAGATGGGGATGAGCCATAAGGGCGAAATAACGAGACTGTGTGAAATAGCCGAACCGGATGTCGGAATCGTAACCAACGTAGGCGCCGCCCATATGGCGAATTTCAGATCCATCTCAGATGTGGCCTCCGCGAAAGGTGAACTGATAGAGTCGCTCGGCAAGAAGGGGGTGGCTGTTCTGAATGCCGACGATCCAAACAGCGAATCGATTTTCTCCAGGGCCAAAGGAAGGATAATCGGTTTCGGCGAAAACAGCGAAAGCGCCATCAGGTTGATTGAGACATACGCCGACAAGAGAGGCCGGATGTGTGGACGAATAACCGTCTCCGGGAAGGAGATAGATTTTGCGGTCAGTTTGCTGGGTTTGCACCATCTGCATAATTGTCTTCCGGCGTTCGCCGTCGGTTTTGTGTTTGGTATCGACCCGAAAAAGATCGCCTACAAACTTGGCAAGGTAAAGCCGGTATCGATGCGGATGGAGCCAGTAAGGCTTCGCAACGGGGCTTTGGTAATAAACGACTCATACAACGCCAACCCCGACTCAACCAGGGCGGCAATACAAACACTCTCTGAATTAAAACGGAAGGGACGCTCGGCGCTGGTTTTAGGTGACATGTTAGAGCTTGGCCGGAGAGGGGAGGCGGCGCATAGAAAAATTGGACGGATGGCGGCGAAAACCGGGGTCGATCTTATGATAACCCTCGGTTCTCTTGCAAACCTTGCGGCCGAAGAGGCGAAAGAGAGAGGGGTGAAAACAGTGAAGGCAAACAGCCTTGGCAAAGCTAGCGCTTCACTCTTCAAGTTTCTCGGGAAAGAGGATATCGCCCTTGTCAAAGGGTCGAGAGGCATGGGCATGAACAAGGTTGTGGACAAGTTGCTTCTGATGAGCGGGGCGAATTAAATATGCTGTACCACATTCTCTACCCGTTGCACGACTATTATGCGGCTCTCAACGTATTCCGGTATATCACTTTCCGATCGATCTACGCGGTGGTGACAGCTCTTGTGATAGCGCTGGTTATGGGGCCGTGGCTTATAGAGTTCCTTAAGACCAGGAGAATTGGAGAAAAAATAAGGAGCGAAGGGCCGGAGAGTCATCATGTCAAGGAGGGGACTCCGACCATGGGCGGTGTCCTGGTAATCTTTTCGGCGGCGGCGCCCACTCTTTTGTGGGCCGATCTTACGAACGCATATGTGTGGATAGCGCTGTTTACTATTATCCTCTTCGGTGGAATCGGTGTTTACGACGACTACCAGAAACTGGTGGGGGCAAACCATGGGATTTCAGGTCGGGGGAAGCTGGCTATGCAATTCGCGGCGGCGTTTGTGGTGGTGGTAGCGGTATATCTGACTCAGGGGGGAGACCCTTCCGTTACGAAAGTAAGTCTGCCGTTCTTCAAACACGCAAGTCCCGATTTCGGCCTTTTCTACATTCCATTCGCTATGATTGTAATCGTCGGAGCGTCCAACGCCGTAAACCTGACTGACGGCCTCGACGGTCTTGCCATAGGTCCGGTAATAATCTCATTTTCCGCATACCTGATAATCTGTTATGTGGCGGGACACGCCAGATTCGCAGAATACCTGATGATCCCACGGGTCTCCGAGCTATCCGAACTGACCATATTCTGCGCCGCTGTGGTGGGAGCGTCTCTCGGTTTTCTCTGGTACAACTGTCATCCCGCCATGATATTCATGGGCAATGTCGGCTCCACAGCTTTAGGGGGCGTTTTGGGGGCGGTTGCTGTAATGACCAAGCAGGAGGTTCTGCTCGTTCTGGTAGGCGGTGTTTTCGTAGTGGAGGCGTTGTCGGTAATCATCCAGGTTTTCTGGTTCAAAACCACAGGAAAACGGTTTTTCAGAATGGCGCCTCTTCATCACCATTTCGAGAAACTCGGATGGCCCGAATCACAGGTGATCGTCCGGTTCTGGATCGTTTCGATGGTGCTTGCCCTGTTGTCCTTAAGTACGCTCAAGCTTCGGTGAATACGATGGTCGATTGTAAGGGGAAAAAGATTCTTGTCGTAGGACTGGCTGTATCCGGTCTTGCCTCGGCCAAGCTGGCGCACAACCTCGGCGCCACGGTTACCGTTTCCGACGCAAAGAGCGAATCTGAACTTTCCGGTTTCCTGTCGAAACTTCCAGCGGGAATAGAATTGTCGTTGGGTGGCGAAAGGCTCAATCTGAAAGAATTCGATCTGGCGGTGACCAGCCCCGGTGTCCCTTGGGATTCGCCGATATTGGGCGGCTTGCGACTCGATGGTGTAGAAGTGGTTTCAGAGATCGAGTTCGCCAGTTGGTATCTTGAGGCGCCTGTAATCGCGGTTACGGGGTCGAACGGAAAAAGCACCACAGTTACCCTTATCGGCAAAATCCTTGAAAAGGCCGGTATGAAAGTATACGTCGGCGGCAACATAGGACCGCCGTTGGCGGATGCGGTGGGCGGTGAATACGACTGGGTTGTCGCGGAAGTCTCCTCTTTCCAGTTGGAGGGCATAAAGAGGTTCAGGCCCAAAATATCCCTGCTACTGAACATCACTCCTGATCATCTCGACCGGCACAGAGACCTGCACAACTATGCGGGGCTGAAGTTTCGGCTGTTTGAAAATCAGAATGAGGACGACATAATTATCGTAAACGCCGGGGACCCGATAACCAGCAAAACTGGCGTAGTATCGAGTGCGCCGTGGCGAAAGTTCGGACTGAACGAACACGGTTTTGACGGAGTCTGGATCGAAGATGGCTCCGCCGTGTCGAAAACCGGAGACGAAAAAGTGACGCTCTTCCGAGCCGACGATCTTCTCATACCGGGTGTGCATAATCTCGAAAACGCATTGGCCGCTTCTCTTGCGGGATTGATGGCAGGAGCCAAACCGGATGAGATAAACGAAGCTGTAACAGCTTTTACCGGCCTTGAACACCGGATGGAGGAGGTGGCGGTGATCGGAGGGATTAGCTACATAAACGACTCCAAGGGAACCAACGTTGACGCCACCATCAAGTCTCTCGCAGGTTTCGGAAAAAACGTTGTTGTGATTCTCGGCGGGTCGAGTAAAGGCGCCGATTTTACCAGCCTTGCGAAAGCTGTCCGGGAGAAAACAAAAGGTGTTGTCCTTATCGGAGAGACGGCGGAGTTGATCGCAGACGCATTAGGTGATTATTCGCCTCTCATCCGGGCGGAATCTATGAAGTCCGCCGTGGTTGGCGCTGGTGAGTTGTGCGAAAACGGCGACACGGTTCTTCTCTCTCCAGCATGTGCAAGTTTTGACATGTATACAAGTTACAAAGACCGGGGCGCCGCATTCAGGAACGCAGTGAAGGAACTTAACGACAGGAGCGTGAGCCATGCCGGTTAAGAGACATCCCGATTACATAATCATCGGTTGCGCTGGCGCTCTGGTGTTATTCGGTCTGGTGATGATTTTCTCGTCTTCGGCGGTGCTTGCAGGAGAGCGCTTCAACGACACTTATTATTTCCTCAAACGTCAGGCGATCTGGTCTGTCATCGGGGTGGTGGTAATGATCGTGACCATGCGAATCGATTACAGAATCTTAAGCAGGTATAGCGCCCTTATTTATTGGGTTACGGTCGCATTTCTGATTCTGGTATTTTCCAATTCTCTCGGCAGGGAGATCAACGGCGCCCAGCGATGGATTTCGTTAGGGTTTGTGTCGTTCCAGCCATCGGAGTTTGCGAAGCTTGGGTTGATTATTTTTTTCGCATCCCTGTTGGCCAAAAAAGAACATGAAGGGAAACTGACCGATTTCAAACTTGGTTTTCTTCCCCTGATAGGATCGCTGGCGCTGGTGTTTTCGCTGATCCAGGTACAGCCAGATCTTGGGACCGCCGTTATAATCGGTCTTGTATCGATGATAATGTTCCTGGTAGCCGGCGTAAGGTTTACTCACCTGCTATGCACAGTTCTTATCGCCATGCCGATCCTCGTAACGGCGGTGTATAACGTTGGGTACCGGCGCAAACGGATATTGTCCTTTCTCGATCCGTGGGAGGACGCCGCTAATTCCGGGTACCAGATAATCCAGTCGTTTGTGGCTTTATCCCGTGGCGGTTACTTCGGAGAGGGGTTAGGCGCCGGACATCAGAAACTCTTCTTCCTGCCGGAACCGCATACAGATTTTATCTTCTCCATCGTAGCCGAAGAGCTGGGATTAGCTGGTGGAACTCTTATTCTATTCCTGTTTGCGATGTTGACTATACGGGGCGTTCGGGCCGGATTGAAGGCGCCGGACCGTTTCGGCTCGTTGCTTGCCTTGGGCATAACCTTCTGCATTGCGCTTCAGGCGGCGGTAAATATCTCCGTGACCATGGGTGTTGTGCCGACAAAGGGTTTGCCACTTCCGTTCATCAGTCTCGGAGGGTCAGCGCTTGTGATGTGGATGGCCTCGGTGGGCCTGCTCGCCAACGTTTCGGAACACTCGGCGTGAGGGTTTAATATGAGACTGATAATAACAGGCGGCGGAACCGGGGGGCATGTATATCCGGGGATTGCTGTGGCGCTGGAGCTTATGAGACGGGACAGTAACTCCGAGGCGCTCTTCGTGGGCGCAAGCCGTGGTGTAGAAAGGGAGCTTGTCCCGAAAGCGGGCTTAAAACTCGCCCTGCTAAACGTCTCCGGTTTGAGAGGAGAAGGTATTGCTGGCAAAATATCGGGTATAGCCCGGCTGGT
Source organism: Nitrospinaceae bacterium (assembly GCA_029261405.1). GTDB lineage: Bacteria > Nitrospinota_A > UBA7883 > UBA7883 > JAJDBK01 > JAJDBK01. The sequence continues at coordinate 30,949 of JAJDBK010000046.1, forward strand.
GAAGGCGATTTTTGAGTGTATCGGAATAATAAGGCGTTTTAAACCGGACGTGACTCTCGGAGTAGGCGGATACGCTTCCGGCGCCATGGGGGTCGCTTCCGTTCTGACCGGCGTTCCCCTGACCTTGGCTGAACAGAACTCGGCGCCAGGACTTACAAACAGGTGGCTTTCCAGAGTTTCAAAGCGGGTCTTTGTCACCTGGCCCGGCTCGGAGGAGTTTTTTCCAAATGGCAGGGCGAGAATAACAGGTAACCCGATTCGTCCGGAGTTTTTCTCCGCCCCACCTGAAGAAAAAAGCGACACGTTAAAAATTCTGGTTATTGGAGGCAGTGGCGGAGCTCGTTCTATAAACAACGCTATGGTCGAGGCTATACAGAAACTGGACGAAACCGGAATCAAGCTGTCAGTAACACACCAGACAGGTAAAACGGAAGCCAGCGATGTAAAAGGCGCCTATTCATCCGCCCGGTTTTCGTGGGAAGTTGCGCCTTTCTTCTACGATCTTCCACTGCGTATGGCTGATGCGGATTTAATCGTATCAAGGGCGGGAGCGGGAGCGTTGGCGGAGATTTGCGCCGTGGGAAAAGCGGCAATTTACGTTCCTTATCCTTACGCCGCCGACGATCACCAGATGAAAAATGCGGAGAAGATGATGTCTGTAGGGGCCGCCCTTGTAGTGGCCGACTCCGATCTTGACGGAGATTTTCTCGTTAAGACAATATTGGAGCTTGCTTGCGACAGGAACAGTCTTGCGAGGATGGGTGAAAAGGCGAAAGCCATGGCCACGCCCGATTCGGCTGGCCTGATTGTCGATGAGCTATACGCCATAACAAGGAAGGTGGCCTGATATGAGATTCGGCGGAACCCGAAGAATACACTTCGTGGGCATAGGCGGCTCCGGCATGAGTGGCATTGCTGAAATCCTCCTTAACATGGGATATGAGATAACGGGCTCTGATCTTGCGCGGTCTGAGGCTGTTTTACATCTTGAAAAAGCGGGGGCGAGAATAAGGATCGGGCATTCGGCTGAAAATATCGAGAACGCCGATGTGGTGGTTATATCCTCGGCTGTGAGCGGGGAAAATCCGGAAGTTATCTCGGCTCGGGAACAACTGATCCCTGTGATACCGAGAGCGGAAATGTTAGCCGAGCTTATGCGGATGAAACACTCCATAGCAGTGGCTGGTTCCCACGGCAAGACGACCACTACCACCATGACCGCCATGACCCTTGCAAAGGGGGGATTCGATCCCACAATAGTTATTGGCGGAAGGGTTGATCGTTTGGGATCAGGCGCCAAACTCGGCGAGGGGGATTATCTGGTGGCCGAAGCGGACGAATCGGACGGTTCGTTCCTGAGTCTTTACCCGACGGTAGCTGTGGTAACAAATATCGATAACGAACATATCGACCACTACGGCTCCTTCGAGAAAATCAAAATCTCTTTTGCCGAGTTTGTGAACAAGGTTCCGTTTTACGGGGCCGCGATCCTCTGCCTGGATGATCCGAATATACAGGAGATAATTCCGCAGTTAAAAAAACGTTTTGTCACTTTCGGTGTCAACTCCACCGCCGATGTTACGGCGCAGAACATACGGTTCGACCGGTTCAGATCGACCTTTGATGTTATTGCGTATGGTGAGCCTGTCGGAACCTTGTCTATCGACATGCCGGGAATCCACAACGTCTACAACGCCCTGGCGGCGGTTACTGTGGGGATCTGGCTCAAGATGGATACCGACGATGTTATGGCGTCTCTCGACAAGTTCGCGGGAATCCAGAGAAGGCTTCAGAACAAAGGTGAAATCGGTGGAGTAATGGTGTTGGACGATTACGGCCATCATCCGAGCGAAGTTATGGCTACCTTACGCGGGGTCAAAAACGGTTTTCCCGGGAGACGGCTCGTAGTGGTTTTCCAACCACACAGATATAGCAGGACCCGCGACCAGATGGAGTTGTTTCATACGGCTTTCTATGATGCGGACGAACTTCTTATCCTGCCGATCTACTCCGCTGGTGAAAAACCGATCGAGGGGGTCCGGGCGGAGGATATCGCCGAAGGTGTATCGCGCCACGGCAAGAAAGGCGTCCGATACTGCGCCGGTTTTCAGGAAGCCCTTGCCCATCTTGTCGGCGCCTTGAAGGAAGGCGATATCGTTCTGACAATGGGAGCGGGAGATATCGCAAAATTTCCCGACACCATATTGGCCGAACTGGTTGTAGAAGAAAAGGAATGAGAGCTCTAATGTCTACCTTGACCGTCGTGACCGGAGCGCCGATGTCGGATTATACGACCTTCGGTACCGGAGGCCCGGCGGACCGCGTTGCGTTTCCCGCAAGTGTGGAGGATGTGGCGGAATTTATGATCCGTGAGTCTGTTTCGTATCCGCTCGGCGGAGGATCGAACCTGCTAGTGGCGGACGCTGGCATCCGGGGTACGGTTCTTCACATGGGGCGTTCTCTTTCAAACCATGAAATCCTTGTTGATGGGGACGATGTTCAGGTTACCGTGCAGGCCGGAGCCGATATGACCAGGCTTGCGGGAAAATTGATGAAAGCTGGTGTCGCCGGTTTTGAATTCGCATACGGCGTCCCCGGAACATTGGGCGGGGCGGTGGTCATGAATGCGGGCGCCCACGGCGGTTGTATGGCCGATGTGATTTCCGAAATTACACTAGTAACCATCGAAGGCGGAATCGAGACCGTCAGGAATAACGATCTCGGCTTTGGATACCGGACATCCACCCTTCCGAAAGGGTCTGTGGTGGTAGAGGTTGTGTTGCGACTTGAAAAAGGGGAAACAAGCGATATCCAGCGTAAAATGAGACATGGTCAGATGGAGCGGAAAAGAACCCAGCCACTTGACATGCCAAGCGCAGGGTCAGTATTCAGGAATCCTCCGGGCGACTACGCAGGCAGGCTGATAGAAGTTGCAGACCTTAAGGGGTGTATCGTCGGGGGCGCCATGGTATCGGATAAACACGCAAACTTTATAGTCAACACAGGCGCCGCATCTTCGGCTGACATATTCGCCCTCCTGAAAAAGGTCGAGCTTGCGGTCTATGAGCGATTCGGTGTTTCCCTCGAACGAGAAATAAAGCTCGTCGGTGAGTTTGAAGAATGAGCGAAGAACTGGCGAATATGAGAATCGGCGTCCTGATGGGCGGCCTCTCCAGCGAAAGGGAAGTCAGCCTCAAGAGTGGCGCCGCGGTATTGGCCTCTCTTCAGAGGCAGGGATTCTCCGCTGTCGGCATCGACGCTGGACGAGATCTGTGCGCAAGGTTGACCGAAGAGAAAATCGACATCGCCTTCATAGCTCTTCATGGCAGATACGGCGAGGATGGATGTGTACAGGGGGCTCTTGAGATTATGGGCATTCCTTACACAGGTTCCGGTGTCATGGCAAGTTCTGTGGCCATGAACAAACCGCTCACAAAAACTGTGTGCGGATCGATAGACGTAGACACACCGTTTGGCGTAGTAGTAGACCGCAACTGGTTCGACAGCGAAGGTGTCCCTCCCGAGATAAAAGCGCCCGTAGTGGTAAAACCCGCAGACGGAGGATCGTCCATAGGGGTGACCATCTGCCTTAAGGATGAACAGATCGAAAACGCTATGCGTCGGGCGCTTGAAGAAGAGGGTGGTCGGGCGCTAATCGAAGAATATATAGACGGTGTTCTGCTTGCTGTCGGTATTCTTGACGGAAATACTCTCCCGATAGTGGAGATAGAAACCGGTGACGGATTTTACGATTACGGGCACAAATATACACCCGGCAGAACCGATTACCACATACCCGCAAGGGTCAATGGCGATCAGCTTGTAAAAGCCGGTCAGATGGTCCAGACCGTAAGCATGGCCATCGGCGCAAAAGGGGCCACTCGTTCAGAGGTCATCCTGGATAAATCGGGCCGCCTCTGGTTTATCGAGCTTAACACCATACCCGGTATGACCGAAACGAGTCTGTTACCAAAAGCGGCCCTGGCATGCGGGATATCGTTCGACGAAATGACCCTCGCAATTTTGGAAGAGGCGCTGGTGTGAAGAGAGTCAGCAACCGGAAAAAGGTCGAAAGCGGAGGAGCGAAGGTGAGCCTGAGAAATATTTTGCGTCTTCTGTTTGTCGTTATGATGATGACGTTAACAGCGGCGGCCACTCACGCAAGTTACGAGGCGGCGGCGCAGAAACAACTGTTCAACGTGAAGAAGATAGTTGTTGAAGGTTGCGATACCGTCCCTGAAACAAGGATAGAGACTTTCATGGGAAATGTCATGGGGGAGAATATATTTCTGCTCGATATCAAGGTGATCGGAGAGCGCATTGAATCTGATCCTTGGATAAAGTCGGTATCGATAAGACGCGACCTTCCGGGCAGGCTTACCGTATCCATCGTGGAGCGTCGTCCGGCGGTAATAGTCAAGAACTCAAGGACGTTTATCGTGGATGTGGAGGGAGCGGTATTGTCTGAAATCGACTCCACCGAGAGCTGGGGACTTCCTGTGGTAAGCGGGATGAGCGATAAGGATTGGAAAGGCTCCGTGGGGGATTTTATGGACATATCTTTGTTAAAGCCTGTGTTTATGGCGATGAGACAGTTAAGCGGATACAGCCTGCTTGGCCGGGGTCGGCTGGCTGGCGTTGATATCTCCGATATCAATAAACTTCGTCTGGCGTTTGAGAATCTTGAAACAGTGGTGCTGGCCCCGAAACGCCCATGGAGTGACGAAGCCGAGCGCCTATGGACGGTCGATTATCTATTAAGGAAAAAGACGGAAGAGGTAGCCACGATCAGTCTGATGTTCAGGGACAAAGTCGTCGTCACCTATCCACCTCCCAAGGAGCGCATGTAACATGGCAAAGGATAAGGAAATCATTGTTGGTCTCGATATCGGGACAACAAAAATCTGCTGTCTTATAACCCAGGTCTCCGAGGATAGCCTGGATGTTATAGGAATAGGCTCGCACCCCTCCACCGGGATGCGCAAGGGGGTTGTGGTTAATATCGAATCGACCGTCGAGGCTATCAAGCGAGCCGTGGAGGAGGCCGAAACCATGGCAGGTATTGAGATCGAATCGGTATACGTTGGCGTGGCCGGTGGACATATAAAGGGAATCAACAGCCACGGAATAATCGCCGTCAAGGGTGGCGAAGTGACACAACAGGAGGTGGAGCGCGTTATCGACGCCGCCAAGGCTGTGAACATACCGATGGACCGGGAGGTTATCCATGTCCTGCCCCAGGAGTTTATCGTCGATAGCCAGGACGGCATCATGAAACCGGTCGGCATGAACGCCGTGCGGCTGGAGGTGAAGGTCCACATCATCACTGGCGCGGTTACGTCAGCCCAGAATATCGTGCGCTCTGTCAACCGGGCCGGTCTGGAAGTAAACGACATCGTGGTGGAACAGTTGGCCTCGGCGGACGCTGTACTTGAAAACGACGAGAAAGAGCTGGGTGTGGGCCTTGTGGATATGGGAGGCGGCACTTGCGACATCGCCATGTTCCTGAACAACGCCATAATGGGAACCAACGTAGTGGCGTACGGCGGCAACCATATCACCAACGATATCGCCATAGGGTTCAGGACGCCAAATCACGACGCTGAAAAACTAAAAAGGCAGTTCGGATGCGCCCACCCTGCTATGGTGAACGAAACGGAGATGATAGAGGTGCCGGGGGTCGGCGGCAGACCGGCGAGAATGATGTCCCGCCGTGGTCTCGCCGATATCATCGAGCCGAGGGTATCGGAGATATTCATGTTGATAAAGCATGAGATAGGACAGTCAAACCACCTCGATCAACTCGCTTCCGGTCTGGTGATAACAGGTGGCACTGCGATTCTGGAAGGTATGACCGAGCTGGCCGAAGCGGTGTTCGACATGCCTGTAAGGCTGGGCACACCGAAAAGGGTAAGCGGTCTTACCGATCTTGTGGACAGTCCCCAATTCGCAACGGTAGTGGGGCTCGTGACATACGGAAGCAGGTCGGCCAAGTCCGGGCGGACACACAATCTGCGTGGGCTTAACATGTTCGACAAGGTTTTAGAGCGGATGAAAGGATGGGTACGCGAGTTCTTTTAACCCGGTTTATATTGGCAATAACACCCGTGGGGGGGTTAAAAATATTTTTGGAGGCGACAGGATGAAAGATAAAATGTTCGGAAACGAGAAGATATTCTTCGATTATTCCGACGGTAACGAAGACGGCGCTTTTGCCGCCAGAATCAAGGTAATCGGCACAGGTGGAGGCGGCGGTAACGCGGTTAGAACCATGCAGGAGCAGGGGATAACCGGGGTTGAATTTATAATTTGCAACACCGACGCCCAGGCTCTGGTGGCTTCTTCAGTTCCGATGAAACTGCAACTTGGCAAACAGAGAACCAAGGGACTCGGCGCAGGTGGAAAACCGGAGATCGGCAAAGCGGCGGCCATGGATGACGAAGAGGCTATCCGGGCCAACTTGAAAGACTCGGACATGGTCTTTGTCACAGCCGGCATGGGTGGTGGCACAGGTACCGGCTCCGCTCCCGTCATAGCGTCTATCGCAAAGGAGCTTGGCGCGCTGACTGTAGGTGTTGTCACGAAGCCTTTCTCCTTTGAAGGAAGGCGCAGGATGAAAAACGCCGACCAAGGTCTTGCGGAGTTCAGGAAATGCGTAGATACGCTGATCGTTATTCCGAACCAGCAACTTCTCTCTTTCGTACCGAAAAACACTCCGGCCCCGAAAGCTTTCGCCATCGCCGACAACGTATTGTGTCAGGCGGTAAAAGGGATATCGGAGCTTATCACCGGCACCGGTGTCGTAAACCTCGATTTCGCAGACGTGCAGACAGTCATGAGTTCCCAGGGGCTTGCCCTGATGGGAGTCGGTGTGGGTGAAGGTGAAGATCGCGCGATACAGGCGGCCATGAACGCCATCAACTCTCCACTGCTTGAGGATTCGTCTATCGAAGGCGCTCGCGGCATCCTCATCAACATCACCGGAAGCCACGAGCTTACCCTGCACGAGATCGACGAAGCGGCCAATAAAATTATCGAGTCCGCCGACGAGGACGCAGAGGTCTTCTTCGGAGCGGTATTCGACGATTCCATGGGTGACAAGGTCTCCATTACTGTAATCGCCACCGGCTTTATCAGCGCTATTGACGCAAAGAAAGAAGAGGAGTTCAGGAAGGTCGAAGAGCAGATTACGCCAACCAGGCGAGACGAGATAAAAAGTGGTGTCTCCAATATCCAGATGGTAGAGCCGCTACCAGCTCCTGTGGTCGAGACCAAACCTGAACGCGTACATAGGCCGTTTCTGAATGTTGTCAACGGAGACCCTACGAGGTTTGAGGAGGATCTTGAAATTCCGGCGTTCCTGCGAAGGCAGGCCGATTGATCTTTTGAGGAGGCTAAGATCGTGAAACACGAACTGGTAAAACAATCGACGAAGCTTTCAAATTCACGCCTGAGGCAACACAATAACCTCCTGCGCAAGAGATTGAAGTTTCTGATCTCCTGCACGGAGGATAACGAGATGATTCATGAACGAATCGACAAGATGGAGTGCGAGCTTCTCAAGGCCACTACAATGAAGTCGATGTACGACGCCTTGATAACCCTGGGCGAGAGAATATTCGGCCTTGATGTAATCACGGTTACCCTGGAGCGTGAGTTAAAACCCCATTGGCCCGACACATATCACGAGAATGACGGGTCGAGTGTTTTCCTTAATTCAAGCAAGGTCGCTTTTCTCTCACCGGCTGTTATGGCGACACACTTTACAGAACAGGCCGAACCTCTACTGCGCGGTACAATCCGGAACGGAACCTCAGGTTTCTTCTCATCGAAGTATTCGGGGAAAGTCCGCTCCGAAGCGTTGGCTCCGATCCACAACGGAGAGCGTATCATCGGAGTCATGGCGTTCGGAAGTTTTAACCCGAAGCGTTTCGAGGAGGGTTTCGGCGCTCGTTTCTTAACGAGGCTGGCCAGAATCATCGCTCTTAAGACAGAGTATTTCAGAGCCACCATCGCAGGTTTTGCCGAAAATAACCAACCGGAGCGGTTCAGGGAAGCGCACTGCCATACGGAATGAGTCCTATACGTTGGTTCAGATCGGAAAACGGATCTCTTCTGGTGCAGGATAAGCCTGTGGAAGAGATTGTACAGAAGACAGGATCGCCACTTTATCTGTACGATGCGGGAATTATGCGTGACCGCTACGAGGCTCTCGGCAACGCGATTCCAGAAAATTTTTCTATACACTACTCCCTAAAGGCCAATCCCAATATCGAAATCGCCCGTAAATTCCAGCAAATGGGTGCGGGAGCGGAGGTGGCTTCGGCCCAGGAGTTAAAGGCCGCTTTTAAAGCGGGATTCGCCCCGGGTAAAACGGTGTTCGCCGGACCGGGAAAGAGCGTCGAAGAGCTACGACTGGCCGTCAAAAAAGGTATAGCCGCAATAAACGTAGAGTCAGCGACGGAGCTTGATCGTATCTCGGAGATTGCAAAAAAATCACGATCATTGCAACGTCCGGCAAAGGTTGTGTTTCGCGTTAATCTCGAACCACCAGATGTCAGTGACTCCACCGGTCACATCATGACAGGCGGCCCGAAAAAATTCGGCATAGACGATACCGATATAGCCCCCCTGGTGAAAAGAGCTGTAGACGATGCGAATATAGATTTTTGTGGATTTCACTGCTATCCTGGCACCCAGTTAACCAGCGCAAGGGCGCTCGGTTCGATCTATCGCAGGTTCACAGGTTTCGCAAAAGATTTTGTCTCTCAAACCGGCATTGAAATAAAACTGCTGAATTTTGGTGGTGGACTGGGAATTCCCTTTACCGATAAGGGGGGTGAGCTTGACATCATTTCTTTGGGTAAAACGCTTGGGCGACTGGTAGATGACCTTGCCAAAAGGCCCGGTTTCGGCGAAACGAAATTTATGTTAGAGCCGGGCAGATTTCTGGTAGGTCCAGCCGGGGTTTACATATCCCGTATTACCGACATAAAAACCTCTCGCGGAAAAACCTTTGTCCTTACCGATGGTGGCATACACCACGCCTTGATACCTATCGTAATGAACAAAAACTACCCTTCCACACTGGTCAACAGGATGGACGAACGTAAACGGGTGGAATGCGCCATCGCCGGACCGCTCTGCTCCTCGGCGGACCAATTATCGAGGAGTGTAAAACTGCCTCCGCCACAAATCGGCGATCTTCTCGGAATTTTCAACTCAGGAGCATACGGATTTACCGCAGGCATGGTCTACTTCCTGTCACACCCGACTCCAGCGGAGGTTCTCGCTGATAACGGGAGCTTCCACCTGATCCGACCCCGCAAAAACCCCGACATGGGGATTCGCAAAACCATTAAATTCTAATGGCCCAATACCTGATTCCTCTCGTCCTCATAGCGGGTCTTATCATCGCGTGGTACGCAACCCGATGGATAAACTGGTTTACCTTTGGAGAGAACCGTTATAAAAAAGAGCAGATGGAAATGAGAAAAAAACTTCGTGCGGAGATGCGAAAAGATAAGGACGGTTCAGAGAAATAAATGGAGACATCGTATTCCCTTCTCGGTTTGACCGAGCTGACGGATAAACTTGCGCTGAGAGCCAGTACGGTAGAGGGACGTATTGTATCGGCTAGCTCGGTACCGGTTGATACCTTGGAAGAAGCCGAAAAACTTCTCGATGAAACATCGGCCATGATCGACCTGCTAATTAATCACCCCGAAATCTATATCGATCCTGTGGAGGATCTGAGGCCGACAATAACCAAAGCGGTAAAATCGCAATCCCTGACGGGCTCTGAGATATGGCCTTTCGTTTACCTGCTCAACGGCGCTGAAAGGATCATTCACGCATTTGCCTCAGCTGGTGTAGGGCCGGGCAGTCCGCTCTTTGTGGACCTGCCGCATATTCAAGGTTTGGCCGACTTGATTGAAGAGTCACTCAACGAGGAGGGAAGTGTTAAAACCGATGCGACTCCAGCCATCGAAAGGCTTCATCACTCCATCAATTCGTTGAAGAAAAACATTCGTGGTGAAGCCGAGCGGTTGTTAAGTAGCAAAGAGATCGCTCCCATGTTGCAGGAAAATTACGTTACCGTCCGGGACAATCGATTCGCCATACCGGTTAAGGCGGAACATAAAAACCATATCGAAGGCATCATCCACGATTCGTCCAATTCCGGTCAGACTTTTTTTATCGAACCCAAGGAACTGGTTCAGCTAAACAACCGTCTTCGGACTGCGGAGATGGAGCTTGAAGATGAAGTAGCCAAACTGCTTCGTTATCTCACAAAATCGATTGCGGACGAGGCGGACCCCCTCGGCGAAATTTATAAGGGCATAATCCGGCTCGATGTCATATTAGCCCGCGCCAGACTCTCTTCTGATATCAACGGTGTTCGCCCTGTTTTTGGTGATGAGCTTTTTATCAAGTCAGCGTCGAATCCCCAGTTATTGCTTGAGAACAAGCCGGTAGTAAAAAACGACATTTCGATTCCGGCTGGTAAAAGGGTTCTTATAATTTCAGGCCCCAACGCAGGTGGCAAAACTGTGGCGTTAAAGGCTGTTGGCGCGTTGTCGTTGATGTCAAGGTCAGGGCTTTTCATCTGCGCCGATGAAGGATCGGTCATGCCGTTTTACGACAGGGTGGAAGCGGACATCGGCGACAGCCAGTCTATACATGACGACCTTTCCACCTTCTCGGCGCATGTGGTGAGGATAAACTCGATTCTTAAAAGCGCCGGTAAAGGATCGCTTGTCCTGCTCGACGAGCTTATGGTCAGCACCGATCCGAAAGAAGGGAGCGCCCTGGCTGTCGCCGCTCTCGACAAACTGGTGTCGTTGGGGGCGGACGTTATTGTCACAACCCATTTTCATGACTTGAAGATTCTGGCCCAGAGTCAGGATATGTTCCATAACGCCTCCATGGAGTTTGACAAGTTTGAAGGACGGCCAACTTACAGAATGATTTCGGGAACGCCGGGATCGAGTTCCGCTATTGAAATGGCTGAACGGCTCGGCATGGATAAAGACCTGCTCGAGGCGGCGAGAAAATTTCATCAGGGTGGGGACGAGAGGATCGAACGGGCGCTGGCGGAATTGCGCGACCAGCGTATCCTGCTCGAACGGGATCGGGCGGAAGCTCGAAAAGCAAAAGAGGAATCAGTTCGACTGCGGGAGGAGTTGAACAGGATGAAGGCGGAAATAGAAGAGAGAAACGAAGAGATAAAACGGACCGCAAGACGAAAAATATCCGCCGACGTTGCCGTGGCAAGGCAGGAGTTATCCGACCTGGTAAAAGAAGCGAAAGCGGCTAGGGGCGATCAGAAGGCGCTGAAGGAGAAGGTCACAGAAGTAGGCAGGATCGCCGAGGAGTCGGCCTGGGCTTCTGCGCCAGATGAGCAGATCAGCCGCAACAATCTGAAACCGGGCGACCAGGTGTATGTGGTTGCCATGGGAAAAACGGGGCGACTCGAATCTGTTTCGGGCGACAGCAAAGCGGAGGTCTCTTTCGGGGCGATGCGTGTGACAGTCGGTCTCGGCGACATAGTAGGGGTCGGCAAGGAGAAGAAACCTGGGAAAGTCCGAAGTTCCGAACCGGCCCGTCGTCCCGAACCGATTGTGTCGGACGAATTCATGGAAGAGGTGCATCTTCGCGGAATGCGGGCCGAAGAGGCGCTTGATCTGCTGGAGCGATTTTTAGACTCCATGTTACGCAGGGAGGTCGATTCGGTCCGGATCGTACATGGCAAAGGGACCGGCGTTTTGCGGACAGTTGTACGAGAGCTTCTTTCTTCATCCCCGTATGTAAAAAATTTCCGCCAGGGTGAGGCGCGGGAAGGTGGCGAGGGGGTTACTATCGCTACGTTGCGTTATTGATGAAACCGGTTATATAACCGTGGCGGAAGATGAAGGGAGTCGAACCCTCCGGAGACTATTACAATCTCCACCTGGATTTGAAGTCCAGCCGCGCCACCGGACACGTTCATCTTCCGTAAGTCGGTGTGGAATATTATATAGGTTTTGGCCGTAATACGCTTGGTGGCGCGGATTATCGCCGTGGTCGCACCACCATATCGCCGTGGTCGCACCACCATATCGCCGTGGTCGCACCACCATATCGCCGTGGTCGCACCACCATATCGCTGTGGTCGCACCACCATATCGCTGTGGTCGCACCACCCACCGGACACGTTCACCTTCCGTAATATTATCGCGGTTTAAAGACCCAGGAGTTGGTATATCATCTTCATGTCTACTGACGCACGGAAAGTATCTGCCAGTCTGTCGAGAGCGCCATCCATATCGTAACGAGTAACGATAACGCCTTTTGGCGCCAATCCTTTTCGCTCACGTAGCTTATCGATAAACCACCGGCGAAACTCGTCCTGATCGAACAGGCCGTGCGGGTACGCGCCCCATGTAGAACCATCGGGCGAGCTTACGCCAACTGTCATACCGTCATCCCGGACAACAGCCGGAACGCAGTTACCGATAGTGGTTTCGCCGTGATGGATTTCGTATCCGCCGATAGTCATACCCGATTCAAGATGTTTTCCTTGCATGCGGACCAGAGCTTTTTCCGGCATGAGAGTTGTCTCGGTATCGAGCAGACCAAGGCCCGGCGTCGATCTATCCTCCGACTCAATCCCGTGTGGATCGTTTATACGTTTACCAAGCATCTGGAACCCACCACACAGCCCGATTATCATCGCCGACTTTGAACCCGCAAGCTCAGTGATCTTTTTCGCCATACCTGTTCGTTCGAGTTCCATAAGGTCGCCGATAACGTTTTTTGATCCGGGTAAAACTACCGCATCGGCATGGTTCAGATCATCCGCCGTTTCTGCCGAAACCAATTTTACCTCCGGCTCGAAAGAGAGCGAATCAAAATCGGTAAAATTCGATGTGCGTGCCAGGCGGACTACGGCGATAGTCACCGAATCGTTTTCAGTCGCAGTGGTAAAACCGTGTCTAAGGGATGTGCGATCCTCCTCCGGCATGTTGATCTGTTTCATATAAGGTACAACACCGAGAGTCGGGATACCGCAATGCCGTCCTGTGTATTCGATGGCGCTATCGAGAAGGCTTTGATCGCCCCTGAACTTGTTTATCAGAAACCCCGACAGAATCGACCTCTCCCATTCCGCCATTGTCTCTACGCACCCGATAAACGATGCGAAGACTCCACCCCGATCAATATCACCTACAAGGATAGCCCTGGCTCCCGCGTGACGCGCCATCCGCATATTAACGATATCGCTCGCCTTGAGATTGACCTCCGCCGGGGAGCCTGCGCCCTCCATCACGATTATTTCGTGTTTATCGGCCAGCGTGTCGAATGCGGTTTTTACGATTGCAAAGCCTTTTTCTTTTTTGAATGCGAAGTATTCGGCAACGTTCATGGAGCCTGCGGTTTTACCGAGGATGACAACCTGGGCGCCGGTATCGTTTGTCGGTTTCAGCAGGATCGGATTCATCAGCGCAGACGGCTCCAGACGGCACGCCTGCGCCTGAGTTGCCTGCGCCCGTCCGATCTCGTTTCCGTCGAGGGTGACGTAAGAGTTGAGCGCCATGTTCTGGGACTTAAACGGAGCCACATCGTAACCGTCCTGATACAAAACCCTGCACAAAGCGGCGGTCATGACGCTTTTACCGGAATCAGAACTTACCCCCTGAAACATTATCGCCGGGGTTTTAGTTCGGCTCTTTTTTATAATCTTTCCATGCATCGCTTCTATCAGGGCCGCTACCAGCAGTTTATTCTCCGCAGGGGTGCGCACAGCCACACGGAAATATTTTTCGTCGAGACCGGCGAAGTTACCACAGGTGCGGATGGCGATTCTCTTTTCAAGCAGAGCCGTGGCGAGATGGTTTGCGTCAATGCCAGAACGTTCGATCCGCAATAAAAGGTAGTTCACCTGGCTGTCGAAAATGCGCAGACCGCTTATCCGGTCGATATCCTCAACCAGACTATTACGCCACACAGTAACTTTCGCGGTGGTCTCCTGAACATATGTATAATCTTTGATGGCCCTCGTTCCAAAAACCTGCGCCAGTGAGTTTACCGACCAGGGTGGCAGGTGGCCCCTGAATTTTTCGATGAGGGATTTTTCCGCTACAGCAAGTCCCAGCCGCAGTCCGGGTGTGGCGAAAAGTTTTGTAAGGGATATGATGACGATGACGTTCGGTGGGCGTTTATCCGTTATCGAATCGAAATCCTTTATAAAACCTGCAAACGATTCGTCAACCACAAATGTAGTATCGATGTTCCGCTCCGCCATCTCCCGTATGACCGTACTCTCCACAGTTTTGCCGGTGGGGTTGTTCGGGTTCCCGATATATACAAGCTCGCCACCCTTGATCCGTTCCTCAAGTCTATTAACATCAAGGTTGAACCCTGTATCGGCGAGGAGCGGAAAAGATTCCACCACCAGTCCCGCCCTCTCCGCAGATTGGCGGTAATCGATGTAGGAGGGTTCCGGGATGAGAGCCTTTGCGCAACCGGTAACCGCTGGCGCAAGGAACAGCAATTCCGTCGATCCGTTTCCGGCTATCACCTGTGCTGGGGGTATGCCTCTCGATTCGGCGAAAGCCTCCACCAATTCCACGCAGAACGGATCGGGGTAGTTTGCCAATGAAGAGACGGATGCGCTTATGGTCTGACGAAGCCAGTCCGGGAATCCGAGAGGATTCAGGCTGGCCGAAAAATCGAGGATCTCTCCAACCCGCAATCCTGACGATTTGGTCAATGAGCGAATGTCACCGCCATGATTAAAACTCATTTATCGGCGCTGGACACAGCCGCCTCCTCGAAGGTGGCCACCTCCGTCAATACCGCCACCGCCGCGTCCACCACGAGCATCGCCAAGGCTGAACCTGTTCCTTCACCTAACCGCATGTTCATATCGAGGAGAGGTTTTTTGCCGAGGGTTTCTAGCATTGCGGTATGTCCAGGCTCCACGCTCAAGTGTGATGCGATCATATAATCGAGCGATTGTGGCGCGATGGTTTTTGCGATCAGGGCGGCGGCGGTGGAAATAAATCCGTCTATGAGCACAGGTTTTTTAAGTGATGCGGCGCCAAGGATCAACCCTGCGATTCCGCCTATCTCAAACCCACCGACTTTGGCCAAAATATCAACACCATCGTTTTTGTCAGGTCTGTTGACATCGAGAATATTTTTGATGACCCCGATTTTCTTCTTTAGCTGGTCGTCGTCAAGACCTGTTCCCCTGCCGGTAACGGTGGCCGGATTTTCACCCGTTATGGTAGCAATAATCGCGCTACTGGGGGTGGTGTTGCCGATCCCCATATCACCTGTGCCAAAGATGTCCGTGTCGTTGGCAAGCTCCTGCGCCACTTTAATACCAGCTGTAATGGAGCGGATGGCGTCGTCACGCGACATCGCCGGGCCTTTTGCTATGTTGGCCGTTCCCATCCCGATTTTTCTGTTCATTATTTTTCCGTCGAGAGTTTTTAAGTCTGCGTTCACCCCCATATCGACCACCACCACACGAGCGCCCGACAATCCTGCGATTGCGTTTACACCAGCGCCACCGTTGACGAAATTAAAAATCATCTGGGGAGTCACCTCCGCCGGAAAGAGACTCACGCCTTCCGTAGTTACACCATGATCGCCCGCCATCGTAACCACCGTCTTGCGCGAAACAGGGGGGGGAGACTGGCCGGTCATGCCGGCTAGATCTACGGCCAGGTCCATCAACCTGCCGAGCGCCCAGTGCGGCATCGTAAGTTTATCGAGCCTCGCCTTCGCCTTCTCACGGGCGTTTTGATCTGACGCTACTATCTGTGCAACAGTCTTTTCCAATAGATTCATGAATTCTCCCTTTGTTAGTAGTCCATACATTTCTGAGCCGAAATCCCTGCTTTCATCGGGTGTTTTATACACTCCATGCTCGTTACCATGTCCGCTTTTTCTATCAGCCGTTCCGGCGCCCCGCGACCTGTCAGAATCAGGTGGGTGGTTTTGGGGCGCAGGTCGATGAGCCGTTCTACACTTTCGACATCCACGAGGTTCGCTTTTAACGCATAAAGAATTTCATCGAGTACAACTACCGCGTAGTCTCCCGATCTCAATGCGGTTTCAGCCAACTCCATCCCCTCAAGAGCGCATCTCACATGCTCTTCGTGCGGGGTATCGGGCAACCATGTGAATCCCTTGCCGGTCATGACGATATCAAGGTCGGGCGCAAGTCTCTCCGACATGACGTGTTCACCACAGTTGGTTGTTCCTTTGATAAACTGGATCACCTTACACTTGCCACCGTGTCCCATCGCGCGCAATGTCACTCCCAAAGCCGCAGAAGTTTTTCCCTTACCATCGCCTGTAAAAATTGCCGTGATCCCGATAAAATCAGGCACGGGACATCTCCAGTTTTTTAAACTCATTGATCAGACCATCAATGGTCTCGAACAGCCCTGCGCCTTTATCCACAGGGCTTCTGACGACAATCAGTTCACAACCGGCCTCTTTCGCGGCTTCGACCTTCTCCCCTACCCCTCCGGCTTTACCGCTCTCCTTGGTGACAATAACGCCTATGTCGTACTGTTTGATCTGCTCAAGATTATCGTCAACGGAGAAGGGGCCACGCCTGGCAATGACGAGGGAAGTGTCGAGTCCCGCCTCTCTGCAAGCGGATATCGACGGTCCGTAATCAAGAACCCTGGCTATCAATGGCGTTCCTGTCTCTCTGGACCACCAGGCGTAAGGTTCAAGAACTTTCGAACCGGTGGTGGTCAGGACCGGCCTGCCGAACGAGAAGGCCAACTTCGCCGCCCCCTCATGATCGTCAGCCCAATGGATCTTGTCGCAATCGTAGTCGAGCCTCGGCCTGATAAATGTAAGATAAGGAATGGTCAGTTCCTCTGCGGCTTTCCTGGCGTTTTCACGAACTATGGTAGCGAAAGGGTGTGTTACATCTATTACAGCCACGACTCCGTTATCACGGATCAGAGTCACCAGCTCGTCATATTGCAGTCTGCCAGACCTTCTTCTTATCGACGGGTGAGAGCCTGTGGCAAGTTCAATTTCTGTGGCGGTGGAAACCAGTACCGCATATCCAAGGGTAGCAATTCGTTCGGCCACTTCGGCGGTATGGCTCGTTCCCCCAAGCAGAAGGATCATATAACATAACCCCTCGGATTTACTACCAGGCCGTTTATAACCTTCGTGTCGCTGTTGCCGATAATAACGGTGGTGCGCATGGCTATTTCCTCTTCGAGAAACCGATCCAGCGTGGTGATAACTTTCCGTTCTTCATCAAGGCCGATAGAGTCGCATATGCCAACCGGTGTCGAACCGTCCCGGTATTTCAGAAAGATTTCAGCCGCCTCGGCAAGCTGAGCTACCCGTTTTTTGCTTTTTGGATTGTAGAGCGCCACCACAAGGTCGGCTACCGCCACAGCCTCAAGCCGCTTTTTTATCATCTCCCACGGGACAAGAAGATCGCTTAAACTTATGGCGGCAAAATCGAGAGCCAGTGGCGCTCCCAACAATGCGCCCGCTGAACTGGCCGCTGTAACTCCGGGTACGAACTCCATTGGAACGTTAAAACCGAGGCTCTCGTTAAGCTCAATTGCTAAACCCGCCATGCCGTATATACCCGCGTCACCGCTTGAGATCAACGCCACGTCGGCGCCATCCGCGGCGCGTTGCAGGGCCGCCTTCACCCGTTCAACCTCCCCGGTCATGCCGGATGAGACGAGCTCTTTACCTGTAGTCAAGTCTTCAACAAGAGCGAGGTATTTTGTATACCCGGCCACAACAGAACATTTTTCTATTACCATCTCAGCGCGTCTTGTCCGGTCCACGGAGCCACCCGGCCCTATACCAACAACGTACAGTTTTCCGGTTTTGTTCGTCATACTATCCTCTCTTTTGCGATAGCCACTGTCACGCCATCGTATTTCCGTTTTGCAAGAATCAGTTCAGTCCGTTTCCCCGCCAACAGGGCGGAAGGCTCCGCTACAGCCGGCAGTCCCACTTTTCTCTTTACGAACTCCGACTCCTCAAACGAATAGCAGGTGTTCCGAACCTCGTCGGATGAAACAAACCTTACAGGCGCACCGAGAGTTTTGGCGGCGGCCAGAAGTCCTTCCTCGTCGGATTTGATATCAACACTGGCTATCATGCGCACGTGTTCGATCTTTTCACCCGCTTCGGCAAGCGCTTTGTTAATCGAGTCGATTATCGATTCCTTATCTTTTCCCCTCTTGAGGCCAACGCCTACTATCAGGTTTTTTACAGCTTCAGTTGTAGCGCTTATCACCGGCTCTGCGAAGATAGCGTTTCCGACAGCGAAGGCCAGATCGTTGGCGCCTCCTTCATGACCGCTTAACAGACTTATGGCGTGTCGTCCACCAACATCAACCACAACCACAGCCGGATCGGTCTTTTTAGATTTTATGACGGTCGATAAAGCGCGGACCACCGCACCGCACGGGGCCACATAGACAATACCACCGTAGTCGTTGAATATTTTTCTCGTCAGTTCCACAACGCTTGCAAACCGGAAACACGCAAGGTCGGTCTCCGCCGATTCGTGAATGTAGATATCCGCTGTGGCAAAACTGTTTTTCAGCCCTCCAATTACCTTCGCGCCCTCTTTCGACAATGTTATTAACGCAAGTTTCAATCTTAAGCTCCCTTCCGGTATTCGTGGGAGAACGACTTGTCGTAGAGGAGGGAGACAGCCTCGTTCCCCACGCCTATAGCCTGCCCGACGATAATCATGGCGGTCTTTTTTATCCCGGACAACGAAACTTTCACTCCGATATTGTTGAGGGTTCCTTCTACAATCAGTTGGTCGGGCCACGACGCTCTATAGACCACAGCCACCGGCGCATCCGGGCCGTAACTGACTTTCAGTTTTTCCGCAAGGTCACCGATCATTGAGACAGAAAGGAATATGCAAAGGGTGGACTTCGACTCTGCGAGCCTTTGCATAGACTGCTCATCCGGAACGGGAGTTTTCCCCGCCATCCGGGTCAATATAATTGTCTGGGAGACTTCAGGGGCGGTCAGCTCTTTTTTAATCGCGGCGGCGGCGGCCTGAAACGAACTTACACCCGGGACAACCTCATAATCGATTCCGAGTTTATCGAGGGCTCTCATCTGTTCACCGATGGCGCCGTATATCGAAGGATCACCGGTGTGAAGACGAACAACATCCACTCCCCGGTTCTTCGCATCCTTGAACACCGCCACTATCGAGGCAAGATCCATGCCCGCCGAGTCATGTTTATCCGCATCCTCAGCAATCAGGTCGATAACTTCGTTACTCACAAGCGAGCCGGCGTAGACACAGACCGCGCAGGTGGTGAGCAGTTTGTGAGCCTTGACAGTGAGCAGTTCAGGATCACCCGGCCCCGCTCCGACGAAACGGACCTTCATGAACTTTGCGCCCCCGTATGAATAAGAATGGACGATAGATAACCTGTCTTCGCAGATTTTCCAAACAGCTTTTTCAGATCGGTTTCAACCATCTGGTTATTCATTCCGGCGTGGGCGACAAAAACTGAATTGTCGATTACATCAAGTTCGTCAAGAAGTTCCAACACCTGTTGCAGTCTTTTTCCGACTTTCATTAAAGCGATAGAACCGCCGCGCAATATCGCATCGCGCAACACGTCAAGATCGTCGGAAGCGGGTACGATGGTCACAAGCTCTTTTCTCTCCCCTACGGGAAACCCGGTAAGGGCCGCCACTGCGCATATAGCGGTCACTCCGGGGATGGTAACAACCTTTATGTCAGGTTCGATTCGTTTTACCGCCCGCAGAAGATATATATATGTCGAGTAGAGAAGCGGGTCGCCCAGAGTGACAAAACATGCGTCTTCACCGGTCCTGATGATATCCACTATTTTTTCAGCCGACTCGTTCCATCGTTTCTCAAGTTCACTTTTGTCTGTTACCATCGGGAAGACAAGTTCGGTAACATGTGTACCTGCGCTGATATAAGGTTTCACTATATCGAAGGCCACGCTGTCGGCTTTGACTTTCGCTATGGGAACAAAAAGATATTTTGTTTCTCCTATCAGTCGCGCTCCCTTGACGGTTATAAGCTCCGAGTCGCCCGGACCAACGCCGATTCCGTAAAAGGCACCACCGCTCATTTCAATAGCTCCTTGTCGATAAAAAGCACGATAGTCCGCGAAACCAGAATGACGGTCTGCAAACGATCAACTGTCATCTCCGAAACCCGCTCATACTCAAGCCCCAGGTTTTCACATACGATCACCGCTCGGTCATCCCCCAGTTTTCTGGCGAAACCGCGTATCCAGTCGAGCGCCTCCTCCCGTCCACCGAGGACAGCGATTTTTCCTCTACTCTTATAACTTTCGATATCTATCTCAGGATCGCCAGCGTGGGCGCTTATGATGGCGGTGTCCTCCCAGGGGAGACCGACCTTGGCGAAGGCCACCTGTACGGAGCTTATGCCAGGAATAATCACACAAGCGTCCCGACCAAACTTGCTGAGCACAGGCTTGGCCAGAGAGAACATTCCGGGATCGCCGGTTACCATGAGTACGGTATCGCCAAGGCTACGTTTTTCGCTTATAACTTCAAGGGTCTTCCTGACGCTGGCGCCAATATCTATCTTTTCCGCTTTTGCGTCGGGGACAATTTCAAAAAGACGTTTATTTCCTATCAGGAAATCAGCCTTCGAAACAGCGTCAAGCCCCGCCACGGTCATATAGTCAATTGAACCAGGCCCACAACCTACAATCGTTATCTTATCCATAATTCATTCCCGCAAGATCCGATGATCTCGGATTTCATGTTAACTATCACTACTTCCACGTCTGTTTTTTGCGCCGTCTTTTGAATTACAACGTTTCTGATATTTCCTGCGATCAGATCGCCCAAGGTGTCTCGATCACTCTCGTTAAGGTTATCAAACACCCCCTCCACCGTTGCAGAGTCATCGAGTCCGGGTGAAATTTTATTTCGCGCAATCTCAAGGACGTAAGGGGCGGCGGTGGGTGAGTTTTTTGAGTGAGTGTCCCAATGGCCCATGGCGAGTTTGGCGAGTTTCCCGGCGTGACCGATCAGCGCTAACGAGGTGACTCCGCTTTCAACCGCTTTACCGATGATATATCCCCACTCGTTGCCGACCTCCACCACACGCTTCGGTTCCACCTTCAGGCTTTCGATGGCCGCTCTTCTTCCGATATTTCCCGGAGTTAATACCAGTTGCGATAACCCGCTCTCGGCGATGGCGACATTCATAAGGCAGAGGATAGACTCCTTGACTGCGCTGTGGGAGAAGGGGCGCACGATGCCTGTGGTACCGAGGATGGAAAGCCCTCCCATTACGCCGAGCCTGGGGTTGAATGTCTTTGCCGCAAGCCGTTCGCCACCTGGTATTGATAACCTTACTCTTACCGGTCGTTTGGTAACTTCGCGGACAGCACCTGTAATCATGCGCCTCGGTCCCGGATTTATGGCAGGCTCTCCAACAGGGACACTAAGACCCGGTCTTGTTACCATCCCGACTCCGGTACCGGCCTCGAATAGAATCTCACCTTCGTCGATGAAAAACACCTCCGCAGTAATGGGGCGCCCGTTGGTTATGTCGGGATCATCGCCCGCGTCCTTTATCACTGAGGCCATGTAGCCGTTATTTTCTATCGGGCCAATCTTATGAACAGGCATTTTCGCCTTCACCCCCTCACCAAGCGTGACAATCACCTCCGAAGGTTCGCCTGCGCCGGTAAGGGCCAATACACACGCTTTTACGGCGGCTGTAGAACATGCGCCGGTGGTATATCCTGTTCGTAATTCGCTCAACAGACACTGTCCTTCAATTTTTTCAGGAGGATCTCTTCCGGGATAAGCTCCAGCATCCGTTTCCTCGCTTCTCCAAGCGTAAGAGGCAATCCGTTTATCGGCAAACCATCGCGCTGTTTCATCTCGTGCAAGAGAGCGGATATATAAGGTAGTCGCAGTCCCGCCCGGTCGATCATCTCGTGGTCACAAAAGATATCTGTGGCGTCGCCGCTCTTTAACACCTCGCCCTTCTTAAGAACGTATATCCTGTCGGCGAAAAGGGGAAGCATATCGACGGAGTGGGTTGCCAGAATGACGGTACAAGCCTCCTCCCGGTTAAGTCGGCTTAAAAGGCGCATCATACCGCTTTCGCCAGCGGGATCAAGACCGGCTGTCGGTTCGTCCAGAATCAGGATCGAAGGTCGCATAGCCAGAACCCCGGCCAACGCCACCCGTTTCTTTTCACCAAAACTAAGGTGCTGAATCGCCTTGTGGCGCAGTTCCAGGGCGTTCACAGATTCGAGCGCCAACACTACACGGCTCTCCACCACCTCCTCGGCAAGGCCCATGTTTCGCGGACCGAACGCCACATCCTCGTGTACGGTAGGGGCGAAGAGCTGATCGTCCGGGTTCTGGAAGACTACACCTGTTTTTGTATACAACCTGGCCGGAAGCAGGTCGGTTATATTCTCACCGTCGATGGTTATCGATCCCTCCTGCGGCTCCAGAAGGCCGGAGAGGTTTCGTAGAAGTGTGGTTTTGCCGGAGCCGTTGGACGCAAGCAGGGCTATGAACTCACCATGACCTGCGGTAAAAGTCACGTCACGCAGAGCGACCGTGCCTTCGTCGTACATGAAGGTCAGGTTTTCGGCCAGTATGGCAAGTTCTCCCCCGCTCATGAAATACCTGTCAGCAGAAACATCGACACTATCCCCAGCGTGGTCGCTCCCGCGATCATCACGTCACGGCTGGTAACAGGCTCCGGTGGATCGAAACGTATAACGCCATCGTATCCACGGGCTGTCATCGCCTCGGAAGTAGCCACCGCCTTGTCGAAGGATCGGACCAGCGCCGACCCGGCCACGGTCCCTGCGGAGTTAAGGCCCAGCCAGGCTGTAGAATATCCAAGCCGCGTCCTTTGCGCAGAACTGATCTCAACAACAGTATCCAGCAGTTCAAAGATATACCGATACATCATCATCGCCACCTCGACCCACTCCCTCGGCAATCCAAGCCAGAGAGCGGTGCGGAATATGTCGTGAGCTGGCGTTATTACACTCAGAAGATGAACCACACCCAACGCGCCCAGAACCCTCGAGGCGATCAGCGCTCCTTCGGTAAAACCTTCCAGCGTAAAAATAAGGCTGAAAAGATAAAAATCGAACACGACCATTGGTGTCGAGCCTGTCAGGAGAGCTTTTACAATCAGTAGTGTCGTTGCCATGACCAGCGGAAGAACAAATCGTAACAGCGCCATCTTTGCGGGAACTCCCACCATCAAAGTCGCGGTCATGGATATGGCGAAAAGAATCGTGGGGAATAGGGGCGATTCGGAAAAAAGAACACACATAATCGCAATGAGAGCGCAGAGCAGTTTACAGCGTGTTTCAATAACGCTCAACCTGTTCGGTTTGATTGTGAAGATATCTGTAAACAGCTCAAAACTCTTCATTCCGCCATCTCTTTTCTATCGTCCACAAACAGCTTTCTGAAGTAGTAGCCGAAGATAGCTCCTCCGACGAAACCTGCGAGCAGGAACATAAAAAGAAGCAAATCACCCTGATCTGTGTTGATGTACGGTTCTGCAGGCGGTCTGCCGGCCTGTTCGGCGAATTTGCCTACCACCGTCTCATCAACCCCTTTCCAGTTGGCCATTACGCCGATCCCTTTCCAGCCCATACGGGGAGCAGTTCCGGTCGTCTCTGTTCTACAAAGCAGTAGGCTCCGGCGGTTATAAAACCTTCCAGAATACCGAGCGGCGCCTGGGTCGGAATGAATGCTACGGTTATGGAGAGAAACATCGAGAAGAATGAGCCTCCATCCGCAAGTCCGGAGGCGAGAAAAAATGATGTAAAAAGATATGTCACCCAATCGGAGACAACTCCGGCCATAAAAGCGGCGGTCCAGGTTGATGTCCCTGATTTAAGCGCAAGCCGGAATACCGCAAGTCCAGCGAAAGCCCCCATGACACCCATGGAAAGAGTGTTGGCGCCAAGCGTAGTAACGCCACCGTGAGCGAGGAAGAGCGCCTGCAACATCAATGCGACACTGCTGACGAGCGCCGTTAACCACGGGCCGATAAGAATCGCCGAAAGCCCGCAACCGCACGGGTGAGATGTGGCGCCTACCACCGGAACAGGAACCGGCATACATGAGATGATAAAGAGAGCCGATCCGACAAGAGCGATAAACGGTTTGAACATCCGGTCCGTTTTCGCCCTGGCTCTCAGTTCCCATACACCTTTCATGACGAACGGAATCATAAGCAGAGTCCAGAGGGTCGCCCAGGCGGGTGGTAGCGCCCCTTCTGATATGTGCATTGCGTCAGCCGGCGTGGCGGAGATTACGAGCGTAGCTACCACCACTATAGCCATAGTTGCGAAGTGTTGCGTCATGGTTTTCATTTGTTAATGGCGATGTGTGTGGTCATGCCCATCTGTATACTCTTTCGCCTCTTCGGGAGTCATGGCGACAAACTCCATCTCACCTTTCGCCAGGGGATAATCGTCCCGTTTCCCAAGCTTCACCTCCCGGATATCGGGCAAGCCGGACGACTCCTCGATACGCCTGTTCACCAACGCCACCATCGCGTCGTCGTATCCAAGGCTATGCCCGTACACGATTTTTATACCCGGATATTTTTCGGCTTCCGCTTTTATCATCTCCGGCATGTCGAGGACCAGGTGCAATCCTGAGTGGAGGAAATAGGGAATCACTACTATTTTGCTGACATTTGTGTTCGCCACTTCCGCCAGCGTTTCCGGGAAGAACGGTTTCATCCTCGACATATTACATGTGGCGACCTCGGCGTAAGTTTCCACCTCCCGCAGTCTCGCCGCCACCTTTTCCATGTTGGCCCCCGCCAACGGCACACGGCTTCCGTGACCTATAAGTATGACCGCCGTATCGGAACGCGAGTTCATTCGCCTGCGTTCTTGTTGGCTGTGGCTGTAATGGCGCAGAGCGAGTGGATGACTGATACCGCGATACCGCTCCCCCCCCTTCTGCCATCGACCACTATGTATGGAATTTTCATGGACATAAGCTCCGCCTTGCTTTCAAGAACATGAACGAACCCCACCGGAGCGCCGACTACCAACGCAGGTTTCGTCTCCCCCTCTGCGATCATTCTGTTTAGTTCCAAAAGCGCCACCGGAGCGTTACCGATAAGGACTATGGCGCCATCGAGGGAGGGTTGAGCTTTTCTTATGGCGTATAACGATCTTGGCAGACCTTCCCGTTTACCCTCCTCCGCCACATCGCCATCGGCTATATGGCACAGCACTTTATCTTTGGTGTAATCCGGATTTGCCGATTTTAATCTGGCGAGCGAGATTCCGCTTTTTGACATATTCGCATCTGTATAGATGTGTCCGCCATTACGCAACGCTTCAACTGCGGATTCGATGGCGTCCGGGGAAAATTTTACGCTATCACCCAAAGTAAGATCGGCTGTGGTATGCATCATTCTTCGTACCACGATCCATTCATCATCAGAAAAATCGCCTCTATCAGCTTCGTTGTCTATGGTGTCAAAGGAGCGTTGTTCTATCTCTTCAGGTTTGATCCTGTTTTCATAAAGATTGTAGATAAGGGATCGCCTGGTTCCGGTTTCGTTCATTCGGTTTTTTCTCCAACACAGAAATTTATAAAACTTTTGAGCGCCGATTCGTTTGACGCCAGATGCAGGTGTGCGTAACTTAGCAGTGTATTCCCCTTGTAATATCCCTCTTTGCTCGATTCCCCGGTCCGTTTTCTGGTAATCGTATAAGCCGTGTTCCAGCCATCGGTACCCGCCGGGTCGGATTCCAGCTCCGAGTAGTGGAACCTGTGTCCCCGGACAGCGCCACCGCCCATTCTCCACGGCGAGTTTTTTTCAGGCGCAACGTCCACGTAACCGAGTGCAGTAAAGCGATTTCTCATTTTTGTCCCGACCGGGAGCAGCCCCGCAAACTCACTTTTTTTACCATCAAGGTTTTCGACACTTTTGGAAAGATATATTAAGCCCCCACACTCCGCGTATACCGTTCCACCTGCATTGGCGAAACGCCTGACGCTGTTTAGCATCGACCTGTTAGCCGAAAGCTCCCCGGCGCTCTCCTCTGGATAACCACCGCCGAAATAAAGAGCGTTGACACCATCGGGAATAGCCGTATCGGTGACAGGAGAGAAAGGAACTATCTCAAGCCCGCCCTGTTCGAGAGCTTTAAGGTTGTCCGGGTAGTAGAAATGAAACGCCTTGTCGATGGCGACACCGAGCCTGCCTTTCACTTTATTGGGGCCGTGGTTCGCGCCCCCGCTCACATGGTTGGCATGGGCCGATTTCGTAACTTCAACAAGAGCGTCCATGTCGATATTTTTTTCAATAATGTTACCAAGCTCTTCGATCAAATTGAAGGTATGGCTTTCGGCTCCGGCGGTAAATAGTCCGAGATGCCTTTCCGGCAGTTTCGGCGGATCGTTTTTTCTTATCCCTCCCAGCAGGGGGGGAAGATTCAATGAAACCATCGAATCGGCCAGTAACCGTGTGTGGTTTGCGGAACCGACATGGTTGGCTATAACTCCCGCTATGTTCATCCCGGACTCGAATTCCACAAAGCCCTTGACGATGGCGGCGGCTGACCGGGCGATTCCCCCGGCGTTTATAACAAGGACCACAGGCGCGTTTAAACATTTTGCGATCTCGGCGCAACTCCCCTCAGAAGTATCTGTGGAGAAACCATCGAACAGACCCATGGCGCCTTCAACGATGGCGATTTCCGCATCCTCACACGCCGAGGCAAAAAGACGCTCCACATACTCGCGCCCCATCATGAAAACGTCGAGATTGTAACACTCGCGTCCAGACGCAATTTTAAGGTATGTCGGGTCGAGGAAATCGGGGCCGGATTTAAAAGTCTGAACCCTCAAGCCGCGCCGTTTCAGAGCGGATACCAGGCCGAGTGTAATAGATGTTTTTCCGACACCGCTTTGTGTTCCGGCCAGAACGAGCCTTGGAATCCGCGAAGTGGAAACCGAACCTGAGTTGGTCAATGTAACAAACGTCTCCCGACAAAACCGTATTCAGTGTCAACACCGGGACGCCGTTTTCCACCCGCGCAACGAAGATTCGCCATGTCTACCGAGGCGGTATCTCCAATCTTCTCTCTGGGCAAGTCTTCTGACTTCCGGATCGTCCTACTGACCGCGTCTTCCCCTTAATAGAAAGAGTGACATTTGCGGTGTTCGTTCCCGGTTACAGCGGCGGTCCCGCGACGGAATCTCACCGTCTTCCTTTTTAAGCCAATAATGGCGCCCAGAGACCAGTGTGCATTATATCAGTAATTAAACGGGCGAAAGCAAACCTTCATGAAATATTCGGACAAAACCCAATTATTTAACTGAGCGTTTTAGATCGAGTCTTGATAGAATATAAATCGGTGTTGGCGGGTTGTAAATTCCATACCTTAATCCAGGGTTAGCGATGGTCGAAGAATCGAAAGTAGTCGAATCAGTTGATCGTCTGAACATCAGCGCCAGCCTCACTTCCAAACTTATCGTTCGTTTTCTATTTGGCGTGATGTTCCCCCTTGTAGCGCTGTTCGTAATCAGCTACATCGTTGCAAACAGTGTCTTGGAAGAAGAAGTAGCCGCACGGATAATCGGTATCGCCGAAGAGAAGACATACAGAATCGAGGAGTTTGTCAAACACCGTATAGAGGAAGCCACCTCCCTTGCGGTTACTCCGAGCATTGTCGGTGCGTTCGGGAAGCTTGAAAACGCCTTCAAATCATCTGGTCCCGACTCGGAGGAGTACCTGACCGAGGATAGACGTATTCGATCTATTCTTCCCCGAATTATGACGCAATCAGACTATTACGACATAATTTTTATCAGCCTTTCAGGTGACATCTTCTACACCTTCGCTCACGAGAAAGATTTCGGAGCCAACCTTAAAACTGGAGAATTAGCGGAGACCGAACTTGCAAACGCCTTCAACCGCACGTTGGTAAAATCAGAGCCGATGGTCTCCGGGTATTCCCATTACCCTCCGTCGAAATCCCCTGCGCCGTTTATCGCCGTACCTGTCATCATCGGTCAGAAGTTAACCGGTGTTCTGGCGATTCAGTTACCGGCTGAGCCATTTCTTCACATTGTGCAGGATTACAGGGGATTGGGAAAGAGCGGTGAAACCGTAGTCGGAAAAGTGGCCGAAGGTGGCGCTCTGGTCGTACTTCCCCTTAGAAACCAACCGGACGCCGCCTTCCGTCTCATTATCAAAGATGAGGGAAAATCGGGGAATCCTGTCGTACAGGCCGCAAACGGCGCAGTCGGGCATTCCATTACATACGATTACCGGGATAGGAAAGTTCTGGCGGCCTGGCGGCCACTCCCCTATTTTTCCCTCGGTATGGTGGTGAAAATCGACGCCGACGAGGTTTTCGCCAGGCGGGATCAGCTTCGTAACCTCTCCATGGCTCTTTCGGCTATGGCTCTCCTGATTGTGCTGCTGTTGGGAGGATATGTCTACCGAACGGTTTCAATACCGCTATTGGCCCTTACTGCGGCCAGCAGACGCATAAGTGATGGCGATCTGGACATTAACCTCGATATCAGGTCGGGCGACGAAATCGGGGCGCTTGCCGGAACGTTAAACAAAATGGCGGGTAACCTTAAATACAAACGAGACCATATGGAGGAGGAAGTGCGTCTGAGGACGGCTGAACTCGACGAACATAACATGGCTCTCGTAAAGAGCGAAACCCGCTTGGCAAAAGCCCAGGCGGTGGCGCGTATCGGTAACTGGGAATACGATTTTATTACGGATGATTTTTTCTGTTCCGATGAACTGGCAAATATATTCGGACTTTCAACCGACTGGTTCGACACCACGCTAAAAGAGTTCCAGGCGCTTATCCACCCGGATGATTTCGGGTTTGTTGAAAAATCCCGTGCGGAATCTGTAGCATTGAAGCAACCGTTCGATATCGTTTACAGAATCTGCCTCGGAGACGGGCGGATAAAATATGTCAATGAACATTGCGAGACCTTCTTTAATGACAACGGAGATCCGTTACGTACTGTCGGCGCCGTTCAGGATATCACCGAACGACATCTGGCCACAGAGGAACGGAATCGACTCTCCATCGTGGTGGAACAGGCGGCCGAAGCCATTGCCATCGCTGATACTGAAGGAGTGATCAAATATGTCAACCCCTCCTTCGAACGAATCACAGGTTATGCAAAAGAGAACGCACTGGGTAAAAACCTCGGTATTGTAGTCGATCAGAACGGTTCCGGCGTTCTTTTCTCCACCATCCTCGTAGCCATCAACAATGCGGAGACATGGCGAGGGGAATTGACTTTTACTCGTGGCCTCACAGAAGAGGTGGAACTGGAAAGCTCTATAACTCCGGTTCTTGGAGCGGATGGCAAGGTAGAGAATATCGCCTGTATACTTCGCGATATCACCCGGGAAGCTACCTTGGAGCGCCAGGTGTCCCAGAGCCAGAAGATGCAGGCCATCGGAACCCTGGCAGGTGGCATAGCCCACGATTTCAACAATATCCTTACTGCCGTTATGGGATTTGTGGAACTTGTACAGGACGAATTGCCAGAAAAACAGGAGGCGTACAACGACCTGGGAGAGGCTCTCAAAGGGTGCCACAGAGCCAAGGATCTTATTCAGCAGATCCTGGTCTTCAGCAGGCAAAGTGAAACCGAGTTCAGACCGATCCATATGAGCATGGTGGTTTCGAACACACTGAAACTTATTCGGGCCACATTTCCTGTGACCATTAAAATCGTCGAACAGATCGAGAATAAAAAAGAGGTTATCCTTGCCGATGAAACGCAGATTACACAAGTGGTTCTCAACCTGTGCAACAACGCAGAACACGCCATGCACAACCAGGGAGGCGTTCTGGCGGTCACAGTGAAGAGTCATACTGTCGATAGCGAGTTTGCGGAACTGCATAAAGGTCTTGCCCCCGGACCATATGTTCTCGTCACCATCGGCGATACCGGGAAAGGAATTGATCGGTATACCCTGAAACGGATTTTTGAGCCTTTCTTTACCACCAAAATCCAGGGCGAAGGAACCGGTCTGGGCCTCTCGGTGGTCCATGGCATCATGGAAGCCCACGGTGGGCTGGTCACCGTATATAGCGAAGTTGGGAAAGGCGCCATGTTCCACCTCTACTTCCCCAGGGTTGACAGAAACGCCAACGATGATGAGGAAGAGAAGAACGAGATCGTGACGCAAAGCGGACGGGTTCTTTTCGTGGACGACGAGAAACATATCTCGATAGTCGCAAAAAGGGCGCTCACTACGTCCGGATTCGATGTGACAGCTACCACCGACCCGGTCGAGGCGCTGGAGATTTTCGCCAGAGATCCTTTGGCATACGACATAATCGTCACCGATCACACCATGCCTGCAATGACCGGAGTGGAACTGGCAATAAAAGCGCGTCAGTTGCGATCCGATATCCCGGTGGTGCTTACGACAGGCTACAGTATGGTTATCGACGAAAAAGTAGCCGCCGAATGCGGAGTGTGCGAACTTGTCATAAAACCTTTCAACAAAAAAGAACTGGTGACAGCTATCGTCAAGGGTTTAAACGGGTGAGCGGTCCGGCCATTACGTTTTTTTCATGACAGTAGTTGCGTAAAGGTTGGATAGCATTGAAAACTGTGTGATAATTGATCCGGTTTAATTGAATTCAGCCGGTTTTTTCAATGATATCTATACAAGTTTCCTGAACCATGGACAAATCGAAAATCCTTGTGGCCGACGACAGCCCTACCATTCAGAAGGTGTTTGAGCTGGCGTTGGAAAAAGAGAATATCGACCTGCTTTTAGCCGGTGACGGTGAATCCGCTTTTGCCATGGTACAGGAAAACAGACCTGATATCGTCATAGTGGATGTGAACATGCCCGGCATTTCCGGCTTTGAATTTTGCGCTCGACTGAAAGAAGAGACCGATACAGCCAGAATACCGGTCTACCTTCTTGCAAGCGCTCTGGACGAGTTCGACCAGGAACAAGCGGATAAGGTGGGGGCCGCCGGTAAAATGGAGAAACCGTTCCGGTCGGAAGATATGGTCAACAGCATCCAAAAAGCGCTGGAAGACGCCAGAAACGCACCTGAACCTGAACCGCTACCCGAACCGCTACCCGAACCGACACCTGAACCTGAACCGGAAATCGAAGCTCTACCCATGGTCTTCACAAGCGACGATGACGATGAACCGGAAACAACTGAGGAAGCAAAAGAGGATACACCCGCCGAGGAACCGGAGAATGAGTTTGAGGATACGGATGTAGACGACTTTGAGGATTTCGACGTTTCCCTCGATGTCATGACCGAAGAGCCTATCACAAAAGAACAGGCCGCCGAAGAGCCGGTCATAAAAGAATACGCTCCTGCTGAACCGGAAATGGACGAGGAGGAGATGGGTGAACGTGAAGATGTCGCGCCTGTCGAGCAGGAGGAAAACGATCCCTTTAACGATACTTCATCGCGCCTCATCATTGAGATCGAAAAAGAGGATATCGAACGGGATGAATCATCTTTGGCTCAGAAGTTGGACGATGATGTCGATTACACCTTAAGCGAAGAAGAGAAGGGGGAGGCGGCGCAAACCGTAAAAGAGACGACTATTCCCAACGATGAACCTGTTGTAATCACTCTTGACTCCACTTTGATTGTGGACGAAGAGGAGGAGGACGAAACCTTCGAGGTGGCAAACGACGAAGAGGAGTTTGAGGAGGATGAACTCGACGATGATGATCTGGACGAAGAGGATGAACCAGGTGAGCGGGAGGAGTTTGAGGAGTCTGGTTTCGCGCCTGACGACGTTCAGGAAGTCGGGCCGCCCGATTCTGAAGTAGATGACGAGAGTGATTTCTCCATGCCTGAAACGGATAAAATCATGCAGGCGCTTAACGAGGAGGAATCGAGGATCAAGCGTAGTGAAACCATTGCAACCATCCCGGTTGAGGAGGAATCTTCATCCCCCGCATTGACATCCGCCGCCATCGAACGAAAAATCGACACAGCAATCCGTAACGCCGTCAGTTTCCTTGAGGAGGGCAGACTGGAGGTGGTGGTGGACAGGTCGGTAAAAAAATCGGTCCAGGACGCTGTCGATCACGACCGGATAGAGCAGACCCTTGATGTGGCTATAAGAGAAACCATTAATAGCATGAAACCGCAGATCATGGAAATCTTCCGAAAAGTCGCCACCGACATTACCCTCAATATCGCCGAAGACCTCGTAAAACAGACCATAGACCAGATCAAAAGTGGAGATTAACAGGGTCGCCGCTAAGGGTAACGCTAATACCTCCTTTTAAAAATACCAGGCCGCCTCAAGTTTCAGGTAGCTGTCGTTACGGAATCCGTAGAGCGGGTCGGTTTCGGGAGCGTCGAGGAATGCGCCTGCTTCCAGTGTTGATCTGATACTGTCACCGAATCTCCGGCTCCCCTCAACCACAACCGCACGGGCCGACGTATCGAGGTCCTGTACCAGACCTGTCAGCAACTCGGTCGAGTCTACATCGTTTAGCGCCAGTCGCAGACCCAGGGTTATATCGTTGTTGTAGGGGGTTTCGGCATCACGGCCCCTGTCGTCATAGAGGTATTCTACGATAGTACCTATATCCGCGCCGGAATCGAAAACCCCATAGAAAAAATATTCAAAACCGATATCAGCGGCTGTATAGCTATCTCCGTCCCAACTCCGGTGGATCGCCTCTAATTTCCATATAAAGTCGCCCGCCATCAATTGCAAATCAACTCCCGACTGCTGAATCTGTATATAGTGCGGAACCAGTACCGGCGCCACGCCAATAGTTTCTTTGTATCGAAGTTGCGGATCGCGCCCTGTACCGCTGAAATGGGAAAGCCCGATATCCCAATCACCTATGGTGTGGGAATAACGGACCGCGAAATCGATGTGACATTCTTCATCCGCGTTTTCATAAGTTGCGTTAGAAGTATCCACCACCAGCGGATAACGCAATCTCCCCTTCTCTCCCGGAAACGTGCGTTCACGAAATCCGGGTAGAATAAAAAAATCGAAAGTTCCGATATCGGCGGGTACGGAGAGATGAAGCATCGGCTGGCCCAGTTTCTCCTCGCCGTCTATCGACTCCACTCCGTCGCTCTGGTTGACGATATCGACGAGGTGACTAAACTCCGTAACGCCCCAGAAAACTTTTCCGACTCCGGTCCGTAGCTCCCAGCCATCTCCAAGATAGAGAAAATTAAACTCCCGCAGATCAGCGTGGCTTCGTTCATTGTCGGCGCTGTCGGCTCGAGCAAAAACCGTAGCTGTGAAACTTGATCCGCTCTCTAACTCGTGATAAAATTCGACCTGACCCGCGCCCGACCCGGCGTTTTGTTCCTGCCCGGTATAGAGAGGTTCGTCGATAAAAAGACTCCCCTCAGCCGACAGATAACCTGTCAACTCCAGAGCGTTAGCATATACAGGCAAGCATACTACCAGCGCCACCAGAATGCCGACCAGCCGGTTAATGATTACTTCGCCCGTTTAAGACTGTTATTGTTGAAATCTTCGTCGGCAAGGCCGGTCTTGAACTTGTATTCGCTGAATTCAAGCCTGGTCGATTTGCCGTTCTGGTGGTTGACGATCTCCATGGCGCCCGGTCTCCAATGTTTCCCCGCGTACTGTTTGTAATCGAAGAAGGTCAATGTTTTTAGCAACGTTTTTTTTCGGTCGTAAAACTCGGTTTTCCAGACACGATATTCGGCCTTGTCGAGCCAGCTACGAATCCGTGTGTAACCGGAGTTGGCTTTATCGACCGGGTACTGTTCGGTTACGAAGACATCCTTGCCATCGAGCTTTGAATCTTCAATCCATTTATATGTATACTTCTCTATCTCCTGACTGGCGATATCTTCATATGCAAACTCGGAACCCATAAACGATCCAGATTTGTTACGCGAGCTGATCCGTTTCACTCTTTTGAGCGCGGGCAGGTAGAGCCACTGATCGTCGTCACCAACCTTGTGGGTGAAAGTCAGGAAAGCCGTCCCTTTCACGTCACGAGGCGTGTCGAAGATCGAAAGTGATTTGTCGCCGTCACCCTCTACTTCCAACGTTTTTGTCCTTATCTCACGTTTGCTCTCCTGCCCGTGCCTGTTTCGCAGGATCATCATCAGGTTGGCGGTATTATCGCCAAAACCTTTATCCCGCAGATCAGCTTCGGTGGCTATGGCAAGCCCTTTCTCTTCCGGTGTTTCGGCTAAGACCGCAGAGCTTGTAAAGAACAAACCACCAATCAGGATGGCCGCAAAAATCTGTTTCATCAGTTCTTCTCCTCAATTTTCATTAGCAGGGTGGGTAGCAGTAAAAAGTCGAGTATCAGAGCAAGGGTAATGGTTATGGCGGTCATAGCCCCCATGTCGGAGTTTACCTTGAAACCGGAAAACGCCAACACTGTAAAACCGGCTACAAGGACCACTGTCGATATGGTGAGAGCCACGCCGACAGTGTGGAACGAATATCTTACCGCTTCGGCTGGTGTGTGACCATGCTCCCGTCGGGCGCGCAGATATTTGCTCATGAAATGAACCGTATCGTCCACCACTATGCCGAGAGTCAACGCCACCAGCACCGAGACCGCAAGCCCGACACGCCCCTCCACAAATCCCCATACACCAAACGCCATGAACGCTGGCGCCAGATTCGGGATCAGGCTTATGGCTCCGAGTTTAAAGCTCCTCAAAGCGAATACTAAAATCAGAGAGATCAACGTCAGGGCCAGGAACGAACCGAACAGCATCGAGTCGATGTTCCGTTTCGATATGTTCGCCCACATCACCGATATTCCGGCGCCGTAGGTGAACATCCTCTCAGGCGCATTCGTTTTCAGCCAATCCCGCGCCTTATCGTCCATATTGCGAAGCTCTTTTGCCGTTGTTCCGCTCAACGTTACAACCAGTCTGGTGGACGATTTATCGATGTTGATCTGGTTGTTAAGGTCGAGTCCGTATGGCAACGACATCTCGTATAGCAGGAGATACTGCGCCGCAAGCTCCCTGTTCTCCGGAATACGGTAGAACGCAGGGTCGTCACCGTGCATGTTCTTGTTAAGCCGTTTAAAAATGTCGGTCAGACTCATTACGTTGGCGACACTAGGTTGAGTCCTGTACCAGTTGGTGAACTCTTCAACCTTCTTCAGGTATTCAGGGTCGTTGATACCGTTGGGTGAACCTGAATCGAGCGAATATTCGATTATATCCATGCCGGAGAGGTTTTCGGCGACGAAATCGGACGCGCGCCGGAAATCGTATCTGGTGTCGAAATACTTTACAAAATTGTCGTCTAATTCTATGAAAGCCGTTCCCGATATCAGGACGAACATGACACCCAGCATCGACCAGAAGATACCGTTTCGCTGTTTGACCACGAAATCCCCGAAACAGTCGGCGCAATAAAAATCGGCTGTCTCCTCCGACCTCGCTTTGATGCGAAGCGGCAGGATCGACATAAGCGCTGGCAGAAAGAGGACTGAATAGAAGAATGCGGCGATGACACCCATCGCGACGATGTTACCAAGATCGCGAAAAGGGGGCGCGTCGGAAAAATTCATGGTTGAAAAACCGATGGCGGTCGTGACCGATGTCAGGAAGACCGGTTGAAGGTTTACCCGGACAGATTCTATGATCGCCTCCCGTTTCTCCTTGCCAGCGCGCATCTCGTGGAACATGGTTACCAGCAGGTGGATCGAGTCGGCTACCGCCAGTGTCAGGATTATCGTCGGAGCGTTGGCGGATGCGGGTGTCAAGGCTATCCCCAGGAATCCCGCTATGCCAAGGCCGGTTACCACCGACATTATCAGGACCAGAAGTGTGGAAAAGATGCCCGATATGGAACGGAGCAGAAGACCCAGCAGAACGAATATAACTCCGAACATCACCGGCAGAAGCGTTGCGCCATCCTCCGCTGAAGCTTCGCCGAACGCTGTGTCCATGATGATACCGCCCGTCAGGTAGAGGTCGATATCGGGGTGATCAGCGCGGAATTTTATGGCGAGTTCACGAGCAAAATTTGTGACGATGGGCGATTCGTTCCCTGCAAGCCCCGGTTTGAGTATGTTTATGTTTACGCCTGTGACGTGGCCTTTATCCGATACGATCCGGTTGACCAACAGAGGTTCGTTTAAGGCGATCTTCCTTATCCGGTCGATATCCTCGCCGGTCAGGTTCATGGCGTCCCGCACCAGATCATCTACTATCAGGTCATCATCTTCGGCTACTGTATGTTGATAGTTGGTGATCGAATCGACCCGGTTGGAGAAGGGTATCCGCCACGAGGCTTCCGTTAACTCCTCCACGGCCGCCAGTGTCTTTTTGGTGAAGACGGTTCCATCTTTTGGCGCTATGGCGAAGAGTACGTTTTCGTTTTTGGTATAAGTGTTCTCGAGGGCTTCGAGGGCTTGAAGTTGCGGGTTCTCCTTGCTGAAAAAGACCCGTCCATCGTTGACGAATTTGAGGTTCGCCATACCGGAGGAGATCGCGCCAACTACCAGAATCAAACCGATCAGTACCAGCCATCGAAACCTGATAACCAACCTGCCGAAACTCTCTTCGAACTGTTTCATTCCCCACTCCTTCTCATGGCTGTAGCCCCTGATGATTGAATATTTTATTATCTGTTCAGCGTTAAAGCAAAAAAATCTATCTCTTGTAAAGCCCCGAAAGAAGAAGATCGACCACCTTATCGGCCTGTTCGTGGGATGTCGCCTTGTCGCAGTTGGCCGAAAATGCGGGGTAGTCAAAAAATATCAACGCCTTTAACAGCGCATCGGCTGTGCCAACAACATCTTGCACGTCAAACAGACCGGTCCTGTTTCCTTCGGCCAGGATTTCTGTCATCACCGATATCTTCTGTTCGATATGGATTTTGAGCAGGTCTTTCTGTTCGTTACATATAAACTCAAGTGTTTCAAAGAGTTCCTTATGTCCTTTAACGAATTCGGAGGAGAGTTCGATACTCTGGTATGTGAACTCGCGTATCTTTTCCGCCGCTGTGATATCGGTTCTTTGCACGATAGCCCTGTTAAGCTCGTGTTCTTTGGCGAAATGATCTTTTGCGATGGCGGCGGCGATATCTTTTTTATTTGCGTAGAAGCGGTAGAGATTGGCGGCGGACATATCGCAATCGCGCCCGATTTCGGCCATAGTGGTCTTGCCGAACCCGAACGCGCCGAATCTTTTGAGTGCGGCTTCCTTGATTTTGATTTTGGTCTCTTCGATATCGGTCATGGTGATAAGGGTATCTCCTGAATCCTGAACAGTCAACTAATTATTCAGCATTCAGCGAAGTTTCACATCAGCGCCACAATAACAGGAATTTGGAGCCTTTGGGAAAAGCTGGAAACCAAAGTTACGTTAAAATTCCCGTTGTTTAACAAAGTATCTATGAAATTAGCGCCATCACTCCCCCGCTGACACCTCCCCCTCAAAATCGTCCCATAACCTTGCCACCAGAGATCGATATATTTTTTCGGGATCGCTTTTGTACTTTTGCTTTTCGACCTTCATATCGCACACCCAGACGGCTTTTGGTTTTTTCTTCTTTACGTCGTAAATGGTGACCCTGATGGTTATCTGTTCCTGGCCTTTTGGGGCGCCACCTTTATCTCTTTTACGACCCAGAATTTCATGTTTTAGCTCGTAATCTATGTTCCAGCCGGGTCCCGATACGACCGAAAACCCCAACTTGACCATATATCTGGTTATCACACTTCCGACGTTATCCTCGCCCAGCGGGATATCTTCCGGTATGTCCACATGGTAAACACCCCGTTTTTCGGTTTTATGTTTCTGGTCCTTGACGGCTTTCATGTAGATGGACGACCCGCTGGCGCAGGCTGTCAGGAATAGAATCGAAAGGAGGGTTACAACAATTCGCACGGTTTAATTTTCCTTCATCTACCAGGTTGGATTTTTCTGATTCTGCTACATAAACACTCATATGACCAGAATTTTCGGGAACCCATGTTGGAAAATCTTTGTGGAGGCCCGACAAATGCCATATAGTATTGGCAGTTCCGTACAAGGAGATACATTTAAATGATACCGTTCCCGACACTTTACAAGACTATTACAGCCATAACGTTGACTCTGCTCCTCGCCGGGATCAACGGGGCGAGCGCCCTTACTTTCCCCGACAAACCGTCCCCCGACACCTTTATTGTCGATACCGCAAACCTCGTGAGCCCTGAGCATGGCAAGGAGATAGACGCTATCGCCTTGAGTCTTCTGGTGGAACACGACATCCCGATTATCGTCGTTACGATTAATTCCCTTATTGATCAGGATGCCGCCGGCTATTCCATCGAAGGGTATGCGGCTGATCTTTTCGATGAGTGGGGGATCGGATCGGAAAGCCGGAATTTCGGGATATTGTTGCTGGTCTCACCGGGTGACCGGAAGGCGCGAATCGAACTTGGGGCGGGATGGGAGCGAAATCACGACCGTCAGGCGAAGCAGGTTATGGATACGTTAATAGTCCCCGATTTCAGGGACAGAATGTTCTCTGAAGGTATTCTTGAGGGGGTACGGGGCCTTGACGCTTTGGCGAGAGGGTTAAACCTGCCGCAACCAAAAGCGCCCTGGTGGTTGCTTCCCGCGATAATTATCTCAGGCATCCTCCTGATTATGTTAATTGTCAACCTGTTCAAAACAGGGAAGAGCGGCTGGGCGTGGGCGGTAATATTAGGGCTCGGAGCGGCGCTGTTGTTCTTTCTTTGGGCGGCTTCGAAAAGCGGGGGCGGAGGCTCCTCCGGTTCCTTCGGTGGTGGATTTTCAGGTGGCGGCGGCGCTACTGGATCGTGGTAAAGGTAGAATAAAATGAAACAAGCCAGAGAACTGTTTACAGAAGAAGATAAAAAAAAGATCGCAGAAGCGGTCGCAAAAGCGGAAGAGAAAACATCGGGCGAGATAGTCCCGGTGGCGGCTACCGTATCGGGCCGATACGACCGGGCCGAGGATATCGTTGGCGCTCTGACAGCCATTATTATCCTGGGCGTTGCCTACCTCTGCTCATGCGGCGGATCGGGCGAATGGGTGGAGGGTCAACAACATGGTGGCCCCGGTTTTATCGCGACCGCATTCATTCTCCTGATCGGGTTTCCTTTGGGCGCAGTGGCGGCCACCATGTACCCTGTGTTGAGAAGACCATTTATCCCGGAGACAGAAAAACAGCAGGAGGTGGAACGACAGGCTGGAGAAGCTTTCCACCGGTTCAGACTCCGTAGCACGGAAGGCTCCACAGGTATCCTGATCTACGTCTCGATGGAGGAGCGGATGGTGCGTATATTGGGTGATGATGCCATAAGCGAAAAACTGAACCAGTCGCATTGGGAGGAGGTCTGCGCACTCGTGACAGGCGAACTTCGCGAAGAGCGATACGCCGACGCTTTCATAAAAGGAATAGAACGAGCCGGAGAACTACTTGCGGAACATTTCCCAATAGAACCGGGAGATACAAACGAACTACCGAACGAACTGAAATTTATAGATTCGTAAGCACCGATTTGTGAAAGGAATATCGTTGGCTTTATATGTCTATCTATACGGACAGAATTTAGCCAACATATTCCCGCATACAATACATTTGCGGTAGCGTGACCATCCACACGAGGATCCACTTGGGGAATCCATGATGATAAGAACAAAAGCACGTGTTGCTCAACATATCATGGAAAATGAATCCATTCAGATTCTAACTAAAAGTTTTCCCAAAGAATGGGTTTTACGTGAATACAAACCTGACTATGGGATTGATATTTCTGTTGAGGTATTTGGGAGAAAACTAAAACAAGAACCTGATGATGGTAATTATTACAGCCTTGGGGAAATGTTTTTTATCCAAGCTAAATCCGTGAAAAAGGCAGAAATTAAGACGATATCTGTCCCCGACTTAATGAATGTTGAAAAGGAATACACTGTTGCATCGACGAATAAGAAAAAGATCGATGTCCTTGGATTTCGAATTGAAACAACCGAATTATCGACCATACATTCAATGGGAGCTGGGACGCCTGTCTTACTTTTTCTAATTGATATTTCAAGCAAACGAATATTTTATCTTTGCCTTAATGACTGCATTGACAAAGTCATTCTCCCCATCAAACCAGCTTTCCACAACCAAACGACTTTGACAATCTATATACCAATAAAGAACGAAATTACAGATAATGAGCACTCCTTATATCCTATACGTTTTTACGCCAAGCGTTCAAAGTACTATGCACTGTTCTTGAAATTCGTTTATCAAAGGAATGAACTTAAATATTCGCTATCTCGAAAGCGTGTTCTATATTTCATTGATGTCATTTTACGGAATAGCATATGGAATGACATGGGTAATTGGGGATTGTTCTCTGTCTACTATGAAAAACTTATGAACATGAAGAGTAGGCTACTAAAAACAAAAAAACTATCCGGTATTGATGAAATTGAAATAAGAGCTTTGTGGGATGGGCTGGCTTGCGCAGGTAATACTTACGAAGAATTATGCAGGGAAATGTATTTACCAACATACCGTAGCACTGAAATTACTACATACTGTCATCTTCACAATGATTAATACTATGATAGAAAAAAAAGGCGCGGAGCTTTGATGGCCCCGCGCCTTTTTTATAGATAAAATCAGCCGATAGTCAGCAGTATGTCTCCGGCGTTGATTGCGTCGCCCTCTTTTACGCCTATCGACTGGATCGTTCCACCTCTTGGCGCCACGACATCGGTCTCCATCTTCATCGCTTCGAGGATAAAGAGAAGATCGCCTGCGGCGACCTGCTGGCCCACCTGGCATTTTATTTTCCAGACCGACCCGGAGAGGGGTGACGGGAAAGCCTCTCCACTTCCTCCGGTAGCCGCTGGCGCTGGCGTAGCTGATGGAGCCGGCGCGCTGGCGGTCGGGGTGTCGGTAGCGACCGCAGGCGCCACACCATCCATTTCGTCCACCTGCACGTCGTACGATTTTCCGTTCACCGTTACCTTGAACATATTCGTTGGCTCTGCGCCTTTGGCGGGGGCTGGAGCCGCCTCCACTGTTTTGAAAACCTCGTCGGAGGGTGTTCCCCGTTTTGCCAGATATTTATCGGCCACCTGCGGGAAGAGGGCGAAGATTAT
The DNA here is from genome assembly GCA_029261405.1 of Nitrospinaceae bacterium. Taxonomy (GTDB): domain Bacteria; phylum Nitrospinota_A; class UBA7883; order UBA7883; family JAJDBK01; genus JAJDBK01. Next base: position 72,126 of record JAJDBK010000046.1, read on the forward strand.
GACATCCTCATCCTTGGTGGCTTTATCTTTCACCTCTTCTTTAAGTTTCTCCCATTCCGGTTCCAGAAGATCGGCCGGGCGCACGGTAATGCAGGCTTCTTCCCCGCATACTTTCGCCTTAAGGTCAGGGTCGAGGGTACCGGGCAGTTTGCCGTAGTTACCCTCCACCAACGCTTTGGTCTCTTTCGAGATAACCTTGTATCGGCCCATCAGCACGTTCAAAACCGCCTGGGTTCCAACGATCTGCGATGTGGGGGTGACAAGCGGTGGGTATCCAAGATCTTTTCTGGTTTTCGGAAGCTCTTCCAAAACTTCCGGGAGCCGGTCGTATGCGTTCTGCTGTTTAAGCTGTGATTCAAGGTTCGAGATCATTCCACCCGGAACCTGTGATTTCAATATGTTGACATCCACGCCGGTGAACGCCGACTCGAAAGCGGAATACTCTTTGCGTATCCCGGCGAAATATTCCTGGATTTCGAGGAGCCGATCCATGTCCAGGCCGGTATCGTGATCGGTTCCTTTAAGAGCCGCCACAATGGTCTCTGTCGGGCTGTGACTCGTTCCCATGGATAGGGAGGAGATCGCCGTATCGACGATATCCACACCCGCCTCAATCGCTTTTGTTATGGTCATCAGGGCGAAACCCGATGTTGTGTGGCAGTGCAGATGGATCGGAATTTTTACGCTTTCCTTGATGGAGGATATCAGCTCGAAAGCCTGATACGGTCCCAGCAGACCCGCCATATCCTTGATGCAGATAGAGTGGCAACCCATATCCTCCAGCCGTTTACCCAAGTCGATGAACATCTGGGTGGTATGCACCGGACTTGTGGTATACGACATGGCGCCCTGGGCGTGTTTGCCGTTTTTTATCACACGTTTGGTGGTGGTTTCGATATTGCGCAGGTCGTTTAATGCGTCGAAGATGCGGAAGACGTCGATCCCAGCGTCGCACGAAAGATCGACAAACTTTTCGGCAAGGTCGTCGGCGTAGTGACGGTAGCCCACCAGATTTTGCCCCCGCAGGAGCATCTGGAACGGAGTATTCGGCATGACCTTCTTCAAGGCCCTTACCCGCTCCCACGGATCTTCGTTTAAAAACCTTATGCACGAATCGAAAGTGGCCCCACCCCACATCTCCAGGGACCAGTAGCCCACCTTGTCGAGTTTCTCGGCGATGGGTAGCATATGCTCGGTCTTCATTCTGGTGGCGAGCAGGGATTGATGCGCGTCGCGCAGAGCCAGTTCAGTAATTTTCAGCGGTTTAACAGCCATGATCTTGTTTCCAATTTAAGCTTAAGATTTACCCGGATTCAGTCCAAAAAGTATCGCACAAGCCAAAGGTGTGACGCAATCGGTCTTTTTCGCCAGTGGGCGGGAGTGTACTGATTTTATAGTCTGAATGGGGGGAACGGTTGTTTTACCCTTTGAGAATCGTTTTGTAATCCGACGGAGTGGTTATTAAGATAACGTGAGTTAATACAGATACTTGAGTGACATCACTTAATTAACAGCATTAATAGCTCTTGACAAATTCTCGATTCGAGTCGATAATACTGAGGCTGATTATTGCATATAGCCGTAACGAAAAAGCAGGTATCAGGTCATTTCGTAACATCTTCCTGATGACCGGTCAGAAGAGAATATATGTTGGTTAAAAGAATCGAGGCTTTCACACTGATAGCCCTCGTTGCGTTTGCAACGACCGCCACAGCCTTGCCGACCTTTGCCCGACATGAGGGGATATCCTGTCTTAGCTGTCATGCAAGCAAGGGTCTTCATACAAGCGATCTCGTTACACCGCAAATCACAGCAACTCCCTACTCAAGTTATGTGGCGCCGCTCCTCGAAGACGGTATAAAAGCCGGAATAACCGTTGTTCCCGAATCTTCAGGTAGATTTCTGGAGCAGGCGGCGGGAAACGACCTCCCGGAGAATAGCGAAAAGGTCAGAGGCGTATTCCTTACACCGAAAGAGGATGAAGGGAGAAACTTAAGCGGCCTGACAGGCTATCTCGGCTGGAACGCCTACAGCGCCAGCATCGGTCTGTTCAACAAGGCAAGCGCCCCCCAGAGTGAAAAATATTCTGATCCGTCGTTCTGGTACAGGTTCGCATTCGCGCCAAGGCTTGGCGAAGGGTTCGGGGTGACAATGGCTATTTTTGGTGAAGTCAGCCAGGCCGGAACCGTTGACAACAACAGAACAAGAATGGATTCCATCGCAGAGCCTGAGTCGTTCGGACTCGACGCCCAGGTCAACGGTCAGATCGGTAGTGTCAACCTCGACTTCAAAACGATGTACCTGAACGTCGGGGAGAACTCACGGTTTAAAGGTGAGAACGGCCTGTTATCGGAAGTTACCGATGGTTTTTCCGCGACGGCGAAAATCGGCGTAGAAAGAGTTTTTGGTCTGTCAGCGGCCTACAGAACATATAAAGGCAAAATTGGCGAGACAGAAGCGAATGAAAATATAGCAAGTGTCGGCGCCTGGCTAAATATTAACGAAAGCGTAACCATGGAGTCGAAATATACCAACTTCGGAGCCGACGACAATTTCGTTACTTACGATTCTCTATTCTCGCTTCTTTTCATGGCCAACTTCTGATCCTGTCTGTCACTACTCCCTTGCATGTTCGTTCAGGTAAACAAGTAGTTGAGCCTCCTCTTTTTCTGAAAGGGGTGTCATCTCCCTGGTCTCCATTCTTTTTCGCATGATCTTCAGAACAATTTTCCACTGTGATATTTTCAGCGATTTCACCTCGGGACGTTGATGGCAGACTTCCGCACATACATTATTCATGATGGTCTCACCCTCCTGAATGTCATTGGCGAAACAGGGTGTGACCAGACTGACCGCAAGAATGATGGTTGACAATGGGTTTCTCATCATAGCGCCTCCAATATTCCTCTAAGCTCGTTTCCGGTCTTGTAATCCTCATTCATCAATATTTTTCCGGACGAGTCTATGACGACCGTTGTTCCCATGGTTCCGTGGTATTGGTTCGTAACTCCCATGTCAGCGTCGGCGATGATGGTGAACGGGCTGTTGTTCCGGTAGCCACTGGCGCTAGCGGAGGTTTTCGCATTTTCTACCGAGCCGGATACAAAATCGACCACAACAAAAAGCGCGTTGTCAAAATCGGGGGCCACGCTCGACTTGAGATGACTCATGTGACTGTCGCAGATAGGACACCACATGGTGAAATAGAGAACAACCGCGTCGTATTCTGTAAGCTTTGCATACAGGTTAAAGGGTGAATTGTCTATATCGGGAAGGGTGAAATCGTTCGTAGTGATACTATCTTGCGAACCGGCGTCAGCGGTGTTGGTATCGACCCGTTTATCCTCCCCGGAGGCGCGCATATCATCCATGGTCTCACCACATGCGCCGATCATCAGGGCCAGCGTCAGTATCAGAAATCTAGCGAAATACATGGGTTACCCCTACGGTTACGATATCTGTGACGGGGAAACTTTCGCCCCAGTTATCTTGTTGAATGGCGTGGTTATAGTTGAGCTTGTAGATCCAGTCCTTGTCGAAGGATGAAAAAGCCAGTGTGAATGCGACCGATCTTTTACGCAAACCTGTAGCCGGGTCGGAGTCTCCATTAATGGTTCCACTATTTTCTTTGAGGTCGGAATATGCAAGCGTCCCCGTAAGGGTGTTCATCGATTCCATAAAGTGGGTATAACCTCCCGATAGTGTCATCAGGCTCCTGTCTCCAGCGTCTTTCTGATACGGCTCCACATAACTTCCATACTCACGGTTTACCGGTCTCTCAAAATGAATACCGTAACTGTAGAGGAGTGAAACGTTCCATGGATAGATGGTCTTGTCCATTAACAGCGACGCGTCGAGCCGGTATAACCCGCGTCCGGTTACATCGAAACTGCTTGATACCCCATCGTAGGGTGAAACTCCCGTAGGTGTGGTGAGGGACGTTCCGAGATAGATGGCCGGTTTCAAGTCGGACAGTTTCTTAACTTTCCAAAGGCAGAGCACATCATCGAATGTTTCGTACCAGAGGCTTATGACGGTGTCCCCCACCCCGCTGTTTTCTGAATTTGAGTTTGCATACTTGTTCTGGTTACGCACCACCGGAACCACCAGACTCGCCTGCCAACGGGACGCTAACCGTCTGGCGTACCCCAGGTTGAGACGGTATTGCCTAAGATCGGATCCGGGTGGGTCTGTGAGGTATTTTCCATCCTTGTCCCAATATCCGTAATACTTTTCCGAATCGACAGAGATGTCGATCATCGATTTGGCGAATTTTGGCAATATAAGGGATGAAGAGGAGCCGCCACCACAACAGGAGGCGGCGAAAGCGTCTGGCGCCAGAGCAAAGGCGGCCCCCATTGCGAGGGCCGCCACTATGGCGGAGTTGAATAAAATTCTCATTCCGCTGTTCCCGGTTACATCGACATCGAAGATCCGGGGGTGACGCTAAAAGTCTGGTAGGCGTTCTCCCCGGATGCGGTGGCGCCATCTGTGCTGTACTGAACACCGTTGACTGCAAGCTTCACGAGAATGGTTCCCTGAACCCCGTCAACCATACCGTCGAGACCTGAGATTGAGAACATACCTCCACCCATCTGGGTCATGGTCCACCAGGTGGCGCCGTTGTCGGAGGAGGCTTCGATAGTCACACCTGAAATAGCCATTTCATGGCTACCAGCATCGTGCAGGGTTTGCCCGGTGTAGACCGGTGGGTGGCTCATCATGCTGTCCCTTGTCGCGAGGTAAACTTCAAACAGGTTATCCTGCATGGAACCGCCGCACGACTCGAGAAAAATAAAATAACTTCGAGTTTCGGGGCCTAGCATTCCGGCGAACTGATCTGAGTCGTTCTTGAGCGTTACTTTGGTGGTATCACCCATAGACATCATAACTTCCGGGTAGTGGGAGGCCATCTGGTCGCCCACAGTAACATCGACATGCCATGTTCCCATGCTCATTCCGTTCATGGTGGAGGACATCAGGTAGTAGATTTCAACGGTGTAGCTACCGTCCCCGTTGTCGGTCACTTCACTCATAGGTGTGGAATGGTTCTTCGTCTCCATCTCCATCCACGTTGATACAGCCGGACCTAATCCGGCAATACCATTACCGCTACTGTCTGCGATGGTGAACGATATAACCGATCTCCCTTCAGCCTGCATCGAGTCTTCAGAGAAGGTTATGGTGTAAGCGGAGGCTCCAGAGCTATCCGAATCGCTCGAACTTCCTCCACCGCAAGCGCCCAAAAAGAGAGCCAGGGTTATAAACGCTAAATTAAAATTTCTGAACACTGTATATATACTCCAGATTATCGGACGGTCATGCGACCTGATCGCAGAAAGTCGTCCGAATTTTTTAGTTTTTAAACCGCAATTTACGCGGCGATTTTCTTGCATTCCGTTGCGCATTTAACACAAGCGTCGGCGCACGCCTTGCACAAGGCGTGATCCTTCTCATGTTTGCGACACTCTTTCTCGCAAGCGTTGCAGAATTCGATGGAGAGAGCGGCCACCTGCTTGAGTCTTTTTGATTTCGAGTTGGCCAACTGAGCCAACGCCGTACACATGGCGTTAAGTTCGATAACGCTCATGGCGCACTCGGCGAAGCCCGGTACCTGAAAGTTCTCGAGGCAGTGCTGGATGCACGCCTGACCCGTGTTTACACAATCAAGAGCGGTCTGGCTTATCTTGTTCGGGCCGGTTGTATGACCCATATGACTGTGGTCCCCGGCGAAAGCGGTTCCTGTCATGACAGCCCCGGCTGTAACAGCCAAGGTTCCCATTCCTGCAATCATTTCACGTCTATTCATTTCTGTTCCTCCGAATAATGGTTTGATTTTCTGTAACGTGTCTTGATCCACAAGGCTCACCACCGGCGATTGGGTATATAACTCTGACGCAAAACCGACCTGTAGTGGGTAAACTACTTCGGTTGCGAAGAGGGGATGTGGTGGTGAGCCCGCTTCTTACAGAAATTCAGGAGGAGGGGATTCCGGTCCATCCAGGCGTGAAGGTAGGATGTATCTGACAGTCCCATTGAGGCGGCTTTCCGTTTCAGGAGCGGAAACGCTCATCGTAGGAACCGTATAATCTATTTTATAGAGAGGTGATGTGACACCTCCATTCGCAGGGAACGCTTTACCGCCTGTTTTGATACAGCGCCCATTATTCTTTATCATAAGCTGGCTTTTGACCGGACACCGGCAAAGCTCACCGTTACCGTGATGAGGACAGACCGTGCCGTTACCACCAGCTTTCATGGCAAGAAAAACCTGCTCAATATCGGAAGTGGTTATCTCTTTTTCAACAGGATTAACGACTTTGGCAGGTTGCATGGAGGCGGTATGGTCTCCATGCCCCATATGATCGTCATGGTCCATGTGACTCATGGCAAAGGCTTGCGCGGAGACCAAGAGAATGAACGCAAATATGACAAAGCCGAACGGGCCTCGATTTTTTCTGATAAACGCAGGTTTCGTCAAATTCTTTTCATTTAGATAAAGTCCAGCCATCACCATGTTACTTTTTACCACGTTCAGGCAAATGTTACAAGTAATGCCTGTTTAGCGGAGTAGATCACTCATGAAACATTCGGATTAAGTCCCATCGACTCCCGGGCAACATACTTCATTAGGAACCACACCTTCACGCCTTTCATACCAACCCTGCGTCCGGTTAACAATACCTACCGCCAAGAGCATGACCGGAACTTCGATGAGGACTCCGACAACTGTTGCCAAAGCGGCGCCCGATGAGAAGCCAAATATCGAAATAGCGACAGCCACCGCAAGCTCGAAGAAGTTGCTGGCCCCGATAAGGGCTGAAGGGCCGGCAACGCAGTGAGGAGAACGGACGGCCCGATTCAGCAGGTATGCCAATCCTGAATTGAAGAAGACCTGAATGAGAATAGGTACAGCCAGTATCGCGATTACCATAGGCTGTTCAAGAATCCGCTCCCCCTGAAACCCGAAAAGCAGGACAAGTGTGGTCAGCAACGCAAAGAGAGACCAAGTGTGTAGAGTCTTGAGTATCTTTTCCAGCCTACGCTCTTTATGATCTCCGCGATAAATAATCCAACGCCAAATGTTAGCTATGATTAGTGGGATGACGATGTAGAGAACGACGGAAAGAAACAGGGTGTCCCATGGAACTGTGATTGACGACAGGCCGAGCAGTAGGCCGACAACAGGAGCGAAGGCGAAAATCATGATGATGTCATTCAACGCGACCTGACTGAGAGTAAAGTGGGGTTCTCCTTCAGAAAGATTACTCCAGACAAAGACCATCGCTGTGCAGGGAGCGGCGGCGAGAAGGATAAGACCGGCGATATACGACTCGACCTGCTCCGCTGGAAGCCAAGGGCGAAAGAATCCGTCAATAAATATCCACGCAAGCAACGCCATTGAGAACGGTTTAATCAGCCAGTTTACAAAGAGGGTTACTCCTACTCCTCGCCAATGTTTGCGGACCCCTCCCAAGGCGTGGAGGTCTACCTTCAACAACATCGGAATTATCATCACCCAGATAAGGATGGCAACCGGGATGTTGACCTGTGCAAATTCCATCCGGCCAAGGGTATGGAAAGGGGCCGGGAGAAAATGTCCCAACACTACACCAGCCACGATGCAAGCGCCGACCCAGAGAGTCAGATAACGTTCAAACAGTCCCATTGTTTCTTTATTTACCTTCCTGACAGTAGTTTATCACGACGTAACAGCTCGTCCGCCGTTAAGGCCGGTGGGGCATCCGTCTTTCACTGCGTGTAGACCGTTTACGAAGACGTGCGACACGCCGGTCGGGTAGTTTAGCGGGTCGGTGTAGGTGGAGTTATCCGCCATTTTGTTCGGGTCGAAGACCACTACGTCGGCAAAATTTCCGGTTGCCAACCTGCCACGGCCTGTTAAACCGAAAAAATCACACGCCATCGTTGAAGTCTTTTTTATCGCCTCTGGCAGGGTGAAGGTTTTTGTGTCGTTTACATACCGTGCGAAAAACGCAGGAAAAGAGCCGAACGTTCTGGGGTGGGGTTTCCCTATGGCCAGCGGCCCGTCAACATTTCTGGCGCCTGCGTCGGAGCCTAGTGTCACCCACGGTTTTTTCATTATCAGATCCATATTCTCCTGGCACATGACAAAATAGATCGCTTCGACGTTAGCCGACTCCTCGACGAGAAGATCGAAGATAAAATCGAATATCCCTTTACCCCGTTTTTTTGCGCCTTGAGCCACAGTCAAACCTTCAAGATCCTTGTTCTTCTCTTTTGTCACCTGCGCCACCATCACCTCATCCCAATATTCAGGTTCCGGGTGGTTTTGCAAAATCTCTTCTTTAAAAGCGGCTCTTTCGTTTTTATCTTTCAGCTTTTCGATCAGGTTATCTCTCCCGCCATCAAAAGCCCGGTCCGGCAGTACCACTTGTAGCCCGGTGTTGGAAGCGAGGTACGGGTATCGATCCGCCATCAGCTCCACACCGTCGGCTCTGGCCCGCTCCAGAATTTCAATTGCCCTGACGACCTTGCGCCAGTTCGCTTTGCCAGCCGTTTTGAGGTGAGAGACCTGTAGTTTTACCCCCGACCCTTTGGCGATCCGCGTTACCTCGCCCAACGAGTCGAGCAGTCCCGGCCCTTCGGAACGGATATGGGTGGTGAATACCTTTCCCCGTTTTGCTACCTCACCCAACGCCTCGATGAGTTCATCCTCTTTTGCGTAACAGGCGGGGGGATATACCAGACCGGCGGAGACTCCCAGTCCCCCCTGATCGAGGTTCGCGCCGATCATCTCTTTTATCCGTCCCATCTCATCGGCTGTAGGCGCCCGGTCCTCGAAACCCATCACCGATCCGCGTATGGTATTGTACCCCAGAAGGGCGCCGAAATTGATAGCCGGTTTTGACGCGGCAAGTTTTTTAAAATATTCATCAAGAGACCGCCAGGTTACGTCGATCCCGAACTGCTCCTTGTAATCTTTTGCCCGCATCTCGCGCAACGCGCCATCCATGGGAGCGGCGGAATAACCGCAATTGCCGCCGATTTCGGTGGTCACACCCTGCAGGAGTTTCGATTCGGCCCGGTTATCTATAATCAGGTAATAATCGGAGTGGGAATGCGGGTCTACAAAACCGGGGGCGACCACTTGCCCTTCCGCATCGATAACGACCCTTGCCTTCCGGGCCGGAATATCGTTTTCGATAGCCGAAATAAGATCGCCCGTTATGGCGATATCCGCCTTATATTCCGTATCCGACACTCCATCGACCAGGAGGCCGCCTTTAATTACTACATCAAACATTGCGGTTATTCTCCGTAGATCGCCCGGTAGAGCGCAAGATTTCGTTTCACTTTTTTCACATACTCCCTCGTCTCGGCATAAGGTATCATTTCGGTGAACCGCTCATCCGGGATATCACCAAAACGTATACGCCACTTATCAACAGCGCTCTCCCCGGCGTTATAGGCCGCCAAAGCGTGGGTAAGGCTTTTTTGATAACGATTGAGTAGTTTGCGTAGATAAAAGACCCCCAGCTTTATGTTTAACCCGGGTTCAAACAGGTTCGCCGAATTAAAAGATCCCTTTAAACCCGATTCTTTATACAACCGCTCACCTGTGGGTGGGATTATCTGCATCAGACCTCGCGCGTCAGCGGTGGAGCGTGAGGTCTGGTCAAAGGCCGATTCCTGTCTGATAATCGACAACGTCAGAAACGGATCAACACCGGCGATTTTCGACTCATCCTGTATCAGTTGTAAGTGGTCTGTCGGGTAGTAGGCTCGCCAGAACGGATCGGTAAAATCGTCTTTCCTGTCGAGGGTCGTCAAAACAAGACTCTGAAGTGTGATCGACTTGCGAGAGTTACCTGTCGCCTTGTAAAGATTCCCCATCCACAAAGCGGAACTTTGGGTCACGCGCAACCCTTTGCAGAGCAGGTTCGCCTCCCGCCTGGCCTCTTCCGGTTTGCCGACCAGAAGAAGTCCCTTGTAGCGACGATATATCCGCTTTTGTCGGTTTGAGAGGCGTGTGGCTTCGTTAAAACCTACCGCGCTATTTATGGAACCCGGCCCTGCAGGGGAAAGTACCCGGTTTTTGTTGTCGGCATTTACCGTGGCTCCGTAGTAGGTATGCGGGAAAAATTTTGTCAGTTCGTTTTTCGCCTTCTCGGCTTTTCCGCTCTCTCCGGCCATCTCATACGATTTTCGAGCCCAAAACAGAAACCGGCCATCCCTTTCGTCGGCTGGAATCCTTCTGGCGCCAGAGGTGAAAGCGTCTCCGGCTTCATTGTAATTCCCCTCGATAAAATGGAACCAGCCGATTCGCCATCTCAGCTCTTTCTCCATGGCGATCCAGGGCCGTAACTTCAGCGCCGACGTAAAATATTTGCGAGCGTCCGGGTACGATTCGTTCGATTCGGCGATTTTTCCGAGGATAAAGAGGGAGTTTATTTTTATCTCTTTGGAAAGGCCTTTTTTTAACAGCATGGTGAGCCGCTCTATCGCTGTCTTGTCACTGTTGAGGTTCCAGTCGATCCTTGCTATATCGTAATGCGCCTGACTTTTAAGTCCGCTGTTCGGGTACCGTTTAAGGAATTTTATATAATCCGCCTTCGCTTCCACTCTCCTTCGCGCCATCCTTTTTACTTCAGCAAGCCTGAAGGCGGCCTTTTCGCTACGCGCAGGTGAGTAGGGAATTTTGCTTATCTTTTCAAGGTCGGTAATGGCCCGGTCGTATTTATACGCCTTGACCAGTTTCTCGACCCTGCCCATCCTCTCATCGAAAGTGGCGTATGGATAATCGAGATCGGTACTGCTGTGCAAGCGTGACGTGGCTGTAAAACTCTTGTTGGCGAAGGGGGAGTTCGGGTATCCGTAATAGACCTTCTGGTGAGCGCGGTACGCTTTCATCTTTTTACCAACAGCCTCAAGACGCATAGCCTCAAGGTAAGATCGCTCAGGCGCAAAAGAGTCGGTTATTCTCCCGATTTTCAAATATTTTGCGCACCGTTTCGACTCGATCTTTTCACAGGAAGCCCTGATAAGCTCCGAGTTCATAATCGGAGTCAGGGGTGATTTCATTCTTCTCTCCAGAAATTTTTCGAGGGTTGCAATACCGCTTTCGCTATCGCCTCTTTTCAGGTAATTCCGGGCGAGATCGAGGGCGGCGTAATCTGCAAGCATGAAACCTGATCCCGCCAGATCCTCTAACATAAGCTCTGATTTTACCGGGTAGATATCGATCGATTCGAGAGCTAAACGATACTTTTCAAGCTCTGCTTTGCTCTCGTCTGAAAGGGTGACATGCGAAATATCCTTGCTGAACGAGTCTCCGGCGAAAAACAGGATGACCATGGATATGGCGAAAAAAATTCTACAGACCGGTGGAATCGAGAAACTTTCTGACTTCATCGCGCTCCAGAATCGAATTGGCCACCGTCTCGGGCGTGTCGTTGCTGTTAACAGGTATGAAAACAGCGCCCTTCACCTTGCGAAACCATGTAACCTGCCGTTTTGCAAAGGCTTTTGTCTCTTTTTTTATCATTCCCGCCGACTGATCAGGGTCGTGTTCACCTTCAAGCTCGGCATAAAGTATCTTGTACCCGAGTGATTTCATCGCCCGGCGCTCTCTAGTATATCCCAACTTTATGAGAGTCTTCACCTCATCACGCCATCCGTTGGCCAGACAATGATCGACCCGCTCCTCAATCCTGCGATAAAGGTCGGCCCGTTCCGGTTGCAGAACAACCATCAGATGATTGAAGGGGGATGGGGTCGGCCTTTCGGCAAAGAGGTCGCTCATCCTTTTCCCGCAGGTGAGATAGACCCCGACAATCCGCCTGGTTCTGAAAGTGTCGTTTGCATGGACTTTTATTGTCCAGGCGGGGTCGATTTCCATGGCCATATAGTGAAGGCCGATCTGACCTTTTGTTTCTACGATATCGTCCATTTTCCGCTCAGCCTCGTCATTGACCTTTACGGCCCCGCTGAAATTTTCCAGCAAGGATTTTATATAGAGGCCGGAGCCGCCTACCACCAGGGGAAGTTTCCCCTCTCCGATCAGCGTACGTGCGATCTTCCCGGCGGAGACGTTAAATCTTACAACCGTATACTCCGTATCGAAGGGGCCAGCGGTGTCGATCATGTGGTGTGGTACAGCGGCAAGCTCTGATTTGTCCGGTTTGGCGGCGCCTATGTCGAAACCTTTGTAAAACTGAACCGAATCGGCGGAGATGATCTCTGCGCCAAGTTTTTTCGCCAGAAGTACACCTGCCCCGGTTTTACCTGAGGCGGTAGGTCCGCCCAGAACCAGGAGTGGACCAGCCGTTACGTCCATATGTCAGGAAAGCTCTTCTAGCATATGGAGGTATTCAGCGGAATCGCCATCTGTTGATCTCAGGAGAAGTGGAGGTTCGATTACGGACTTTGGAAAAACACCGAGTCGCGCTTCGGACAGGAAGATTTTCGCAGAGCCTGTTTTGACCGTCAAAACCTCCCTGTATCGGGTTTCGGAAAAACCCTGTTTTTGTAACAGAGATACATATTCAGCCCTTCGCTGACAGATCATGGTAATCAGCAACGCGCCCCCCGGTTTAAGCAGAAAGGTCGATTTTTCCACAAGATCGACAAGAGTCATGCTTATTTCGTGACGAGCCACAGCTCTCTTTTTGTTGGGGCTTAACCTTCCGGTTCCGGCTTTGAAATAGGGGGGGTTGCAGAGAACAGCGCAGAATTTGCCCCTGCGGAAAAACCGGTCAGCCAGCCGGAGGTCACCTATAACAGCAGTGACATTCTCCAATCCTGAGCTTCTGAAATTGCTTGACGCCTGAAACGCTGTTTCGGGATCTATCTCAAGCCCCGTGATTTTAACGCTCTGGTATTTTCGGCCAATCAGCGCAGAGACGACCCCCGCACCGGTCCCGATGTCCAGAACGCGGGTTACCCCTGTGGCGTCGAAAAATCCGGCTAGGGCAAAAGAGTCCTGGCTGAACCTGTAGCCCTCACGATTCTGGTCAAGAGTCAGTTCCGCTCTCATATCTCCCACTGTTAAATAGTTGTCCCTGAAGAGCCCCTGTTTTCCAGGCGGCCTTAATATAAGTTATCGTAACCATGTAGCTCTGAGTTGAAAATCGCCACCTCGTAATGAGAGACGATAAAAGATCCCGGAGGATCTTTCCCGGATTATAACCGCACCCTGAAAGTATCGCGTTTATCTTCTCCCCTTCGGTCCCTTTCAGGTAGTTACGTCCCATACTACCATCGTTGTTCACATGACCAATCAACGGCTCTATCGCATTCGGTGGCAAAGGGTGGCGGCGGTGGGGTGAGTTATCGCTTTATCCTGAACAAGTAGTATCTACGTTGAGATGTGTAAAACTACTCTTCATCGCCAAGATTGAAAGTGAACTTGAGATATTGCAGCCCCACCATCAATCGGGTTGGTTTGGCGGGGCGACCATTGTCAGGGCAATAAAACCGACCGAATTGAACGTCAAGCCGGCGCCAGTCGGTCTCGTTTGCCAGTTTGCAAAGAGAATGGGACATGTTGATTATCTTTTCGATGGGGATGGAGAAAATATCAATCTGGTCAGATTCAAGTTTGAATTTCAATGAATAATCTACAGGTTTTAAAAGATATTGGTGATTACATGGCAATATTATAACCTTAGTGAAGTTGAGAATATTCAATGTTTATAGGATTATGGTGCTTTTTCAGGAGCGACTAATTCTATTATCTGATTCTTCAAAAAATAAAGAGGCTTGGATTATGGTGGATCAATTCAGATAACCGGGACTCCGGGGAAACCAAGTTATGGCAATGGGCCGTTGGCAACGGTTTTTTCTGGTTTCCCGCTGTTCTTTACATTAAGACGGTAGGGCGCATGAGTGAGTTTTTCAACATATAGCTCCGAAGCTCCATCGTAATCAGCGTCCCGGTTAATACGCCCATGCAAGCTGGAGTCCAAGAGTCCGTGGCGCGCCCCAAAAGTCCAACGTACCGACAATCTGCGTGGCTCGGATGACGTTCTGACGATAGAGTGTGTCGAGCAGGTTCTTCCCCCATAATGCTAGTTTCCATTTCCCGTTGGCGCTATTAAACGCTACCCGCGCGTCGAGAAGATGGAACGCCTCCTGTTTTACACCTTCAGAATTGAACTGACTGAAAAAAGTCTCCGACTGATATTTCCAGTCCACCCGCGTGGACAATGCGCCATACCCATTTACCGGCCTGGTGTACTCGATACCGGCATAGGCTGATACTTTTGGCGCCCGGGGCAGAATCCTGCCCGCTAAATCCTGGTTAACAGCAGGTTCCGGTCCATCAGGGTCAACAGATATATATTCGGTATACTTCGAGTCAAGGAAAGCGGCGGCGAAATCTATCCCCAGTCCCGGCGTCGGTCGCCAAAAGATCTCTATTTCACCACCCCTAACCTCAGCCTTTGCCGCGTTTTCCAGCAAAAAAACGGAAGGCGCGTCCTCAAGTATGCGTTGTACCTGCATATCAGTGTAGTCGTAATAAAAGGCGGCGGCGTTTAACCGAAGCCGCCCGTCATTCAGAGAGGTTTTAATTCCCGTTTCGTAACTCCAAAGATATTCCGGATCGAACTGTTCTCCAATACCGGCGGAGTTGAAACCTCCGCTTTTGAACCCGCGCGTGACGGAAATGTAGGTCATTGTGTCGATGCCCGGCGAGTGTTCCAGGACAAACCGGGGCATAAGCGCGCTCCACTGTTTCTCACTATCGTCTATGACAGGCCCGTCGGTGGCGCCGTTTCGAAGGATGTGCTGTTTCTTTTCCACGCTGTAACGAAGGCCGCCCACAATGTTTGTCCGTTTCGTGAGCTGGTACGATACCTGGCCGAAGGCCGCGTGGGAATCAACTTTGCTTTCTGCGAAAGTATTGATGAGAATATCGAATGGCGTTATACCGAATTCGACCTCCTGGCTGGCGTCTTCACGCAAGAAGAAAAGACCGCCAAGCCACATCAGCGGCCCCTCGTCGGAAGAGGAGAGCTGGAACTCCTGAGTAATAGTTCGCGAGTTTTCGTTCGGTTCAGAATACGAGTAGTCGATTTCAGTGGTATCACCGTCCAACAACGCGTGAAAATCAGTTTCACGAAACGCGGTCAGGGAAGTAAGGGTAGTTGTGTCTGTATACCAGTTTAATTTGGCGCTCGCGCCCCCCTCTTTGACATCTACCCCGTTTTCAAGGTTGCTGTAGACCTCTCTGGAATCGTCCGGGTTGGTTCCTCCAAAAAGGTCCAAAGGGGGCGAAGGATAATCGCCATTCAGTTTAGGGCCCAGCGCGCGAACTATTCTCTTCAAGCGTGTCCGCGCTTAGTAGTAGCTCTAACTTATCAGAGAGTAACCATAACAACTGGTCACGAGTTCCCCACAGATTTTCGCCATCGTTGTGTGTTCCGAGGTTGACGACATCCGTGTACCCGTCGCTTGAGGTACCCATGCCGGACAAACGCACAAAAACCTTATCCCCGGCAAGAGGAGCGTTCACCACAGCTTCGCCTCGTTTTGTTCCGTAAGTACCGTATATGAGATCGGCGGCGGCGGAAAAATCGGGGCCGGGTGTTTTCGATACGATATTCAGCGCTCCGCCCATAACGTTTCTGCCGTAGATGGTCCCTTGCGGGCCGCGCACAAGCTCGACACGTTCGACATCATACAGGTCGACCAATGTAGCCACCGCCCTGGATTGGTATACTCCGTCCACAAAAACGCCGATTGTCGCGTCGCTACCTATAGAAACAATATCCGATCCAACTCCGCGAATGTATGGCATTCCGATCATTGCGTTCGTAGAAAACAGGAAACCGGGAGCGCGCATAGGCAAGTCCATGGTGTTTCCTACCCCCGATTCCTTTAGATCGTCCCCCGAAAGCGCCGTCACAGAGATTGGCGCCTTTTGCAGGTCCTCTTCGATCTTTTCAGCGGTTATAACTACGGTCTCAAGATGCGTGACTTCTTCCTCACCATGCGCAGGCGCGGATGCGGAAAACGCCGCCATCAGAAGCGTCACAAGCGCGCCGGTTCCTGTCGATATCCCACGGATGCAAATAGCCTTGGAATGCATGGCCCCTCCTTTACTGCAACAACATTAATGTAACCAGCGGATGAAAGATCTGGTTAGTCTGTTTTTTCCCGCTACACCTTACGCAGGAGTCGATTGATCCTGGGAAGCAAATCGTTCTCCGTAACCGGCTTGACGATAAAATCGTCAGCGCCCAGTTTCAACGCCTTTTCCTGGCTTTGCATGTCCTCACTTCCGGTGAGAACAATCACGGGAAGCGAATGCGTTTCCGGATTGGCCTTGAGGGTCTGGAGCAGTTCCAACCCGTCCATCTCCGGCATACCAATGTCCGTTAGAGGGCCTGTCGCCGAATAGCAATTCGTCTTTGAGTGTGGCATAATATTCATACTGTACATTTCTTGCCCATACCAAACTTGTATTATTGATCATCGCTATGTCGATCCTGAAAAGAGAACAACTCATGCTTACCAATACCACCTGCGAGTCACTGTTGCGCGCTGACCATCCATATCGGAAAATCGCCGCCGTTCTAAATATCAAACCATTGCTGACGGATTTTACGAGCCTCTACTCAAAACCTGGAACGACTGGCAAATTGCGCGACCGTCCTGGCACAAATAACGTAGCGAAGATATTCAATCTTGTCGTGTCTCAGATGAGAGCCAGTGGCGTCGTCAGCGATGTTTTTCCACTTCATAGATTCAACAGTGATCATCAGCAAAACGGCTTTATGGACAGAGCGCGACAAGTCTATCAGCGATGGTTTGAAGAAATTTGACAACACGAATGTAGGTAAGTATAGCGCGGATAAAGTAGTGGTGTTATCACCAGGGTTGCGATGACACCTGCCAACATAGCTGATGGCAAGGCATTGAAACATGTTTGCCCGGATCGGTGTTTGCCGACAAAGCTTACTGTGGGGGTGACAGGCAACGAGTGATCAAGGCTCGTGGTTGCCATAGTGGAGTTATTTTGAAAAACAACATGAAAGGGAAAGATCGCAGGCGTGACAAATGGTTAACGAAAGTGCGGATGCCATATGAAGGTGTGTTTGCCAGAATGCCGTCTCGCGCCCGTTATCGTGGGCAGG